>NZ_NRQU01000005.1 GCF_004119495.1 Flavobacterium sp. YO12
CTACCACTAACCCAAAAAAAACTATGACCCACAAATCTAAAATACTGGCTTTTGATACTTATTATTTTGATGGAAAAGCCAAAACCGTTTGTCTTGAATTTTTAAACTGGAATGAAAGTGAAAATTATAAAGTTCACACAGAAATAATCGAAAATGTAGAAGACTATATTCCCGGAGAATTTTACCGCAGAGAATTACCTTGCATTCTTAGTTTGTTAGATAAAATTGATTTAAAAACGGTTCAAGTAATTATTGTAGACGGTTTTGTTTATCTAGATGATGATAAAAAGTATGGTTTAGGCGGACATTTATATGAAAAACTAAATAGAGAGATTCCGATTATCGGCGTTGCCAAAACTAATTTTGCTTCTATTGAAAATGATAAAAAAGCTTTGGTAAGAGGTGATAGCAAAAAGCCATTATACGTTACAGCCATTGGTATTGACTTAGAAGATGCTTTCGAAAAAGTCGAAAGTATGGCAGGTGAATTTAGGATTCCGACTCTGTTGAAAGAAATGGATCGATTGACAAAGGAAATATAGAAAACTGGGCAGAAAATCAGCGAAACTGAGAAAACTCCAACAAAGGATTAAATCAAATAAAACAAAAAAGAGGTCAAATTTCGCGGCTTGCGAAACTGACCTCTTTTTTATACATCATTCAAATATAAAAGTATTTCTACTTTTTATAAGTAATAATCAAATTATAATGTCGCGTTTTAAAATTAGAGAAAATGAGCAATACTTCGATTTTAATTATTATTGACCTTTTGACATTACGACTTTAAAACCTTAGACTTATTTAATATTACTTACTCTACCATAATTTCATCAACAAACAGCCACGCCGATTGTCCTTCACCTGGATGGCCTTTTGGACACTGTCCTAAATTCTTGGCTGTAACACGGACAAACTTAGCTTTTTGCTCCGCAAATTGAGCGGTAAAATCTTTTATCTGAATATCCTTTTCTGAAGCGGCTATAGAGTTCGTCACTGTTTTTACTTCCTTAAAAGTAACGCCATCTTGAGATATTTCAAATTTTACATATTGCGGCAGGAATATCCATTGGCTCCAATTTTGAATACATCCCAAAGTAATACTGCTTATTGATGTACTTGCTCCCAAATCTATAGTCGCAACTAAATCATTTTCATTGAAACCGTGCCATTGTTTGCCAATATCTTTTGTCCCTCTAAAACCATCAATTAATGTATTAACTCCGTTAGCACGATAATGACTGCTGTTGGCATTTGTGTAACTTATTGTTTTTCCAGTTGCTTTATTGAAGGTAAAAGATTGTTCTGCAGGTTTTACACTCACTACTTTATTATTTATAACCGTGATTGCTTTTACGGTCATAGAACTATTTACTACAAATGGTTTTTCATATTTAATGCTGTTTGTAGATGGTGCGCTTCCGTCAGTTGTATAGTAAATTACTGCATCTATTTGATCTGTATCAAGTTCTATAAATAGTTTATTGTTTTCGACTACAGGTTTAATATCTACTTTGAAATTTCCTTTTGAATAACGGATTCCTCTTTGCTCAAAACCTACTAAATGGGGTTGTAAACGTTCAGCAAAATTTTTCCAATCACGCTGCTCTTTTTTAGACCACAATACTTCAGCTAATGCAAGCATACGAGGCAGAATCATATATTTAACATGTTCTGCAGTACTTATGTATTCTGTCCATAAATTGGCTTGCGCACCCAAAACACGTTTAGCTTCCTCGGTAGTTAATTCTACAGGAATTGGGTCATAATTATATACTTTTTTCAGCGTATTAAATCCGCCTATTGCAAGAGGTTCTGTTTCAGGATCGCCTTGATAATGGTCAAAATAATATGGAGAACCTGGTGTCATCACTACATCATGTCCCATTTTTGCCGCTTCGATTCCGCCTGCTTCTCCACGCCAGCTCATAACAGTAGCTTCTGGAGCTAATCCGCCTTCAAGAATTTCATCCCAACCGATCATTTTTCTGTTATTCGAAACCAAGAATTTTTCCATTCTGCGAATGAAATAGCTTTGTAATTCTTTCTCGTCTTTCAATTGTTCCGTTTTCATTCTGGCTTGGCATTTAGCGCAATGTTTCCAACTCGTTTTGTCTACTTCGTCTCCTCCAATATGAATATACTTTGAAGGGAAAATTGCCATCACTTCTTTCAATACATCTTGCAAGAATATAAAAGCCTGATCATTTCCTGCACAATAATTACTTTCAACTTTACTGGCTAAGAAATTTCCTGATTGCGCGAAATTATTTTTAGAATTACAAGAAAGTTCTGGATATGCCGCCATTGCAGCTTCTGAGTGACCGGGCATTTCAATCTCTGGTACAACAGTTATATTTCTTGTTTTAGCGTAAGCAACGATTTCTTTGGCTTGTTCTTGCGTATAATAACCGCCGTAAGTTGATTTACTTCTGTCGGCATTAAATTCTATTTCAGCCCAATTCCATGATTTTCCCCAATCATCAACACGCCAAGCGGCTTGTTGGGTAAGTTTAGGATATTTTTTAATTTCTAAACGCCAGCCTGCTCCATCAACTAAGTGCCAATGAAAAACATTCATTTTATACGCTGCCAGTAAATCAATAAATTCCTTTACCAATTCTGGCGAAGCAAAATGACGGCTCACATCCAACATCATCCCTCTCCATTGAAAGCGAGGATAATCTTTTATTTCCATACTTGGAATTTGAACTAAATCATTGGTACGACTAAAAGGCAGTGTCTGCAATAAGGATTGTACGCCGTAAAACAGTCCTTTGGATGTATTGGCTTTGATATGAATTACTTTTGGATTTACAGAAAGTAAATATCCTTCGTCTCCAATTTCTTTGATTTTTTCGATACTAAAAACAATCTCTTTTCCACTTGTTTTAGTATTGTTTAATTCAAATCCTGTAACTCGTTTCACGTATTCTTTAAAAAAGTGAACTACTTTTTCAGCAGCTGCATCTTTCTTATCAACTTTTATAAAAGTAGAATTATCAAAGGAAAAACTGCCTTGTTTGATCTCCAAACTTACAGGCTGTGGTATTATATGAACGGACTCCTGCGCCTGCAAATGTATTGAAAACATCAATACTGCAGCTAAAATTACGGTTGTGGTTATTTTTTTGGTTTTCATTATTAGATACAATTAGCTAAAAGTTAAGCGTTGTGGTTATTTTATTTAAACACATAGTTGCCTATGTTTTTGTTTTTTTTCACCCAGATTTAAAAAGATTTACGCCGATAAGTGCAGATTATTATTCATAGTATCTTAGTTTAAATCTGCTTTAATCTGCAGAATCTGCGTGAAATAAACTAGGCAAATAACAAAAGACAGCCCTAGTTGAGCTGTCTTTTATTGATTGCGTATTATTATTGCTCTTTAAAATAATTGGCTCCCCACATGGTATAACGTTTTTTCATGGTTTCAATTTTTGTTTGAAATTGAGACCAATCTTTTTTATCTTTTGGAGACCATAAAACTTCGCTTAAGGCACTCAAACGAGGGAATATCATGTATTCTACTTTGGCAGGATTTGCCATGTATTCTGTCCAAACATTTCCTTGCGCTCCCATAACGAATTTTGCCTGCTGCTCATTCAACTCTTTAGGAATTGGCTCGTAGCTGTATACTTTTTCTAACGGCAAGAAACCTCCAATGGTAACTTCTTTTTCGTTTTTAGTTTGCGAATGATCTAAATAAACGTGGCTTCCTGGAGTCATAATAACCTGATGGTTTTCTTTTGCTGCAGCAATTCCGCCAGCTTCTCCCTGCCAGCTCATAACGATAGCATTTGGAGCTAAACCTCCTTCTAAAATTTCATCCCAGCCAATTATAGTTCTTCCTTTTCCGTTCACATATTTTTCGATACGTTGAATAAAATAACTCTGAAGACCGTGTTCATCTTTTAAACCTTTTTCTTTTATCATCTGCTGACAAAATTCGCTTTTTTTCCAAGCGTCTTTTGGAGCTTCATCACCGCCAATGTGAATGTATTTTGAAGGGAATAACGCAATTACTTCATCCAATACATCTTCTAAAAATTTAAAAGTATTTTCAGTCGGAACAAAAATATCAGCGTGTACGCCCCAAGTTTCCTGAACGATCTTATTTCTTCCGTTAGCCATTTCTTGCTTACTCTTATCTGAAATCATATTAGCAGGAAGATTGGTTTTCTCATTAGGAAAACAGCTCAACTCAGGATAAGCAGCAATTGCAGCACTGCTGTGTCCCGGCATTTCGATTTCTGGAATTACAGTAATAAATCTATCTGAAGCATATTTTACAATGTCTTTTACTTCTTCTTGTGTATAAAAACCACCTTCTGGCGTATTATCACTTCCTTTACCTGGATATTTGCCAATGATGCTTCCGTTTCTCTTTGAACCAATTTCTGTAAGTTTTGGATACTTTTTAATTTCAATTCTCCAACCTTGATCTTCGGTTAAATGCCAATGAAAATAATTCAATTTATGCAATGCTAAATAGTCAATGTATTTTTTAACGAATGCCACTGAGAAAAAATGACGTCCAACATCAAGCATAGCACCTCTGTAAGCAAAACGAGGTTCGTCTTGAACATTTACTGATGCTATTGCAAGATTACTGCTTTTTTCTGCAGGCAGTAATTGAATAAGAGTTTGAATTCCGTAGAAAGTTCCAATAGGAGAATTTCCTGTAATTTCGACACCATTTTTATCAGATTTCAAACTATATCCTTCACCTTTAAGCCCTTGAATATTTTTAAGACTTGTTAATTTGATATAATTCTTGGTTGCTTTTTTTACTACTGGCAATACAAAACCATAGTAATCAGATAAATAACCATTTAAAAAAGCTGCTGAAGCATTATCTTCTTTATTGGCAGCGACCAAACTTGTTTGTGCATTAATCACAAAACTCCCAGTATTCTTAACAACTTTTACGGGTTGCGGGATAATATTTACTTCTTGTGCAAACGACACCGTGCAGCATAACAGAAGCGAAAAGAGAAATGACTTAACCATATTTACTATTTTTTAATTATTTTAAAATTATAAATTCTTTGTGTGTACGATAACACTTTTTAAGCAAATCATAATAAATTTACTTAAAATCACAATCCCGATAACAATCAAGACAGATTTTAAGTCTGAAAAAAAAGATACTTTTTGTACAAAATCAGCAAAGCTAGGAATTTTGACAAAAGCTTATCTTCAAAAATGGCTTACGCATTTTTGTCATCTCGAGGAACGAGGGATCTCCGCAAAATAAATTACCAATCTTTGTCGAGCTGCTTACGGAGATCCCTCGTTCCTCGGGATGACAAGATTGTGGTTGTTTTTTGTAAACCATTTTTTAGATCTTTATCAAAAGCTCATTGTGCTTTTGATTTAAATCTCTGTTCTAATATACTATAATAACAGGTTGCATTATTTTATTTCGTATAAGCCACAGCATGTTGTTTACTGCTGCCTAAACCATCCATTCCTAATTCAATCACATCTCCTGCTTTGATGTAAATAGGTTCTGGTTTAATTCCTAAACCTACACCGGGAGGCGTTCCTGTGCTGATAATATCACCCGGAAGCAAAGTCATAAACTGGCTTAAATAATGCACTAAAAACGGAATTTTGAATACCAAATTTGAGGTGTTACTGTTTTGGAACTTTTTTCCGTTTACAGTTAACCACATTGGTATATTATTCACATCTGCAATTTCGTCCTGAGTTGCTAAAAAAGGTCCAAGCGGCGCAAATGTGTCGCTTCCTTTTCCTTTTGCCCATTGTCCTCCACGTTCGATCTGAAAAGCTCTTTCGCTGTAATCATTCAATAAAGCATAACCTGCAACATAATCTAAAGCTTCGGCTTCTTCTACATAACTTGCTTTTTTTCCTACTACAAAAGCCAGTTCAATTTCCCAATCCGTTTTTTCGCTGTTCTTTGGAATAATCAAATTATCATTTGGTCCGCACAGTGAAGTTGTGGATTTAAAAAAGATAATCGGCTCTGCTGGAATTGGTGCATTGGTTTCATGACAATGATCCACATAATTTAATCCAATACAAATTATTTTTGAAGGTCTTGCTACTGGAGAACCTAAACGTACATTTGAATCCACTTCTGGTAAAACAGGGTTATTTTCTAATGCTTTTTTTAATTTCTCTAGTCCGTTTTCTTCAAAAAATGCTTCATTATAATCTGTTACTATTGAAGATACATCAAATCTTTTTTCATCTATTAAAATACCCGGTTTTTCTTTACCAGCTTCTCCAAATCGTATTAGTTTCATTTTATTCTTATTTAATATATTATACTTTGTCTTATTTGTTTAAAGTTTATTTTTGCCGATTATTCAATTACATAAATCACAGCACTTCTAGCTCCATGCGCTCCTATTACCAATGATTGTTCAATGTCGGCTGTTTTAGATGGTCCTGCTATAAAAGCACCGAATCCTTCTTTCGACACATCTATTTTTTCATAAGCTTGATGTAAAGTGTCAACAATATTTCTTTTCTCGATTACTAAAACCAAATGCTGGCAAATAAAGGGAACGAGTCTGTTGATCATCTCACTTTCGTAAACCCAAACAGCACCATTCTCTGCAACTCCAATTGTTCCTTTTACATAAGCTTTTTCAACTTTCTCTAATTCAGATGCTGCTAAAAAAGCGGCTTGTTCGTCTACTTCACCAAGTGCAGCGATTGTATTTACAACAAAACTTCCGTTCTGCTTATCCGCTTTTAATTGATCTATCAGTATTCTAATATCTGTAATCAATTCGGTTTTTCCGCCAATACTTTCTAAAACTGTTTTAAACTGCACATATACATCATCATACTGAATTACAACGCTGCTGTCAATAACAGGAATCTCAATAAATTCAGGCTGATTCATTGCTATAGCATTCAATATGTTTTCTCTTGCGCTCATTTTTTTATTGTCTGATATTTTAATTTTGGCTTTTCTTATTCTTTAAATACCAATCTCTAAAAGATTCTTTTGGAGGAACTGGCATTTCTCTTTGCTTGAACCAAACATTTAGTTTATTATTTACCATAAAAGGGAATAACTGCATACTTCTTCTCCCAACTTTTCCCATCAAACGATAGATTTTAGGATTTGAAAACAGGAAATTCATTCCTTTCATGCTTATTTTTTTACTTGTTGCAGCATAACCTTCGGAAACAATCACTTGTCTCCATTTCCATAACTGTTCGTGAATGTTGATTTTTACAGGACATACATTACTGCAGCTTCCGCATAAAGTTGAAGCAAATGGCAGATCGGCATTAGCTTTCATATCTAAATTTGGATTTAGAATAGAACCAATAGGTCCTGCTACAGCTGTATGGTAACTATGTCCGCCGCTTCTTCGATATACAGGGCAAGTGTTGAAACAGGCTGCGCAGCGAATGCATTTTAAGGAATTTCTAAAATCTTCTCTTCCTAGTTGTTTACTGCGGCCATTATCTACAATCACAATATGCATTTCCTGATTCGGTCTTGGTTTATGAAAGTGACTTGAATAAGTAGTAATAGGCTGGCCAGTGGCACTTCTGGCTAATAATCTCAAAAACACTGATAAATGTGCTGCTTTTGGAATTAATTTTTCAAAGCCCATACAGGCAATGTGCACTGGAGCTGTGTGTGCTCCCATATCGGCATTTCCTTCATTGGTACAAACTACAAAACCGCCCGTTTCTGCAATAGCAAAATTAACTCCAGTAATTGCTAAATCAGATTCTACAAATTTATTTCGCAAGTGTTGTCTTGCTGCCTCGGTCAAATATTGCGGATCATTATTTCCCTTTTCTGTTTGTAAATGTTCATTAAAAGTGGCACTTACATCTTCTTTTTTTAAGTGAATTGCCGGAAGTACAATATGACTTGGCGGTTCTTTTCTAAATTGAACAATACGTTCTCCCAAATCGGTATCGACTACTTCAATTCCGTTATGCTGTAAATATTCATTCAAATGACATTCTTCGGTAAGCATACTCTTGCTCTTCACAATTTTCTGAATACCATGTTTTTTAATGATTTTATGAACAATTTCATTATGTTCTTTCGCATCTGAAGCCCAATGAACTTTTATGCCATTGGCAGTGGCTTTTTCTTCAAATTCTTTTAAATAATTGGAAAGATTAGAAATTGTGGCGTTTTTAATCTGCGATCCCCATTCACGCAGCTGCTCCCATTCGGGCAAACCATGCGCAGCTTTGTCTCGTTTTTCACGAACAAACCACAAAGTTTCGTCGTGCCAATTGGTTCTTGGCTCGTCTGCTATAAACTTTTCTGCTAAATCAGCATGGGTTGTTTTCATAATTACTTTTTACTAATCTCTTTCAATTCTGCATTAAACGTATAACTTTTGCCTGGCTGTGTCGTGATTTCAATATTGTTATTACCGTTTTGCAATTTACAAACTCCACCAACTTTTGATAGTACTTTTACGCTCACCAATTTACCTTGTTCCCATTTCATATCTACTTCAAACCCGCCTCTGGCACATAAACCTTTTACTTCTCCTTTTTTCCAAGTCTTTGGAAGTGCTGGAAGTAACTCAATTTTATCTGTTTGGCTTTGAATAAGCATTTCAGCCATAGCAGCAGTAATTCCAAAATTTCCATCTAATTGAAATGGCGGATGATTGCAAAATAAATTAGGTAAAGTATTGTATGTAAGCAATCCGCGAAGCATAATGGCTGCACGGTCGCCTTCGCCTAAACGCGCCCAAATTGCACAGCGCCAAGGCCAAGTCCATGAGCGGCGGCTGTCACCAACAGTAGACTCAACGGTAAAAGGTGTGTTTTCATTTTTTCCAAAATTTCCACTTCTGCTGCGCAATGAAAGAATAGCTCCTTTGGCTAGTTCCGGCGTAGTAGAAATACTAATTTGACGTCCTGGATATACCGCAAAAAGATGCGATGTATGGCGATGCTCATCATTTGGGTCATCCCGGTCTGCTTGCCATTCCTGCAATTGTCCCCATTTTCCAATTTTATTTGGAGCTAAACGTGCTTGCATATCCGCTACTTTCTTTTGATAATCATTATCAATGCTAAGTACTTTGGCTGCGTCTAGATAGTTTTGGAACAAATCCCAAACCAACTGCTGATCCATCATTACTCCATCTTCGCGCGGACCATGCTCAGGCGACCATCCATTTGGAACCATTAATTGTCCATTTGGCATCATTTTTAAATTGTCTTCCCAATATTCGCAAACTTCTTTAATAATAGGATATGCCGTACGACGTAAATAATCATTATCCTTCGTAAATGCCCAATGTTCGTATACATGTTGCGCATACCAAGCACTTGCGGGTATATTCCATTCCCAGCCATTTCCACCAAATATATTTTGACTAGTTCGAGCTGTCCAGCCGCGTGTTTTTTCTCCAAAAGCTTTGCGAGTAGCAATACGACAAGGCTCTTGAGCTGCAACGATAAAATCAATCAATGGCAAATGACATTCTGATAAATTAGTCGATTCTACTGCCCAATAATTCATTTGCACATTAATATTATTGTGATAATCACTTGCCCATGCAGGTGTATTGCTGTCATTCCATAAACCTTGCAAATTAGCAGGCAAACCTCCACGACGAGAACTGCTTGCTAATAAATAACGGCCATATTGAAACATCGTTTCTTCCAAATCAAGATCAACTCCGCCAGCGGCATATTTTTTTAAGCGTTCATCGGTTGGTAAAATAGAAGTTGATGCATCCGTATTTCCTATATTCAAGTATACTCGCGAAAGCAACGAACTCAAATCTTTTATGTGAGCTGCCTTCAGTTTTTCATAACCTTTGGCTTTAGCTGCCGCTAATTCTTTCTCAATACGCGGCATTGGATCTTCTCCTCGCCAATCTGACTTAAAATCAGGTTTATAGTTTGTTCTGGCATTTAAAATCAATGTTAATGAATTACAGTTTTCAAAAATCAATTTTTCACCTTCAAAGCGTATTTTTCCTCCTTTATTTTGTACCAAAAGTTTGGCTGCATATTTCAGTTTATTCGGCATTTCTCCTATAAAACTTATGCTATTTGTACTGGCTTTGCTTATTGCACCTTGAGCTGAATGAAGAGAAATTGTTCCTGAAAAACCATTCTTTCCATTAGCTTTATATTCAAAAACCATTACTTGATCTGGATAACTGGCAAAACCTTCACGACTAATTTTTATATTATTCTGAGTAAAATTAGTTTGATGAATTCCTGTCGAAATATCAAGCGAACGGGAATAATTAGAATAAGCACTTTTATTTGTAAAATCAATTGTGATTTCTCCAAAATTACGGTACGAACCAAATCCGCGATCGCCTGTTTCATACTCTCCATCCCAGTTGTTATCACCCGACCAAAGGCTTTGTTCATTAAACTGAATAACTTCTTGTTCAACTCCACCAAAAAACATAGCTCCCAACCGTCCATTTCCAATAGGTAA
This sequence comes from Flavobacterium sp. YO12, assembly GCF_004119495.1. Taxonomy (GTDB): domain Bacteria; phylum Bacteroidota; class Bacteroidia; order Flavobacteriales; family Flavobacteriaceae; genus Flavobacterium. The sequence continues at coordinate 10,442 of NZ_NRQU01000005.1, forward strand.
AGCTTCAGCAGACCATTTCACGGCCGGCTGTTTATACCATAGTTTTATGGGTTGATTCTTCTGTGCCAAACAGACTGAATCAACAAATAATACAAGTACTAAAAGCGTAAATAATTTAATTTTATTCATTATTCTGAATATGCAATTAATGATGACTATATCATTTACTCCCTCGATTTAAGTCGAAGAAATTTTCTAATCTCTTACTTATAAACCATTATTCAATATTTCGGCAATATGAATAGTTTTTGTTTTACTTCCTTGTCGTTTTAATATTCCTTCTAAATGCATTAAACAACTGGTATCTCCTCCGGTAATATAATCTACTTGATTATCTTCGTGCTCTTTTACTCTGTCCTTACCCATTTTTACGCTTACTGCTTCTTCAAACACACAAAAAGTACCTCCAAAACCACAACATTCATCGTTTCGTTTGGGTTTACTTAATGTGATACCGTTTACCATTTTTAGTAATTGCTCGGGTTTCGAAAATTCAGGCAGCACTCTTTCTGTCATTGATGAAAGATGTAAGCCTCTTTGTCCGTGACAACTATTGTGTAAGCCCACTTTGAATGGAAAACTAGCATTAATGCTTTCTACTTTTAGAACATCTGTTAGAAACTCTGTAAGTTCATAAACTGAATTACGAATGTGTAATGCTGCTTGCGGATTTTCTAAATCCTGCAAATGTTCTTTTACATGCAAAACACAACTTCCACATGGAGCTACTATATAATCGAATCCTGTAAAATTTTTAACAAAATTCTTATCACAGCCTTTACTTAAACTGGCAAAACCGCTATTAGCCATTGGCTGGCCGCAGCAGGTTTGTTCCAAAGGAAAAGTAACATCACACCCCAGTTTTTCTAATAGTTGCAAAGCAGCAATACCCACATTTGGGTAAAACTGATCTATATAGCAGGGTATGAATAAGGCAACTTTCATTGTAATTTAATTATTTAATTTTATAAAACCTCCATCTATAGGATAATCGCAACCGGTAACAAAACCAGATTCATCGCTGCATAAAAACAAAGCTAAAGCTGCAACTTCATCTGGTTTTGCCATACGTCCGATAGGCTGAGATTTTGATAATTTTTCGAACATTTCTTCTTCTTTACCCGGATAGTTTTTGGCAATAAATCCGTCTACAAATGGCGTATGCACGCGTGCTGGTGAAATAGAATTACAACGAATATTTTCGCTCATATAATCTCTCGCTATTGATAAGGTCATTGCCATTACAGCGCCTTTGGCTGTAGAATAGGCAAATCGATCCGAGATTCCCACCCAAGCCGCAATAGAAGCCATATTTACAATAACACCTCCGCCAGAATTTCTAAATTGTGGTATAGATGCATGCAAACAATTGTATACACCTTTTACATTCACGCTCATCACTCTGTCAAAATCTGCTTCGGGAGTAGTGTCTACTTTACCTACGTGAGCGATTCCGGCATTGTTTACCAAAATATTGATATTTCCAATTTTATCAAATGTAGCTGTTACTTCTTGTTGGTTCGCAACATTACAAGCGTGTGAAAATACTTTTCCTCCATTTGCTTTTATTTCATCAACGGCGCTTTTAGCACTTTCTTCTGTTAATTCGACAATGTGAACTTCGGCTCCTTGCTTTGCAAATAAAACTGAAATGGCTTTCCCTATTCCGCTTCCGCCGCCAGTAACAACTGCTTTTTTGTTTTGTAATGAAAACATATGATTAGATTTTTTGATCTTTTAGATTATTAGATATTAAGAGTTACGATTTATAATTATTACAATGATACTCCTCGTTTCCACGGAATAAAATCGTCTTGATTTAATAATACTGCTTTTGGAATAATTTCACCACTGGCTGCTTTGATACAATATTCTAAAATATCTTCGCCCATTTCTTCGATGCTTTTTTCACCGCTGATAATTGGGCCACAGTCAATATCTATAATGTCGCTCATTTTTTTAGCTAAAACCGAATTTGTCGCTACTTTGATTACTGGACAAACCGGATTTCCTGTTGGAGTTCCTAATCCTGTTGTAAACAATATTAATGTCGCCCCAGATGCTGCTTTTCCTGTTGTTGCTTCTACATCGTTTCCTGGTGTGCAAACTAAACTTAAACCTGCTTTTGTAGCTGGTTCAGTATAATCTAATACATCAATTACAGGAGCGGTTCCTCCTTTTTTGGCAGCACCGGCACTTTTTATTGCATCGGTTATTAAGCCGTCTTTAATGTTTCCTGGAGATGGATTCATATGAAATCCTGAACCTACTTTATGTGCTAATGCATCATAAGACTGCATTAAATCAATGAACTTTTTTGCTGTTTCTTCTGATGTACAACGATCGATAAGATTTTGCTCGACACCGCACAATTCAGGAAATTCTGCTAACAATACTTTACCGCCCAAAGCCACCAGCAAATCTGATGTATAACCTACTGCAGGATTTGCCGAAACACCGCTGAAACCATCGCTTCCACCGCATTTAACTCCTAAACATAATTCGCTCAAAGGTGCTGGAGTTCGTTCTTGTTTGTTTATTTCAATTAATCCTTCAAATGTTTTTTTAATGGCATCTGCGATTAATTGTTCTTCACTTTTTGATTGCTGCTGCTCAAAAATGTATAATGGTTTATCAAAAGATGGATTTTGTTTTTTGACATCGTTTGTAAAATCTTGTACTTGCAAATGCTGACATCCTAAACTAAGTACTGTTATTCCAGCAACATTTGGATGATTTGCATATGATGCTAGTAAGGCACTTAAGGTAGCCGAATCTTGGCGTGTGCCTCCGCATCCTCCTTGGTGATTTAAAAATTTTATACCGTCTACGTTTTTAAAAACCTTATTTGTATAAGGTTCTGGAACTAACTGAACGTCAATTGAATCTAAACTTTTACCATTCTTATAAGCTTGAAGTAAAGCATGAGTATACTGAGTGTATTTATCACTTACAGAATACCCTAACTCATTATGTAAAGCTTCGCGTATTACATCCAAATTTCTATTTTCGCAAAAAACTGTTGGTACAAATAACCAATAATTAGCAGTTCCTACTCGACCGTCATTTCTTTTATATCCATTAAAAGTTCTGTCTTTATATTTTGAAACATCTGGCGCCTGCCATTCAAAATCTACATCACGATATTTATAAGGCTCAGCTGCATGTTTAAGGTTTTCAGTCGTCATTAGACTTCCTTTTGCAACATCACATTGTACTTTTCCAACCAAAACGCCGTACATAATAATTTCATCTCCCGCTCTCAAATTGGTTGTATAAAACTTATGCTTTGCCTTGATTGTGTCCTGTAATAGGAAAGTTTCATTCTCAAAAACTACACTTTCTCCTTTAGACAAATCTGTTAAAGCCACCAGTACATTATCATCTGGGTGCATTTTTATAACCAATCTTTTACTTCCGTTTTCTAACATATTATATAAATAGAATTTATGCTTTATTTGTTTTATGTCCGTTAAATGCAAACAATAGAATTACCGAGAAACAGGTCAATGGAACAACATAACCATATTGAATACTTCCTGTAATATCCGAAATCAGTCCTAAAACAGGAGGAAGCAATGCTCCACCAACAATTGACATTACGATTAATGAAGAACCAATTTTTGTATTATGTCCAAGTCCCTCAATTCCCATTGAAAAAATCGTTGGGAACATGATACTCATAAAAAATGCTATTGCTATTAAGGTATAAACCACTAACATTCCTGTTCCTGTTATGGCTACTATTGATAAGCCAATATTAATAATGGCATAAATGATTAATAATTTTCTAGGCTGTATGTATTGCATGAAGAATGTACCTGCGAATCGTCCAAGCATAAATGCCAAGCCAAAAAAACCTAAATATTTGGCTGCAACACCTTCTGCAAGTCCAGCAGAAGTTGTCGCCATTTTAATAAAAAAGCTTCCAACGCAAACTTGGGCTCCTACATAAAAAAACTGCGCTAAAATCCCCCAACGTAAGCGCAGTGATTTCAAGGCTCCGGCAAAACTTGCGCCGTCAGCTCCTTCTTTATCTTCATCTTTTACATCCGGCATATTCGTAAAATAAAACAAAACTGCTACTGCCAAAATAATTAGTCCTAAAACTAAATACGGCATTTTTACACTCGCTGCTTCCTCTAAAACATAAGCATGCAATTCGGCAGGCGCCATAGCGTCCATTTGAGCTTGAGTTAGATTTTTACCTGATAAGATCATTGGGCCGATATAGGCTGGAGCAATAAAAGCAGCTAATCCGTTGAATGATTGAGAGAAATTTAATCTTTTTGTAGCTGTTTCCGCAGGTCCTAATATGGTTACATATGGATTTGCTGCTGTTTCTAAAAAAGTAAGTCCGCAGGCGATAACAAATAAAGCTCCTAAAAAGTAAATGTATTGCAGTGAATTGGCGGCTGGAACAAACAAAATGGAACCAATACCAAATAGAACCAACCCAATCATAATACCTGATTTGTAACCGTACTTTCGCATGATATAACCTGCTGGCAATGCCATAACAAAATAGGCAATAAAAACGGAAGAATCTATTAAAGACGATTCTAGGTCTGTAAGATTAAACGCTTTTCGTAAATGCGGAATAAGTATTGGATCTAGATTGTGTACAAAACCCCAGAAAAAGAATAAACTGGTAACTAATATAAAAGGAAAAAGCCATTTCTTATTTTCTTTTGTACCAGTCTCTTTTTGAACATCCAACTGTGTTATTAATGCCATATGCTTTTTATTAAAATTATACTTTTTTACGATTATAAAAATATAATACTTAAAGTATAATTATTAATTCAATATTACCCTTGTTTAATTATTAATTGTCTATTATGATAATTTTAAACAAAAAGTACCTTTAAAAAGAATGAGGATAATATTGATTTACTACAGATCCATCTTCAAACAGATCAATAATAGCGTATCCCGGAGGCGTTTGTTTATAGTAGCTTTTTCCTGCCGAGTCTTTGTCTCCTGGTTCCCACCAAAAACCGCTCAAAGCGCCATTACAGTAATAATGTACATTGTTGTAAACGGCTTCATCCTTTAAATGAATGTGTCCGCTTAAACAAGTAATCTTTTTATCTTTATGTTTATAAAAAAGATCACTGATGTATTTTGAATCGGTGTGGTTTCCTCCGTCAACATGAGTACAAACGGCAAGAATAGGAAAATGACTCATGCAGACAACTGGTGTACCAACAGGCAAACTTTGTAGATCTTTTTCTAGCCATAAACGCTGTTCGTCGTCTAATGAACCACCGCCGTTATTACTGTCTAGAATCACAAAATGCCATCCTCTTTTATCAAAGCTGTAATAGCGGTTTGGGATTCCTAATTGCTTTACAACATAATCTTTCCCATACATAGTATCTAGCTTGTTTGGCGCTGCCCACCACATATCGTGATTTCCGAGACAACTGTGCAATTCAAAACCGCTGATTCCTTTGGTTGTATCATTCCAAATTTTCCATAGTTCATTTACTCTTTCGCGCGTAATATTATCATAATCTGCTGCAAAAATGGAATCTCCGCCATTGAGAAAAAAATCTACTTTGTGTTTCTTTATTTCTTCTAAGCATTTTATAAATCGATCTGGCGCATTTTCTTCTGGCCGAATATGCACATCGGTAATATGTGCAATTCGCAAAACTCTTTTCGATTTAGTACTTTTCTCTGCTGCAGAAATAATAGAACTTGAACCTGTTAACGCTACAGTTCCAGCAGTCAAACCAATATATTTTAGTAAATCTCTTCTTTTCATCTTGTTATTTGTATATTATAATTTCTCTCGCAGATTGAGCAGATTTTATTTTAAAATCTAATTTTTTACACGATTGAATAGGAATAAAATTGGCAACAAAAAGGGCTTTAACCAAACTCTTAAATTTTGGCTAAAGCCCTAAATATCCATTTTACTATTTACATCCATCTGAAGCTGGACGCTATTCGCTCATATAACTAACTATTTGTTTTTCAAATAAGTAAAACACCTTTTTTAAGAATTCTAAATCTATGTTTCTATATGTTATTTACACCAAGCGATTCAATACTATAAATTCAATATTTATTTCACCGAATAAGGTCTGTCTTTTGCCGCAACTCCCCACGTTTTAGAAGGCTTGTCTCCCATTGTAAAAATTAACTCGCCGCCTTTCATAATATCCGAATGAAGAATATAACTCTGAGTATAAGACTTTCCGTTTAAAGTTGCTTTTTGAATGTAGATATTCTTTGCACTGTTGTTTAATGCTTTTACAGTAAAACTTTTTCCATCCGCTAAATTCAATGTTGATTCGTCCATACTTGGGCTTCCGAAAACATAAATTCCATTGAATGGATTTACAGAATACATTCCCATTGCGCTCCAAATATACCAAGCTGACATTTGCCCGACATCTTCATTTCCGCACAATCCATCTGGTTTATCGCTGTATAAATTATCAACGATGTAACGTACTTTTTCAGCTGTTTTCCAAGGTTGTCCAACGAAATTATAAAGGTATGTAATATGATGACTCGGCTCGTTTCCGTGTGCATACTGTCCAATTAAACCTGTAATATCACTAGAAGCTTCTGCACCCATATCGCCTGTTATTGTAAACAAAGTATCTAGTTTTTTTGTAAATGACTTTTCACCGCCCAGCATAGCTATTAATCCTTCTACATCATGAGGCACTAACCAAGTATACTGCCATGCATTTCCCTCGGCAAAATCATCTTTCATGTGTGCCGATTTAAACGGATCAAAAGGGGTTCTCCATTGCGTATCACTTACTTTTCCACGTACAAAAGTCGTTGAAGGATCGTAATATTTTTTGTAGGCTTTTGAGCGATTAATGAAATAATTGTAATCTTCGGTTTTGCCCATTTTTTTTGCCATCATTGCAATTGCTCCATCTGAGATAGAATATTCCATACCAATAGCTACTGATTCTCTCAAACTATCTGCTGGAATGTAACCTATTTTTTTTACGAAATTCAATCCGCGATCGTCCTGCATTGCTGTTGCTTTCACCGCTTCGAAAGCCAACTCGCCATCGATTCCTTTGATGCCTTTTAAATACGCATCAGCAACAATCTGAATTGCACTATTTCCAGGCATACAATAGGTTTCATTTCCCATTAAATGCCAAACTGGAAGATGTCCAGTTTCTTTATAAATCGCCAGCATCGAATTAATAATATCCGAAACTTTATCGGTTTGCGTTAGCGTAAACAAAGGATTTGCTCCTCTGTAAGTATCCCACAACGAAAATGTGGTTAAATTGGTAAATCCTGCTGCTCTATGGACTTGTTTGTCTGAACCGTAATAATCTCCATTGCTGTCATTGTAAGTCGATGGCGCAATCATGGTGTGATATAAAGCGGTATAAAATGTTCTCATTTTAGTAATATCTTTCGATTTTACCTCAATTTTATTCAACTCTTTGTTCCATTTTTCATCCGCTTGAGCAGCCACTTTTTCGAAGTTCCAGCCTGAAATTTCTTTTTTAATATTCATTAAAGCGTTTTCTGTACTTACTGCCGAAATTCCTACTTTAATTTTAATCACTTCATCTTTTAAAGTTGAAAACTGAAGTACTGCTTTGGCACTATCTCCCAAAACCACTTTATTAATCATCTCTTTTGTATTGTTGTACAACTGGATTTTTTTAGCTGGTTTTGACAAAATAGCTGCAAAGTAAATACGCTGATCCGGTGCCCAGCCTTTCGAAAAACGATACCCTTCAATCAATGTATCATTTTTAACTCTGATATAAGTATCTACTGCTTTATCCCAGCCAATTCCTTCCACTAAATCTAAAACGATATGTGATTTATCTGAAGCGGGAAAAGTATATTTCTGAAAACCAACTCGCTCCGAAGCCGTCATTTCAGCTTTGATTCCGTTTTTCTTTAAAATAACAGAGTAATAACCTGGTTTTGCAACTTCATCTTTATGATCGAAACCTGAGATATAACCGTTTTCCATGTCTTTGGCGGTTCCTTTTTTCAGATTGATTTTACCAACAGCGGGCATAAAAAGTAAATCTCCAAGATCACCAATTCCAGTTCCGCTTAAATGCGTGTGTGAAAATCCAATAATTGTTGGGTCAGAATAATGATAACCCGAACACCAATCCCAGCCTTGTGAGATGTTTACTGGTCCTAATTGAACACCTCCAAAAGGAACATTCGCTCCCATAAAAACGTGTCCGTGAAATCCTGTTCCAATAAACGGATCTACATATTGCGTTAAATTTTGTTTACTAGTCTGTCCTTGCATTTGCAGGCAGCAAAGACCTAAAATTGCAAAAAATGTTGATTTTAAATTTTTATTCATATTTTTTTATTTGATATATCTTATTGTAATCTGAAAAAGTTTTTTGCCACGAATTACACGAATTAGCACTAATTTCTAGCAAAGCAAACCTGAGCCTCTTTACTCTTTACTCTTTACTCTTTAATCTTTCTTCTATAATCTCTCTACTTCACAATCTCAAAACTACCTTCCAACATTGTATCTCTTGAATTCGATCCGATTTTCAATGTGTAGTTTCCCTCATAGATCTTAAATTGTTTTGTAGTCTCGTCCCATTTTTGAAGCTCTTCCAGTGGAATTTGCAATGTGATTGTTTTTGATTTTCCTTTAACCAACGAAACACGTTTAAAAGCTTTCAGTTCTTTCAACGGCATTCTATCAACGTTCGGATATTCTACATACACCTGAGCAACTTCATCAGCATCATAATTTCCTGTATTAAAAATTTCGATTTGCATTGAAATTTCGTCTGAACTCATTGTGACTCTCGTAGGTTGTCGAACCCAATTGTAGCCAAAAGTGCTGTAACTTAATCCAAAACCAAACGGATATTGTACTTCTTTATCAGAATAGCGATACGTTCTTCCTGCCATTGCATAGCTGTTATAATCTGGTAAATCGCTGAACGATTTGTAGAAACTAACCGGTAAATGTCCTGATGGAGAAACTTTTCCAAAAAGAAGATTAGCCAAAGCTGTTCCGCCTTGTTCTCCTGGATACCATGCAAAAACAATAGCATCTACATAAGGCTCAATTGCCGAAATATCAACTGCACTTCCGCCTGTTACTACTGCTATAAGAGGTGATTTAGTTCCTTTACGAAGCGCTTTTATATACGCAATATGCGACGCTGGTAAATCCATGTTTTTTCTGTCACCTTTTCCGTCAGCAAGGAAAGCATCACCTTCTTCGCCTTCGTAAACTGGAGTAAAACCAATTACTGCAATCGTCAAATCGGCCATAGAAGCTGCCCAAACACCACCAAAGTTTTTTGTGTCTGTAAAATCGCATCCCATATCATATTCTACACGAGTATCAGGATCTACAGCACCTGCAATTCCTTCTACAAAATTTACGGCTTTATCTGTAATTCCGTGATAATTACCTAATAAAGCATCTAGTGAAGCTGCATTTGGTCCAACGACAACCATCGATTTATAATCGTCTTTTTTCAACGGAAGCAATTTTGCTTTCTTCTCTCCCACTTCACCATTCTTCAACAAAACCATGCTTTGTTCTGCCATTTTTCGACTTAGATTTCTGTGATAGGTATTGGCAATACTGTCTATACCATACTTTCTATACGGATTATCTTCTGCTTTGTCGTAAAATCCAAGTTTAAACTGTGTACGTAATGTTGGTGCTAATGCGTTATCAATGTCTTTTTGAGTAATTAGTTTTTGATTCAAAGCATTGATAGCGTCTTTTTGCAATAATCCGCTGCAATCCATATTTACTCCTGCTTTAATTGCTTCAGCTGCAACAGTTACGCTGTTTGGCAGGGTTTTATGGCTTTCGTAAATATCCTGAAGAGCCCAACAATCGGTAACAACATGACCTCCAAAATTCCATTCATTTCGTAAAATATCTTTTAGTAATGTTTTACCTGTACAACATGGCTCAGAATTTACACGGTTATAAGCGCACATTACGGTTTCTACTTTTGCATCGACTAACTTTTTGAAAGCGTATAAATACGTTTCTCTCAAATCTTTTTCATCTACAATCACATCAATCGAGTGTCTGTTTTTTTCAGGACCGCTGTGTACGGCAAAATGTTTGGCACAAGCTGCCGCTTTCATATATTTTGGATCTGTTCCTTGTAAACCTTTTACATAAGCGGTTCCCATTTTTCCAGTTAAAAACGGATCTTCACCATAGGTTTCTTGTCCTCTTCCCCAACGTGGATCTCTGAAAATATTGATGTTTGGTGACCAAAAATTCAGTCCCATATATTGCAAACGACGATCTTTGGCTACAGCCATATTATTTTTGGCTCTGGCTTCGGTTGAGATTGCATTTGCAACCTCGTTTAATAAATTGTCGTTAAAGGAAGCTGCCATACCTAAAGCTTGCGGAAAAACAGTTGCTTTTCCTGCTCTCGCTACTCCGTGCAGCGATTCGTTCCACCAATTGTACTGCGGAATATCTAATCGTTTTACGGCTTTGCTTTCGAATCCTAATAAAGATATTTTTTCTTCAATTGTCAATTGTTTTAGTAAATCATCAACTCTTTTATCTATTGATAGATTTTGATTTTTGTAAGCTGCATTTTTTTGCTGCGCATAATTGATTCCTATACAAAAACAAAAAACAGTACAAATCGGAAATTTCTTAAACAATTCATTATTGAGATTTTAAAATTTTATTATCGTATTTCTTTTTTTTACTAAATCGTTTTATCAATTAAAGCAAATGGCTGTAAAATTCAGTTATGCCAAGTGTTTTCAAAAACTATAACTTACTTTACTTCAAAGAATAAACATTTTTCTTTATTACTTTATTTGAAATATTTCAGAAATTTAAAGATAGAATATCTTTTTGATTAAATAATACTCCGATTTTATCTAAATTTAATTTACAATTGCCTTTACTTTAACTTAAAAAATAAAAAAGAGATATCTCTTACGAAATATCTCACTTACATAAATGCAATCCTAAATTAAAGTTCTATAAAATTCTGCTCAATAAAAGAGGTGAAGTTGATAATTATCTTATCTACTTCACCTTTCTGTGGATTTTCTTATTTATTCAGATTTTCGAACATTACGATTGCGGTGTACAAAACTCCTGCTTCACCTCTAAAAGTTCCTGATCCTCTTGGTTCATTTTTTATCGAATACCATTCGTAGAAACCGTTATTGTCTTTTACGCGTTTCAGCATTGGCTGTACTTCTCTGTACGCTTCTTCCACATATCCATATTTAATTAACTGCTGAATTGTTCTTGCTCCAAACCAAGTCCAATCACCGCCATTTTGATAACTGTAAACCGGATTCATAATTTTGTTTACAAAAAAACCATTTGGATAAGGAGGATAAAGTGTTAAACCAATAGAAGGAGCTCCGGCTTCTTTTACTCTTTTTACCATTTCATCAAGCGAAGCTTTTACTTCTGCTTTGCTCAATAATCCAGCTTCCATTGCAACAGTTGTTCCTCCGAAATAAAAGATATTATTCTCATCAAAATCTGCTGGAAATGGCGAACCGTCTAAATACAAATGCGGAATGTATTTTTGATTTTTAGCATCCCAAAGATAAGTTCTTGTATTTTTAGCAACGTCTGTTTTGATTTTTTGCCATTTGGTTTTAGTTGACGGAATCATTTCCATTAAATTATTTAATGCTACAATAAACATTGCATTATCATAAATATCGCAAGCCATATGCGTATTTCCGTCAAGATCAACTCCGTAACCTTCCTCCGGCTGTACATCACCCCAATCTGCAGTAGTTGCGCCAGTAATTAAGCCGTATTTTGTGGTATAGCGGTTTTTCATTAAAAAGTCCATAGACCATTCTAATCTTTTTGCAACGGTTTTATCTCCCACTTTTTCTATCAGGATTGATTTATCACCTGTTAATTGAATATACTTATAAACGGCTTGTACCAATGAAGTTTCCTGATCGGTTTCAACCGTGTTTTTATGTGCAGCATATCTTGGTTCTAACTTTGAATAAGAGAAGTCTGTTTCTCCTGCTCCAATTTGTTCTTTAGGAGTATAACCGTCAATAATGTTTCCGTCATCTCCCTGCATTCTAAAAAACACTAACAGATTTTCTTTTATATCTTCTTTTTTAGTGACTTGTGCGGCTAATTCGATAAACGTATTATAATCACGAATCCACACTTCACGGTAACCGTCACCAGCATTTACGCCAGTTTTAATTACTTCTAAAGCTTTCTTTTTTACGAACGCCATATTTTGATCGTTCTTGATTTTCTCCGACATTTTTTTGTCAATCGGCATTTTTGGCTGCGCTGTAAGTGTCAGCATAAAAGCAAGTGCCGCTGCTGACGAAAGTATTTTTTTCATGTTTATTTAAATTGGAATTATTGTTTGTTGTTTTTAGTTCGTTGCGATTAGTTTTTTAAACACATAGAGACATAGATTTTAACTGTAAATAAAGAGTACAAAAAGAAATATATTTCTTTCACATAATTGGCTTTGTGAATTGTCACCCTGAACGTAGTCGAAAGGCGTTCTAATTGGCACGTGGGCTTCGACTCCGCTCAGCCTGACAAATGATTATCAAAAAAACTATGTTTCAATGTGTTTAAATAAATTCTCCATTAAAATATTTTAAAAACTTATTCACTTGTACTCATTGATGGCGGTGGTGTTTTTATACCCCATTTTGTATTTGGTTTTGCTCCCATTTCAAAAAATAAGGTTCCACCATCGGTTAGTTTTTTACGATCAATCCAGGCATTTTCTATTTTCTCTCCATTGAAAGATGCTGATTGAATGTATTTATTTTTCTTCGAATTATTTTTGGTCTCGATTACCAATTCTTCACCTTTATAATATTTCGGATCAAGTTTAATGGTCACTTTATCAAATAATGGACTTCCAAACTGAAATGTCGGATTCATGGCTGCATGTCCCTGAACATCAAACAATCCCATTGAAGCCATTACAAACCAAGCTCCCAATTGCCCTTGATCTTCGTCTTGCCCAAATCCATAACCGTGAAGTGGTTCAGCACCATAGAATTCTTCACAAATGGCACGCGACCATTTTTGAGTAAGCCAAGGTTTTCCAGAGTAATTAAATAGAAATGAATGATGTAGACAAGGCTGGTTTCCGTGATTGTAGAGCATTTCTAAACCTGAAAAACTATCAATTCCGTTGCCGCCGCCAAAAGTCGATTTTTGACTTTCATTAAACGTGGTTTCCAGACGTTTGTTGAATAAATCTAAACCTAAAACCTTGATTAATCCTGCAGGATCTTGCGGCACATACCAAGTATATTGATAGGCATTTGCTTCTTGAAATCCTCTCCAAGCCTGCATTGGATTGAAATTTTCAATGAATTTTCCGTTTTCATATTTTGGACGGATAAACTTGGTTTCAGGATCAAAAATATTCTTCCAGTTTCCTGCTTGTTTAGTTAGTTTTTTATAATCTTCGGTCTTGCCTAAAGCTTTTGCAAATTGAGAAACTCCGTAAGAAGTATACGCAAATTCCAATGTGTGAGAGGCACCAAAATTAAATACCCAGCCATTTGCAAGTGTGGTATCTTTTGCAGGAATATATCCGTCTTTTACAAAATAAGCCAAGTCATATTTTCCTGAACCAAACGGACGTTTGCTGTAACCTGTTTCATTTTTATAGGCAATTTTATAAGCTTCTTCTACATCAAAATCTCGAATTCCGCTATTGTAAGCTGTCGCAATCATCAAACCAAAACAGTTTGTCTGTACGCCATTTGCATGTGCTCCAGCGGCGGTTCCGTCGTGTAACCAGCCTGTTTCTTTTGCAAAATCAATATTCGATTGAAGGTATTCGCTCAAATAATCTGGGTACGCCAATGCCCAAAGTTGTCCTAAATTCCAGAATCCGCCCCAGATACCGTCTGTGTTGTAATGATTGTATTTTGGTTTTCCGTTTCCGTCAAGCGGAATTTTACCAATTTTACCATCATGTCTCGGATAACTTCCGTTAGCATCACTGGCTAATCCACGTCCTAGAAGAGCGTGATATAAACCTGTGTAGAATTTTACTTTATTGATACTGTCTTTTGTTTCTACTTTAATTCGACCTAACTTTTCATTCCATTTTTCGTGTGCCGTTTCTTTTACAGCATCAAAAGTTTGCCCTGTCGCTTCGGTTTTCAAATTCAATTTTGCATTTTCGATACTTGTATATGAAAGCCCCACTTGCATTTCGACAACTTCTCCTTTTTTGGTAGCGAAATTGATATACATTCCGTTTCCAATTCCCTTAGTTTCCTTTTGACCGTCAAACGTTTTATCTTCTACAAATGAACCAAAAGACAGAGGTGTTTTACTAAGCTGAATTACAAAATACATTTTTACACGCTTTTCAGGATCGCAGAATTTCAAATACTCGGGAAAAGTTTCTATTGTTCCTTCTAATGTATTTTTTCCAGAAAGTTTCATCGTTGCTTCGGCAACGCCGCTGCTTTCGCCTTGACGATGCCCAATATCAAAAATAATATGTGATGCTGCAGATTCAGGAAAAGTGTAACGATGAAAACCAACTCTTTCTGTCGCTGTCAACTCTGCTTTTATCCCATATTCTTTTAAGAAAACAGAATAATATCCCGGTTCTGCATATTCTTCTTCTTTATCAAATAATGATCGATATCCTGTTTCTGGTTTTTCTAAAGTTCCCGGCGTAGTCTGTAATTTTCCTGTTATTGGCATTGCCACCAAACCGCCAATTTGGAACTCGTGAAAATGTCCAAATCCTTCAATCGAATTATGACGATCGTCGTAGCCGCAAGGTGCCCAGCTTCCGCCGCTTCCGTAAGCATTGGTATGCGGAGCCAATTTTGCCATTCCAAAAGGCAGAGAAGCAGGCGTATAAAAAAACCAACGTCCGTGCACGGAACCTATCTGCGGATTGACCCAAGCTGTTGCATTAAAATCATCTTTTTTGTCCGAACAGGAAAAAAGCGAAATGATCATTGCGAACAATAATATTGTCTTTGAAATTGTTTTCATATATCTTAAATTTAATATCAGGGCATTTTTTTTAATTGCAACGGTAAATTTTTGACGCGGATTAAACGGATTCGCTATCGCGAAAACGCTGATTTTAACCGATTTTAAACCGTTGGGGCAATACTTCTAACACATAGAAATATAGTTTTTTATAACCATATTGTCAGGCGAAGTCGTTGTCAGGCTGAGCGTAGTCGAAGCCCATGTGCTAATTGGAACGTCCTACGACTTCGCTCAGGGTGACAATTCACAAAGCCAATTATGTGAAAGAAATATATTTCTTTTTGTCTCCTTTTTTAAGCATAGAATCTATGTTTCTATGTGTTAGATTATTATTATTTTGCGATTACGCCCAGCGGGTCAATTTTATATCTTCAGTATAAATTCTGAAACGCCGCTTCCTGTCATTTTAATTTCATCTGAACTTGCATTTTCAACTCCGGTTGTTTTATCTATAATTGCTTTTGGCTTCAATGATTTCCATACAAATTTAGTTTGCTGCTCTGATTGTTCTGGATTGAACAAACGCATCAATATTGTACCATCTTGATTTGGTGTTAAACTAGTTACCACGATTCTAGAATTAGTCAATTCGAATAAATTTGCAGGCAGTTTTACCTCTTCTTTTACAGTCATGGCAATTAACGGCTGTGTAAACTCTGCTGCTTCTTTTTCCATTACTGTCCGATCTGTCGTTTCATGAGGTCGAAGTGCATATTTAAAGTTTACAATGCCGCTCTGATCGGCTTTATAATTGGTGTGCCAATAATTGTTCATTACGTATGAAAACCATGTAGAAGTCGGTTTCTCCGTCTTTTTCCATTCTTTATAATTGGGCACAACCTCTTTTCGTTCATCAACCATACTGTTTGGTTCGACCAAAGGAGATTCTAAAAGCATCCACTGCACTCCTTTGTCTCCCGATGAAACATCAAGCCATCTTCTTCCATAAAGAAAATCCATATTTGATCCTGCCAATTGATCTTTCAAAAACTCAATGGTTCCATAACCTGCATCAAGCGTAGTTTTTGTTAATTGCGTATTGAATGGATATCCAAAATGAACACCTTCTTTGGTACGAATGGCTTTTTTGTCTAATATATTATGTATCAATACTTGATTACTTCCGCTGTAAAGCGAAATAATTCGTTCCAATTTATTAGCTCCCGGCGCATCAGATGTAATCGAAACTGAGGTTACTACCGGTCCGCTTTCCAAAGTTTTAACCTGAACATTTGTATTCGTTTGAACTTCTTCTGGATTTAAACCGGGAACGTACCAGTAACTGTTTAAACCTTGTTTATTGAAATCGCCCGCGTAATTATAATCTGAAATTGTTTTTAAATTCGTAATACTTCCGTTATTTTTATCCCAGCCAAACTCAATTTTTCCGTTCGACAAAGAATGATCTCGTAACACAAATTGATTGGTAAAATCTGATTTTGTTTTATCTGTAATTTCATAAAATGCAGTTCCTAAAGCAGGAACATCGGTTGCAATAAAGGCATATTTTCCGTTGCTCAATTGCTGTAATGGCGTAATTTTTCCGTTTGCATCTTTTACCGATTTTCCTTTTACACTTGTTTCAATAAGTACCAATCCCGTTCTTTTCCAAGATGATGTATTGAAAACGGCAATTTTCTTGGATTTTGAATTGCTTATAGTTTCAAACAAGTTTTTCTCTAATGCATTGATTTCTGCATCGGCATCCAGCATAAACTGTTTTTTTATGCGCCATTGTTCTGTCACAAAATGAGAATCTGGATCAGATATACTATTGTGCGCTCCCCAAGTATGTTCGTGAAACATTATGATATTTCTCCAAGCATCATAAAAATTCTGCTCATTGTATTTTTTAGGCTGCAACATAGTATAAAGCGTCGTTAATTGCTGCAAACGCAAACTGTTAACTCTGTTTTTGCCTTCTTCATCAGCTGTCGAAAGTGCTCCATCTTCCCAATATGGTGTCAAATCACCCTTTACAGTTGGTATTTTATCGCCGTACTTTTTCTCAAATGCTTCAAACATTTTATCAGCAGTATTGAGAATTAATTTTGGAGAAGCATATTTTTCATTCCACTTCTTTACAAAATCAGAAGCATTAGGTTCAATTGGAGCATTGTCTGCAATAATATTAAAACGCCATTGCACCATATCGTATGGATAATTATTGGCGGTTAATTCATTTAAATAATCTGCAATTTTCTTGGCTCCTCTTTCATAAATATCACCCGGCTGCATGCCGTGCCATGACGAATATCCTTTGGCTCCAGCCCAAAACAATACTTTATCTTGTCCAGACGGCGACGTCCACCAAACAGGTTTGTCTCCCCAGTTTTTAAGAAAATGACCTGCTCTGTCTCCTCTATACGGATGATCTAATCCCATAAAATTAGAACCTATGGAGAAATATTTTACGCCTCCTTTTGAAAGCGCAGTAACGGTTGACCAAGCAAATCCGGGTACATCAGAAATCATTGCGCTGTTTATCGTAAAACCAAATTCTTTACGAAGTTTAGCTGCATAATCTGTGTAATGAAACATTTCTTCGGCCTGACTCATTCCGGTAAGCATATTTACATATAATGCCGAAAGCAGAATGTCACCATTTTTTACTGCCGCTGTAAATTTCTCTTTTTGAGCTGGTGTCGCTACTTTCAAATAATTTTCGACTGCCCAAATTGATTCTATGTTCCATTTAAATTTTGCTTCTTCTGGATACAATTTTGTTTTTTCGATCATTTCGAGTGCATCGTCAATATTTTTATTGTGCACTTTTACAATCTCTGGCTGTAAATGCGAATAACCAATATCAGTATGTGAATGATGCAGTAAATGAAATTCTCTGTAAACAATAGGTTTAACAGCAAAAAAGTCATCGATAAAAGTTTTGCCTGCAAGTTTTACCTGCACTTTTATATTTTCATCTTTTATAACTGCTTTAATCGGAATATCAAAATTGTTCATTCCGTCTTTTGCCGTATAAGTATAATTTTCTTTCCCGCTGATTTTTACATTTACGGTTTCGTCTTTACCAAAATGCAAAACACTTAAAGCCAGCGTTTGTGTACCATCTTTTAAAAGAAAAGGCATTGGAGTAACTTTTACATTTTCTTCAAATGCAAATTTGAAGGTCATAAACCAATCATTGCTGTTTTGCTTTTGACCCACAATTTTTATTCGAACTGCTTGTCCGGGTTTTACTTTAGTGGCAGGAAGACGTAAGAATGCATATCCTTGAGAATCACTTGCTCCATCTAATTTTATCTGCTGAAATGCTAATGCAGATCCGTCATCTGCTTTAAAAATCCAGTTTGTCTTTTGATTTTTAGGTAAAGTAGTAAAAGTCAGAATCTTTCTTCCGTCGACATACAAATCAAAATTTCTGTCTCCGCTGCTCGATCCTGATGAATGTCCTGCAACCCAGCTAAAATATACATAATCGTCTTTTATAACTTTTGGAGCGGGAGCTGTTTCCCATTCTATTGTTTTATTTCCGTCTGTCGTTCTCGTTAAAAGTGCAACAGTTGCATAATCCTGAAAGGCCGAATTATATGTAATATTTTCTCCTGTAATTTCTTTTGCAAAACCATTAATCCAATTTATTTTTCCAAAAAAAGGAACTTCATTTTGTGCAAAAAGAGATTGTGTTACGAAAAGCAGTGAAAAATAAAGAAATAGTCTGCTTATATTTTGTTTTTGTAAGTTCATATTTTTTAATCAATTATGGTCTTGTTATTTCCAATTCTTTACTGGATTTTAGCAACGCTGAAAGATTTGCAACGACTTCAGGATATTGAGATGCGAGATTGATTTTTTCTCCTATATCTTTACTCAAATCGTACAACTGAGGCTTTGGGTCATTGCCTAACTCAATATTTACATCATGATCAACACGAGGTCCATTTGAAGGTTCAATATATTTCCATTTTCCTTGAATGATCGA
Source organism: Flavobacterium sp. YO12 (assembly GCF_004119495.1). Lineage (GTDB taxonomy): Bacteria > Bacteroidota > Bacteroidia > Flavobacteriales > Flavobacteriaceae > Flavobacterium. The sequence goes on from NZ_NRQU01000005.1 coordinate 29,395, forward strand.
TAACGACGCGCCTTGTTCAATTAAATAAGATCGATCTTTTTTAGATTTTCCTGTTAGTTGCGCTGACATATCAAAACTATCCAGAGCATCTTCCTTTTGCAACGATTGTCCTGTGATTTTTGCTAAAGAAGAGAATAAATCTACATGACTTAGTAATACAGATGTCTTTTTATCAGGCTGTACACTTGCCGGCCATTTTACTATGAATGGAACTCTGGTTCCTGCTTCAAAAGCGCTATATTTTCCTCCGCGTAATGGTCCTGCTGGTTTATGACTGCCTAACATTTCAACCGCTTTATCCATATAACCATCGTTTACCACAGGTCCGTTGTCACTGCTAAAAATGATCAGTGTATTTTGACTGAGTTTCAGACTGTCCAATGCTTTTACAATTTCACCAACTGTCCAGTCTAGTTGTAATATGGCGTCACCTCTAAGTCCCATTCCGCTTTTGCCACGAAACATACTATGAGGATAACGAGGCACATGTATATCGCCAGTTGCGAAATACAGGAAAAAAGGATTTGAAGCATTTTTTGATATAAAACTGATGGCTTTTTTCGTAATATCACCCGCTATATCAGCATCTTTCCAATAGGCACTATGACCGCCGCTCATATATCCAATTCGGCTGATACTGTCTACAATTGTTTCGTTATGTCCTTGATTTGGATCAGGTTTCATTCGCAAAAGCTCAGGATTTTCTTTGCCTGTTGGATCATTGCCTACTTTTTCTTTATAACTAACCGTTATAGGATCTTTTGGATCAAGATTTACTACTTTGCCGTTTTCTAGGTACACACACGGAACTCTATCTAAAGTAGCGGGCATAATAAACGAGTAATCAAAACCAACTTCTTTTGGTCCAGGTTTAATTTCTTTATTCCAATCAATCCCGTTTTTTCCCAATCCTAAATGCCATTTACCAATTACAGCTGTAGTATAACCAGCTTTTTGCAGCATTGAAGGAAGAGTCGCTTTATTAGTCGGAATAATCAATGAGGCATCTCCGGGAGCTATTCCGGTTCCTTTTTGTTTCCAAGGATATTTACCCGTAAGCAATCCGAATCTTGAAGGTGTACAAGTGGCCGAAGTTGAATGTGCATTGGTAAATTGCAATCCTTGCTTTGCCAATTTATCAATATTTGGAGTACTGATTTTCGACATGCCATAGCAGCTTAAATCACCGTAACCCAAATCGTCTGCATAAATTACAATTATGTTAGGCTTTTGCTGCGCCCAAGTCGTAAGGTTAAAAACTAAAAGTATAAATAGTAGTATGTTCTTTTTCATAATATTTAAAGTATAAAATGAGGCTGCAAATAGTAAATTATTGATTTAACCTTTTGGACGTAATTAGTTTAAACACATAGAAACATAGATTTTATGCCCTATAAAGGAGACAAAAAGAAATATATTTCTTCTCATAGACCGCTATGTATTATTCAAATAAGTGAAACGTCTTTTTTAAGTAATCAAAAGCTATGTTCCTATGTGTTTAGTTTTTTTAGAAATTGCAATTTATGCTTTCTCGATTTCTTTGAGTCCTTCTGCATTTACATCTAAATTCCAAGATTTCTCAATTTCTTCAAGGCTTTTTCCTTTGGTTTCAAATAGTTTCTTTTTGGCGTAAGCAAAAGAAAGAATACAGAAAAATGAGAAGATGAAAAATGTAGCTGCAATACCCAATCCGTCTCTCATTATAGGAAACAACAAATTCACCAGCCAATCTGATACCCACATGGTCATAATACAGATAGACAAAGCTGTTCCTCTAATATGTGTTGGAAAAATTTCGGTTGAGATTACAAATTTTAATGGTCCAAGGGAGAAGGCAAAAAATAAAAGAAATAAGATGATACAAAACAGCATAAACCAGCCTGTAATATTCATCATAAAACAAAAACCTGTTAAAGCCAATGCAAAAGCGGCGCATAATGAACCTACAATATATAAAGGTCTGCGTCCCCAGCTGTCTACTTTTGAAATTGCAATAAAAGTAAAAAGTACATTCGCAGATCCTAATATTACTTGATAAAACAAAGCATCACTGGTTACGATACCCGCCGATTTCAAAATCGTCGGACCGTAAAAAATAACTCCATTAATTCCGCTGAACTGTGACAAAGCGGTAAGTACCATTGCCAAAATCAGTAGTTTGCGTAAAGGCAAACGAAGCAATTCCTGAATGCCACCAGATTTTTGACTTGCCATTTCTTTAATAGAATGCAGTTCTAATTGGGCTTTTTCGTTTCCATTTATTTTATTTAGTATTTTAAAAGCCTCTTCATCGAGTCCGAATTGCACTAACCAACGCGGGCTTTCTGGAACTATAAGCAATAACAAACAAAATGCTGCAGCAGGAATTACACCCACAATAAACATTCCGCGCCAAACATTTTCAACAAACAACCAATAAAGCAAACCATGACCTGCCGCAGAATGTGATACTGCATATTCTTGAAGGAAAAAATTACTGATATACGCTGCCAAAACTCCTACAGTTATAGCTAGTTGATAAAATACAACCAATTGTCCTCGTTTATGAGAAGGCGCTACTTCAGAAATGTAAAGCGGTGAAACATTTGAGGCTACTCCTACTCCCATTCCGGCAAGAACACGGAATAAAATTAATACTGGATATTCTTCTGAAAATGAAAAACCTACAGCGCTGATTAGAAACAATATGGCTGAAACAAACAATACTTTTTTTCTTCCGATTTTATCACTTAAATAACCAGAAAAAGCCACGCCGACAATACAACCTAATAAAGCGCAGGAAACAAATAATCCTTCTTGTGCTGATGATAAGCCGTACTGCATTTTTAATGGTTCGATAATTCCGCTGACAACGGCCATATCAAAACCGAATAAAAATCCTCCTAATGCTGCAATCAGTGTTATGAGCGATATGAAATAATTGGTTTCTTTGGTTTTCATAATAGTTTTGGTTCTTAGATAGTAGTTATAGTTAATTGTATTCCTATGGCTATATTAGAAAAGGACTAAATGGTGGTTCATTTAATTAATGTCCTTTCTGTTAACACCAGTTATCTTTTACATACGAAACCACTACAAAAGCTTTTTTACTGCCAATATGATTGATTTTGTATTTTGGAACATTTGCAGGAATAACAAAAGTTTCGGCATATTTGAATTTTTGACTGTTTTTTCCTGCGCTTACTTCGGCAATGTCACCTTCGACAAGCATACAAATATGACATTGTCCTAAAGTTTCTATTTCTATTTCTCCAGTAAATTCGTAGCGATCAACAGCATAAAAATGTTCTTCGTGGGTAGGCAGACTTACTTTTCTTCCATTCGAAAATTCTTTGCTTACACTTGGTTTCGAAATAAATTCTCTTTCCACTCTTTCGCCTTTTCTATCAAAATAAACGTTTTTAAATCCGTGTTCTACATTGATCGGACGCGGTTTTCCGTCTAAACCGGGGCGAACCCAATCGTACATTTTAAAGGTGAAAATATAAGGCGTGCTGCTTATTTCCAACACCATATTATTCTTGCCCGAAGCATGAATCGTTCCGTTAGGAATTAAATACAAACCATGTTTTTCAGCTTTGAATTTTTGCACATATTTTACAATATCAATTTCTTCTGCTTTTTCCTGAGATTCTATTAGTGCCTGTTTAAATTCGTCCGGATTAATATCTTCCTGAAAACCCAAATACACTTCGGCATCATCTTCACAATCCAAAATATAATAGGTTTCATCCTGTGTAAATGCTTCTCCAAAATTCTCTTTAATGTACTCTGGACGCGGATGACATTGTACTGAAAGATTCCCACCATCAAAAGTGTCTAGATAATCGAAACGAATGGGGAAATAATTTCCAAAACGATCCGCTGCTTTTCCTAACACTTTTTTATTATCCTGAAACAGTAAAAAATCAAAAGAAACTTCTAACAAATGGTTATTTCCCTCAAACACGATTCCGTTTTCTGGACTGATTAATTCAAAAGACCACGCATAATTTACTTCGTCCTGATTTAAATCAGTAATATTCTTTTTCATCCAATCACCTCCCCAAACTCCTGCTTCAAACCAAGGACGTGCACGCAACGGACTTTCGAGCATTAGATTCAATGCATTTCTAAAATCGTTTCCTTTCATCCAAGTGATTTCATCGATACGCTGCTCGTCAATAATAATGTCGATTTTTGAAAGCAAGCGTTCTTTGTGACTATTTAAAACTGGCCATTCTATAAAATACATTCTTTTATAAATTTGAGAATAAGCCAAAGTATCGTTACTGCCCATATTTTTTGCAGAACCGGCTCTCATTCTATACTGAATTTCATTTTTTGGAACGTCAACATAAATAAGCTGTCCTTCCCAATTTGACAATGAAGCTCCAGTTCCGTATACTATACATATATCTGTACTTGCGTCTGGCTTAAGTTTATTTAATTTTTCGGCTTCGAAGAAATCAGAAAGTTCTCCCAGATATTTTTTTCCAAAAACAGGATCATCTCCATTTAGGTTTGGCTTAATCATTTTACTAATTTCTTCGCTTGATTTTAAGCAGGAATCAATATCGTACCAAAGCACATTTTTCTTTTTTTCGATCAAAGCCGAATTTAAATGATGTCTGAAATTTTCCCAAAGGACACCGCCAAATCCATCAATAACAACAATCTTTTGTCCTGCCATTTGATTCGCCAAACTCTCAAATCCCACAAAAACTTCAGATTTTGAAGGAAAAGAAGGAAAAACATTGTATGCTCCATTTTCTTTTATAACAGCTTGTACAGGCAATAAAGGTTGTGTCGTTTTTCTTTTAGATTGAATAGATTTTTCCATTTGTATTTTATTTTTCTTATCTGCAATAATTGTCGCTCCTCTAAGAATACTCAGTTCGGCGTCATCACAGAAAATAATATTTACTTTTATTTTTAATTCTTTAAAGGCTTCTTCTAAAGAGGGCATAAATAGTGCTTTGGCTTTAGAAATATTACCACCAATTACTAATTCTTCGCATCGAAATTTTTCAAACCAAGGAAAAAGAAACGTTCCCATATTTCGACCGAAATTGGCGAAAACTGTTTTTGAAATATCAGTATTTAAATTTGCAATTGCTTTAACGGATTTAATATTTTCGCCCGAAAGTCTTTTGTACTCTGCCAAAAGCCAGCGGACTGAGAAATAATCATCTGCTTTTTGTTCTAAAAAAGGCTGGTTATAAAAAGCGCCGCCTTCTGGAATGTCAGGATGTTTTTTAATTAGTTCTCCATCTAACATTATGGAAGAACCAAATCCAGTTCCTAAAGTCACAAAAACAGTTCTTGCACTGCTTAAGTTGTGACGGAAATAGGCACCTTCGGCAAAACAATCTGCATCGTTTGCAAAAACAAAAGGAACATTTTTTAAACCTGTATTATTCTTTAATGCCTGCTGCATATGAATTCCAAAAGTGGTCTCGAATTTTCCGCCCACTCCTAAAACTTCACTCACTCCTTTCTCGTAATTAAAAGGTCCGGGAAAAGCAATTCCAATCGTATCAATATTATTGGATTCAATCAAAGCTTCTTCAATAGAACTGCTCAGCAATGAAATAATACTAGATGCTTTTTCTTTTGAATTGATTTCCTTTCTAATTAAAGTCTGCGATTGTTCATTAATAATATTCTTATCGATAACACTTACTGTAATATGACTTCCGCCTACATCAATTCCTAACTTTTTCATTCTATTTTAAATCGTACGTTTGATTTCGATTGTATAGGTAAACCAATCGTTTCGATAGTAACAAATGTTATATTCGATTGGTTTTCTAGCCGTATCAAGAACAGCTCTTTTTCTTTCTAGAACGGGCTGATTTTTCTCAATTTTTAATAGACTTGCAATACGTTTACTTGCGGCAATAGCTTTTAATTCTTCTTGCGAATACACAGGAACGACATTATACTTATTGCCCAATATCTCATATAACGGTGTTTCAAAATTCTCCTCGACAGAAAGTCCAATTCTTGGATGAAAATAAGATTCGAAATAAACCATTGGACTATCATCAATACTTCTTGTACGCTGCAGAAGTAAGACTTCATCACCTTCATTAATTTGAAGATATTTAGCAACTTTAGCGCTGGCTTTAACCATTTCTACATTCAAAGAAAGATTCTTAAACTCTAATCCCATATCTTCCATCTCGTGAGTAAAACTCATCCAATTGTTCAGATTGGTGGTAATTCGATTTTGAGAAACTCGCGTTCCTGAGCCTTTTTTTCGCACTAACAGCTTTTCATTTACCAAAATTGCAATTGCCTGACGAAGCGTATTGCGTGAAATCCCCCAGCGTTTAGCCAAATCCACTTCTTTTGGAAATAACTCTCCATCTTTAAAATCGGGATGTTTGATCAATTCGCGCAATAACTCCTCCACTTGTTTGTGCAACGGAGTTTTACTGTCATGATCTAATAACGGTATTTTGTTCATATGTTCATACATATGGCAAATGTACTCGTTTTTTATTACGAACAAAATTATTTTTTAAAAAATGTAATTAATTGATTACTAAACATTTTTAGTAAAAACCATTTCTTACTAAAACGATACAGTAAATTCGCTGATTATCAAGTAACGACTCTAAAATTGAACATTTTTTCACTAAAAAAAGTTAGTATGTTCCTATTAGAGCTTAAAAATTTCTATCTTAGCTTTTGCGAAAAACGGTATACATTACAATTGTACTTCTCTATTTTATAATTTTCAAAACACTATGAAACTGCATTTTTAATTCTGATTTCATTTTAGATTTGTAATTTTATTAAATCGATTTAGCAAATTAGCTCTGGGTCAATACAAAAAACTATGGAGCAATATTAAAAGATGAATTTAACCGCAAAGTTCGCTAAGATTATTTAAAGTTATAGTTTTATAAAAACACAAAGTTCGCAAAGCTTTGTGTTGATGTAGCTTTGCGAACTTTTGTGTTTTCTATGTGCAAAGTAAAATTAAATCTTAGCTCCCTTTGCGGTAAAAATGACCAGAAAAACTGATAAACCAAACAAACCATAACATGAAAAAAACATTATTTGCTCTCTTTATCTTTTGTACAACTACAATGTCTTTTGCTCAAAAAACAGCCAAAGCAATAAAAATTACTTACCAAAGAAGCTACAACGGAAAAATCAGCGAAAACCAAGATCCTTTGCTTTTATTTGCTTCTAAAGACTTAAGTTTAGTAACATCTGATAAGATCACGCAGCAAAAAGCAGATTTGCCTTTTGAGCAGACTTTTGTTGATTTTAATTCTAAAACTATCCTGCAATGGGCACAGCTTAAAGCAAATAAATCTATTCTTGGTCAGGATAGCGAGGCTTTGGGAAAACAAAAGTTTGAGTTTAGTAATGAAACTAAAAAAATCCTGAATTATACCTGCAAGAAAGCTACAACATCTGTAAACTCAAATAAAATAGAAATTTGGTACACGAATGAATTAGGTTTAAAAGGCGGACCGAGTGTTCTTGGACAAGATTTAGGTTTAGTTCTAGAAACTAATCGTAACGGAAATTCTATTGTTACAGCTTCAAAAATCGAGATTCTAAAAACGGTTCCTGCTATTTTAAAAATACCTGCTGTACAAACTGTTGACCAGCTGACATATAAAGACTTATTATGGAAAAGCCGTTTCACTAATATTTCAGTTTTCGAAAAAGAGCAAATTAACTTTTCATCTGATTCAAAATCAAATGACAGCATTCTCCGATTTGCAAGTGGTACTATTATTGTTCGAAAAGTCAAATTTCCTGAAATAAAAAATGGCAGTGCTATTTTTGTTGATGTAACACAGCAATCTAATGGTGATGCTTACGACAGAACCGGCTCCGTTTTTATGATTCCAATGGATAAAAAAAGTTCTTTTCTTGACGGATTAAAGAATGGCGCAAAAACACTTCCTGTTTACGAAAATGGAAATGGTAAAAAATATCAAGGTGTTACTGCAACAGATGATTATTCGCCATTGTTAGAATTAATGCGCTTTTTTACTCCGTTTGGTGTAAAACATTTCAACTATTTACAGCTTAAAAATAAGGTTTGGCAAGACAGTGCTTTCTATCGTCAGGACATTTCATTATTACAGCCAAAATTGAGCAATCAGGAGGTTTATATCGGAATGTTTATTGGGAATTATGATGCAGGTGGACACAAAGCGAGTTTGAATATATCTATTCACGAAGGCGAAGATAACAATGAAAAAGGCGATTTTATTCTTCCTTTGTTCAATACACTAAACGTAATGGAAATGGCGGGGCAAGATTATGCAACTATGTTTGATACTGAAAAAGGTTTGGAAATGTCATTTGAAGTACCGCAGGGATATAAAAACTTTAAATTAAGTTACACCACAACTGGTCATGGAGGCTGGGAAAACGGTGATGAATTTTTGCAAAAAAAGAACTCTATTTTTATTGATGGCAAGGAAGTATTTGCATTTACACCTTGGCGTACAGATTGTGGTTCGTATCGATTGAGTAATCCTGCTTCGGGCAATTTTGGAAATGGTTTATCATCATCAGATTTAAGCCGTTCTAACTGGTGTCCGGGAACAACAACGAATCCAAATTTAATTGATTTAGGAAATCTTACACCTGGAAAACATACTATTCGTGTTTCTATTCCGATGGGAAAACCAGAAGGAACGAGCAGCAGCGCATGGAATGTTTCGGGATTCTTGGTTGGAGAAAGGTAATTGATAATTAAACTTAGATAATATCGACTTACTGATTAAAGGCAAGTCTTTATATATTTAAGCTTCAAAAAATTAAAATTAACTCGTTGGATGTAACTCCTAAAAAATTAAACACATAGAAACATAGATTTTATATCTACAAGAGGTGACAAAAAAGAAATACAATTCTTTCACATAGAACAACTATGTGCATTTTAAATAAGTGAAACGCCTTTTTTAAGTACTCCAAAACTATGTTTCTATGTGTTAAAACAATTACGCCAAACGAGTTAATTCTATTTTTTACTATTAAAACTTTACTATCAAACCACCTAACTTCAAAAAAACCATGAAAAAAATCACACTTTGCCTGCTGTTATTCTCAATGAGCTTAACGGCAATAATGGCTCAAACCTACACTCCTACTGAAGGCAATCTAAAAAACAGGAAAGAATTTCAGGATGATAAATTTGGTATGTTTATTCACTTTGGTCCATACAGCGTTTTGGGTAACGGCGAATGGATTATGAACAATCAAAATATCAAAGTAACGGAATACGGAAGGTTGATTAATGTTTTTAATCCGCAAGATTTTGATGCCAAAAAATGGGTAAGTATTGCAAAAAGTGCTGGAATGAAATACATTACTTTTACTACACGTCATCATGATGGTTTTAGCAATTTTGACACGAAATTATCGGATTGGAAAATTACCAATACGCATTTTAAAAGAGATTTACTGAAGGAACTGGCAGATGAGTGTCATAAAGAAGGGATCAAATTATTTTGCTATTATTCGCTTTTAGACTGGACTAGATCTGATTATCAATACGAAACTGGAAAAACAGGAAAAGGAACAGGCAGAACTCAAAAAAGTGATTGGGAAAGCTATATTCGCTTTATGAAGGGTCAATTAACAGAATTGCTGACTAATTATGGCGAAATTGGCGGTATTTGGTTTGACGGTCATTGGGATCAATTGGATAATGATACTGATAAAACATTGCAGTCTAAAGTAAATTGGCATTACGACGATATTTACAAACTGATTCATACTTTACAGCCTAATTGTTTAATTTCAAACAATCATCATCTTACACCTATACAAGGCGAAGATTTTCAAGCTTTTGAGAAAGATTTACCGGGTGGAAATTCGACAGGATTTGGCGGACAATCTGTTTCTCAATTGCCTTTGGAAACTTGCGAAACCATGAACAATTCTTGGGGATTTAATATTAATGACCGCAAATACAAATCGACTAAAGATTTAGTTCATTACTTAATCAATGCAGCTAGTTTGAATGCTAATTTTCTTTTGAATGTTGGTCCAATGGCGGATGGAACTATTCAGCCCGAATTTGTTGAAACGTTAAAAGAAATTGGAGTTTGGATGGGTAAAAACGGAAATACAATTTACGGAACAAGAGGCAATGTAATGAAGCCGCAGGATTGGGGTGTATTTACTGCTAAAGATAAAACTTGGTTTGCACACATTATCAAAGCTCCTAACCAAGCTGATTATATTTTTATTCCTGAAATGAAGCAAAAAATTAAAAAGTGTTATTTAATGGACAGCAAAAAAGAACTGAAATTCAAACAGCAGCCTGAAGGAACATTTGTGTATTTAAATGGTGTCAAAATCGATGCAATTGATACTATAATCGAAATGCAGATACAATAATTCAATAAGCTCATAAGATCGTTGAATTTTATGGGCTTATTTAAAATATCATAAAAATTAATTATTACAAACATGTTTAAAAAAGTTATTCTCTTTTCTGCAGTTGCTTTTATAGCGGTCGAAAAAGGAACTGCACAATCTACATTTTCTGCTGATAAATTTCTTAAGCACGATACTTATTTGGCTTCAGATAAGCTGGAAGGACGTCTTGCAGGAACAAAAGGCAACAACGAAGCTGCAGCTTACATTAAAAAGTATTTCAAAAAATTTGGATTAAAAAAATTCAATAACAGCTATTATCAGCCTTTTAAAATATTCATGAAGCCTGATATTAATAAAATAAAATCAGACAGTGTATCAACTCAAAATGTGGTTGGATATCTTGAAGGTTCAGATGAAAATTTGAAAAACGAATTTATTGTTATTGGTGCTCATTACGATCATTGGGGATGGGGCGGAAAAGGTTCTGGCAGCAAGAAAAAGGATACGCTTGCTATTCACAATGGAGCCGATGATAATGCTTCTGGTGTTTCGGCACTTTTGTCGATATTAGAAGAATTTCACCATAGTAAAACTGCTCCCAAAAGAAGTATTATTTTTATTTCTTTCAGCGCTGAAGAAGAAGGTTTATTGGGCTCAAAATACTTTGTAAATCACTTACCTGTAGCTAAAAATGCTGTTAAAGTAATGATCAACATGGATATGGTTGGAAGATTAAACGACAAAAAAGAACTTTATATGGGCGGTGCAGGAACTTTTCCCGATGGAGTTGAATTGATGAAAAAACTAGGCGAAGGCAGCGGACTAAATCCAGTTGTTTTTGCTGGTGATGTTGGCGGTTCTGACCATGTTACTTTTTACAAAAATGATATTTCGGCTGTAGGCTTGCATACTGGAGGACATCCGCAATATCACACTCCCGAAGATGATACTGCTTTAATTAACAGCGAAGGCGGTGCTTTAGTCTCAAAATACATTTATAATGCGCTAGTTTCTATTGCAAATTATGAACAACCTTTGACTTTTATTAAGCAGAATTAAAATGCTTTAAAATTCTCTTTTACAACCTATTTTTTTTACCGCTAAGAGCGCTAAGATTTACGCAAGGCTCGCAAAGTTTCACTTTAACTTTGCGAGCCTTGCGTTCTTTTTCTTTGTGTACTTTGCGGTTAAACTTTTGATTACCCCTAACTTTCACACTTAATCTCTTCTTTACGGCACGATCAAAAAAACTAAAGAAAATAATCTATTTAAAATAAAAATCGGCGAACTACAGTTGAAGTAACTGCTTGTCCGCCGATTTTTTTATGCCGTAATTGTATAACTTATGCTAAAGAACTTTTCTTGAAAAAAAATCAGTTCTAAACTAAGAACCCCAGAATCAAGAAATATCCTGAATCTGGGGTTCACCAATTACTAACCAAACATTAAAAATGAAATTATTTTACGTCCCAGAAAATTTTGGTACTTAAATTATCTTTGTCTTTAACAGTATTGTAATTTGTTGTATTATAAACACGCTCAGAGTTTGGATATGTCCAACGAGTTGGAGGTGTCTTTCTGATTGTGCTTGTTTCATCTTCCATGAAACTAAGTGCTGGAAGTTTTAATCTTCTTTGTTCAGCCCAAGTTTCATCAGCCTGCATGATGTTGTAGTGAATGTACTTTTGGAAAGCAATTAACTTCAATTGATCTGCTGCTGTTGTTGCTCCTGCAAAGTTGATTTTTGCAATATAAGCATCAATTTCAGCTGTTGTAGGCTCTGTTGCTGGTTTCCAAGTTAAAACATCCGCTTTATCTCCCAATCTTACATAATACTCAATAGATTGTCTAATTGCTTTTTCGAAAGACGTTTTTGCAGCACCACTATTACCGCTTCTTGAATAATACTCTGCAAGAAGTAAGTTTACTTCAGCAGCATTAATCAATGTTCCAGGAAGCCACTTGTTTCTACTAATTACAGATCTATTGTAAATCGCTATTTTAGTATCAGCAATTAACTGATCTTGAGCTCCTGATATCATCAACGGATCAAGACCTACATAACTTGTTGCACTTGCCCCTATTTCAAACAACCAAGGTTCACGTGGATCGCTGTTAGCATTCATATGATCAATCATTGGTTTTGGTGCAAGATTGTTATTTCCTGATTCTAAAGCATCAAAGAAACCAGAAGTATCTAAATCTGTATCTTGAGTATAAACTCTAAATGCGATATTCTCTGCATTTTCATCAACAATTTTTGCCTCCGCTATGATTGCAGCTATTTCTGAATTTGCTCTAGCGGCAAAAGCCGGAACCGCAGAAACTCTGTTTAACAATTTCAATCGCAAAGAATTACAGTAGTTTTGCCACATTACCAAGTTTCCTTTGTTAATCAAGTCTTGGTTTTTGAATTCTACTACCACCTTAGGAGACAAAGTAATTGTATTCAATTCAGTAGAAAAAGCTTTTAACTCATCTAACATTTTGATGTAAAGCTCCGTTTGATTGTCGTACTTAGCTGCTGCAGCATCATAATTACCACCAGTCGTACTAATTTTACCTGCTTCAGAGAAAGGAATATCTCCAAAATTATCAATCATTTTTGAGGTATGATCGTACAAGTAAATTGTAGAAGTAACCGTATAAATTCTATTTTCTGCCTGCTCTGCTGGAGTTAAAGAAGCCATTACTTTTTCCAACTCTCTGTACTGCGTAATGAATTTATAATATCTATCCCATCTGTTCGTTACTGCTGCTCCAGGAACAAAACGTCCTGCTGCATTAACAATACCGTGAGCTTGAGTATAATTCAAAGAAGTTGTTCTAATCACCGTAAAGTAATTCCAATACGACGGGATAACATCCTCAAAGTTAATTTTCATAAACCCCGCAAACTGCTTAGGTACATTTGTTGCCGTTACAGTAGATGGATCTTTATACGCATTTTCAAAATCACTGTCTGAACAAGAGCCCAAAAAGATCGCCGCTGTCGTTAATGATATATATAATAATTTTCTCATGTTGTCTGTTTTTTAATTATAATTTACGCAATTAGAAAGATGCTCTTAACATTACTCCATAACTTCTTGTAGAAGGACTTACACCAGCATTGTTTACGTTTTTATCCCATCTAGATCCAGAAGTAGTTGCTTCAGCATCCATATCTTTAATGGTTCTGTAGATGTAGAACAAGTTACGTCCAAATAAAGAAAGACTTAATTTAGTAGCACCAATTTTACTAGCGTATGAAGATGGAACATTGAATCCAAGAGATAACTCTCTTAATTTCACATAATCATTCTTTTTAACGTATAATTCATAACGTGAACTACTGTATTGTGGTCCTCCCCAGTTATAAGTAGTAACATAATAACCCGCTTGAGAAACCACATTTGTATTTGGAGTACCATCTACATTAACACCATCCATTAACATACCATCACGGAATACTGGTTGACCAGCTGGACCTGCAGTTGCACTGTTTGGAACCTGAACTCCCTTACCATTGTCCATGTAATACGTTAAACCACCACGCTCGTTTGTACTAGCATTCAATGATTCCTCCGTTAAACCTAAAGCTGTCATCCAGCTGATACCTGTTGGCATCAAAGAACCTCCGTACGAATAATCGATATTTACATCTAAAGTGAAATTTTTATACGTGAATGTGTTCAATAAACCTCCCACACCTTTTGCCATTGCTGATCCGTACTTTTCCCATTTGTCTCCATCAATCATATAAAAACCATCTGAGTCAACCATTTTATTTCCATTAGCATCGGTTTTAACAGGGTGAGCATAAATACCTCCCATTGGGTCACCTACTACAGATTTTAATTGAGCTGCAGATCCATCATAATCAGCATGTAATAATTCACTTGCACCGTTAGCTAATTTTACAATCTTGTTGATGTTTTTAGCCCAGTTTAAAGTTACATCCCAAGAAAAATCTTGAGTTCTAAAAGGAGAACCTGTTAAAGCAATCTCGAATCCTTTGTTATTTAATTCCCCTACGTTTGCTAAAATTTTGCTAGCTCCCGTAGTTGGTGCTAAAGTCATGTCAAGAATTTGATCTTTAATTTTTGCATTGTAGTAAGAAAAATCTAACCCTAATCTTCTATCAAAGAACTTGGTTTCAAAACCAAGCTCATATTCATTTTTCATTTCAGGTTTAATTCCTTCATTTCCATAAATATCCTGAGAATTTGTAATCAAAACAGGATTTGCTGTACCTTGAGTTCCTAATGTGTTTTGAGCAAACGCAACGTTAGCTCTGTAACGATCTGGATAGTTACCCACTATACCCCAAGAACCTCTCATTTTTGCATAACTGATAAATTCTGGTAATGCAACCGCATCAGACAATATAAAACTTGAGTTAACAGAAGGATAAGTAAAGGCATTGTTATTTGGGTTCATAGTAGAAGTACGGTCTCTTCTGATCGTTCCTTCAATAAACAAATAGTTTCTAAAACTACCGCTTAAAGTTCCAAAAATCGCATCTTTTACTGTCTCGTATCTTGTACTTTTACTAAGAGGTGTTCCTATAGATGAGTTCATATCATACCAACCTTCAACACTTAAACCTCCATTTGTAAAACGAGATACTGTTCTTCCCGTTTCTTGCGTACCAGAATATCCCAAAACAGCATTTACACCAAAATCTTCATTAATTTTTTTATTGTATGTCAATAATACATCTCCATAAAGAATATTATAATCCTGAGCATCCATTAAAAAAGATCCAGAAGAATCACCTTCACTACCAAATTTATAAACTAAAGGTATCTCAACCGGATTTTTATTTTCTGTATTTACCGAAGTTAAGTCAGTCGAAATACGACCGCGTAATGTTAACTCATTTGTAATTGCAAGCGTTTCAGTAACACTGGCAATTAAACGGTTTGTAATTTCAGTTTGTCTTTTAGCATTTGTATTCCAAAAATAATCAGCAATATCACCTCTAAAACCATTACGGTAAATATTCTCACTTGGAGTTAAACTTTGAGTGTCTTTACCCGTAACATATTTATATCCTAAGCTCGTTTTGTATCTTGCTTTGTACCAATCTCCATTAGAAAATGGACTAATCATACCTGTGAAATTATTAACCAAACGATCCATACCATATGCACGGTTAGTAATATTTTGATTCAAATAACTTACAATTACGTCTGTTTTTAATTTACCTGTTTTGAAAGATGCATTTAAGTTAAAGTTGTTTTTCTTGTTGTTGTTCCCCATACTTAAACCTTCTGATTCAATATGTGTGTAAGAAAAACGAGTGTTGCTGTTTTCTGTATTGTTTGTAAGTGCAATGTTTGTCGTTGCATCCCAAGCATTTTGAAACATATTTTTGTATCCATCTTTTTGAGGTGAATAAGGACGAACTACTCCATCCCAAGTCATAACTGGTTGCCCGTCGAACCAAGGACCATAGTTATAACTACTATTAGAAACTCCTCTAGTGTCAGGTGTACCGTCTCCATTTGTATCATACTGTGTAAAACCATTCGGAGCTAAAAATCCTGTAGAAAAATTTGCATTTGACCATCCTGGACCTCTTGCATATTGAAATCTAGGTAAGTATGCAATTTCATTGCCAGAGTAACTAGTACTAAAATCTACACCTAATCCTTTTTTTCCTTTACCTGATTTAGAAGTAATCAATACAACTCCATTTACAGCTTCAGAACCGTATAAAGCAGCTGCAGATGCACCTTTAAGAATAGAAATATTCTCAATATCTTCAGGGTTAATATCTGCTAAACCATTGTTTTTAACACGTTGCTCATTCCAGTAATCACTATTGTTTACCTCACCATCACGAATAGGCACACCATCTAAAATGATAAGCGGCTGATTTCTACCTGTAATAGAGTTGATTCCACGAATCTGGATATTGATTGCTCCTGCTCCACCCGGAGTAGAAGTAATACGAACACCTGGCGCTTTACCATACAAAGAGTTAGCAATTGTTGGAGATGCTGTTTTTGTGATCGCATCCGCTTTGATTATACTTGTCGCATAACCAATTGCTTTATTCTTTTTAGTTTGTCCTAAAGCGGTAACTGTAACTCCTTCAAGTTCATTTGTTGCGCTTGCCAGCTTAACTTCCATTCCATCAACAGCTTTTAATTCTGTTGTTTTAAACCCAATCGAACTTATAACGATTGTAGCACCTTCTTTAACTGAAATCTTGAATGCTCCATTCTCATCAGTAAGCGTTTCTTGTTTCGTTCCTTTTTCCTTAACAATAACTGAAGGAATAGGAAGATTTGCGTTGTCTGTAATTACACCGGAGATTGTTTTATTTTGTGCACTAACTCCTTCGTAGCACAATACCATTAGAAAAACTAACAGTGATTTGTATAACAGTTTTCTCATAATTAATATTAGTTTGGTTTGGTTTTAATTTTTGTTTAAATTGAAAGGTTCTGAATTTTTAAAAAATAGTAAATACTAAAACCTTTAATTCTATATTACTTAATTTACCCTTTCAGCATTTAGTAATAATTTAAGTTTCCTGAATAACATTTTTTCTATTTCTTTTACATCATAAGCGTCTTTGTTTTTATTTAATAATTTGTTTAGCTCTCTTGAGTTGCTTACTAATTCAACTATATCGTTTTAGTGATATTCTTTAAAAAAAAGGGTGCAATTTTTAAACCGATTCCCTTATTGTCAAACTTCCTTTTTTCTTTTCTTTTACAACCTTATAATTGCTGCCGTCAGTCATTTGCTTCATCAACAATTTGATTGTTTTTTTCCCATCTCTTCAATTGGCTGTGATAATACAGTTATTGATGGCGAATGAAGTCTAAAACTGTCATGATCATCAAAACTAATAACTGCTTTATCTACAGGAATTCTTAACCCAAGCTTGCTTAAAGACTGTAATCCAGCAAGAAGCAAATAATTTGCTCCAAACAAAACTGCATCTATATCACTTGTTTTATCCAAAAATTCAGAGATCTTTTCAATTCGTTCTTCTTCACTAATATGATACTCTAAATCTAAAATTTTAGATTCATCATATAATCCCACTTCTTTTAATGCTTTTGTATATCCTTGCTTTCTCAAATTCATCTGAATCAACTGAGAAGAGTTGGTGACAAATGCAATTTTTCGAAATCCTTTTTTTAATAAATAATGTGTTGCCGTTTCTGCTCCCTCAAAATTATCAAGTACTACATGGCTAACCTCCTGCTCTTCAAAATAACGATCGACTAAAACAACCGGACATTGTAACTCTAACAGTCTGTCTATAGTCGATTTCATATTCTCGGTTGGCGTTATAATAAACCCATCAACATTTGCCTGCAATAAACTATTAACTAACTCAACTGCACGTTCATCATTTCCACCCGTACTGCAATAAAAGACTCTATAATTTAAGTCTATTGCTTCACTCTCTATTACTCTTGCTAAATCAGAAAAAAACTGATTTGAAATATCTTCTACAATAAGCCCAATCGATCTTGTTTTACCAGTTCTTAAACTGCTGGCGATCATATTGAGTTTAAATTTCATTTCTTCACTAACCTTAAAAACTTTTTTGATCACTTCCTTACTTATCCCCATCTTCTCACCTTTATCATTAAGAACAAATGAAACCGTAGTTACCGATACATTTGCCGCCTTAGCGATATCTTTGATAGTGATCTTTTTTTTCATAAAACGTTAAGTTTATCTTAAACCTTAGTTAATTTATTAAAACAAATATATTTTAATAAAACGATTTACAAAAACGTTTTAGTATTTTTTTTTGCAGCAAAATGACTTTTTTAACATTTAAAAAAAGCATAACCCAATTTTACTCCTAATTGATCTCAAATAAAACAAACACAAGCAATTAAATGAATATTATTTTTCTGACAAACCTTTAAAAAGCACCAAAATTTGAGAAAAATTAAAACTTCAAAAAAATGAAGAAAAAAATCAGTGTTATTATAAATTATTTAACATAAATATATGTTAAGCTTAATTCTCTTTAACAAATAACAATTTTGTAATAAATGTAACTTTTTTTAACATTTTCATTTTTATCAATTTATTAACTTCATTAAATAATCATCCCTTCATTTTAAAATTTTACTCTCTTACTTTTTCTAATTTTTAAAATTGTAAGCTTTTATTTGCATTTGTTTTTATAAACTGATGCTTTTCTCATAAAGCACTCCGATTTTTAGTGTAAACTGCTTCTTTTAAACTCAAAAAAAAGTCTCTTTCTGCCCTTTTTATCAAAGTTCATAAACAACATAAGCACTTACCATCCAGTGATTTGAAGTTCCGTTAGCATTTTTTTGAGCTTCTGGAATACTAAAAATGGCGGTATGTTTTCCTTCATTTAATTCTAATGGAACAATCATAGGCGGAACATTACTTCCCGGACACCAATTAGAACGGCTTAAATCACTGCTTGCAATTGGTTCTTCAATTTCTTTTACTGCATAAGTTCCTTTATCATCCTGAATATAAGGCGCTTTTCTTTTCTTCAACCAAACTCCCGTTCCCGGATTGAATCGACGAAAACTAGCGCAATCATCTCTCCACGGAATAAAATCAATTACTTTTTTTCCATCTATTTTTACAATGTTCTGTTTCTTAACAAATTCATCACCTTCACCATGACCTCCATGACCTGTTGTGATATAATATAGTTTTAGGTTCTTTGCTCCTTTTGGCAGATTGAACTCTACTTGAAAATCTTTGTAAGCAAATAATTCATCATTACCTTGATTTGGTCCAAAAGGCTCTGTATTCAAAATTGGGACAACGATTCTATTCTTTGGCAGATCACAGCTTAACTCGCTTGGAGTAAGATTTATAGAGGCGTTTACAATATGTCCTCCTTTAGTGTAGTTTCCTATATGAACTCCAACCCAAACTTCACTTTGAAGTAAAGTTGAAAACTGCGAAATATCTTCTTTCCATCTCACCTCTTTCTCCCAATACGGAATGTAAACGGGTTTGCGCTGTAATGAGTCATTGCTAAAAAAGCCAATACCAAAAGTGGTCATAAAACGCATTAATTCTACTGTTGGCGCAAAGTTACCTTCTGGAGCTATCATTTTGATTTTAGTATATTCACTTGAAGCAAACTTTTTTCCTTTGACTACTTCTTCTAATGAATTGTTCTTATCAACCGGAAGAACAAAAATTGATCCTGCTCTATCGTAACGATCACCGCCCGAAATCACGCTAACATTAATTTCGTATTTAGTATTTACTTTTTGCTTTGGAAAAGTCAGTTTTTTAAAAACATATTGCCCACCGCCATAATAAACGTTTCCATTAGCATCAGTCGAAAAGTCTTTGCATTTATCATCATGCTGTACTCTTACCTGATTAAATATTTCAAGTTTTTGCCCTGTAACCTGATTACTAAATAGTAATGTACTTAACAGTATTGCAAAAATTATTTTTTTCATATTCTTTAAATTTCTTTTGTATTTTTTTTATTCTGAGGTTTAAATCTTCCTAGCTAAAACTCAAGATTATTTGGTCACTGTAATAATTTCTCTTAATCGAATGTCTCTTGACGAAGCTCCAATCATAATTCTGAAATCTCCAGGTTCAACAACCCATTTCATATCTTCATTTAGCATTTGTAAAACTTCCTTGTTAATCTCAAACGAAACTTCTTTTGATTCTCCAGCTTTAAGCGAAATTCTCTGAAAACCTTTCATTTGTTTTATCGGCTGGGTGATAGACGATAAAAGATCTCTTACGTACAATTGAACCACTTCGTCACCATCAACTTTACTCGTATTTTTTATGGTGCAATACACTTTTGTGGTTTCTGATTTTCCGATTTGTTTTTTGTCGAATCGCAAATTGCTGTATTCAAAAGTCGAATAACTTAATCCGAAACCAAATGGAAACAAAGGTGCTCCGTTTAAATTGGTATAATCATCAGAACGTCCAGTTGGTTTATGATTATAAACTAATGGCAGCTGTCCCTCGAAAACAGGAAACGTGATAGGCAAACGTCCTGCTGGGTTTTTATCTCCAAATAGAATATTGGCAAAAGCATGACCTCCGTCTTCACCCGGATACCAAACATCCAAAATCGAAGGCACGTTATTGATCCATTTATCCATTGTAATGGCGCTCCCTCCTACTAAAACTACAACAACTGGTTTTCCTGTTGCAGCAACGGCGTTGATTAATTCTTCCTGATGTCCCAGTAAACCTAAATACGCTCTATCGTTAAATTCTCCTTCTTCAATTCCCGCGGCAATTACAGCAACATCAGATTTTTTAGCCGCTGCAACAGCTTCTTCAATCTTCTTTTGCCAATCATTATCAACTCCTACGTTCCAAACTAATTTGAATTTAGCATAACCCTGCGATTCAAAAAACTCAATTTTAATATCGTATTCTTTATCTTTCTCAAAATTGAAATCAACCAATTTTGCCGAATACGTTTGGCTTTTCCAATTGTCAATAATCAGTTTTCCATTCAAATACAAACGGTAACCATCGTTACCTTCAAAACCAATTTTATAAGTTCCTGATACTGGCGATTTTATTTTTCCTGTCCACTTTGCAGAATAAAAATCATAATTAATTTTTTCTTGATCTGGAGAGTATAATGTCCAATCAAAACTAATTGTATTATCTAATCTTATCAAAGCAGGAGTTCCGCTTAATTGTACATTATTGAAATATTCTGCTGATAATCCGTTTACGGCTTTTCCTTTTTCAACGCTGAATAAATTAGCAGACGGAACAACAGTATATTCAATATTTCTTCTTGCACAGCCTTCTGCCAAATTAATTACAGCTGACGAACCTAGCTTTGCTTTTATACCGTCAAGCATACTTACTTTTCCGTTTCCGGGACCACTATAACCACCTAAACGTGCTTCGGTGATATCATTTCCTATTAAGGCAATTGATTGTATTGATTTTTTAAGAGGTAGTACATTGTTATCATTTTTTAACAAAACCATTCCTTTTTCTGCCGCTTCTCTTGCTAATAATTTATGAGCAGGATTTCCGTTCCATTTGTTCGTTTCTCTTTCATCAGCATATGGATTATCGAATAAACCCAATTCAAATTTTAATCTCAAAACTCTCGTTACGGCTTCGTCAATATTTTTCATATCTATTCTTCCGTCTAAGAAAGGCGGCTGAAATAATTTATAATGATCGTAGGCTGTTTGAAAAATAACATCTAAGCCATTATTGATCGCATTTGCACTTGATTCAGGGTAATCTTTTGCCGTATAATGCAATACATTTCCTCCGCCAACAGCATTTGCATCCGAAATGATGAATCCTTTAAAATTCATTTCGCCTTTTAGTTTTTTATTCAACAGCCAGTCATTTGCTGTGCAAGGACTTCCGTTTATGGTATTGTATGAAGTCATAACGCTTCGGCTTCCGCCTTCATTAAAGCAGGCACGGAATGGAGGAAACT
Source organism: Flavobacterium sp. YO12 (assembly GCF_004119495.1). GTDB lineage: Bacteria > Bacteroidota > Bacteroidia > Flavobacteriales > Flavobacteriaceae > Flavobacterium. The sequence goes on from NZ_NRQU01000005.1 coordinate 51,182, forward strand.
GATATTCTTCTAAATAACGTTCGTTGTAATCAATTGGATAACTATCACGACCGCCGTCTCCGCTGTTTGCAAGGAAATGTTTTGGAGTTGTGATTACTCCTCTTTCTTCAAAAGACGACACATAAGCGACTCCCATTTTTGAAGAAAGAAAAGGATCTTCACCATACGTTTCCTCAACGCGCCCCCAGCGAACATCTGAAGCTAGATTTACAACAGGTGATAAAATTTGACGAATTCCGCGGCTTTTTGATTCTAATGCAATCGCAGTCGAAACTCTTTTCATTAATCCGGGATCAAATGTTGCAGCCAATGAAATAGATTGCGGAAATGCTGTTGCTCCGTCTCTTACTAATCCGTGTAATGCTTCATCAAAAGCGATTATAGGAATTCCTAAACGTGTTTTTTCGACAAAATACTTCTGCATTTTGTTGATTAATTTTACTGTTTCTTTTGCGTTACTTGCTGCGCTGTAATCTAAAATTTGATTACTTGCATCGGTACTTCCTTTGGCACTTACCTGAAAGCCAAAAATTCCGTTTTTATAATTCTCTGCTCCATCAGACAAATCGCCGGGAATCATAAACATCTGCCAAAATTTTTCCTTAACTGTCATTCGGGATAATAAATCCTGAACGCGTTCGTCTACGGGTAATTTTGGATTTTTATACTTTGGAGTGTTCTGTGAAAAAATGGTTTGAACTCCAAGAAATAAAACTATTAAAAGTGTTTTTTTGTTCATGATAATACTGCTGTTGTACTGAATGGATTGAATGTCTTCTTTATAAAAAATGCCATCCTCAAAAGTTGAAGATGACATTTTTTATGCTTTTATTAATTCGTCAAGAAACCTCCTTGACCTCTGTATAATTTAATTGGCGCATCTAATGTTACTTTGATACAAGTCACATATTTATCTGCTGTATTCTCTGGTAAATCAATATAAACCAATCCCGGAACTGCGCTCCAAGAAATTTTCCCTACTACTTTGTGCGTTAATTTTACATTTGATCCTAAAACTGTAATATCTTGAATTTTATTATCAAGACCTTTTAACATCAATTGTCCTGAAGTTTTTCCGTGTACAAATAAGTAAAGTGTTTTTGAGTCTTTAGAAAGCGTAGTTGGTCCATAAAAATGTCCTAACGGAATTCCCGGAATAGTTCCAAAAATACCTTCACCATTTCTTCTGTTCCAATCTCCAAGTTCTTTCAATGTTGAAACAACTGTCTCCGGATATGTTCCGTCAGGTTTTGGTCCTATATCAAGTAATAAATTTCCTCCGTTTGAAACTGCATCTACAAAAATCGTAATGATTTCGTAAGGTGTTTTCCAATTGTTATCGCTCACACGGTATCCCCAGTTTTCATTCATCGTCATACATAATTCCCACCATTTGAATGCTGGACGCACAACCGGAAAGTTTTGTTCTGGTGTATCATAATCGCCATAACCTTGCAAACGTCCGTTAATGATTGTGTTTGGATTTCTATCTAACATCATTTTACGCGTTTTCTCAGCCTGCCATTCATCAGCACTATGTTCCCAATCACCATCAAACCACCATAAATCTGGGTTGTACCAATCTGAAATTTCTTTAATTTGTCCTTGAAAGAATTTCTGGAAACGCTCCCAGCGAGCTGGTTCTTTTTTAATATCATAACGTGCTTTATCTTTCAAGAAACCTGGATAATCGTTGTGCGTCCAATCGATTAATGAAAAATAAGCACCGCATTTAATATCTCTCTTGCGTAATTCTTCAAAGAATGGTTTAATCATATCTTTTTTGGCAGGAGTTGTTTTTACTGAACTCAACTTACCTAATTTAGTATCATACATTGCAACACCATCGTGGTGTTTTGTTGTAATTACAGCATATTTAGCACCCGAATCTTTAATCATATCTGCCCAAGCTGCAGGATCGTATTTACTCAAAGTGTAGCTTTTTTGCTGTTTCATATAATCTTCTACCGAAATTTTTCCATTGTGAAAACTCCAAGATTCAGAAACATCGGCAACGGAATAAATTCCAGCATGAATAAAAATCCCAAGCTTAGCATCTTCAAACCATTTCATTTTTTCGGCAATATCTTTTGCAGCAATTTTGTTCTGCGCACTGCCCGCAATAGATGTTCCTACGAACAAAGCGGTTAAGATTATCTTTTTAATCATTTTAAGTTTATTTTGTTTGTTTATTATTTAATTCTGATTGTTGCGGAAGCACCTTGTAATCCTGCACTTTCTGCTTTTACTGTAAATTGTCCTTTCTGCCCTTTTTTAGCTTTAACAATTACTAACACTTTTCCATTAAAAGCAGGTCTTTCTGTACTTTGAAACGGTACAAAACTAGTGGCATCACCATTATCTGTAGCTACAATTTCTCCAGCTCCTTCAATTGAAAATTTCACTAATGGATTTGAACGTGGAACTACTAAACCACTATTATCAGTAACATCAACTGTTACAAAAACCAAATCAACATCGTCTGCAAGAACTTCTGTTCTATCTGCTGCCATTTTTAATTTTGCCTCTGCTCCTGTTGTTTTAACAATATCTGTTGCCCATACTTTGCCATTTTTATAACAAACCACTTTCAGATCACCCGGTGTATACACTACATCATCCCAAGTTAAACGGAAATCTTTTCCAGCTTCCATTTTCTTTCTTCCAAGGCTTTTTCCGTTTAAGAATAATTCACCCTCATTTCCAGAAGTATAAACGTGTACAGGAACAACTTTCCCAACTCTTTCGCTCCAGTTCCAATGAGGCAGAATGTGCGCTGTAGGAACGTCTGGTCTCCAATGTGATTTGTAGCTGTAATAACGGTCTTTTGGAAATCCAGCCAAATCGATAATCCCAAAATAACTGCTTCTTGACGGCGGATTACTTTTTTGTAATTCTGCCAATTTTGCTTCTAATTCTTTTTGTTTAGAAGGATCTGTTCTAAAATTCAATAAATTCGTTTCATCTGAATTGTATGGCGTTGGCTCACCCAAATAATCAAAACCTGTCCAAACGTATTCTCCTAATAAATGCGGGTATTTTGCATTGGTGCGAAATTGTGTATCTGGTGAACATCCCCAACCCGGAAAAGCATCATCATAAGAGGAAATCTGCCAAGATTTTTTATCGAATTTATCATCAAAGAAATATTCTCCTCTTGAACTTACAGTCGAAGCGGTTTCGCTTCCAAGCGTTGGTTTATTTGCATATCTCGGATCAACATCCCATTTTGGCTGCTGGTCAAAAAAGTAATTTACTCCCATAATGTCAAGTGCCATAGCTGCTCCTGAACCTCTACCTCCGTCAGGGTCATTATAACCGTTAGAAATTGGGCGTGTTGGATCTTCTCTGCGCATAATATCAGCCAATTCTTTGGTTAATTTTACGTTTTGCTGATCTGGAACTTCGTTTCCAATTGACCAAATAAATACCGAAGGATTGTTTCTGTCTCTACGAACCAATGCCATTAAATCTCTTTCATGCCATTCGTCAAAAATCACATTGTAATCAAATTTCTTTTTTCCGATTCTCCACGCGTCAAAAGCTTCATCCCAAACTAAAAATCCCATTTTATCAGCTAATTCTAACAATTCTGGAGCAGGCGGATTATGAGAAGTTCGTAATGAGTTACAACCCATTTCTTTCAACATTACTAATTGTCTTTTTAATGCTGATGTATTAATGGCAGCACCCAGCGCCCCTAAATCATGGTGGTTGCAGGTTCCAAATATTTCTACTCTTTTTCCATTTAATAAAAATCCGTTTCTTGGTGTAAACTCAATGGTTCTAATACCAAAAGGAGTATTATACGTATCAACTACTTTTCCGTCGACGCTGATTTTTGTTTGTGCTACATAACGATTTGGTGTTTTTAAATCCCATAATTTAGGATTGTTCAAAACCGAATGTGTTTCTGCCTCTTCACTTCCGTTAGCTTTAATATCGAGTGTTGAAGTAATTAATGAACCTACTTTTACTTTGAGATTGTCATTAATATCAATTTCATATAAATCAGTTGTAACAACTGCTTTTACAGGCTTATTTGAAGCATTTTGTACGTTTACCAATACTTTAATATCAGCTGCTTCTTTGGTAATATTTGGCGTTGTCACAAAAGTTCCCCAATGCGCAACGTGTACGGGACTCGTTTTTACCAGCCAAACATGACGATAAATTCCGGCACCTGGATACCAACGGGAATCCCAATTTTCAGTATCTAAACGAACAGCTAAAATATTTTCTTGACCAAATTTTAAAAACGGAGTCAAATTCATGCGGAAAGAATTATAACCAAACGGCCATGTTCCAACATAATTTCCGTTTAAATAAATTTTTGCATTGGCCATAGCCCCATCAAAATCAACAAAAATTTGTTTACCAGAATCTGAAGCAGGAACCGTAAAATGCTTGCGATACCAGCCAATTCCTTTCCAAGGCAATTTTCCAGTTTCGCCTCTTAATTCAATTCTAAAAGGTCCTTTGATCGCCCAATCGTGCGGTAGATTTAATTTTTCCCAATTAGATTCGTTTAAAGAAACTGCTTCTAAATTTTTAGGTTCTTCTTTTACTAATCCGTCCGCTTGAGATCCGTATCTTGAAAAGAGCCAGTTATCATCAAAAGACTGTGTATCTGTTGATCCCATTCTCTTTATGGCTGCTTGCTGCGAAAACACAGACGATCCCATGATTAAACAAAGCACTATTACAAGACTTTTGCTTATCGAAAACATCTTTTTGTTCATGTTTGGTTTATTTAGTTATTCTGTTTTTTGGTATTGTTAAAGCAAATTTGTTCCGCTACAAGGAACGGTCTAAATGTGTATATCCTCCGTCAACATATATCAGCTGTCCTGTTGTATGACTTGATTTATCAGACAACAAGAATACAGTCATATTTGCAATTTCTTCTGCAGTCGTCATTCTGTTTTCTAACGGAATTTTGGCTGTAATATCTTTTATTTTTTGTTCTGGATTTTCAAGAGTGTTAATCCATGTTTCGTATAAAGGCGTATAACATTCAGCCACAATAACCGAGTTTACACGTATTCCGTATTTCAATAATTCAACCGCCCACTCACGAGTCAAAGCATTACGACCGCCATTTGAAGCTGCGTAAGCCGAAGTATTCCCTTGTCCAGTATCGGCAGTTTTTGAACCTATATTTACAATTGCCCCTTTTGTTTTTTTCAATTCTGGCAAAGCGTGCTGCGCAATTAAATAATAATGCGTCAGGTTCTTGTGAATCGATGCGATGAACTTTTCATAATTACCGCTTTCTAAACCAACGCCATCATTTACACCTGCATTATTCACCAATCCATCAATACGACCGTATAAAGCAATAATTTGATCTATAGCCGTTTTACAAGCCTCTGGATTCGTTAATTCTGCAACTACAGACAAAGCTTTTCCATTCTCCGCTTCTATTTGTCTTATAGCTGCCTGATTGTCATCGTCATCTCTTCCAATTATCACAGGAATAGCTCCCTCACCAGCCAGAACCTTACAGATTCCTAGTCCAATTCCTTTTGCACCGCCGGTTACGATAATTATTTTGTCTTTTAAATTAAGGTTCATTTATTCTTTATTATGGTTAGATAGTTTTTTATGTTAAATGTTTTTAGCTAAGTTCTCAATTATCCTTGTAAATGATAAAATTGAACTGCATTACTGCTCCAAAATTTATCTTGATCTGCTCTCGAAAACTTCGAAAAATAATCTTCAACAATATCACAGGAAGACGAATACGAAGCGGCAAGCAAACTCACTGGCCAGTCACTACCAAACATCAAGCGATCAATTCCAAATACTTCAGTAACCACATCTAAGCAATATGTAAAATCCTCACGCGTCCAATTACTCCAGTCAGCCTCCGTTACTAAACCTGAAACCTTACACATTACATTCGGAAATTTGGCAATTGCTCTAATTCCTTTCTCCCACTCGTTGAATTCTTTATTTTTGAAATCTGGTTTAGCCAAATGGTCGATAACAAATTTTTGATTTGGAAAATGAGCAACTAATTTTGCAGCATTCTCCAAATGTTTAGGAAAAATCAAAATATCATAAGTAAAATTGTGTTTTACCAATTTCGAAATTCCGTTTTGAAATCTTTCCTGCAGCATAAAATCAAGATCCGCTTCAGCCTGAACAATATGTCTGAAGCCTTTTAATTTTTCATACTTGGCAAAATACTCTAAACGTTCATCAATATTTGCAGCGCATAAATCAACCCAGCCAACAACACCTTTTATAAAAACATTCTCTTTTGCCAGATCTAAAAGAAAACCTGTTTCCTCTTCACTTTGATCTGCCTGAACTGCCACACAACCTTCGAATTGATTTTTTATCAATAAAGGCTCTAAATCTGAAGGCATAAAATCCTGCTGGATCACTTTCATATCATCAGTAATCCAAGCGTCTTTTATAGGATGGTATTTCCAAAAATGCTGATGACTATCTATTTTCATGCAAATCGAATATTTTGTCCATCAACATCCATTTTTCACCCTCTTTTGCCCAAGGCAGTGCTTTTTGATATTTCCACATCAATTCTTCCCATTTTTGTACGACAGGATTATTAGCATCCATTTCTCCTTTTCTTTCAAAAGTAAAAGTTTCATTTGCTTCAATAATCATAAACATTCTGTTGCCAACGCAATAAATATCCAGATTCTCAATACCAGAATTAGTGATGCTTTCTGTAATTTCCGGCCAGATTTTTTCGTGATACTTTTTGTATTCTGCCATTAAAACCGGATCTTCATTTAAATCTAATGCGAGACAATATTTTTGCGTTACCATATTACTTTATTTAAAACTTTAGGTAAATTACCTAAATCAATTTATTTTCAATTATATAAAATCAATACAAAACTTTTTCTAGGCACTAACTTTAATAACAATCCCTGCTTGTTTTGCCAATTCTGCACGCTGCGATTTAGGAACCGAAACACTGATTCCACCGCTTACTTTTTTATAACTTAACTTTGTTTTACTTCCTAAAAGCACCACATTTAATTTGCCTTTTATATCATTCTTGATGATAATTTCAGAAGGGATTTCTTTTTCATTTGCCGATGGAAGATAAATTCCAAAAACTGTTTTTTCTCCTTTTGAAGTGTAATACAAATTACCCTCAGAATATGGAGCGATTGGTTTTGTACCATAAATTGCTTCACCGTTTACATCCAGCCATTTTCCAACTTCGGTTAAGGCTTTTTGTATTTTAGGTTCAAAATCACCTTTTCCGTCAGGACCAACGCCAAGCAGTAAGTTACCGCCTTTTGCCACAATTCCAGTTAATAACTGAATTACTTCTGTTCCTGATTTATATTTATCATTTGGCACCCAGCCCCAATCGTTGCCAAGAGTAACACAACTTTCCCACGGTACCGCGATTGGTTTTTCGAGTACTTTGCGCTCAGGAGTTAGATAATCTTCATATTCACCCGGTACCCAACGGTCAACTACAATAAGTCCAGGCTGCTTTTTACGTGCCGTTTCAGCAATCAATTTCATATCGATATCTAAGTTCTGACGGTTCTTTTTTCCTTCAATTTGTTTTGCTGGACGAACCCATCCTCCGTCAAGCCAAAGAATATCAACTTTACCATAATCTGTTGTTAATTCATTCAACTGATTTTGAGTGTATTTTACAAAGTTCTGCCATCTTTCAGGATGTGCTTTTACATCGTAATTTGGATTTCGATCTTTTGGCGGGTAATACTTCCACCAGAAATCTTGTGAAGTCCAGTCTGGTTTCGAAAAGTAAATTCCTACTGATAATCCCTCTTTTCTAGAAGCATCCAAAACATTTCTTAATACGTCTGGTTTTGCATTCTTAGCACTTGGCAAATTCGGATTTGTGATTTTAAAATCGGTAAATTTTGAGTCGTACATACAAAATCCATCGTGGTGTTTTGAGGTAAAAATCAAATATTTTGCGCCGGCATTTTTAAACATTTTTGCCCATTTCTCTGAATCTAAATTTACAGGATTCAAGCTAAATCGTGCTCCGCGATAATCTGAAGCAAAAGAATCGTAATCGTCATAACCATTGCGAGTCACCCAATCTTCGGGAGCCAATCCCCACGATTCGCAAATTCCTAGCTGACTGTATAATCCCATATGAATAAGAACTCCAAATTTATAATCCTGCCATTTGGCCAAGTTTTCTTTAACGGCTTTATCCTTTGGAGCAATATAAGTATCTGCAGGTGTTTTTTCATTCTCCGGCATAATATCTCCTTGCGCCTGAGACAAAGTTCCTACGGCAAAACAACAAACGGATAATACTAGTTTTAATCTGCTTTTCATATGCTACAATTATGTTTTTCTAAACTTATACCTTATTATAAAACAGAGTGCCTTTCTTTTAAGTAAAAACTAACTTATTTACTAAAACGTTTTATATATTTTGACACTCCTTTTTGATGCAATCTCAAAAAAATAAAATTATCGTATTATTAAGTCTTATATTACTCCAAAATTATCATTAATTAAGCATTTATTATCTTTACAATTAATTTCATAAAAAAAGGAAGAAAAAATAATGCAATCCCGATTTTTTTAGCCTTTTAAAAGAATATCTGCTTTTTATTCTTTATAAATTCAAACAGTTTGTTTCTATTTTCTTGCAGAAATAAAGCTGTTTTAGCAAAATAGCGCTGTATTTATCTTTTCAGATAAATATGACCTGCATTTATAAATAGAATAAGGAATCTAAAACTAGACTAATGCTTTCTTTCTATATTCCTTTGGCGTTGTACCAATTAATTTTTTAAACAGCTTATTGAAGTTTGAAGCTGTTTTATAACCGCACTCATAGGCAATCTCAGAAACGCCTAAATCTGTTTCGATTAAATATTTGCAAGCATTAGAAACTCTAATTTCATTAAGATATTCTACAAAAGGCTTTTTGGTTTTAGCCTTGAACATTCTACAAAAAGATGTAGGTGTTAAATTGGCAATTTTAGAAATTTCATCCAGTGATATTTCTTCTTTAAAATTTGATTTTACGTATTTAAAAACCTCTGCCAGACGATCATTTTTATTGTCATCGCTTACCGAAACATACGAACTGTCATTTATAAATCTTAAATCTTTACTTTTTGACAAAAGGAATATGATCTCGATTAATCCCATAACCACTTCAAAACCTTTTTTCTTGAGCAGCTTTTCTAATTTTTTAGAAACAATAGCATTTGTTTGTCCAGTAATCGAAACTCCTTTTATAGCCTGCGAAAAAAACTTTTTGATTTCCTGCGCTTCGGGAAGTTCATAAAAAGAGGTTCCAAAAAGATCTCGACTAAAATAGATTACAATCGCTTTGGCTTTTAAACTATTAATTCCTTTATAGAAAATTTCATCATTAAGCCAAACGTGCGGAATATCATCTCCCAGAAAAACCATATCGCCAGATTCAAATGATTCAACAGAATTTCCAATAATTCTTTTTCCGTGGCTTTCTAAAATATATACCAACTCAAATTCTGGATGTGAATGAAAAGGCGACTGAAAAAAAGATTCTTCACGCGAGAATACAGACAATGATGTATTGGTATAAGAAGCAATGTTAGTCTTTACAATTTTCATTTTCAGAATAGTAATGATAATTAATAATTAAATAAGGATAAAATCGAATTAATCACTTATTTTTTTTAGATATAATTTTAAATTTCCCAAAAAACAAAAATAATAAAAAATTCATACGAGAATACTAAATCGATTTACTAAGTTTGAAAAATATAAAAATAAAGACGAAAATGAGTAATTAATTTTCATTTATTACAAAAAAAACAGCAGTATTTTTTCTATGCTTTACCTTGATATATTGACAGATTATGCAAATAATCAAAGATAAAATAGAGGTGATTGTATAAAAAAAATGGACTTTATAATTAGGAAGAGATTTCTCAAAAACATTCAAAAAAACTAAAAAACAAAATACAGAAAGGTTTTCTTTTAAAACAAAACCTTTCATTAATACCATACAATTCATCGTTTTTTACTCTTCAAATTTAAAATTTTAGGTAAAATTTATTTTGAAACGATTTTGGAGTAAAACTGAAAAAACTAAAACTAAAATAAAAATGAAAAAAGCCATCGTGATTTTCCTTATTGGCCTGAGTGTAAACGCTGTTGCACAAACCAAAACTACTGGTAATGTTGTTGAATATTTTGGAAAAGAAAAAATTGTTACAACCGCTGAGGGGAACGTTTTATACAATTTCAGTACAGGTTTTACTCTTCCCGCTGATAAAAAATCGGGAACGCTTTTTAATGGGCAAGATCCTGTAGCTTGGCAATATTCAGTTGGGAAATTTGTAAATCCAAACAAACAAAAAGGAGATTGGCAGCCTATTAAAGTAGATTCTGTCGGCGTTTTTAGTGGCAAGGATATGAGATCGGCATTTTTATTTACGGAATATAATGCACCAAAAGAACAAATCGTACTGTTGGAAACAACCGGCGGCACTCGCACTTATATTAATGGTTTCCCGCATGAAGGTGATCATTATGATTTCGGATACACATTGATTCCGTTTAAACTTCGTAAAGGTATAAATGAATTTGTGTACACAAAAGGTCGTTTTGGACGTGTGAAATCAAAACTTGTCGTGCCTTCAAAAAGTATACAGTTTACCAAACGTGATTTAACTTTACCGGATGTTATTAATGGTGAAAATGACGAGAAATGGGCTTCTGTTCGTGTTATAAATGCAACAGAAAAAGAGCTGAAAAACCTAGTGATCAAAGCAAAATTATCAAGCGGAGAAACTGCAGTTTACGCAACAGATGCTATTATGCCTTTGTTTGTTAGAAAAGTAAAGTTTAAAGTTCCCGCAGCAAAAGCCAATTTTACAGGCGAATTGAAGATCGAACTAACGCTTACAGATAAAAGCGGAAAGGTAATTGATAAAACTGAATTTCCTATTCAGCAACGTTCTGCGACTGTTCACCATGAACGTACTTTTGTAAGTAAGGTCGACAACAGCGTACAATATTACAGCATTGCTCCTGCATTAGAAAGCGGTCCAAAAGCTTTAGTACTTTCAGTTCATGGTGCTTCTGTTGAAGCCAGAAATCAAGCAAGAGCTTACAAACAAAAAGACTGGACGCATATTGTTGCCGCAACAAACCGTCGTCCGTTTGGTTTTAACTGGGAAGATTGGGGAAGAATTGATGCAATGGAAGTTTTGGCAGAAGCTAAAAAAGTATTCAACACTATTCCTGCTCAAACTTACTTAACAGGTCACTCAATGGGTGGTCACGGAACTTGGTTTCTAGGAACGACATATCCAAGTAAATTTGCTGCAATTGCACCTTGCGCCTCTTATCCTGATATTGCAACTTATGGGTTTGATAAAGGCGATGAAATGCATGATATGTTTAAAGCTTATGGTCCTATCAAACGTTCTGCGAACTCAGGCCGCGTTAGAAGTCTTGTTCAAAACTTAAAACAATCTGGCGTTTATATACTGCATGGCGATGCCGATTCGACTGTTCCAATTTCGCAAGTGCGAGAAATGCGACAAATTCTAGGAACTTTCCATCCCAACTTTTGTTATTATGAATATCCAGGCGGAGAACATTGGTATGGTGATCATTCTGTAGATTGGTTTCCTATTTTCGAATTTTTCAAACGCCAAACTATTCCAGCGAATAAAGAAGTTAAAGAAATTGATTTTCATACCGCTTCTCCTGCTGTTTCTTCAACTGATTATTGGATAAAACTGCAGCAGCAGATTCTTCCGTTTGATTTTTCAAATATTAATGCAAAAATAGAAAAAGAACAAATTACCATTAAAACGAAAAATGTTTCTATAATGGAACTTGACTTGGTTTCTCTTGATTTAAAAGGCGAAATCACAATCAACATCAACGATCAAATCTTAAAAACAGCAACTGATAAAAAAGCAATTCTAGCTCTAAAAGATGGCAAATGGTCTTTGATTAACGAGATCAATACGAATCAAAAATATGGTGATCGTCAAGGCGGTTTCAAATTCGCTTTTAACAACAATGTGGTTTTTGTTTATGCTACAGGCGGATCAGCTTCTGAGCGCGAATGGTACTTAAACAGAGCTCGTTTTGATGCCGAAACTTTTTATTATAGAGGAAACGGAAGCATTGATGTGATTGCCGACAGCGAGTTTTCATTGGATAAATACAAAGATAGAAACGTAATTATTTATGGAAATGCTTCTAATAATAGCGCTTGGAAACTAGTACTGAAAAATGCTCCTATTCAAGTTGACAATCAACAGGTAAAAATTGGCAGCAGAATATTGAAAGGATCTGATTTAGCTGCTTATTTTGTGGTACCGAGAAACGACAGTAAAACGGCAATGATTGGTGTTGTTACTGGAACTTCAGAAAAAGGAATGAAGGCAACTTGGGCAAATAATTATATTTCTGGAATTACTGGTTTTCCTGATGTAATGATCTTTAAAACTGATTTACTTTTGAACGGTTTGCCTAATATGAAAGTAAGCGGTTTCTTCGACAATGACTGGTCTGCCAAAACGCTTGATTTTTTTCAATAACAAACAATTTAAAAACCGCAAAATCATGATTTTATGTTCAAAAAAAGCAGACTGATATTTATTTACTAATACGATTTAGTATTTCGATAAAAAACAATTACTTTTAACGAAAATTTAAAGAATACAAAACAAACGGTAATCGTTTAAGACAGAATAAACAACCTTTTGGCAACCCTGTTAATTAGTTTGTAATATATGATCGCAAATTAGAATTCAGAAAAAAACAAACAATTTCTAGGATGCCGCTGCTTTTTGAGAGTAACAATTAAAAACGAAAAATAACATAGAACAAAACTAAAAAAATGGAAAAAAGATTTGCAATAGCGATGGATGTCGGCGGTTCACATATTACTTCTGCAGTTGTTGATCTTAATGAGATGAAAGTTTTTAAAGAATCCCTTTTTAAGGTTTCTTTTGATTCCAATCTGCCTACCAATGAAGTAATGGATTTTTGGGAAAATGCGATTCGTGCAGTTTTAGAAAAACCACAATTAGAAAATTTATCTGGAATAGCCTTGGCAATTCCTGGTCCGTTTGATTATGAAGAAGGAACCTGCTGGATTAAAGACCAAGATAAATATGAAAACTTTTACGGCTTAAATATTAAGGATCTGCTGAGAGAACGTTTTGATTTTGATCAAAATCTTCCTATTGTTTTTGAAAATGATGCTAAAAGCTTTGGCAAAGGAGAAGTTTATAAAAACATGGAAAACTTGCCTAAAAATGTTATGGCAGTTACTTTAGGAACTGGTCTTGGTGCCTGTTTTATTAAAAAAGGAAAAATTGTAAGCACTGGTCAAAAAGTACCGCCAAATGGAGAAATATGGAATCTTGCTTACAAAAATGGAATGGCAGAAGATGCTGTTTCTTTAAGAGCATTGCTTAACGGCTATCATAATTTGAGTGGCGTTCATGTTAATAGCGGATTGGACTTGTATCTTTTGGCTGTTGATGGAGATCAAAAAGCGATACAGGCTTTTACTGAATTTGGAGAGGATCTTGCCGAAATTATAATTCCGTGGCTGAAAAGTTTTAATGTTAGTATGCTTGTTATTGGCGGTAAAATTGCAAATGCAGGAGACTTGTTTTTAAATGTTCTTAGAGAAAAATTAGAAGAATCAGGAATCGAAATTGAACTGGTTATTTCAACAGATAATGAAACTACTGCTTTATTAGGAGCTGCAAGCTTACTTTATGAAGCTTAAAAATAAACCCATTTCTGATATTAAACAATCAGATTTACAAAATAGATAATAATGACAAATCGTAGAAATTTTCTAAAAAAAACGGCAATGGCATCTGCGGCTGTTGCATTCGGTTCTTTTGCCGGGCGAGCGGGAGAACTTGAGGAACAAAATGAACTTCTTGACGGAAAAGTAAGAAAACCAATTGTACTTTCGACTTGGCGTTTTGGTCTGCAGGCCAATGAAGCTGCTTGGGAAGTTTTGAAAAAAGGAGGACGCGCTTTAGATGCTGTAGAAGCAGGTGTAAAAGTTCCAGAAGCTGATCCAAAAGAAAGAAGCGTTGGTTACGGCGGAAGACCTGATCGCGACGGACGTGTAACTCTGGATGCTTGTATTATGGATGAAATGTCTAATATTGGTTCTGTGGGTTGTCTTGAGTATATAAAACACCCTATTTCTGTTGCTCGTGCCGTGATGGAAAAAACTCCTCACGTTATGCTTGTTTGCGATGGAGCGCTTCAATTTGCTTTATCGCAAGGTTTTCCGAAAGAAAATTTATTACTTCCTGATTCAGAACGTGAATGGAAAGAATGGTTAAAAACATCCGAATATAAACCAATTGCTAATATAGAAAACCATGATACTATTGGTATGATCGCACTTGATGCTGCAGGAAATCTATCAGGTGCCTGTACTACAAGCGGCATGGCGTTTAAAATGCACGGGCGTTTAGGAGACTCTCCTATTATTGGTGCGGGTTTATATGTCGATAACGAAATTGGTGCTGCAACAGCAACTGGACATGGCGAAGAAGTAATTAGAATTTCGGGCTGCCACTTGGTTGTTGAATTAATGCGCCAAGGTAGATCACCACAAAAAGCGTGTGAAGAAGCTGTTTCAAGAGTTGTAAAATTGATGAAAAACCGAAATAAAAATCTAAAAGACATTCAGGTTGGTTTTATTGCCTTGAACAAAAAAGGAGATTACGGTTCATATTGTGTTCAAAGCGGTTTTAACTACGCCGTTTATGACGAAACCGGCAATCGCTTAATCGATCCTGATTTTTATCTTAAATAACATATTACTTGTTATTGATTCGTTTCTAAGTATCTCTTCTGTATACTATAAATTTCTTCAACACATAGTCCTATAACTTCAGTACTATGTGTTGAAATTAATAATATCCAAAAAATATTAAATAAAAAGCTATCTAACCAAATACAGATAAAACAAACAACCACAATGAAAAACAAATTCCAATTATTATTTACAGCATTAGTCTGTGCCAGTGCCTTCTCGCTGCATGCCCAAGGTGATTTCAGCATGGAAGCCAACAAATCTGAAGAAGCAGGTTATATTGCACCAAAAGATCCATTAGTAAAAGCAAATCTTGACAAATGGCAGGGTTACAAATTTGGTGTATTAATCCACATGGGGCTTTACACTCAATTAGGAACCGTTGAATCTTGGGGATTAGCTCCTGAAGATTGGGTAACTAGAGATGGTTACAACGATTACTACAAATATGCTACTGATTATAGAAATACAAAATACAAACTCAATCCTACGAATTTAAATTCAGAAAAGTGGGCTAAAATGTTCAAAAATGCAGGGGCAAAATATATGATATTTACCTCCAAACATCATGATGGATTTTGCATGTATGATTCGAAATTTACTGATTTTAAAATCACAAATCCAGAATTGCCGTATAGCAAAAACGCAAAAGCCGATGTACTAAAAGATGTTTTAGATGCTTCAAGAAAAGAAGGTTTGGCTGTTGGTGTTTATTTCTCGAAGCCTGACTGGACAACCGAAACTTTTTGGTGGCCGTATTATCCGCCAAAAGACAGAAACCCAACTTACGATATTACTAAATTTCCTGAAAGATGGAAAAGTTATGTGCAATACACTCAAAATCAGCTGAACGAATTGACTACAAATTATGGTAAAGTTGATATTCTTTGGCTTGATGGCTGCTGGGTTCGACCGCTTTCAACCATAAATAAAAAAGTAGAAGAGTTTTGCAAATATCCTTATGATATGGATATTGACATGAAATTAGTCTCAGAAACTGCCCGCAAAAAACAACCAGGTATGCTCGTTGTAGACCGCTGGGTTCCTAGTGAATATGAAAACTATTTAACACCAGAACAAAAAACACCTGAAAAACCATTAAGCGTGCCTTGGGAAAGCTGCATTACTCTTGGTGGAGCTTGGGGATGGGTACCAAATGATCATTATAAATCTTCAAAAGAAGTCGTTCAATTAATGACAAGCATTGTTGTTAAAGGCGGAAACTTGTTATTGGGAGTTGGTCCAGATGCCAAAGGAGAATTTGATCCAAAAATTGAGACTACTTTAGCTAATGTTGGAAAATGGTTAGCTGCAAATGGCGAAGCTATCTACGACACTAAACCTGTTGCACCATACTTAGACGGAAAAGTGGGTTATACTCAAAAAGGAAATGCTGTTTACGGCATCTATATGCCATCAAAAGAGGAAAAAGAGCTACCAGCATCAATCACTATCAAAACGGATAAAAAAGGCGGTTTAAAAGTCTCTTTATTGGGTACTAAACAAAAACTAGCCAGTAAAAAAGTAAGCGGCGGTATTGAAGTTACAATTCCGCAAGAACTTAGAACTTCTTTAGCCGCACAAGAAGCTGTTGTAATTAAAGTGATTTAAGATTCTAAATAAAATATTAAATTCTAAAGATGAAAAAACAATTAATAACAATTTTGGGATGTCTTGCCTTTTTATCTGTGACAGCTCAAAGAATCAGCGCTCCTGTTCCGTACGGCGCATTGCCAAGCGAACCGCAATTACGCTGGCACGAAATCGAGCAATATGTTTTAGTCCATTTTACGCCTACAACTTTTCAGAATAAAGAATGGGGATATGGCGATGCCGATCCTAAAATATTTAATCCAACAAAATTTGATGCCAGTCAAATTGTAAACGCAGCAAAATCTGGTGGTTTTAAGGGCGTTATTTTTGTGGCTAAACATCATGATGGATTTTGTTTATGGCCGACAAAAACAACAGCTTACAACATTAGCGCAAGTCCGTTTCGTAATGGAAAAGGCGATATGGTAAAAGAATTTGAAACCGCAACACGCAATGCAGGAATGAAATTCGGACTTTATTGTTCGCCTTGGGACAGAAATAATGAAGATTATGGAAAACCTGAGTATGTTACTAAATACCGTAATCAATTAAGAGAATTATACACGAACTACGGTAAATTATTCATCACTTGGTTTGATGGTGCAAATGGCGGCGACGGCTATTACGGAGGCAAAAAAGAAAGCCGAAGTATTGACCGTGCTACTTATTATGATTGGGACAAAACGTGGGCAATTTCTAAAGAATTGCAGCCTGAAGCTGTTATCTTTTCTGATAATGGTGAAGTGCGCTGGGTAGGAAACGAAAGAGGTTTTGCAGACGAAACTTCTTGGGCTACTTTTACGCCTGAACCAATAGCTGGAAAAACGGTGGCTGTGCCAGGAGAAACTAATTATGAAAAAGCGCCAACTGGAACTCGAAATGGTAAGTACTGGAAACCTGCTGAGTGTGATGTGCCGCTTAGAAATGGCTGGTTTTATCATGCTAACGAAGACAATCACGTAAAATCAGTTTCGGAATTGTTTGAAATTTACTGTAAATCTGTAGGTCGTGGTGCTGGTATGGATATTGGTCTTGCACCTACAACAGAAGGCATATTGCATCCAAATGATGTAAAAGCGTTGAAAGATTTTGGAGATTTTTTAAAGCAGACATTTTCTAATAATCTTGCGCAATCTGCTGTGATTACAGCTTCGGAAGTTCGAGGTGAGAACCAAATCTTTTTCGGGACCAAAAATCTTACTGATAACGATCGTTACTCGTATTGGGCAACAAGTGATAATGTAAAAAAAGCATTTATAACTTTAGAATGGGATAAAGAGCAAACCTTTAATATCATTCGTTTAAGAGAAAATATCAAATTAGGTCAACGTATTGAAAAAGTCGAAATTGAAGCTTTCGCTAATAAAAATTGGAAAAAAATAGCCGAAGCGACAAGTATTGGCGCTAATCGATTGGTACGTTTACCAAATTATATTACAACTTCAAAATTGAGAATCCGCATTGTAGAATCTCCTGTTTGTATCACTTTAAGCGATGTAGGTGTTTTTAAGGAACCAGAACAATTGCCTCTTCCAAAAATTAAAAGAGACAAAAATGGTACTGTTTCTATCACTACTGAAACAACTGTGAATCAAATTCATTATACAATTGACGGAACAGAACCTACTATACACTCACCAATTTATAAAGAAGCTTTTTCGTTTTTAACTTCTGGCGATATTAAAGCCAAATCTTTTGGAATGGATATGAAATCTGGTGAAACTGCCATTCAATCCTTTAATGTTTGCAAAAAAGACTGGAAAATAGTTACTGCTTCTTTCGAAAATGAACAAACATCACATGCTATTGATGAAAATGCAGAAACTATTTGGAGTACCGCAGATAACACATCTTTAATGCCTTTGCCACAATTCATAGTTATTGACATGGGACAAGAATTGGAAATCAAATCTTTATCATACTTACCTCGCCAAAACGGAACTGGCGGAATTGTCAAAGATTACCAATGGCAAGTAAGTACCGACAATACAAATTGGACTACAATTGCTGAAGGTGAATTTGCTAATATTAAAAGCAATCTTGTTGAGCAAAACATTACTTTAAAAGCATCAGTAAAAGCCCGATATATCAAATTTACAGGAAAAACAACTGTAGACGGCAGATATATTACTGTTGCTGAAATTGGTGTAAAAACAAAATAATCCTAATTTCTTTTATTAGCTTATGAAGCAAAAAAAAAGACCATTCAATTGAATGGTCTTTTTTTACTTTAATTGTAAATAGACTTTTATTCTAATTATTCCTGAATGACTTTTAACGTTGTTCCGTTTACAAAATCATCATGATTCATAAAAAAACTATTTAATGTTTTTCCGTTTAACTGAATTTCTTTGATTTTTCCGTCAGTATTCTTTACTCTTTCAATTACTACATTTTCTTTATTATAATACCTTGAATCTAACTTAATTGTTACTTTATCAAACATTGGTGTTGTAATGGTATAAATTGGATCTCCCGGAGATATTGGATAAATTCCCATCATAGAATACACAAGCCAAGCTGACATGGTTCCTGTATCGTCATTTCCAGGTAATCCTTTTGGTTCATTTCTAAAATATTCTCTCACCAATTTCTTAACCATTTCCTGACTTTTCCACTCCTCTCCTTTTACATAATTGAATAGATAAGGATAAGCAATATCTGGTTCGTTTGCCATATCAAATTGTTTAATGTCAAAAATTTTCTGCAATTGGTCTGAAAAAACTTTATCACCGCCCATTAATTTAATAAGTCCTTTTATATCATGCGACACCATAAAAGCATATTGCCATGCGTTGCCTTCTATAAATCCAACATTTTCCTGAAAATTAGCTCCTGCATTAGGATCAAAAGGCTCATACCATTTTCCGTCAGCTGTTCTTGGTCGAAGTAATTTTAAGTCTTTATCATATAATTTTTGATAGGATAATGATCGTTTATAAAACCGCTTATAATCTTCTTTTTCTCCTAAGGCTTTTGCCATAAGTGCAATTGCATAATCTGAAGCATTATATTCTTCTGTTGTTGAAACTGATCCATGATAATTTGTAGACAAATATCCTTTTTGAAGGTATTCTTTAAGCCCTGGACGCAGCGGATTTTCTTCAATTTGATCCGCTCCTTTCAGCATGGCATGATAGGCTTTGTAAATATCAAAATCCTGAATTCCTTTTAAGCAGGCATCCGCTATAACTATACTCGCAGGATCTCCAACCATTGTAAATGTTTCCGTCGAATTCAATTCCCATTTAGGCAGCCACCCGTTTTCATCATACATTTGCAGCATACTTTTTATCATATCAGATTGCTGCTTAGGATAAACTAAAGAAGTTAACGGATGCATATTGCGATAGGTATCCCATAAAGAAAACACTGTATATCGGGTACCCAAGGTTTTACCAATCTTACTTCTTTTTATTTGAGGAAATTCTCCGTTAAGATCATTTAAAGTATTGGGATGAATTAAAGTATGATACAAGGCTGTGTAAAAAATAACCTTATCTTGATAAGAACCGCCTTCTACCAAAATTTTAGAAAGCTCTTCGTTCCATTCGTTAAATGTTTCTTTATAAACATCATCGAATGATTTATATCCCGTTTCTTTTTCCAGATTCTCACGAGCGTTTTGAATACTTACATACGAAACTCCTATTTTTACTTCAACAGTTTCTTCTTTATCAAATTGATAGGTGAAATAAGTCCCAATGCTATCTCCAACAACCGTTTTAATCGTATTTTTCATCATTCGGGTTTTACCATTATAACCCATCCATTGTGCTTCTGTACCTTCGTATTTAGGTGTATTTTTCCAAACGCCAAAATTATTTGCTGGTTTCGAAAACTTGGCTACAAAATAAACAGGATAAGCGTCTTCAGGACTATTATAGCAAAATGAACCTACAGAACGCATTCCTTCAATCTCTGTTGAAGAAACAACTTTTACCATCGCTCCTTCTTCATTAGTTAATCCTAAACCAAGATTCAACAAAATATTAGACTGCCCTTTCGGGAAAGTAAATTTGCTTACTCCTACTCTTTTCGAAGCCGTAAATTCTCCTTTAACTTTATATTTATCAATGTTTACACTATAATAAGCGGTTTTAGCCAATTCTTTAGAATAAGTAGAGCCATATTTTAAGTGATTGGTTTCGACCGCTCCTGTTGTTGGCATTAACAAAATAACACCTAAATCAGGACAGCCTACACCACTTAAATTTACCTGACTAAATCCGGTTAAGAATGTATTCTCGTTTACATAAGGATTCGACAGCCATTGACTGTCTTTTTCTAAACTATTTTGTCGTCCAGCTACATTAAAAGGACTTATGCTTGCCATTCCTCTTGGAGCAATCGGTCCAGGAAAAGTAGCTCCATAATTAGAAGTCCCTATAAGCGGATTTACAAAATCTGCAGGTTGTTGGGCAAAAGTATTTATGCTAAAAAACAGCATGCTGAAAAAACATGCTGCCTGTGTTATTTTACTATTAAAAATCATATTTAATTCTCTATCTGTTAATCGCTTCAATTTTTAAAGTCCAAGCTTCTTTACATGGTAAATTATTACGTAAATTTTCTGGAATTGTAACTTTAAATCCGTCCGCAAATTTAGTCCATTTCAGTGGTATTTTCGAACCTAACATTGTAATTTTTGTTCCTTTTTTAGGATTAATCGATTTTAATGTAATCTCTGCAGGAATTTTTTCTTCTCCTTCTTTTGCTAGATAAAACAAGTAAACACTTCCTGCTTTATTCTGTGTCATACAAATATTATCTTCCTTATAAGGTGCAATTGGTTTGGTGTCATAAATTGCAGTACTGTTTACTTTCATCCAGTCTCCAAAAGAAGCTAATAAATCATAAGCTCCCTGCTGCCATTCTCCTTCTGGACTTGGTGCAACATTCAACAATAAATTACCGCCTTTTGCCACTACATCAATAAGCATATGAATCCCTTGTCTGCCTGTCATATATTTTGCATCTGGAGTGTACGACCAGCCGCCGCCAGAAGTAATACAAGATTCCCAAGGATAAGGAAGTGTTTTTTCAGGAACGCGATTTTCAGGTGTCAAGTAGTTTTGATTCTTACCATGAACTGCTCTGTCAACAACAATTAAACCAGGTTGTTTCTGACGTGCTTTTACAACCAATTCATCCATTTTAACATCTTGGCTTACCACTCTATGTTTTATAAAACCGTTTTTAGATGTGTTCTCTAAAAACTTAGATTTATAGTGCTCGCTAATACTCTTTTGATCTCCTTTTTCTACCCAGCCGCCATCAAGCCATAAAATATCAACTTTCCCGTAATTGGTTAAAATTTCTAAAATTTGATTGTGGGTAAAATCAACATATTTCTGCCATTTTTCAGGATATAGTGCTGGATCATAATTTACGTTTCTATCAAACGGAGGAAAATAAGGATCCCAATAATTTTCGTTGTGCCAGTCTGGTTTAGAAAAATAAGCTCCTGTTGAAATATTTTCATTTCTAAAGGCATTAAAAACTTCTTTCAAAATATCCGCTTTTGGATTACTGCTGAAAGCACATTCTTTATCAGTTACCTTGTAATCTGTGTATTTAGAATCATACATCGAAAATCCGTCATGGTGTTTTGTGGTAAAAACCATGTATTTCATTCCTGCCGCTTTTGCCGCTTTTGCCCATTTTACAGGATCAAACTTTGTTGGGTTAAAGGTTTTCTTTAAACCTTCATATTCTTTTACATATTGACTGTAATTACCCGGATTACTGCCTTTTTTACGCTCGCACCATCCATAATCTTCAGGACAAATCGACCATGATTCTACAATTCCCCACTGACTGTATGTTCCCCAGTGCATTAATAATCCAAACTTTTTACCTTGCCATTGTTCTAAGTTTTTTAAAACTAATGGATCTGTTTCCGGCACATAACGCTCGTCTTCGTAAATAGCCTGAGAGAACATTTGTGCAGAAAATAATACTGCGATTAATACTATTACTTTTTTCATCTTTGGTTTATTTTTTTTGGTTTGGTTTTACTGCAAAAATTTGAACTTAGATTGCAAGGAACTTTAGTTTTACACTAAATAACCACGATCATTGTCATTTCGACGAA
The DNA here is from genome assembly GCF_004119495.1 of Flavobacterium sp. YO12. GTDB lineage: Bacteria > Bacteroidota > Bacteroidia > Flavobacteriales > Flavobacteriaceae > Flavobacterium. The sequence continues at coordinate 73,684 of NZ_NRQU01000005.1, forward strand.
GGAGACTCGAGCGATAGCGAACAGGCGAAGCAAATCTTCGAAAGAAACTCCACAATCAAAAGCGACAATCTTTGTAGAGCTACTCGCGAAGATTTCTCCTTCGTCGAAATGACAAAAATGCGCAAACTAACTTCAATCTTAAGCTTTTATCAAAGTTCCTTACATCTCTGGTTTAAAACTTTGACATAGTTTATCTCTTAATTATTTAATCCATCTTAATTCACTAAAATCTCATCCACAAACAACCAAGAGCTTTCGCCTCTTGGACTTTTCTTTAAGTTTGACGCGATTACTTTTATGAATCGAACATTGTTTTTTTCAAAATTGATTTTAAAATCTTTTAACTCTGAAGTTGGGTTAGATGCATATGGGCGTGATATTTTGCCGACTTCTTTGTATTTGATACCGTCATTTGAAACTAAAACTTTTACTTGTATCGGGAAAAATATACCCGCACCTTGACTTTCTAAAGTTCCAACAATTACTTCTTTTACACTTTCTTGTTTTTCTAGATCAATAACAAGTTCCATGTCGTTAACCAGCCAAGCCTGCCATTGTCCGTCATGAAAGTTCTTAGATCCACGAATTGTATTTACCATCGTAAAAGGACCGTCGCCTTTGTAACTGTTATTAAATGGTGTTAAGTAATTGACTTTATGCGCCACTGCTTTATGAAATACAATAGTATCTGTAAACGTTTTTCCAACTGGTTTTTCGTTTTGAAATAGAGAAGCTTTTAAAACTGTAGTTTGATTAAACTGAATTGGATTTGTATATTTTACAGCATTTATATCTAACGTTTTATCCCCTAATACATATCGAATATCTGGATTTGGAAACTCATTTTTCAAACTCACATTAATTTGTTTCTTAGCTATATCTGCACTTGAAACTGCTGTAACTAAATAAGCACTTTTTGCATAATTGATTCCTAAATAATCGTAACGTTTTAATAACGGTGCTAGTCTGGCTGTAAAGTCATTCCAATTACGGCTTTCTTTAGAACTCCATAAAACTTCGGATAAAGCTGCTAATCTTGGAAAAATCATATATTCCGAATCTTTTGGTGCCGAAAGAAATTCTGCCCATAAATTAGCTTGTCCACCCAAAACATGTGCCGCTTCCTGCGGTGTCATTCCAGATACAACGGGATCAAATTCGTAAACTTTGTTTAAAGGATTGTACGCATCAAAAGCTAATGGTTCTTCATTTTGAGGACCTTGGTAAAAATTAAAATAGCAAGGAGATTCTGGAGTCATAATAACATCATGACCTTGCTGTGCTGCTTCTGTTCCTCCTTTAGTTCCTCTCCAGCTCATTACGGTAGCTTCTGGAGCTAATCCGCCTTCTAAAATTTCATCCCAGCCAATAAGTTTTTTGCCTTTAGAATTGATGTATTTCTCCATTCTTTTTACAAAATAACTTTGCAGTTCATGAACATTTTTTAAGCCATGTTCTTTCATTCTTTTTTGGCAATGCGGACATTTTTCCCAGTTTGTTTTTGTTGCTTCGTCACCGCCAATATGAATATATTTTGAAGGGAATATTGTAATTACTTCATCAATTACGTTCTGAAGAAACTCAAATGTAGATTCTTTTCCTGCACAGTAAATATCCGTTATAGGCCATAATCCACCAGACGGTACACCAATACGCTGATCAAAACACGCTAATTCTGGATACGCAGCAATTGCACTGCTTACGTGTGCCGGCATTTCGATTTCAGGAACAACTTCTACATTTTTTGTTGCAGCATATTTTACGATTTCTTTTAATTCCTCTTGAGTTAAAAATCCGCCGTAAGTACCTTTTTGATCAGGGTTTGTAAGCAATCTTGCATTCCATGCTAAATTTTCCTGATCGACTCTCCATGCCCCAACTTCTGTTAGTTTTGGATATTTTTTAATTTCGATTCTCCAGCCTTGATCGTCTACTAAATGCAAATGCAAAACGTTCATTTTGTGCATTGCCAAACGATCGATTGTTGCCAAAATATAATTTTTATCAAAGAAATGACGTGATAAATCCAACATTAAACCTCTCCATTGAAAACGAGGTTCATCCGTAATCGTTACATTCGGAATTTCCCATTTTGCAAGGTTTACAGCGTTTTTACTTTCGATTGCTGTTGGAAGCAATTGTCTAATGGTTTCTAATCCGTAGATAAAACCTGCATTCCCCTTTGCTGTAACGGTAATTGTATTATTATTGATTTCTAATTTGTAGGCTTCATTGTGAAGATTTGAATCAACTTTAAATTGTATGTAATTATTCTTTGGCGCCTTTGTTCCAATAATTGGGCGCCAGCCTGCTGCAGCTCCAAACTTGTTTATTAAAGCGTTCGAAATATCTTTTTGAAAATCTGTTGCGGCAACAAATACGGTATTCTTAGAAAACTCAAATGATCCTGTTTGTAAAACCAGCTGATTGGGTTTTGGAATGATTTGAATGTCTTTCTCTGTAAAAACTTTTTGACTGTAACCCGAACTTAAAACAGCTAAAAATAGTAAGGTGAATAAGGGTTTTAATGTTCTCATAATTATTATTTTAAATAGGATATGATTTTAAACTAGTGTATTTTTTTATCCTTCAAAAGATACTCTTTTTTAGAAAACGCTATGCATTTTTCTGTGTCATTGCAACATTCTTAAAAAACACAATAGGAAGCATTTACGGCTCCCTATTATATTCCTTTATTTTATTGTTCTGTCAAAACGTTTGGTATACGCTCGCAGCTGTTATTGAAGTAATTTGTAACTATACTATGTTTTTTTTTCTAAAGAAAGCATTTGATTATTTTAAACTTGCTTTTGTTTCTTTAATTGTTTTAAAGTTACTTTCAGACAAAGCATTTCCATCAAAGAAAGAAACTCCTACTGCTCCGTTTTCTTTTGCATATAAAATAGCATCTTTCAGCTCTTTATCTGTCTTTAAACCTGGAACATAAATTCCTGTGTTGATTTTTGTTTTTTTATCTTTTAAATCAGCAACACCTTGTTTTGTAGCATAACCAACCCAGTCAATTTCTTCATCGTAAAAACTGTTATAAATCATTGGATATACTTGATCAATATTCCATTTGTCCCAACGCTGGCGCACCATATGATCTGCCATTTCTGGATAAGGAAATACTGCTGCCGTAAGGTTTTTGTTGTGTTTATGCACAATATCATAAGCGTCATTCACCACGGCTTGAATAGCATTTAATCTAAAGTTTTTCCACTCCATATCAATTGAAGTATTGTGGCTTTCTTTTGGGTTTTTATGATGAATTTTTTCAAATGCTTTTACACATTCGTCACAGTAACAAAAGTCAAATTGAGGCAATTCTACATCTTGAACTAAGTTGTATTTTGGCAATAAACTAATTGGTAAAAAGATGTCTGGGAAACGAATATAATCTAAATGAACACTTTCGATTCCGTCCACTTTTGCTAATTCTTCAACTAATTTTAAAACGTGCTCTCTAGATTCTTTTCTTGTTGGGCATAACCATTGGTAGTAATCTACATATGGGCGTGTATCAAAGCAGGATTTACCTTCTTTACTTACTTGATACCATTCTGGGTGCTGCAATGCAATTGAGTCTCCAGGTCTGTTCATTGCCATAATCCAAGCGTGTACTTTTAAACCTTCTTTTGTTGCCAAAGGCACTAAACGGCTTAACAATTTTGGATCTGTCGAAGTGTTTATCAGCACTTCATCAATTCCTCCATCTTTGTATTTTTTAAACTCTTTAGTATAATCTGCATCCGATTTTTTGGCATCGGCTGTAGTCCATACTCCAAATTTAAAAGTGGTTTGTTCTTCTTTTTTAGTACATGAAAAAATACTAAATGCTAATAAAAAAAGTAATAGTTTTGGTAGTTTCATAGTGGTTTATTTTGTGATTATTTTTCCATCCTGCCTTATTACAAATGTTGTATTGGTGAATGGACTTTTTACTAAAATATTATATCCTGATGAGTGATTCTCTATTGTTGGTTTTAAAACTTTACCATCAATACTAATGCTTTTTGTGGTAAGATCTGCAATAGACTTTGCCCAAGTTTTATGTTTTTCAAAATATCCTTTTTGAGCACGGTATAAAGAATACAGTTCCCATCTTACTTTTTCGTCTTGCGGAATTGTAAAGGTATCTTTTCCTTCTTTGGAGGAGAAGTAAACATAACCCCATTTTTCTGGCTCATGCATATTGATTACCCCCATTGGTGACCAAACCCAATTGTACTCAGGCAAAAATTTTCCTTCGGTATCTTTCTTTCGCTCATAAGTTCCATTTTTAACGCTGTGCTGCCAATTGACTCTCGAAAAATTGACTCTCCAAAATTTATCAACGGGAACATTTTGATCAAAGAATGTGGTTTTGTAAGCTGCCCATGGAATGGCCATTTCTAAAATCCAGCCTTCATCTGTATCATTTGGATTATTAAGTGTTCCGTTAACTTTTACTGCCGATTTTAAACCTGGAATATTCCAATCATTTGCCACGACAATATCACTTTCTCTATAGGGTTTTGTCAAGAACAAATCCCAAGCAGTATTTAAAGCGTTTATTTCTAATTCGTAATAGTTAAAAGTATCACTGTCTGGATCAACAAAAACTTCAAAATCATTGTTGTAAAAAATAATGGTATCGCGTTGTTTTAAATTTGCCCAAACGTGCGGTTCTTCCATTTTTGCTAATATATAGAAATTGGTTTCATCCCAAAGCATTTTTACTTTGGTTGCATACTTTGGTTTTACACCATTTTCAATATCTTCAAAAAGATCTGTCCAATCTGCTTTACTCCACGAAGCATCAGATTCGTCTCCGTCAATTACGATTGGTTTGGTTGTTTTTGCCGCAACATAGGTTTTAGGAATAACTGGTTTCTTTGACTGTGAATATCCAGTTATCGAAATCAAGCCTAAAGCAACAGCAAGCCATTTAAGTTTTAAAACCATCTCTTTTTTATAAACTGTTATCTTTTGTAAACTGAACCACTTCACTTAATTTACCAAATGCAATAGCAACTACTGTATCAGCTGCACCGTAATAAACGGCTAATTTATCTTCTTCTGTATCATGCAAAGCGGCACATGGGAAAACTACATTTGGTACATCTCCAACCATTTCATAAAGTTCTGCAGGTCCTAATAAATAAGGCTGTGTTCTGTATTTAACTTTGTCTGGAGAATCAACATCTAAAAGTGCTGAGCCCATTGCGTAACGGAAACCGTTGCAAGTATTAATAACTCCGTGGTAGATCATTAACCAGCCTTCATTTGTAAGAATTGGAATTGGTCCTGCTCCAATTTTAGTACACTGCCAAGCACTATCTTCAAATGGAGTTGGTTTCATTACCAAACGGTGTTCTCCCCAATATTTCATATCTGGGCTGTAACTAATCCAAATATCTCCAAAAGGTGTATGTCCGTTATCACTTGGACGGCTTAACATAGCATATTTTCCGTTGATTTTTTGCGGGAACAAAACACCGTTTCTGTTGAATGGCAAATAAGCATTTTCACATTGAAAAAACTCTTTAAAATCAAATGTATATCCAATACCAATCGTTGGTCCGTTATAACCATTACACCAAGTAATCCAGTAACGATCTTCGATAAAAACAACACGCGGGTCATATTTATATGCAGATTCGATCATATCTGTATTACCTGCTTTCATTTCGATTGGTTCGTGATTAATTTCCCAATCGATTCCGTTTTTACTAAAACCGGCAAAAATGTTCATTTGAACTGCTTTATTATCACAACGGAAAACTCCCGCAAACCCATCTTCGAAAGGAACTACAGCACTGTTAAAAATACTGTTTGATGATGGTATAGCATATCTTTCAATAATAGGATTTTCAGTGTATCTCCACATTACATCATTACTGTTTTCGGGTCTGTCTTGCCAAGGAATAGTGCTCATTTTTATATTTTTTGTTTATTGTTTTTTTCTGTTGTTTGTTGTAAAGACTTTATCAAAGCTTTTTTTCTAAACACATAGAAACATAGTTTTTAAAATTTAAAAAGTGGTTTTGGTTAGTTCAAAAGATGCAGCTATATGTGTGGAACCTTTCTTTTGTAATTATTCTTTTCTAATTATAAAAATCTATGTTTCTATCGTGTTTACTATTTTTTTCTTAATCCGTTATTTTTCGAACTTTATCCAGCCAAGTGAATTTTAAAATTATCATTGTTACTAAAAATACCAATAATGCAGCAAAAGCTTTTGGATAATCTCTGATCACAAAATAAATTGGAAGTAAAATCATGCTTGACTGCCACACAATTCCGATTACACAATTTAGCATATCTTTCCAGAAATCGTTGTTTTTTTCGAAACTTTGATCTTCTGTTTTTAATGTTTTATAAACTGGTCCCCACCATCCCCAAGGTCTAACATTGGTATAGAAAGATCTTAAAACTTCCATATCTGTAGGTTTGCTTAAAAACGTTCCTAAAAGACAGCCTAAAATTGAGAATCCAAATATTGCTGGAAACAAGTAAATCGCCTGTACTTGTGATAAATCATACAAAAATGTTCCTTCTGCAAATGTTCCTTTATACTGTCCTAAAACAAATTGTAAAGAAGCTACGATTAAACCTGCAAACATTCCCCAGAAATATCCCCAACCGTTAAAACGCCACCAAATCCATTTTAGGAAATTGGCTGCCACATAACCGCCGTATAAAGCACTTGTAATCCATAGGGTCAAAGAATTAATCGATTCTGCGAAGAATCCCATAAAAACTCCTAAACCAACCACTACGAAAGAAGAAATCTGACTTACTTTTATATAATGTGCATTTGATGCAACAGGCTTGAAATATTTTTTATAAATATCATTTACAATATAAGCTGGTCCTGCATTTACAAAAGCAGAGAATCCAGACATAAAAGCAGCTAATAAACCTGCTAGTAAAAGTCCTTTAATACCTACTGGAAGATATAAATTGACCACTTTTGGCATTAATAATTCTAAATCGGCTCCAGTTAAATTTAAATTAGCATTTAATTCCGGCGCTAAATTTATCAGGGCAATTACAACAATTCCTGTAATTAATAAATATCTTGGAATGAATAAAATCAAGTTGGTAAAACCACTCATATAAGCAGCTTCTTTTACAGATTTTGTCGACAAAATTCTTTGTAAATCATAACTTGGCGTTGGTCCTGCAACACTGGCGAAGAAACCTTTAAACAATGTCATTCCGATAAAAGCGCCAAACATTTTATACCCTTCAGAATCAATTAAATTATTGAAAGTCTGGAATTTTTCACTCCACTGCGTTTCAAACTGCCATCCAAAGAAGACGTTTTTCCATTCTTCGGTAATTACTGAGTTTATTTGAATATCGGTATAATTTACAAAAGCGTAACCTGCAATTAAAACACTGGCAATAATCATAATTAAATATTGCACAACTTCAGTTGCTACAACAGAGAACATTCCGCCTTTTACGGTATAAATTGTAGTTAAAAATATGATTATCAAAGCATAAGAACGCTCTGAGGTTAATAGAATTAAATCACCAGAATGAAGCGTTAAATCCCAAGGAAGAATAATCGTTATAAATTTCCCAATTCCTTCAAAAAAGTAAGCAATGAAACCTATTGTAGAAATAATCGCAAAAATAGCGACAATAATATGAGATGCTTTTCCGGCTTTATCGTTTCCAAAACGAGTTAAAATCCATTCAGAACCCGTCATTACTTTTGACCTTCGTATCCAAACGGCGAGAAACATCATTACAAAAATCTGATTCCAAATGGGCCAAAGCCACATAAACATAAAGCTTTTTACGCCGTATAAAAACAGTACTCCAATCATCCAGGAAGTTCCTGAAACATCAAACATTCCTGATCCGTTACTTAAACCTAAAAAATACCATTTGATTGTTTTTCCGCCAAGGAAATAATCATCTAAACCTTTTGAAGCTTTTCTGGAAATCCAGATTCCTATTCCTACTGATAGCACAATGTATGCTATGATGATTGATATGTCAATGATATTCATTAATTATAATATTGTTTTTAGGGGTTAGTTAAATTTATGTTGGTATTCCGTTTTTATTCGTGACATTTTTAGACCAATAAGGTTGATCTATTGCTTCGACTTTTATGGCATGGACTGCAATGTAAAGTCTCAGGATTTGAAGATGTTGATCCTACATAGATTTTAGAATCTTTAAGAAAAACTTGGTAATAACACGGTATTGATCTTTTGTAAGCATGACTTGATATTTTATAATGTTGAGTGTTTTTCTTTGTTGCAAAAGCAAGTTTTTTTCCAGCGGTTTTAAATAAAAAATTTCTCAAATCACTAATTACTGTTTGTTGAACAAAGAAAGCTTGTTGACTATTATTTTTAATTTGCTTTATTTTACAGCTTACTTTTAGAATTACAAACAAAACTTACAAGTAAGACCATTCATTAAAAAAAATAATAATTTAACTTTAAATTTATGCAAAATTGAATTTTACTTAAATTATTTTAGACAAACGACATCTAAACAAAGACAAACATCAAAAAAGGTCTCAAAACATACTTTGAATTATGAATTTCAGCACGAGCAAATTATATCGAATACCATTACAATATCATATCCTTTTTTGGCTTACTTATTTCTTGTTTAATACTTTTCGCTGGGGGATTTATTTTAATGATTACGGCTACTCTTTCAAGACTAATTTACTGGGCTTTCCTATTCATATGACCTTGTGTTACTTGAATATTCTTGTCTTCATGCCTTATTTGGTTTATCGAAAAAAATACCTTTTATATATACTTGCGGTTTTGTCTTCGATATTTATAATGGTTATTATAAAATTCAATCTTACGTATTTATTGATAAATCATGATGTTTGGCCGGAAGGACCAGAAACTATCGACAAACTTTCGCTCAATTACACAATTGATATGATGATTGGCGAATTGTATGTAATCACTTTTGTTACGGCTATTAAGATTACATTAGATTTTATGAAGGAGCAAAAACGCGTAACTGATCTTGAAAAATCGCAATTAGAAACAGAATTATTGTTTTTGAAATCTCAAATATCTCCGCATTTTCTCTTTAATACACTTAATAATATTTATTCACTGTCTGTCGAAAAATCAAACAAAGCACCAAAAATTGTACTTAAGCTTTCAGAGTTAATGCGTTATATGTTGTATGACACAAAAAACACCCGACAATCGCTGGAAAATGAAATATTATGTATTCAGAATTATCTTGATCTAGAGCGAATTAGAAACGACGATCGATTGATTATAAATATGTCTGTTTCGGGAGATATTCACGACAAAGAGATTGCTCCTATTATATTATTGACTTTTATCGAAAATGCTTTTAAACATGGTGTAAACAAAAACACCGGAAAAGTTGTAATTGATATTAAATTTAAGGTAAAAGGCAATTTTCTGCATTTTTCAGTTTCGAACCCACAGCCTGAAACTACTGATCTTGAAGACAATTTTAATGTATCAAGCGGTATAGGTATCGAGAATGTAAAAAAAAGGTTAGAACTAGGTTATAATAAAAACGAGTATAACCTTTCATTTAAAAAGAAAAAGAATATTTTTGTCGTAAAGCTTGTAATTAAAGTCACTTAGAACGACTTTTCTTATATTAAATTTATACGCTGGATTATTTTGCTTAAAAAGTAATAATAGAGAAATGAAAATAAATTGTTTGATTATAGATGACGAGCCATTGGCTATTAATGTTATTAAAAATTATTTAGAGCCACTTGAAAATTTTGAGGTTGTAAATACTTTTAGTAATCCAATAGAAGGTTTAAATTTTGTAAAAAACAATAAAGTTGATGTCATTTTTCTAGATATTAATATGCCGGTTCTTGATGGTATTAATTTTATAAAAAGCCTCGAAGATCCGCCTTTACTTATTATTACTAGTGCGTACAGTCAATTTGCAATAGAAACTTACGAACTTGATGTTTTGGATTTCTTAGTAAAACCTATCGAGTTTCCGAGGTTAATGAAAGCCTTGAACAAAATCAGTAAAAGACTGGAAAATAAATCCAATCCTACTCCTGACAATTCTGCCGAAAATCCTTTTATTTTTATCAAAATAGATAAGAAAAGAATGAAGAAGATTTTCCTGAATGAGATTTTGGTTATCGAAAGCTTGAAAGATTATTTAAAAATAAGCACCTTAACAGGCAAATACATTATACACAGCACCTTATCTGACTTTACAGATTTACTGCCGGAAAGAAATTTTTTAAGAATTCATAGATCGTATACTGTTGCCATTGATAAAATCGACGCAGTTGAAGGAAACAGCGTAGAAATTGAAGGCTTAAGATATGTAATTGGCAGATCGTACATGGATCATGTAAAACAAAAAATTTTAAACTCTGCTAACTAACTTTTACAAACTACAATTCCAGAATCTCAATCTGCGAATCTTCTAAATCAGTTGTGATGTATAATTGACAGGAAAGCCGAATATTCTCAGCCGTATATCCTAGTTTAGATAATGTTGCTGGTTCGTTTCGATCTTTTTTTAACGCATTTTCTTTAATATCATTCAACTTGATAATGCAAGTGGCACATCTGCCAACGCCGCCGCATTCGCCAAAATCATCTAAAAAAAGCTTATCTCGAAGCAAAAACATCAAATTTGGATATTCGTGTACATAAGTTTCAATTTTATGAATTGTACCATTGTGTATAACAGTAAAGCAAATACTCTTTCTATTTGTAATCAAAACTCAGGTTATTTATTGTTGAGCAAAAAATCTCTCAGAATTACTGCATGATTTATTATAGGATCTTTTGCGGCATATAATAATGTCAAAGATTTCTTTTCTGCCATATTTCTTAAACGTGTTGTTTCTTCACTTTTTAAACTCAATTCTTGAATGTAACGTTTAGTAAATTCGGCGTAACGTTCCTCTTTATGAGCAAACCACTTACGTAGTTCTGTCGATGGTGTAATTTCTTTATCCCATTCATCAAAACTTAAATCTGTTTTACTAAGTCCGCGCGGCCATAATCGATCAACAAGGATTCGGTACGTTCCATCACTTGTTTTATTATCATAAACCCTTTTTATAATTATAGTTTTCATTTTTATTAGCTTCTTTTTGCAGCTGATACTTTTTATTTATTAGAAACAAAATTCAGAAACAGCCACCATAACACCACATTCTATAAATTTACGAATTAATTGACAGTTTGAAAACATCATTTTATGGGTTCTTCATCTTTTATTAAAAAAGACAGAAATTTAAGATCCCTACACGCTATTTTAAATAAATTTAATATTGTCTGCCATTTTTTAATTCTAATTTAAAAAATAAATTAAATTTGTGTCAACCCATAAAACACAAAGCAATGAGTTTAAAAGATTTATTAGACAATAGTAAAGACAAAAGTCTGTCAGAACAAAAGTGGCATATGTTAAGACAATTTATCACTAAACGTTTGCTTACTGGCGGAAATGCAACCATTGCAGAATTAAGTGCTGAAATACAATCGAGTGTTCCAACGGTGACTAAAGCTGTTAACGAACTGCTGGCTGAAGGTTATGTTGTTGATATGGGCAAAATTACAAACAGCGGCGGCAGAAGACCTTCATTGTTCAGTATTAACCCAACTTGTGCTTATTTCCTTGGGGTTGAAGTAGGATTGACAAGTATGTCTATAGGACTTCAAAACATTAAAAATGAATTAGTAAGCATCGAACTTGGAACTTCATTTGCATTAGAAAATACTCAAGAATCTTTATTAAATTTCTGCAACTTAATCAACTCTTTTATAGAAGACAGCTCTGTTGAGAAAAAATTGATTGTAGGAGTCTGCATCAACTTTTCTGGGCGAATTAACTCAATGGAAGGTTTTAGCTATAATTACTTCTTTAGCGAAAACAGACCTTTAACAGAGATAATCTCTGAACAATTAGATCTTCCTGTTCATTTAGAAAATGATACTCGTGCAATGGCGTTTGGTGAATACTGTGAGGGTGTTGTCGACGATGAGCAAAACATAATTTTTGTAAACTACAGCTGGGGAGTTGCTATTGGGATGATTACAGATGGAAAGCTTTATTATGGTAAATCGGGCTATTCTGGAGAGTTTGGGCATAGTACTATTTTTAATAATGAAATCATGTGCAAATGCGGAAAATTAGGTTGTTTAGAAACCGAAATATCAGGCTGGTCACTTGTAAACCAATTTAAAGAAGCAATAAAAGACGGCAAACAATCTAAGGTTGTTCTTGATGATTCTTCATCAGAACTGCAGCATCATACTATAATAAAAGGAGCTGTAAATCTAGAAGATACTCTTTGTGTCGACCTTGTAACACAGCAAAGTGAAAAAATGGGGCGTTATTTGTCTATTCTACTCAACATCTTCAATCCTGATTTATTGGTGATTGGAGGAGATTTCGCACAGTTAGGCGACTATTCCTTACTGCCAATTCAATCTGCATTAAAAAAATATTCATTAGGTTTAGTTAACCGAGATATGAAGCTTAAAAAGTCTACTTTAGGCCGTCGTGCAGGCGTTATAGGTGCATGCTGCGTTATAAAAGAAAAGATGTTGTTTCCTCTAATCAACAACTAATTTTTAGTTTTCCTTCTTAATTATTAAAATATTTTAATAACTAAAGTTATTATATTAAAATATTTTATATCTTTACTTCATAATAATAAAATAATTTATTCTTAAAGTTATCATAACCTTGGTTAAGCTGTTAAAATTTAATCAATCTATAATAACTAAAAAAAAATGAATATTGATTTTATTGTTATGAAGCATTCAACATTAATACATCATTGAATATGAGGCTGATTAAATCCTCATTAAAAAACAAATACAGGAAGGAGAAAAAGGAGAATACAAATTTTTATACAGTAACAATAGAATTAAAGATCATAGAGAATTATCAATAGAACCAATTGCATACCCCATTTATTTTCTAATCATAAAAAAGCCAGCTAATGCTGGAAACATAGCTGGCCAGTTCCGTTAAGGAACAATGATTGGAGAATAAACATATAGACCTTTAACAAAGTTATTATTAACCAAACCATTACAAAAGTATGAAATTATTGCCTAAAAGTAAACCTAAAAATTGCAGGTTTACTCCTAAACACGTAAAAGTTATTAAATTAACGTCGACGTTACTTTTAGTTTTTACTATGCAGTTAGCTGCTGCAAAAACGGAAAGAAGTATTGTTTTTACAGATAAAAATGTAAAAAAGAACAGCCCTATTCAAAAGAAAGTAACCGGAAAAGTGACCAATGAAAAAGGAGAATCACTACCGGGTGTAAATATCGTTGCTAAAGGAACTAATGTAAGTACACAAACCGATTTTGACGGAAACTTTGCTTTTGAAGTTCCAGATAATGCTACAACCTTAATCGTTACCTATATAGGTTTACAAGATCAGGAAGTAACAATAACGGGAGGTTCTCTTAACATTGTTTTGAAAGAAATTGGACAGCAGATGAATGAGGTAATTGTAGTAGGATATGGTTCTCAGAACAGAAGAACTTTGAGTACTGCCGTTTCTAAACTAGACAAAAAGGTTTTAGAAAATGTACCTTATTCAAACGTAACCCAATCTTTGCAAGGAAGTGTAACTGGTTTGGTGGTTAAAACTTCATCTGGTCAACCCGGAAAAGCATCCAATGTGATAGTCCGAGGAGGTACATCTATCGACAACCCTTCTGGAGCAACACCTTTATATATTGTTGATGGTGTAATTCGTACGCAGATTGACGATATAAATTCAGCAGATATTGCTTCGCTTCAAGTTTTAAAAGATGCCGCCGCTACCTCTATTTATGGTGCAAGAGCTTCAAATGGTGTAATCATCATTACTACTACAACAGGAAAAGCGGGTAAACTAAAAGTCACTTATAATGCTTCTACACAAATCAGTCATATTGCAAAAAAATACGACTTTATGGATGGCGGAGATTATATTAAATTTCAACGTCAAGGTTTGTATAATGCCGCAGAACTTGCTGGACTTTCGACAACTACAGGTATTGCACGATTAGGACAGTTAACAGGTGCTACGCCTGCAGGAACAGGAAATAATTTGCAGAATAATACTCCTTTTGCAACATTACTAAAGTCTAACTTATCAGCTGATACCGTTAGTCAACTGCAAGCAAAAGGCTGGCAGGAAATCGCAGATCCATTAAATCCAAGTAATACTATTATCTACAAAAGTACGGATTGGAACGATGTTTTATTTCAAAGTGCTGTAACGCAAAATCATAATCTTGGTTTCAGCGGAGGTACTGATACCGGTGTTTTTGATTTGAGTCTTGGTTATTTAAAAGGCGATGGAATTACCATTTTTACAGGCTATCAAAGATTTACAAGTAAATTGAATGCATCATTAAAAGTTGCTGATAATTTTACTTTAAACGGACGTGTATTATTTTCTAAATCGAGCAATAATCAAGTTGTTGCCAATAGTGTTGTTTTCAACAGATACTTAGGAAACTCGCCTACAACAAAAATGTATTTAGAAGATGGTTCACTGGCTCCGGGGCAAAACAACATCAACGGAAATCCATTGTATCAAATGGGTAAAGTAAAAGGAATCAACGAAAACAATAAATTGCAAATGAGTGTAGATGGTGAATTAAGACTGGCAACAGACTTTACCTTCACTCCTTCTATGTCTCTTTACAGCGAAAACGAAAACGACAATACTTTTCAACAGGCTTTTTTAAGCGGAAGCAGCGGATTGGTAGACAATACACGTACGGCAACTCGATTAAGCAATCAAATTTATCAAGTACAATACGAAGGTGTTTTTGCTTATAAAAAAGGATGGGATGCGATTGGTGATTTTGATGCCAAATTGGGAGCTTCAAAATACGATCGAACAATTAAAGCTTTTAATGCTTCAGGAAAAGGAAGTCCTTCTGACTTAGCACAAACTTTAGATTCTTCTCCTGTTCCGGTTTCAGTTTACAGCAACAATACTAAATTAGTTTTAAACAGTGTATTTGGACGTTTAAATTATGATTATAAAAACAGATATTTTGCTACAGCTTCTTTCCGTTATGATGGTTCATCAAGTTTAGGACCAGACAATAGGTATGGATTTTTTCCAGGAATCTCTGCTGGATGGAATATGCAGGAAGAAAAGTTTTGGACTAAAGTTATGCCTAAATTCTTTTCGTCTCTTAAACTTCGCGGGAGTTATGGTGTAAATGGTAACTTAGGAACTTTAGGCGATTTTCAGGCTGGCGGATTATATGCTGGTTCTACAAATGGTATAGCCAACAGTTACAACGGACAATCAGCAATTATTAATTCTCAAATTGCAAATCCAGGTTTAAAATGGGAACAATCTGAAACAATAAATGGTGGTTTTGATGTAGGATTTAATAACGATAAGATTAGAATTATTGGAGATTTCTACAACAAGTTAACTTCTGATTTATTAACGAATTTGACTTTACCTTCAAATAGTGGTTTCTCTACCGTTTTAACTAATTTAGGAGGATTAAGAAGTAAAGGTTTTGAGCTTGAAGTACAAGCAAATCTTTACAATCAAAACGATTGGAAAATTAATGTTGGAGCAAACGTTTCGCACAACACAAATACGGTTGAAAAGCTTCCATTTAATGGAAACACAAATAACAGAATTGGCGGAACTGAAATTTACGATGTAAAAAGCGGTACTTATAAATATGTAGGCGGATTGCAGGAAGGTCAAAAAATTGGAGATTTCTACGCACATAAACAATTATATATTCTTTCAACTCAAGCTGAAGCCGATGCTTACAACTTAAAAGTTCAAGATACATATGTAACAAAAACAGCAGCAAACGGCGGTAACCCAACTGGTAAAAAATTCGCTGGAGATGCCGTATTTGAAGACACTGATAACAATGGCATAATCGACAGCCGAGACAGACAATATATGGGTAATATGTTCCCAACATTTGTAGGAGGATTTAATTTTGATGCTGCTTACAAAGGATTCTCTTTGACTGTAAGAACAGATTATTCGTTAGGAGCAACCATTTACAACGAAGCAAGAGCACGTTTCTTAGGTCAGTTTCAAGGAAACTATGGTTTATTAGCCGAAAGTGCACAAGCTTGGCAAAAAGAAGGTGATATTACAGATGTTCCTCGTTACCGTTGGGCAGATCAAACCAATCAAAATAACTTATTTAGATCAGAAGCAAGCGGTGCAGCTTACAACACCAATATGTTTCAAGGTAACAGCCGTTACTACGAAAGCGGAGATTACTTATGTATTAGAGAAATCACATTCAGTTACAACTTTCCAAAATCGTTAGTCGAAAAAGCAAGATTAACATCATTTCGTTTGTACGTAACCGGAAGCAATTTATACTACTTTACTAAATACAAAGGATTAAGCCCTGAAGTGCAAGGTATCGACGGAGGATCTAGTTTAGGATTAAACGCTGCTGGATCTACTGGTACTTATCCAGTGCCTAGAAACATTATACTTGGTTTAAATATCGGTTTGTAAATTTTTAATACTAAAATCATGAAAAAGAAATTTCTTTTATATACAATACTATTCGCTGGTTTCTCTCTATTCTCCTCTTGTCAGGACGAACTAGAACTAACATCTGATAGTGTAATTACCTCTGATAGTTTTTGGAAAACAGAAGACGACGCAAAAGCTGGTGTAAACGGTATGTATGTTAACTTCAGAATTCAAACACAACAAAATTATTATCTTCTTGGAGGTGCAAGAAGTGCCGAAATAACTGGCGGAGTTCAATCTCCTTTAACATTAGCAAATTATTACAACAACAATCTTACGCCGCAAAACATCGATGTTGATTGGGCTGGATTGTACACTACTATACATCAGGCGAATTTGATTTTAAAATATGTCCCGCAAATTCCGTTTAGTCCAAATACAGCAAAAGAGCAAAAAAGATACATTGCACAAGCGTATACAATGCGTGCTTTATGCTACTTTATCATGGCGCGTTCGTGGGGCGGTGTTCCAATTGTTACGGAACCAACAGAAAACACAAATCAATCGCAATACATAATTCCGCGTAACACAATCCAAGAAACATTTGCATTTATAAAATCGGATTTAGACAAAGCAATTGCCAATTTTCCTGATTCAGCGATTAACACAACGCAATTAGCAATGGCATCAGTTCAAGCTTTAAAAGCCGATGTTTATTTGTGGACAGCTAAACAATTGGGAGGAGGAACGGCAGATTTAAACACAGCTTTAGCTGCTGTGAATGCAATACCAGGAACTCCAACTTTATTGCCTAACTTTAAAGATGTTTTTGCGTATGATAAAAAAGGAAATGCCGAAGTGCTTTTTGCAGTTCGTTATTCCCTAGCAGATTTACCATCTTCATTGTCAGACAACTGGAATCAATTTATGTTTGTTGGTCCAAGTGATTTTGCTCCATTAACAGCAGCGCAGGCAACTGCAGTTTTTGGAACTTTAGGAACTGGAGCTGGTAATGCCGGAATCTCGAGAGTTCAACCTGATATTACAAGATTCAACTTTGCTGCTTCAGATACCAGAAAAGCAGCAACATATTTAACTTTATACAATGGTGCAACTCCTGTTGTTACAGGAATGGTTAAATATAATGGAACAGTTGACGGTACAATTAGACGATTTGTAAGTGATATTATCATTTATCGTTGGGCTGATGTTTTATTAATGAAAGCTGAAATTAAAAACGCTTTAGGTCAAGATCCATCAGCAGAAATGAATTTGGTTATGAAAAGAGCTGATGCAACGGCATCTTTCACAAACGGTTCTCAAACTGCAAATGATGATTTAATTTTAAAAGAACGTTTAAAAGAATTGGCTTTTGAAGGTAAATCATGGTGGGATTTAGTTCGTTTTAACAAAACAAGCTTAGTGCCATCTATGACAGCTGGTAAAGAAATTTTGTTCCCGATCTCTCAGAATACCATTAATTTCAATCCAAAAATTGTTCAAAACCCGCTAAGTAAATAACATTTTAAAATACAAGTTTAAAATCAGGCTGAGAATCACAAAAAATCTCAGTCTGATTTAAACAAAATACATCAATAATAAAAAATACAATCATGAAAATTGAACATTTACAAGGTCTTATTGCTGCACCTTTTACTCCATTCGACAGCAGCGGAAAATTAGATTTAAGCTTGATTCCTCCTTATTACGCTTTCTTAAAAAGAAACGGAGTTACCGGTGCATTCATCATTGGTTCAACTGGAGAAGGTGTTTCTATTTCGCTTGAAGAAAAGAAAGCTGTTGCACAGGCTTGGGCTGATTGCTCGAATCACGATGCTGATTTTAAAGTAATGGTTTTTCTTGGCGGAACTTCGCTTACTGACTGCATCGAATTGGCAAAACACTCTTATGAAATTGGTTTATATGCCGTTTCTATAACTGCACCGTTTTATTTCAAACCATCAAACGTTGATACATTAGCAGAAATTTGTATTAAAGTTGGAGAAAGTGTTCCAAATATGCCTTTGTACTATTATCATATTCCAGTATTAACAGGAGTAAATATTGCAATGTATGATTTAGTTAGAGCCTTAGACGGAAAACTGCCAAACTTTGCAGGCGTGAAATATACACATGAAGATTTCATGGATTTTCAAAGCTGCATGAGTTATGCTGATGGTAAGTTTGATATGCTTTGGGGACGTGACGAAAACATGCTTTCAGCATTGGTTTTAGGTGCAAAAGGTGCTGTAGGAAGTACTTTTAACTACGCTGCTCCATTGTACTATGATTTAATCGACGCTTTTAATGCAAACGATTTGGTTAAAGCTCGCAAACTGCAGCAAAAATCTATTGACATGATTCGTTTCTTAGGGAAATATGGCGGAATTTCTGTTGGAAAAGCGTATATGAAATTGGTTGGGCATGATTTAGGCGAATTTAGATTACCGGTTAAAAATATGAGCGCAGCACAATTTGAGTTATTCAAAAAAGATGTTGAAGGTTTAAATTTTGATGAATTTAAATCAAAATAATTAAGTTCGTTTTTCTAAAACAAGCCTTTATGAATACTGTATTTTCTTCTTTAATTTTTACCTTTTTTATGATGTCCACAACAATAAGTTCAGCGCAAAAAACAACTATAAAAAGCGTCGAATGGCAAAAAGCCGCGCAATTACAAAATGAAGACGGAAGTCTGTCTCTAGGTTACGCAGGTCCGATTAACGGAGTTTACAATGACGTTTTTATTACGGCAGGCGGAGCAAATTTTCCTGATAAAATGCCTTGGGAAGGAGGGAAAAAACACTATTCGAAAGAAATTCATGTTTTAGAAAAAAACAAAGATCAATATCAATGGAATAAGGAAAATTCCATTTCATTGCCAGAACCTATTGCCTACTCAGGAAGTACATCGACAAGTCTTGGAATTGTATATGTGGGAGGAGAAAATGAAAATGGACTTTCTAAAAAAGCATATCTTTTAAAATGGAACAGCAAACAAAATGAAATTGAACTAAAATCACTACCCGATTTTCCTATCGCTGTTACCAATATTGCCTTGACTAGTTTAAATAATATAGTATATGCGATTGGCGGAGACGAAGCTGCAAAATCATCTGATTTGGTTTTTAGTATTGATTTAAATGCTGTTGAGCCGGAATGGAAATCACTTCCTAAATTGCCATTTGCTTTAGCGAATTCAGTTGCAGTAGTTCAGAAAGATGAAAAAGAGACTAGCATTTATATTATTGGTGGAAGAACAAAAACACCATCAGGAATAAGTGATTTACACAATACTGCATTGGCTTTTAATTTAAAAAGTCAAACTTGGGAAAGTAAAGCCATAATTACTGATGGTAAAAATACAACGAATTTTTCTGCGGGTGCAGGTGTCGCTTTCGGAAATCAATACATTTTGATTGCCGGTGGAGATAATGGAACTACTTTTCATAAAATCGAAACGTATTTATCCCAAATTTCAAAAGCTTCTTCAGAGGAAGAAAAATCAAAACTTATTGCAGAAAAAAACATATTAAATACAACGCATAACGGTTTTTACAATGCTATTTTACTTTACAACACACAAACAAATAAATGGTCAAAAATTGGAGAACTTCCCTTTCTTGCGCATGTAACTACGCCGGCAGTGTTATGGAACAATAAAATTGTTTTATCGAATGGAGAAATTAAACCTGGAATACGCACGCCGAATGTCATGATAGGAAGTATCAAATAATATCATTTTAAGATTAAAATCTAATACGTTTTTAAAACCTGCTAGATCTACCAAAACACAATCAAAAAAACCACATAAAAAAAATGAAAAACTCTAAATATTATCCTTGGTTAGTAGTCGCCTTACTTTGGATTGTAGCGTTACTAAACTACATGGACAGGCAGATGCTTGCCACTATGAGACCATCTATGGAAAATGATATTCCAGAATTGGTGTCTGGTGAAAACTTTGGACGTTTAATGGCTATTTTTCTTTGGATTTATGCTTTAATGAGTCCAATTTCGGGAATTATTGCTGATAAGTTAAACAGAAAATGGCTTATTATAGGCAGTTTGTTTGTTTGGTCTGCTGTAACATATGCGATGGGTTATGCCACAACCTATAATCAAATTTATTGGCTGCGAGCTCTTATGGGCGTGAGTGAAGCATTATACATTCCTGCTGGTTTATCTTTAATTGCCGATTTCCATCAGCAAAAAACAAGATCGCTTGCCATTGGTATTCATATGACTGGTCTATATGTAGGTTCAGCATTGGGTGGTTTTGGTGCGACGATTGCTGCAAAATTTTCTTGGCATACGACTTTTCATCATTTTGGGATTGTGGGTATTGTGTATTCATTCATTTTAGTTTTCTTATTAAGTGAGAAAAAAGTCGAAACTAAAGTTTCTGATCCTGAGCTTAATAAAACACATGAAAAAGATTCATTGTTTAAAGGTCTGGCGTTATTATTTACCAATATTTCATTTTGGGTAATTCTATTTTATTTTGCTATCATAAGTTTACCGGGCTGGGCAACTAAAAACTGGCTTCCTACCCTATTCTCGGATAACTTAGGTATTTCAATGGATCAAGCTGGACCTTTAGCAACAATAACTATTTCATTTTCATCCTTATTAGGCGTTCTATTTGGAGGTATATTATCAGACAAATGGGTTCAAAAAAATATAAAAGGAAGAGTTTATACCAGTGCCATAGGTTTAAGTTTAACAATTCCTGCATTAATGCTAATTGGTTTTGGACATTCTTTATGGCACGTGGTTGGTGCAGTTTTATGTTTTGGTATTGGATACGGTATGTTTGATGCCAATAATATGCCTATTATCTGTCAGTTTGTTTCTTCAAAACACAGAGCAACCGCTTATGGTGTTTTGAATATGACAGGAGTTGCCTGCGGTGCATTGGTTACGTCATTGTTAGGTAAATCAGCCGATACCGGCAGCTTAGGTTATGGTTTTTCCTTAATGGCCGGTGTCGTTCTGGTTGCATTAATCGCTCAAATCAGTTTTTTACGCCCCAAAGTAAATGATTTTGCCGATGCCTAAAACGTAACGTAATCCCTTAATTTATTTATCCTGAAAATTAATTAGTTGGCTTTTGGTTTTATAAGTCAGGGCGGAGCCTTGCGCTCTGCCCAGCTTATAATGTATTAAGTTTTAAAATTTTAGTTAGAAAATGAGAATACTAAATCGAAATTTACTCTTGCTCGCCTTGCTTTTTTTTGTGCTCGTTCACACTAAAATAAATGCGCAACAAAATACTGTAAAAGTTGCCTGCATTGGAGATTCTGTAACAGCTGGATATCTTCTTGCCAATTCAAAAACAGAATCATATCCGTCACAACTCCAAATTTTGCTAGGTAATAAATTTGAAGTTCTAAATTTTGGACACAGCGGTGCAACACTATTAAAAAAAGGAAGCAAGCCATATTATAAAACAGAAGAATGTGCCAAAGCTATCGCTTACAAACCAGATATCGCCATTATTCATTTAGGTTTAAACGATACCGATCCTAGAAACTGGCCGAATTACAGAGAAGATTTTAATGCTGATTATTCTTGGATTATTGATACGTTAAAAAAACAAAATCCAAAAGTAAAAATATACGTCTGCCGCATGACACCCATTTTTAACGAACATAATCGTTTTAAATCGGGAACACGAGATTGGTTTTGGCAGATTCAGGAACATATCTCTGAGATTGCCGTCGCAAATAATGTAAAACTCATTGATCTTCATGAAAAATTATACAATCGTCCAGATCTTTTTCCAGATGCTTTACATCCAACAAAAGAAGGCGCTGCAATCTTAGCGCAGACTGTTTATGAAAATATCTCTCAGAATTTTGGAGGTTTAAAACTTGGCGCCGTTTTCAGCGATAATATGATACTGCAACGAGAACAGCCAATTGTAATTTACGGAAACGCAAATGGAGGCAGTAAAGTTGAAGTACTTTTTGAAAATCAAAAAGAAATCGTAACCACAAATGAACATGGAAAATGGAAAGCCATTTTTCCTGCTATGAAATCTGGCGGAACCCATCAAATTAAAATTTCATCAGAAAAGAAAAGCATTGTTTTAAAGAATATTTTAATTGGAGATATTTGGTTCTGCTCGGGACAATCGAATATGGCATTTCCACTGAAAAATGCCGAAAACGGAACTTCGGTAATTAAAAACGCGCAAAGCAATACGACATTACGTCTTTTTAATTTTGAAGTCCTTCAAGAAACAGATGAAAAAGCTTGGGACGCTGTTGCTTTAGAAAAAACCAATCAATTACAATACTTTTCAGGAAAATGGAAAGTCTGCGATTCTATAAGCGCTAAAAACTTCTCGGCAATCGCCTTTCATTTTGGTCAAAATATTAACAGAGAAGAAAATGTACCAATAGGTTTAATCGAAGTTGCAGTTGGCGGATCTCCTATCGAATCCTGGATAGACAGGTATACTTTAGAACATGATGATAAAGTTGTAGATGTTTTGACCAATTGGCGAAAATCTGATTTTATAATGCCTTGGGTGAGATCACGAGCTGATGAAAACTTAAAAAATGCTGTAAACCCAAAACAACGCCATCCATACGCTCCCAGTTACAATTATGAGGCAGGAGTTACACAATTTACTGAATTTCCCATAAAAGGATTTCTGTGGTATCAAGGTGAAAGCAATGCACACAATATTGAATTATACGAACATTTAATGCCTGTAATGGTTCAAAGCTGGCGAAAAGCTTGGGGAACTTCCCTGCCCTTTTATTACATACAATTATCGAGTATAGATCGTCCGTCTTGGCCCTCATTTAGAGATATGCAAAACAGAGTTCAGAAAGAAATTCCAAACAGCGCTATGGCGGTGAGTATGGATTTTGGCGATTCGACAAATGTACATCCGATAAGGAAAAAACAAATTGGAGACAGACTAGCTCTACTTGCCTTAAAATACACTTATGGCAAAAACATAATTGCGGAAGGCCCAGTTGTTTTAAAAGCAATACAAAAAGAAGATGTAATTCTAATTTCTTTTTCAAATGCAAAACAATTACAAACTGCAGATAAAAAGGAATTAATCGGTTTTGAATTAGTAACCGAAAAAGGAAATAGAATAGAATGTAAAGCTGAAATAGTCAATAATCAAGTAGAGATTACTATTCCGAAAACCGAAAAGATTAAAACAGTCTTATATGCTTGGAAACCTTATACGAAAGCCAATTTGGTAAATGAGGAAAATCTGCCTTGCTCGACTTTTCAAACGGAAGTAATTTCTTCAAATACAAATTAGAATACATCTCCCAAAAAACATATAAAACTTTTACACATTGAAAATACGATACAAAAAGTAAAATATAGTAAATCAAAGCCTAACGATATTGGTAGGTATAAAAAAATACTTAAAAAATGAGTTATACAACGACAGACCTGATAGATTTAAAAGATTTTTATCAGAAGCAATTACTTAAAAACACCATTCCTTTCTGGTTTCCTCGCTCTATTGACACTGTTCATGGCGGTTATTTGTTAATGCGAAATCAAACTGGTGAATTAATAGATGATGATAAATCGGTTTGGTTTCAAGGGCGCACAGCTTGGCTTCTTTCAACGCTTTATAATACAATTGAACCGAAACAAGAATGGCTGTACGGCGCAAAATCAGGTATCGATTTTATAAACAAACATTGTTTTGATACGGATGGAAGAATGTTTTTTCATGTAACCCGCGATGGAAGTCCTATTCGCAAACGCCGTTATTATTTCTCTGAGACTTTCGCTGTTATTGCCATGAGTGCTTACGCTAAAGCAAGCGGTGATGAAAAGGTCGCTGAACAAGCACGTCATTTATTTGGAGAATGTATTAAATATGCTACCACACCGGGATTGTTAGAATCAAAATATACTGCTGTACGTCCGGCGAAAGGAATTGGTTCTCCAATGATTATGATAAACACTGCACAACAAATAAGAGAAACTATTGGTGATCCTAGATGTGACGAATGGATTACTAAATGGATTGCTGAAATCGAAAACGATTTTGTTAAGCATGATATTGAATGTGTAATGGAACAGGTTGCTCCAGATGGTTCTATAATTGATCATATTGACGGACGAACTTTGAATCCTGGACATGCTATTGAAGGTGCTTGGTTTATCTTGCATGAAGCAAAATATAGAAATAATGATCCTCATTTAATAGAACTGGGTTGCAAAATGCTCGATTACATGTGGGAACGCGGCTGGGATAAAGAACATGGAGGAATTTTGTATTTTCTTGATGTATACGGAAATCCTGTACAAGAATATTGGCAGGACATGAAATTTTGGTGGCCTCATAATGAAGTAATTATTGCCACACTTCTCGCCTACACTATGACTGGAAATGAAAAATATGCAAAATGGCACAAAATGATTCATGACTACTCTTACAGTAAGTTTCATGATAAAGAAAACGGAGAATGGTTTGGTTATCTGCATCGAGACGGAAGCGTTGCACAAACTGCAAAAGGAAATCTTTATAAAGGACCTTTTCATTTACCACGCCAAGAATGGTACTGTCTGCAGCTTCTAAATGAAACTTTAAACCAATAATTTAGATATATTAGCAACAAAAATTCGTATTTTATTGAGCGTTTCTGAAAAAGAAAACTCAAAAATCTATTTTTATTTTAATTATGAAAAAATATTTCACATTACTATTATTAACTTCTGCAGCAATTATTTATGCTCAGAAGGACACTTATAAAATCGCTGATGGCGTAATTACTAGTCAGGATTTATTTAATAAATCGATGGTTAAGGATGTTTCTTGCTTTAGAATTCCATCTATAGTAACGGCTCCAAATGGCGATTTAATTGCTGCTATTGACGAACGTGTTCCTTCTTGTGGTGATTTAAAATGGAGCAAAGACATTAATATTGTTATTCGCAGAAGCGCTGATAATGGAAAAACATGGTCGGAGATTGAAAAAGTAGCCGATTTTCCTTTTGGGCAATCTGCGTCAGATCCTTCGATGATTGTTGACAAACAAACTAATGAAATCTTTTTGTTCTATAATTTTATGGATTTAGACAAGGAAAAAGATGTTTATTATCTGCATGTTGTAAAAAGCAGTGACAATGGTAAAACTTGGAGTAAAGCTCAAGATATTACGAGCCAAATTGCGAAACCGGAATGGCATAAGGATTTTAAGTTTATAACTTCTGGACGCGGAATACAAACAAAAAACGGAAAGTTGTTGCATACTTTAGTAAATTTAACGAGCGGCTTATATATTTTTGGAAGTAATGATCATGGAAAAACATGGTACTTTATTGATACACCTATAAAACCTGCAGACGAATCCAAAATTATTGAATTGGCTGACGGAAGCTGGATGGTTAATGCAAGGGTAAACAAAGGCGGAATGCGATATGTACATACTTCTACTGATGAGGGAAAAACTTGGAGCACTAAACCAGAACCTAAATTGGTAGATCCAGGATGTAATGCTGAAATTATTCGATACACAGCTAAAGCTGATGGTTATGATAAGAATAGAATTTTGTTTTCGAATGCTAAAATGGAAAAGGATAGAATGAATCTAACGGTTCGTATTAGTTATGATGAAGGAAAAACATGGACAGAGGGAAAAACTATATATGGCGGCGGATCGGCTTATTCGTCTCTTACAATACTTGACAATGGAGATATTGGAGTGTTTTTTGAAAAAGACGACTATACTCAAAATACCTTTGTTAGCTTTTCATTAAAATGGCTTGCAGACGGGAAGGACAATTATAAAAAACCTTCTCAAAAAGGAAAATCAAAGAAATAAAAACAGCTTAAACTTAATGTGGATTTAGAATTTGCTGGGTAGTTTAATTTACATAACAAAACAATGAAACAAGCTATTGTCAATGCTATTGTGCATACGGGTGATGAGATAATTGATAACGGTGTGATTATCATAGAAAATGGAGTTATTCTTTCGGTTCAAAAGGAGATTCCAAATGATATACCTCAACTCGATTTAAAAGGAAAGCATATAGCAGCAGGATTTATAGATATTCAGATAAATGGAGGTGAAAAACTTTATTTCAGCCAAACTCCTACTGAAGAAACGATTCAGGATATTTATGATTCAAGTTTAAAGTATGGTACTACTCATGTTTTGCCTTGTTTAATTTCATCGTCTAATGAAACGATTCTGCAAGGAATTGAAGCGACTCGAAATTACATTCAAAAACACAACAATGGTGTAATTGGAATGCATTTAGAAGGCCCGTTCTTAAATCCTTTGAAACGCGGGGCGCATAGTATCGATCAGGTTCGTAAACCAACAAATAGTGAACTTGAAGAAATTATTAGATACGGAAAAGATGTGATAAAAGTAATTACAATCGCACCGGAATGTTTTACTGACGAGCAATTAAATATGCTTTTAGAAAGCGGTATTACAATTTCGGCAGGGCATTCTACAATAGGTTATAAAGAGGCACAGCATTATTTTTCAAAAGGCATAAACCTTGTAACACATTTGTTTAATGCAATGACTCAATTCGGTCATCGTGAACCGGGATTAGTTGGTGCTGTTTTTGAAAATGAAAATGTTTATGCCCCCGTAATTTTAGATGGAGCACATTGCGATTACGCAGCCGCAAGATTAGCTTATAAACTAAAACAAGAGAAATTTTTCTTGATAAGTGATGCGACATTTTTAGGGCGAAAAGTAGAAAGTTTTAAATGGGACAATTTTGATGCTCACCTTGAAAATGGCTTTTATAGAAATGATGAAGGTAATTTGGCTGGAGCCACAATCTCCATGTTAGAAGCAGTTCAAAATGCATATAATCATTTGAATGTTTCTGCAGATGAAGCTATAAAAATGGGAACAACACGTGTTGCAAATGCAATTGGATTAGGAGAAAAATTTGGAAAAATAAAAACGGGATTTCCTGCAAGTTTTGTTCAATTCAATGCTGATTTATCCAATATAGAAACACTTAATTTTTCTAAAACCTCAACAGTAGTTTTATAAAATGGTTAAAGAAAAACTGCTTCCGATTACTGCTAAAATCAAAGAATTTAAAATCATTTTTGCTGGAATATTATTTGCCTTTTTATGGGCATCGGCATCAACTGCTACCAAAATAGGTCTTCATGCTGCGCAGCCTTTTGTGATTTCTATTTTTAGGTTTGTAATAGCAGGAAGCATTATGCTTTTTATTTCTCATATTTTAATGGCAAAACGGCTGCCTCAAAAAAAAGAGTGGATTCAAATTAGTATTTACGGTTTGTTTAATATTACTTTTTATTTAGGCTTATATGTTGTTGCTATGCAAAAAGTATCTGCCGGTTTAGGGAGTTTGGCTGTTGCG
This sequence comes from Flavobacterium sp. YO12, assembly GCF_004119495.1. GTDB lineage: Bacteria > Bacteroidota > Bacteroidia > Flavobacteriales > Flavobacteriaceae > Flavobacterium. The sequence goes on from NZ_NRQU01000005.1 coordinate 101,519, forward strand.
ACTAATCCTGTTTTTATTGTTTTGATCTCGGCGATTTGGTTATCTCATAAAATTAAAATCAAAAACATTCTTAGTCTGGTTCTTTGTTTTATTGGTGTGTTTTTAGCGGCATATCCTTTATTACAAAACAGTTTTGCAACTCCCGGCGGCATACTTATTTTGGTTGCAAGTATGATCGCTTATTCGTTAGGAACTATTTATTATTCTAAACAAAACTGGAACGGATTACACATTCTTACCATTAATGGGTGGCAAACCATTATTGGAGCTGTGTTTCTGATTCCAGTATTATGGATCACCTATCGATCTGATCAAAATGTTTTTAACAGTGATTTCTGGTTTTCGACTTCGTGGCTGGCTATTGCTGTTTCTATTGGAGCAGTTCAGTTTTGGTTGTATTTATTAAAAATTAATCCCATAAAAGCCTCTTATTGGCTTTTTCTATGTCCGATTTTTGGATTCTTAATTGCCTATTTTATGGTAAATGAACCGCTTACTTTGTATACCCTTTTTGGTGTAATCTTTGTAATAATAGGATTGTATACCAGTCTTTCTATCGACAGAAAGAAAAACACATAAGTAAACTACAATTAAATTGATTTTTTGAAGAAGAGAAAAGCCTTTTTAGCCACAACTTTAAAGGCTTTCTTTTTTATATCTTGTCAATACAATTGATTTTATTCCATAAAAAAAGCCCGACGTAAATCGGGCTTAAATGGTATAAAGTAAGATAGAATTATTTAGTTTTTTGGATCAACACTCAAAGCCGGCATCGACAACTGCTTGCTATTTAGTAATTGCTTAGCTTGTTCAATGGTTCTGTATCTGCCAATCTCCATTGGTCCGCCATAAGCACCACTTTGTTGTGGTCTTGGAGGAACAGCAGCATAAGTTTTCATAAGTTCAAGAACAACCTGATCAAAAATTACCATTGTCCATGTTTTCTCTGTAAAACTGTTCATGAAAAGATCATAACGCTCTTGCGGGTCTTGCCATAAATCGTACACAGCGGGAACGGTTGCAATATAGGTTTGATCACCTCTCCAACCCAGTTGTTGTCCTGGTGTATCGCTTCCTGCCTGCGCACCATTATCTCCGCGTGTATTAAATACTGCTTTCCATTTTCCGATACGTGCGGCTCCAGGAGACAACTCATTTTCTGTAAAATAAAACCATCTGTCACGAAGTGGTTTTCCTTTTTTGAATAAAACATTCGACATATCGTAGCTGTCAAAAACCATTGGTTTACCTTCTCTATCATTTTTAGGCAGTTCAACTCCTGCAAGACTTGCAAAAGTTGCCATCAAATCTAAACCTCCCACGATATCATGGCTTTGGCTTCCTGCTTCAATTTGACCAGGCCACCAAGCAATAGCTGGAACTCGGCTTCCTCCTTCTCTATCTGTTCCTTTTGATCCTCTAAATGGCGTATATCCAGAATCTGGATGAACATCTTGCCATGCTCCGTTATCAACTGTATAAATTACAATGGTATTATCTGCAATTCCAAGCTGACGAATTTTATCCATAATTCGGCCAACATTATAATCCATTTCTACAACGGCATCACCATATTTGCTTTTGGCTGGTGATTTTCCTTTAAATTGTTTTGATGGTAAATTTGGCTGATGGTTTTTGGCAAAATTGATACACATAAAAAATGGATCTTTTGATTTTCCATAATCATCAAGCTGTTTTAGATTATTATCTACCATATTCATATCCAACTCTGCAATGTTTTCTTCTGTTACAGGTCCTGTATCACGTGCTGGTTTTCCAGCTTCTCCTTCAAGAATACCTTTAGTTGCTTTTTTTATAAAATCAGAAATTTCAGGAGCCATATCAGGATTCCATGAAGGGAAACAATACGTGTAAGCATTTAAGTGATACAAAACCACATTTTGCATTTTATCAAAACCATGTGCAATTGGCATAGCATAATCTGCTTCACCCAAATGCCATTTCCCAGAAAAATAAGTTTTATAATTTGCCTTTTTCAAAATAGATGCCAATGTCCATTCAGCAGCAGGAAGTCCGCCTCCTTCACCCTGAAAAGCAACAGTTGTCATACCGCTTCGGTTTGGAATTCTACCGGTAATCATTGCAGCTCTTCCCGGCGTACAACTTGGCTGTCCATAAAACGACCAAAACTGCATGCCTTCCTTAGCCATTCTGTCCAAATTTGGAGTCGGCATTCCACGGCCAACACCACCGCCATAAGCTCCTAAATCTCCCCAACCTGTATCATCAGAAATTACCATAATGATATTTGGTTTCTTTTTCGTTTGAGCACTGACAACTCCAATAGAAGCTATGCAGAACAAACATGCAAAAAATATTCGTAAGGCATTTTTTTTCATAGTTTAAAATTTAAGGATTACTTAGAAATGAAATTGTATGGGAATACTTTTTAATTATCTGCCGAAGACTTTGTGCAAATAATTGATTCTCAAATTTAGATAATTCCACAAGCCGATAGGAGTCAATACTTTGTAATAATGTTCCATATTATAAGATGCAACCAATTTCTTTCTTCAAGAAAAAAAGTTTAAGTCAATATTTCTCACAAATCGACTTGTAAATCTTTTCTATATCTCACTTTAAAGCCCACAAAACACAAAGCACAATATATCAGTTCGTTACAAAAAATAAATACAATAATTCACCTTTTCTTCTACAAAAAAGCTCATCATAAAAACTTATTTAATTTACTTTTCTTGTTGCATATTATAACTTGAAACATATAAATCAGCCTCTTAAAGCTAACTTTTCATAAATTTGAGTACCCCCTATTTACAATCACCAAATCATTCTTTTCGAAATTAACGAACAACATAAATTTTAATTTAATGTGGTTATAAATTGTTCGTATCCACTTTGCAATCTCGAAGCCTATGAGACAATCTCTACAAATTAAGAAGCACTTTAAAAAACTGATTCCAGTATTATTTATAGTTCTGTTTAATACTATAAATTCATTCGCTCAAAACTGTACAGTAAATGCTGGAGTTCTAAATGTTACTATTTGTGAAACTGATGCTTTAGTTTTAGAAGGAAGTACTCCTTCGCCCATTATAGGTACCGTTTTGTGGTCTCAAATTTCAGGCCCTGCAGTTGTTATCAACTCACCAAATAGTACAAGCACTACAGTATCTGGTTATACAGGAGGGAATACTTACATTTTTAGATACAGTGCAGTATGCGGAGATGGTATCTCAACCTATCAGGATAAAGTTGTTAATGTTGCACCTATAACTCGAGCACAAGCTGGAGGAGACGTAGCAAGTTGCCCTAACAGTGCAGGAACGTTAACTATTACTGCAAATACACCTCAGAATACAGGTGAAAATGGTTACTGGGAAATTGTAGGCAATAATAATGCAGGGGTTGTAATTAATTTTCCCAACTTACCAACTTCGACTATAAATCTGCCTGCAACAAGCTGCGGGGTAACCACATTACAATGGGTTATTGAAGGTCCAGAACTTGCTCCTGGAATTCGTTGCAGAACTACCTCACAAATTACTGTGACTAATTATGGCGGTGTCAAACCTATTTCGGCAGGGCCAGACCAAACATTAAGTAATTGTTACACTACTACACAAAGTACCAATTTAAATGGTACGTATGGCGGATGTGGCTTAAACGGACAGGGAGGCTTGTGGGCATTTGTAAGCGGTCCAAATACACCAACAATAAGCAGTCCAACATCAAATACGACTCAAATTTCAAATCTAACTGAAGGTACTTATACTTTTAGATGGACAGTAACAGGACCTTGTGCTTCTGGAAATGATTTAGTTTCGATTACTGTACCACCGGCAACACAAGATGTAACAACATTACCAGGCGGTGATGAAAATATATTCTTTTGTGACAATAGTATCACTCAGGTCACGCTTATTGCACAAACCCCTTTATATGCAGGTGAAACGGTACAATGGACACAAATTGCAGGCGGTCCAGGTGCTGTAATTGTTTCACCAACAAATCCTACTACATTAGTTACAGGCATCTCTGATTCAGGAGATCCTTATAAATTTAGATATACCCTTACTAATGCCAACACCGGCTGTATTTTTACTAAAGATTATAATGTTCAGTACAATGGTGCGACAAGAACTATTGTTGCGAACAATGGCAGGGATATTGTTGGCAGCTGTAATGCAACCGTTTTTACAATTCCGCTTACTGTAACAGGTACGGGAGTAAATCAATATCGAATCACACATGGACCTGATAATTCTCCTTTAGCACCTTTCCCTACTACACTGCAAAATGTTGGCAATTCACTAACTTTAACCCTTACAGCTCCGGGAGATTATGTTGTAGAATTCGTTAGAAGTGAAAATGGTTCACTAAATGTTGGCTGTGATTATGGTTTTGATACTTTAAATATTCTTGTTTCTGGTGCTCCAACACCTTCTAATGCAGGATCTGATGTAAGTTTACCTTGCGGAGACACCACTACGATGCTTTCTGGCGTTATGACAGATGACGGCTTGCATTTTTGGAGTCAGCTAAACGGTCCAAATGAAGCTGTAATTGCAGATGTTTTTGCAACAGACACGCAAGTAAGCGGGCTTATTCCAGGTACTTATGTTTTTCAATATATAACAAAAGGCGGCGGTGCTACCTGTGGTTTTTCAGTTTCAACTGTAAACATATATGTCTCTGGAAGTACCTTAAGCAGTACTGATGCAGGTCCTGATCACGTGGTTTGTACAAAAACTGATGTACCGCTTACAGCCAAACCTGCAGAAAGTGGAGAAATAGGCGGATGGAGTCAAGTCTCTGGGCCAGATACAATAACATTCTCTAATATACATGATCCTAATGCAATTGCTTCAGGATTTTTGACCTCAAATGCTACGTATGAGTTAAAATGGACGATTTCTTATCTGCATCCAGGACCAGCATGTAGCGCCTCCGTTTCTGATAATATGCTTATCTACACGACCAACAATATTGCTCCAACGAGCTCTGACGCTGGACCAGATACTTGCTATCCTAATGGAACCAATACTTTTAACTTAAGCGGAAATACACCCGAAGGCTCAGATTTTGGAACTTGGACGGTCACTCCATCTGCAGGAGTTGTAATTGCTGATGTAAATGATCCTAATACTTTGGTCACAGTTCCTACGGATGGAACTTATACTTTTACTTGGGCAATAGTAAATAGATCAAGAATATGTATACCAAGTACGAGCAGTGTAAACGTAACTATTGCTGGCACGCCGCCGGCAGCAAATGCTGGTCCTGATCAGGAAATTTGCGGAAGTGTAATAACGATGGCTGCTACAGTAAGCAGCGGTGCGACGGGAACATGGACAAGAATATCCGGGGCTGGTAACTATACCATTAGTGACCAACATGATCCAAATGCTGTTTTTACGTTTACATTCAGCGGTTACTATATTTTTAGATGGACTGTAAATGCTGATATTTGTGGTGAAGCTTTTGATGATATTAATTTAACAATCGGAATTCCGCCTCACGTTGCTGCCGCTGGACCAGATCAAAATGTTTGTAATAATACCACCGTAACAATGGCTGGAAATGCTTACGACAGTTTTTTTGAAGAAGGTCAATGGTCTGTTCTCACTGGAGCGCCAAATCAGCCTAATATTGTTGATCCATCTAATCCAAATACGGTTATTAATGGACTTGTAAAAGGAACTTATACTTTCAGATGGACAATTAATTCAAAAAGTGTGTTTTTATGTCCGCCAACATTTGATGATGTAATCGTAACTGTTTTGCCAGCTGCTAATGCAGGTGCAGATAAAACATATTGTGATGTAACCAGTATACAGCTTATAGGAAACGAAAACTCTTCTGGAACATGGACACTCTTCAGTACCACAGGAAATGTAAATGATGTTGTTATTACACAATCACCTCCAAATAGTTATATTGCAAATGCTACAGTGATTCCCGGAAACACTTATGTCTTTACCTATACTATATCTTCTTCTACCAATCCAGTTTGTCCTGGATCTTCAGATAATGTTACTATAGATGTATTTAGCGGTGCAAGCGTTGATCCTAATGCAGGAGCCGATCAAAACCTTTGTATTGCTGATGTTGGAGGTCAAACAGCTTTAGATGGAAACACACCTCCTCCAGATGTTTCAAAAGCTGAATGGAGATTTGTTTATCAGCCAACAGGAAGTGTTGCCGTTATTCAGACACCATCAGCACCAAAAAGCAATCTTTTAAACTTAACTGTTCCTGGACTTTATATTTTAGAATGGGTTTTTGAAAGTGCATCTTGTCGAACACTATCAGATATAGTTCGTATTGAAATGAATGCCCCTCCTAGTAATGCAGAAGCAGGACCTGATGATACTGCAGCTTGTCAAACTACATACACAACAGCCGCTTTGCCACCTGCAGTAGGTATTGGAACATGGACTTTTGATACTGTTCCAGCTGGAAGTACGGCTGTAATCGATAATCCAAACAGTCCTGTAACAACCTTATCAAATGTTACCGTACTAGGAACTTATATATTAACATGGACAGTAACAAATGGTCCTTTTACTGATCCTTCATCATGTCAGCCTTCTGTTGATAAAGTTTCAATAACCTTTAATGACATTCCACCTTCTAAAGCAGATGCAGGGCCTGATCAAGAATTATGTAATGTTGACTCAACTACTATGGCGGCAGTTCCTGTAACTTCTGGTATTGGTACTTGGACTAAGGCGTCGGGACCCGCTGTCAATATTGGTGCTCCAAATGATCCTAATTCTATAATGCTTGGACTTCAGCCTGGTACCTATGAATTTTTGTGGACGGTGACAACATTAAATAATAATGGTTGTATTTCTGAAGATTCAGTTATAGTTACCATTTACGACCAGCCATCAACTGCTGATGCTGGACCAAATCAGACAGTTCCACAATTCTCTCCCGTAAACATGAACGCTTTACCTCCTACAGTAGGTACAGGAGAATGGAGTCAAATAACAGGACCAAGCACGTTAGGTTTCGTTGACAATACATCGCCAACAACAGCTGTTAGTGGAACTATTGCTGGCACATATCAACTTCAATGGACGGTAAGCAATGGAAATTGTGCTGTTTCATCTGATGTTATGACCCTTACAATACTTTCTGTTTCAGATCTTGAATTAACAAAATCTGTATCTCCTACTCACGGAAGTGCGGGAGATGTAGTAACCTTTACAATTCAGATTTTTAATAACAATTCACTTGGAGGAACAGTAACCGCAACTGGTGTAGCCGTAAGAGATTATATTCCTACTGGTTTTACCATAGTGCCGGGATCAGCCAATTTATCTGGACAATATAATGTAGGTGATAATACTTTGACTTGGTACAATCTTACGGTTCCTAACGGAGGAAGACTAAACTTAACATTCAAAGCTACAATAAATGCAGTCGGAAGTACATTAAATAAAGCCGAAATTGTAGAATCTGATCAATTTGATCCTGATAGTACGCCAAACAACCAAATAGAAACCGAAGATGATCAGGATAGTGTTTCGGTTTCAATAGACTCAGCTGATCTATCACTTCAAAAAACAGTTTCTCCAACGTCTGTAAGTATAAATGATAATGTAATATTTACGATTAGAGCAACGAACAGTGGTCCAAACAATGCCACAGGAGTAACGGTTTTAGACAAACTTCCACCAGGTTATACCTATGTCAGCGATAATGGCTCTGGCAAATATAACAGCAATACCGGCATCTGGAATATAGGCAACCTAAACAACGGAAACTCTATCACATTGCAGATTACCGCAAAGGTAAATGTGGCAACATCTGCTAATTATAAAAACACGGCAGAAATACAAACTGCACGTCAAGTCGACCCAGACAGTACACCTGGAAACGGTCTTCCTGAAGATGATATGGCAAGTGCAAATATTACATTAAAATCTGCAGATTTAGAGCTTACTAAAACGGTAACTCCAACATCTGCTGCTGCGGGTCAACAAGTAGATTTTACTCTTAATCTAATCAATAAAGGTCCTGGAAATGCAACAGGAATAGCTGTACAAGATGTTATTCCGGTAGGTTATACATTGATTCCCGGATCTGTATCAGTTGGAGGAACATACCAAGTGGCAACAGCTACGCTTGAATGGAAAAATATAGCATTGGCAAATGGTGCTAATACTAACTTGACTTTTAGTGCATTTGTAAATCCGTTAGGAAGTTATAAAAATGTCGCTCAAATAACTGCCAGCGATTTACCAGATCCTGACAGTACGCCAAATAACGATGACGGTGACCAAAGCGAAGATGATGAAGACAATGCCGAAATTACTTATATAGGTCCTTCTGCTGATTTGTCATTGACTAAAAATGTAATGGCTGGAAATACAAGTCCTGTAGTAGGAAGTCAGATTTCTTTTGAACTTATCATTAAAAATGATGGTCCAAATAATGCAACCGAAATTGAGGTTAAAGATTTATTGCCAACAGGATATCAATTTGTAAATTACAGTTCATCTGCCGGGCTTTATAATAGTACTACAGGTATTTGGACAGTTGGTTCTCTTGATAAGGGAGCTGTAGAATCGCTTATTATTGATGCCAAAGTACTGCCAACAGGAGTTTATAAAAATATTGCTCAAGTAACGGCCAGCAGTCTCCCTGACCCAGATAGTACGCCTAATAACGATGATGGTGATCAAAGCGAGGATGACGAAGCCAATGCAGTAGTCACTCCTATTCAACCAACATCTGATTTATCACTTACTAAATCGGTAAATAGATCATCGCCTTTAATTGGCTCCAAAGTTACTTTTGAAATTATAGTTACCAATAATGGACCAAATGATAATACTGGCGTACAAGTAACCGATAAGTTACCATCAGGCTATACCTATGATTCATTTACGGTATCTACTGGAACATATGACCCAGCAACAGGTGTCTGGATTATTGGAAATTTAATAAATGGAAAATTTGAAACGCTTCAAGTTACTGCAGTCGTAAATCCAACAGGAGTTTATCTTAATTCTGCTGAGGTAACTGCCAGCGATCTTCCCGATCCAAATTCTACTCCAAATAATAATGTAACCACAGAAAATGATTATGCCGAAATTTCGACAACTCCAGTAACAGCTGTATCGGATTTATCTTTGACCAAAACAGTCAATAATACGACTCCAACAGTTGGTTCTTTAGTTACTTTTACAATTATTGTAACGAATGGAGGACCACAAGATAATACTGGTGTTGAAGTTACTGACTTACTTCCTTCTGGATATACATACAACAATTTTACACTATCGACTGGTGCTTATGATCCAACTACTGGAGTTTGGACTGTAGGTAATTTAGTTAATGGAAAATTTGAGACACTGCAAATCACAGCACGAGTAAATGCATCTGGTAATTATACTAATAGTACCGAAATAACAGCTGCTGATCTCCCGGATCCAGATTCAACTCCAAACAATGGAAATACAACAGAAGATGATTATTCGACCGCAACGACAGTTCCAATATATCAATCTTCCGACTTGTCATTAACTAAAACTGTTAATAATACTACTCCGCTGGTAGGCACATTAGCCACTTTTGAAATCATTGTAACAAACAATGGTCCGCAAGATAATACAGGAGTTCAAGTAAAAGATTTATTACCTTCTGGATACATCTTAAATGGATATACAATTTCGACTGGAACCTATAATACATCAACAGGTATCTGGAATGTAGGTAATTTGATAAACGGTAAATCAGAAACCCTTCAGATAATTGCAACTGTAAATCCTACAGGAAATTTCACCAATATCGCTGAAATAACTGCTGCAGATCTTCCAGATCCTGATTCAACGCCTAATAATGGAGTAACAACTGAAGATGATTATGGCACAGCATTAATAGTTCCAATACAACAAGCTTCAGTTTCGGATTTATCTTTGACTAAAAAAGTTAATAATCCAACACCATTAGTTGGGTCTCAGGTGACTTTTGAAGTAGTAATTACCAATAATGGTCCAAAAGACAATACTGGTGTTAAAATAAAAGATTTACTGCCATCAGGTTATACTTATAATTCCTATACAATTACAACTGGAACTTACGATTCGCTTACAGGATTATGGACTGTGGGTAATCTAATAAACGGTAAATCAGAAACGCTGCAAGTAACCGCAACTGTAAATAACTCAGGAGACTATTTAAATGTTGCCGAAGTTACAGCCAGTGATGTACCTGATCCAGACTCAACGCCTAATAACGGTGTTACAACTGAAGATGATTATGCGACAGCAACAACAACTCCAATAAAAAAATCTTCAGATTTATCATTATCCAAAATAGTAAATAATGCCACTCCGCTGGTTGGCACAATAGACACTTTTGAAATTGTAGTAACCAATAGCGGACCACAAGATAATACTGGTGTTCAGGTAACTGATTTATTGCCTTCTGGATATACATACAATAGTTTCACTGTTTCAACTGGAACTTATAATCCGACCACAGGAATATGGAACATAGGAAACTTGAATAATGGAAAATCGGAAACTTTACAAATAACTGCAATCATAAATCCAACTGGAAATTATCTAAATTCTGCCGAAATTACATCAGCAGATCTTCCAGATCCTGATTCAACTCCAAACAATGGAGTAACATCAGAAGATGATTATGATAGTGCATTTACAGTACCGATATTAAGAGGAATTGACTCTGACTTATCGCTGACAAAAAAAGTAAACAATGCCACTCCTTTAGTAGGGTCTCAGGTAATTTTCGAAATTATTATCAGCAATAACGGTCCATTAGATAATACTGGCGTTAAGGTTCGAGATTTGCTTCCAAACGGATATACTTTTAATGGCTATTCGATCTCTACAGGAACTTATGATTCTACAACAGGAGTTTGGACTGTAGACGGTTTAGTTAACGGAAAATCAGAAACATTAGAGATTATGGCAACCGTAAATCCTAGTGGGGATTACACTAATGTTGCAGAAGTAATCGCGGCAGATATTAAAGACCCCGATTCAACGCCAAATAATGGAATATCAACTGAAGATGATTATGCAACAGCAACTACAGCTCCAACGAATGTGTCGGCAAATCTATCATTGACCAAAACAGTTAATAATTCAACACCTTTAATTGGAGCACAAGTTACCTTTGAAATTGTTGTAACCAACAGCGGCCCGCAAAACACTTCTGGAGTACAAATAAAAGATTTACTCCCATCCGGTTATACTTTTAGCAGTTTTAACGCTACAAAAGGAGCTTATAATAAAAATACAGGAATCTGGAATATTGGTTCATTCTTAAATGGAGATTCTCATACACTGCAAATCAATGCAATAGTAAATGCTGCAGGAAATTATCTCAATACTGCCGAAGTAACTGCAAGCAATATGCCTGATCCTAATTCAACTCCAAATAACGGAGTTGCAACAGAAGATGATTATGCAACTGCGCTTGTAACACCTTCAGTTCTTATGGCTGATTTATCGATCAGTAAAACTACACAAACAGGCAATACAATGTATGAAATTGGTTCGACTGTTATTTTTAATATCACAGTAACAAATGATGGTCCCGGCGATGCAAGCGGTGTGAAAGTAAAAGATTTACTTCCTGCTGGATTTACTTATCTAACTAATTCGGCAACAAGCGGAGTTTATAATTATGCTACTGGAATTTGGACTACTGGAACCGTTAACAATGGAGAAACTCAAACTTTAGATATTTATGTCAAAGTAAATCCACCGACGGGTGCAGCAAATGAATATACAAATGAAACAGAAATTACTGCCAGCAATATGCCTGATCCTGATTCAACACCAAATAACGGAGTTAAAACAGAAGACGACTACGACAGTATTCAAATCAATGTTTCAATCGCTGATTTAAGTTTAGAAAAAACAGTAAGTAATAAAAATCCAAATGTAGACGAGGTTATAACCTTTACATTAAAGCTTAACAACGAAGGACCAAGTCAAGCAACCGGAGTTGCCGTTGATGATATCATTCCGCTGGGTTATCGAAACATTACCAACATCTCAAACGGAGGATTATTTAGAGGCAACATCATAAAATGGACTAATTTAACTGTTCCAGTTGGAGGCATTACTTTAACTTATCAAGTTACGGTTGCAAGTCCGCATGGACTTGACGGTTACGATTATTTGAATATCGCCCAAGTAACTGCTAGTGATCAATACGATCCAGACAGTAAGCCAAATAACGATAATGGTGATCAAAGTGAAGATGACGAAGACTCAGAATTCATCAACATTTCATCAACAGATATTGCTATAAACAAAGAGGTTGACAAAACAGATGTACCAATGTACAGCACCGTAACCTTTACTATTACAGCTGAAAATCTTGGAAACCTAACTGCTACAAATGTCGAAGTTCAAGATATACTTCCTAAAGGCTATAAATTAGATACATTCACTGTTTCGGCTGGAGTATACAACAGTACAACAGGAACTTGGACGATTCCGTCTGTAGCTGTAAAAGGTTCTCAAACTTTAACAATAACTGCAAAAGTGGTTGATTTTAATGACTATTTAAACACAGCTCACTTTGTTAAAATGGATCAAATTGACAGCAACTCGTCAAATAATCAAGACAGTGCAACCGTTGCACCTAATTGTTTGAAAATTTTCAATGAATTTTCTCCAAATGATGATGGTCAAAATGATACTTTCTACATCGATTGTATCTCACAATATCCAGACAATCAGCTCGAAATATTTAATCGCTGGGGTAATTTAGTGTATTACAAAAAAGGATACAATAACACTTGGGACGGCAAGGCAGACGGATCTGCAAAAACACTTCCAGAGGGCACCTATTTCTATATTCTTGATCTAGGAAATGGTTCCCCAAAAACATCTGGATGGCTTTATTTAAAATAAAATAGCAATAACCAAAATAGAATTGGCTATGATTAAAAGTATAAAAAAGATTTTCACAATCCTTACAATGCTTTCTGTATTTGGTGCGATGGCTCAGCAAGATCCCCAATACACACAGTATATGTATAATACGCTAAGTGTTAACTCTGCGTATGCCGGCTCATTAGGGCACTTAGCTATAACAGGAATTTATAGAACTCAATGGGTTGGACTTGAAGGAGCGCCAAACACACAATCTTTTACGCTCGATACTCCTCTTGGAAAAAACGTAGGTTTAGGTTTATCTGTAGTAAGTGAAGAAATAGGCCCTTCAGAAGAGCAATATCTAGATGCTAACTTCTCTTACACCATTCCATCAGGTCAAACCCATAAATTGTCTTTTGGAATTAAAGGCGGCGGGAGAGTAATAAATATTGACTGGACAAAAGGAAGCTATAGAGATCCAGATGTTCAGTTTCGTGAAAACATCACCAATAAATTTCTTCCAGTAGTTGGTGCGGGATTATACTGGCATGGTGAAAGAGATTATATCGGATTAGCAGTTCCGAATTTTATGACCAGAGAACGATACAATTATGATGATATTGCCGATGATTTGGTTAACGAAAGAATGCATGTCTATCTTATTGGAGGAATTGTTTTTGATCTTTCAGCTCACACTAAGTTTAAACCAGCCGCAATGGTAAAATATGTAGCCGGAGCTCCATTAATTGCCGATTTCTCAGCCAATTTTATGTTCAATAACTGCGTAACACTTGGTGCTTCTTATAGAACAGGAGATTCTGTAAGTGCCCTAGCATCGTTACAAATTACACCGCAGTTTCTTGTAGGTTATGCTTATGATTATTCTACTACCGAATTACAAAACTACAATAGCGGCACACACGAAATTATGCTTCGATTTGAATTAGTATCACGCAAAAAGGGATTAAAATCTCCTAGATTCTTTTAATACTAGCAGCTATGGAAAAAAGAATTATTATACTCGCCTTGCTAATCATCCAAATGGTTAATTCGCAAACAAAGAACAAAACGGCCGATGCTCTTTTTGATAAAATGTATTATATAGATGCCGCAAAATCATATGAACTGTCAGTAAAGAATGGCGATACTTCAAAAGAAATTTTGCAGCGTTTAGGAGATGCACACTATTTTAATACCCAAATGCAAGATGCCAGCAAATGGTACAGCAAACTGCTTACTGATTATTCTGCCGAAGTTTCAGCAGAATATTACTTTCGCTATGCACAGTCCTTACAGGGAATCAAGAATTATGATCTGGCAAAAAAATGGATGAAAAATTTCTCCGAGAAACAAAAATCATCTGATTCTAGAGCTCAAAACTTCTCTCTAAAAACAGTAACTCTCGAAGATATAAAGAAAATAAAACCGCAGTTTATTCTAGAAAATCTAGAAATAAACTCCGCTTACTCCGATTTTGGGCCGATGTTTTATAAAGGCGACTTAGTTTATTCAACAACAATAGATTCCTCCTATTTAAAAACAGCAAAATATGGATGGAACGATCAGCCGTTTTTAAATATGCAGCTCGGAAAAATAAGCCCTACACAAACAAACGTAACTTTTAAGGAACGTTTTGCAAAAGAAATTACAACCCAATATCACGAAGCCTGTGTCGCTTTTTCGCCCGATGAAAAAACAATCTATTTTACTAGAAACAATTACAATGGCAAACTAAAAAGAGACGACAAAGGTGTAAATAATTTAAAATTATACTCTGCCAAAGCAGTAGAAAACAGCAACGGTACTGTTCGATGGGAAAATGTAAAAGAACTTCCGTTTAACAGTGACAACTATTCTGTTGGACAGCCAACTGTAAGCAAAGACGGTAAAAAACTCTATTTTGTTTCTGATATGCCCGGAACAATTGGTTCTACTGATATTTTTATGGTAGACATTTTGGGCGAAGACCAATATTCGAATCCTAAAAACTTAGGCGAAAAAATAAATACTAGCGGACGTGAAATGTTTCCGTTTATAACAGCCAAAGCGCTGTACTTTGCCTCAGACGGTTTTTTAGGTTTAGGAGGTCTCGACGTTTTTGAAAGCCGATTAAATAATGAAGTTTTTGATTCACCAGTTAATCTTGGCGCACCTTTAAACAGCAGTTTAGACGATTTTGGATATATTGTAAACGAAGAAACCAACAAAGGTTTTGTATGCTCAAACAGAAAAACGGGAAAAGGCGATGATGATATTTACTCTTTCGAAAGAAGCTGCACACAATCTATAGAAGGTTATGTTTTTGATGCCATTTCGAACAAAAAAATTCCAGGTGCCATAATTACACTCAAAAACAATGAAAACCAGCAATTGCAGCAAACCGTTTCTAGAATGGATGGAAAATTTGAGTTTGAAGAAAACATCAACTGCAATACACCATACACTATAGAAGTGGCTAAAGATAATTTTACAACCTCATCAAAAGCAATCGTTACTGCCGAGAATTCAGGAATAACCCAAGTGCCAATTGGACTTGATCCAAATCTAATAGAACGTAAAGATGGTATTCTAAAAATCAAAATCGGAATTATTTTCTTTGACCTCAACAAATCAGATATACGATATGATGCTGCAATAGAACTTAACAAAGTTGTTTTATTAATGAATCAATATCCTAGTGTAGTGATAAAAATTGAATCTCACACAGATTCAAGAGCCGATGATCAATACAATCTGGAATTATCTGATCGAAGAGCCAAAGCGACCAGAGATTATATAATATCTCAAGGAATTACTGCCGAAAGAATTGAAAGTGCGATTGGTTACGGCGAAACCCAGCTTATCAATAATTGCTCAAACGGGGTTCCTTGTACAGAAGCACAACATCAAATGAACAGACGAAGCGAATTCATTATTACAAAAATGTAAAAACCTTAGATTACAAAGTTTAAATTCCAAACTCTAAGACTAGGATTTGGAGTTTAAACTTTAGAATATGGAATAAAAAAACGGTATTAAACCGTTTTTTTTATTTGAGTTCTTATCAAGAATATATTAATCCCAATTACTTTTTGTAGAAGCACTATACTTTCCTCCTCCAGTAAAAAACAAAACAAGTGCAGTAAAAAAGTAAAGACCAAGCAATTCTAAAGCCCAGCCTCCATGCTCACCCATTTTAAATATATCAGCACTATGAGCCATTAATACCGCAACAAAACAATTAAAAGCATAGATTAATGCCGCGATTCTGGTTCTAAAACCAACTATAATAGCAATTGGCGCTAAAATTTCTCCCACTAATACTCCATACGAAAAGAAACCTGGAAGACCTTTTTCAACAAGCATTCCCGAAATATAGTCTAAAGCTCCATTAAACTTTGCAAAACCATGCAAAAGCATTAATAATCCAATTGTAATACGAAGTATTAACAGGCCAAAATCATTGTTTTTTCTCATTTTTTTAAAATTTAATTTAGTAAGACAAACCAGTTTTATATACAAACTTTTTCATTTTGTACGATAACTGCTGGTAGTAAAAATAGCAAAAAAATCATACAATCTAAATCTGTCAAAAAAAATCTGTTTTTTGTTTTATTGAAAGCCTCGTAATTTTTTTTTATCATAAATAAGCAAACGTTCACTTATTATTATATCTTTGCTCTCAATTTAAATATCCTTTCATTTGAGAACTAGAGATAGTAATAAAGAAGAATTAGTTAAGCAAAAAACGATAGAAATGATTGTAAAGTATGGCATTGAAGGCTTTGCAATGAATCGTTTGGCAAAAGAATGCGGTATCTCTGTCGCAACCCTTTATATTTATTATGCAGATAAGGAGGATCTCATAAAAAAAATAGGGATTGAGATGGGAACATTCTTTTTTAAAAGCTCTTTAAAAGATTTTACTCCCGATATGCCTTTTGCAGTAGGGCTTGCTAAGCAATGGGAAAATCGTTCTTCATTTATGATGAACAATACTGATAAGCTAGTTTGCTGGGAAATTCTTCAAAACTCAAACTACGGTGATTTTATAGTAAATGAAAGCTTGATGGAATTAAAAGAAATCATGACAAAATTTCTAAATGGAGCCATCGAGAGAAAAGAAATTGTACCAGTTTCAAAAGAAGTATTTTGGAGTATCGCTTACGGACCGTTATACAATTTACTGCGTTTTCATGAAAAAGGAAAAGGATTGGGCGGAACCACTCCGTTTAAATTAACAAACGATGTACAACAAGAAGCATTACGTTTAGTAATCAAAGCACTAACCCCTTAAAATTAATAGCCATGAATGTCATGATATTTGCTACTAATATAAAAACAGAAACCAGCAAAAATAAAATTGCAGCATTCTTTAATACAAACAAATCAATCCTGCAATGGAGTATCGATCAAGAAGATATTGATTGTGTACTTAGAATTATAAGCGAAAATCTTAACGCAGGTCAAATAATCGAGATGTTGAACTTTCTTGACTTTGACTGCAAAGAACTTTAAAATAAATGAACGAAAAACAAACTCTCGAAACAGGTTTTAACGGCTATCAAAAACTTGTCATATTTCTATTAGCCCTTACACAATTTACAGTTGTGCTCGACTTTATGGTAATGTCACCCCTTGGAGATATTATGATGAAAACATTAAAAATTACAGCATCTCAATTTGGTATCGCCGTTTCGGCTTATGCCTTTAGTGCCGGAATTTCAGGACTGTTAACAGCAGGATTTGCTGATAAATTTGACCGAAAAAAACTTTTACTTTTCTTCTATATTGGTTTTACAATAGGAACTGTATTTTGTGCCATAGCACCAAGCTTTATATTACTTGTTGCAGCTCGTATTTTTACCGGTATATTTGGCGGTGTAATTGGTTCTATTTCTATGGCAATTGTTGCCGATTTATTCAGCTTGCAACAAAGAGGAAAAGTAATGGGATTTATTCAAATGGGATTTGGAGTAAGTCAAGTATTAGGAATTCCAATTGGTTTATACATTGCTAATGCTTGGGGCTGGCACGTACCTTTTTTATGGATTGCCGCTATGGCAGCGATCATAACATTGGTTTTATCCTTTAAACTGCAGCCAATTGTGGAGCATTTAAGTTTAAAACAAGAAAAAACACCAATTCAGCACTTGTGGCATACTATATCAAAACCACACTATCAAGTTGGTTTCTTGTCTACTGCCCTGCTCTCTATTGGAGGTTTTATGATGATGCCATTTGGAAGTGCCTTTGCCATTAACAACTTAAAAGTAACTAATGATGAGTTACCTTTACTTTTTATGATTACTGGTGTTGCAACACTAATTACCATGCCTATCGCTGGAAAACTTAGTGATAAATTCAGCAAATTCAAACTTTTTGCTTTTGCCACTTTGTTTGCTATAATTGTAATGAATGTTTATGCGCATTTTGCCGCTACTCCATTTTGGATTGTATTAGTTACCAATATTTTAATGATGATGGCGATTATGAGCAGAATGGTGCCTTCAACAACATTAACCTCAGCTATACCAGAACCTCAGGATCGAGGAGCTTTTATGAGCATTAACTCTTCTCTACAACAAATGGCAGGAGGTTTTGGTGCTATGATCGCTGGATTAATCATTGTACAAAAAGACAATTATGCACCATTAGAACATTATGATACTCTAGCAATGGTTGCTTCTGTTATTATGCTTATAAGTATTTATTTAGTCTCTCGCGTCAGCAAAATTGTATACAAAAAGTGATAAGAAATAAGCTTTTATTTTAAGCAAAAAAAGAAACTAAACTAACAACTTTAAACTCCTGCATTATTTGTAGGAGTTTTTTATTTGTCTGTAGGGATAAAAACTAAAAAGTAAGATATTTTTCTGTTTTTGGAGAACGAAAATGTCTTTAAAAACTACCTTTAAGATTCATCGAATACAAAGAAACCCCACTGTACCTGACTTTACTTAAAAAACTAGTAATTAATAAATTACAAACATTTTTAAATAATAAATTACTTTAAGAAACTAACATTTATCATGTTTTGATTTTTAGTAAATTCTTTCCTTTGTTTGACGCAACCAATATTCAAAACCAACCATCTCATAATGTATAAGAGCACTAATTTTAAAATCAAAAAAGCAGATAAATGCGTCACGTTTATTAATAAAGTAAATATTGATAAAAATGCACATTGATACTGATTTGCTGTATACGTGGGGAGCAATTGCAAAAAAAATTCCCAAAAACGCTATCATTTTTTATGAGAATGATCCTGCTCTATCCTTTTTTCAAATTTTAGAAGGAACTGTAAAAATGAGCTATACCAACGAAGATGGTAAAGATCTTACTATTGGTGTATTTAATAAAGGAGAGAGTTTTGGAGAACCGCCGTTAATTATTGGCGAGCCCTATCCTGCATCGGCATTAGCTCAAACGGACTGTGTTATTTTAAAGCTTTCTCGAATTAATTTTTTTTCCTTTCTAGAAGAAAACCCTGAAGCACAAAAGAAAATACTAAAACTATTTGCCTCAAGAATTTATAATAAAATCGTCTTCTCTAAAAACATTATTAACCATAAGCCCGAACATCGAATACAATATTTTTTAGATAATTTTAAAAGACAGCATTGCACAAAATCAAATCAAAAAATTAAGATTCCATATACACGTCAAGAAATTGCTGATTTTACGGGATTAAGAGTTGAAACTGTTATTAGAACTCTCACTCTTATGAAAAAGAATAAAAAAATTGAAATCATTGATCACAAATTATTCTACTAGAACGTCTAAAAAATTACAACTGTATGACTCAAATCATAATCTATGGTTCAAATATTTACGTCCTTTGAGCAAAGGTTAAATGATAAATTATTAATTCAAATTTCATAACGTTTTAAAGTAAAAAAGCGGGAACTTCAATAGTTCCCGCTTTTTTAACTTATTACTTTATTCATCATTGCTTTTGAGATATTATCAGCCCTAATTTTAACTTCTCTAGCTTTTTCTCCTTCAAACAAATCATCGACTGTTTTCTTCCACAATTTTGTCCAGTGTTTAAAATGCGCCTCGGTCAAAAGGCTTTTCTGATTTAACATTCGGTGTTTCATCATCGGGTTTCCATCAAAGTTTCCGGTATGGAATAAAATATTATCCCAAAAATCATACATTATCGGAAGGTGTTTTTCCCAGTTTACCGCCGCTACTTCTGTAAATAAATAACCAATCGTAGGATCAGTTCTAATCTTTAGATAAAAAGCATCTACCAGTATTATAATATCATCTTTTCCCTTAATATCTGTTTTCATCTTTCTATTTGTTTCTTCATTTGTGTTTAAAATACTTTTACAAATCTTTTTTATTAAACTTTTTAAGAGATATAAAAAACGGAATTCCTATCCATAACAGTAATAATAGAAACGATAATATCAGTCCAATTGTTGTTCCAAAAAAATCTTTAAAAATCGCTCCTGTATATCCCATCATTGCCGATTGATCGAGATGCAGTAATATCTGAATGCGTGCCAAATCTATAGGACTCAATGCTGTTACACCTACCATAGCTTTCTCTATAGGATATTCTGAAAACTGAAAAAGCAAAAACAATACTACAGCATCAAAAAGCATGGCAAAATAAAGCCAGAACATTATAGCAACTCCAATTCCTTTTGCTTTGTCTCTTGAATAAATACAGCTTAAAAAAGCCAATGAAACAAAAACTACTGAGATAAGACAACCTACCAAAAGCATCATAAATCCAACTACACCTGGTGCGTTTATTATAAGCGGAATACCAGCCCCGAGAAAAAACGCGGTAACCATTGCAATCGAAAGACCTGCAAATAAACTAATCCATATTTTTTTTCTCTTTAAAGGCTGACTCAATAAAAGTTCAATAAACTCGGCACTATTATAAAGATAAATTGTAGAAAATAATATCGATACTAAAGGCACTGTAAACAAAATTACATTCAATATAGTAAGCAGTCCTTTGGCTGAATTGTCTTCTAATCCAAATGATCCCCAAGAAAGTAACGCTAAAATAATGGTATAACTTACAACAATCTTATTTTTAAGTATATCGAGTAAAACAATTTTAATTATTCTGTTCATGATGTTTCTCTTTTAAGATTGCGGCAATGGCTTTTGAGATTTTGCTTTCGCCTGTATATTGAAGTAAATCGCTGATGGTTTTATGAAAATGTACTTTTCCATCCTGCATGAAAATAATCTGAGTAATCATATCATCGAGTTCACTTAATAAATGTGATGTTATTAAAATTAATTTTCCAGCGTCACGCTCTTTTAGAATCTTTTCTTTCAGAATTTCAGACGCTAATGGATCTAATCCAGCTGTAGGCTCATCAAGTATAAGAACATCAGGATTAAAAAGAAAAGCCAATGCCGCACTCACTTTTTGAGTAGTTCCGCCAGAAAGCGTACGCATTTGTTTAGCATACATTTTGTCAAGATTAAAGGCTTTTATCAAATCTTCGTCTAAAACCGTTTTTGAATTTCTAATTTCTTTAATAATACTAATTATCTGTCCTATTTCCATATTATCAGGATATCTCCCAATCTGCGGCATATATCCGATTTTATTTCTGTAATCAAACTCTTTTAAAATAGAATTTTCATTAAACAAAATATCACCGTTGTCAGGAAGCACCATTCCAAGAATAGATTTAATGAGAGTTGTTTTTCCGCATCCGTTAGGACCAATCAATGCAATACATTCTCCCTTTTTAAATTCAAGGTTTACATTTTCTAACACCTGAAGTTTTCCAAACTTTTTACTTATATTTTTTATACTAATCATAAAATGAGAGATTTCATATAGGGGGTTTCATCAATAAAATTATCTGGTGTAATACTTGGCAGTACCTTTTCTGATTTATCTAACAGGGTAATCATAAAACTCCTGAATAAAAGCATTGCCGAAGGATTATTTTCAGTAAGAACAGCAAAAAGACTCAATGGATGAAAAGGCACATCGCCAATCCCGTCTTTGTTTAAATCATATCCTTCATACTTATCCCAATAATTACTATTGAAATGATTTAAAACGAGACTTCCATTAGTACTGATATCAAAAGTATTGGCAAGAAAATTATTGAATGAAATTTCGTTATCCATACAACTTGCCTGAATCTTCATTCCCCAGCCATTGTCTTTAAATATGTTATGATTAAGCATTACTCTGCTCGTGCCTTCCATATAGATTCCAGAAGTATTACGTATAAATTTGTTTCCAATAATATAACTGTCTGCAATCTCTTTCAGCAGTAAACCGTAGGCGGCGTCTCCCCAGTTTTCTTCAAAGTAATTGTTGAACATTTTTACATTTTTGGTAAACATTACTGCCACTCCTGCCCCATTATTTTTAAATACATTTGAGATGTACGAATCGTCATTAGAAAACATAAAATGCAGTCCGTATCGAATATTTCCTTTAGAAATGTTTCTCCAAATAATCGAATTCGAAACAAACTCAAAATAAATCCCGTCACGATGCCCGGAAATTTTGTTTCCGATAATTTTCATACTATCGCTTTTCCAACAATGAATTCCGTTTCCTATACGTTGTTCTTCTGTCTGATGAGCTTTTATGGTGTTATTTTCAATTATGCAGCTGCTCCCTTTTTGAGCGTAAATGCCAAAAAAGTTATTTTCCAGTATATTATTCTTTACTATTACACCTATTTTATCATAAATCTTAATGCCGCAAGGATCGTTCAGCGAACCGTAACCAGAATCAATTACTTTAAAACCAGATACAACAACACTATCAGCTTTGATAGAAACCACTTCATATTTTCTTTGTCCATCAAGAATTGGAAAATCCTTTCCTTGCAGCACAATTCTTTTATTGATCACGATATTTCCCTCACGATACACTCCTTTATAAATCAAGATTGTATCGCCAGGGTTTGCCAGATCAATAGCTTTTTTATACTTTTTATTACCTTGTTCTTCCCAACCTCAATAGTCTTCGACTGCAGATTGAAACAAAACAACGATAGAAAAAGACAGAGAAATAATTTCATATTTTTTAAAAATTGTGTTTTGAGTTGTCGTTCTCTTATTTTTCGATAAAAGTGCTCCATTCCTTTTCTTGTCCGTGAGACTCTGCTTCAAATGCTTTTGCTTGACTTTTATTAGAAAATGCAGCAATGTTTCCATTCATTGGACTTTTGATTGCGCCTCCAGAAACATAAAAAGCTTTTTCAGCAGGAATTAATTCATTTTCTAAAGTATAATCATGAACATAGTATCCTTTAACTTTTAATTCTGGATTTTCCTTGGTATAATTAACCATACAAGCAATATCATCAAATTTATAAGCTCTGCCTTTTTCAGTAATAATTTCAGCACCATGTTTTCCATCCGTAATACCCATTTTGCAAAAATCGCAGTTGTCCGTATTCAGTTTAATTGGAACTGGTTTGTCATTTGCGCATGAAGAAAATAAAACGGCCAATATTGCCATACTTAGTACTGTTTTTGTTTTAAAAAAAAGCATTTTCTTTTCTTTTAATACAGCAAGAAAAAGTAAAACTCCAGCAGTAATCAGCATCCATCCGCCGATATCGGGTATCGAATAGGCTCCAAAATTAAGCAGTTGCTTATAACCTAAAACGGGCGGTTGATATGCCATTCCGGGTACACGAATTGCAGCATTTGGATCAAGGTTGTGACCATATTCATAATTCCAACGATAAAAATCAAAACCTGCAGCTATCCCAAAAAGGACAAAAGAGCCGAAGAGTGTATATAAAATTTTCTGATTTTTGTAGAATATGCATCCTAAAGCGATAACTCCAAAAAAACCTAGAATAATAGGAAGAATTGTAAACTCAATAAAATCTTCTGTATGCAAAGTTTTCATACCAATATAATGATTAAGTCCGTTGATAATCTCAACATCACCAGCAATCTTAGAAGCATGAAGTTTTAAAACCAATCCTTCTGGATATTGAGGTGCGGTTAATTCAATTTTCCACATGGGCACAAAAATGGATCCAATAAACAGTAATCCTGATAACAAGAGAACTATTTTAGAAAATGTCGAAATTGTATTATTTCTCATAATAATTCAAAATAAAAAAGGGAACAAAGAATATGCTCTGTCCCCTTTACTTGGTTAGTAGTTATTCTTTTGGTAAATTAGTTCCCAGACTGTAGCTAATTGGAACGTTACTTCCTGCTGGTGAAACTCTAACATAACCCTGCATTTCTTGATGTAATGCACTACAGAAATCTGTACAATAGAATGGGAATATTCCTTTTTTCTGAGGTGTCCATTTTAAAGTAAGTGTTTCTCCCGGCATAATCAGCAATTCGGCAGTATTAGCTCCTTTAATGGCAAATCCGTGAGGAACATCCCAATCTTGTTCAAGATTAGTAACATGGAAATAAACCTCATCACCTACACGAATTCCTTCGATATTATCTGGAGCAAAATGAGAACGAATACAAGTCATGTAAATATGTACTTTATTTCCTTCTCTTACCACTTTAGTTTCTTTTTCCCCTTTGGCTGCAAAAGGATGCTTGTTATCAGCCATTTTGTAAAACTTCAACTGTCCGTTGTTACGAATCTTATCAGCTGGAATTCCTTGTGCATAATGCGGTTCTCCAATTGTTGGAAAATCAAGCAGCAGTTTCATTTTGTCTCCGCTGATATCAAATAATTGTGCACTTTGTGCTAATTCAGGACCTGTTGGCAAGAAACGATCTTTTGTAATTTTATTATAAACTACCATATATTTTCCAAATGGTTTTTCTGTATTACCACCCGGAACCATAAGGTGACCTGGAGAATAATAAGTCGCTTTTCTATCTAGAACTTTAAGATCTTTAATATTCCATTTTACAACCTCTGAAGAAACAAACATTGTTGTATATGCATTTCCTTTACCGTCAAATTCAGTATGTAAAGGTCCTAATCCTGGTTTTTGAACTTCGCCGTGCAGCGCTGCTTCATATTTCACGACTGGAATACCAGCATAAGAACCATCAAATTGTTTATTAGCAATCGCTGCTTTCAGTTTTGTAAAACTAAATACAGGAATCAAAGCTGCCAATTTTCCACTTCCAATAATATATTCACCTGTTGGGTCAATATCACAACCGTGAGGTGATTTTGGACAAGGAATCATGTAGCAAATATCCTTAAGTTCTGCAGCATCAAGAGTTAATACTTCTTTTTTAGTTTCAGATTTTGCTGTTTGCGTTTTTTCATCCCAAGTATTATGAACGTAGTTTGCAGGTACACGCTTTCCTTTACCAGCTTTAATATATTCCTCTGCTTTTTTCCAGTTAACCGCCATGATAAAATCTTTATCATTTTTAGATGCGTTTACCTCCAGTAATGTATTTGCTTGTTCTGTATTATAGCAAGAGAAAAAGAACCAGCCATGAGACTCTTTTTTACCTGGATGACTAAGGTCAAAATTAACTCCAGGTGCTACAATTTGAAAAGCAAGATCTAACTCTCCCTCTTTACCTACTTTTACAAAACTTAAATATCCTTTAAAGTTTTTCTTGAAAGTATTAATAGGCACATCTCCATTATCATTATCAGGAGGAACACTAAAACGGCTTGCTCCTACCACATACTCTGTATTTTGAGTAATAAATGGTGAAGAGTGATTTCCTGCACAGTTTGGAAGTTCGATAATTTCAGCCGTTCTAAAAGTTTTAGATCAATACGTGCAATTCTAGGTGTATTGTTTGCATTGGCAAAAAGCCAGCGTCCGTCAACTTCACCATTTGTCTGCGACAAATCAAGGTGATGCTGATCATCC
>NZ_NRQU01000006.1 GCF_004119495.1 Flavobacterium sp. YO12
CTTTATAGCGGTTTTATACTTTAGCTTCCTTGTTTGTTCTTTAGTAATATTTTGTTTTTTTAGAAAACAGAGTTTTTAAATGAGTATTTCTTTAATTCAATAATAGTTTGTAGTTTAATTTTGTTAAATTATGATTATTTGTTTGGTCTTAGGTATTAATACTTTAGAATTTTTGGATTTGAATGAGTATTTTTGTCTTTAAATTATTTATTTAAACATGAAGAAAAGTATTTTACTGTTGACACTTTTTGTTATTACAAATCTTAGTGCACAACAACGTCCCAAATTAGTTGTAGGTATAGTAGTTGATCAAATGAAAATGGAATATTTATATCGATTTTCTGATGATTTTTCCCCAAATGGTTTCAAAAAATTAATGAATAATGGATATGTTTTTCAAAATATGCATTATAATTATATGCCAACTTATACTGCACCTGGACACGCTTCAATTTATACTGGTACAACTCCTGCTACACATGGTATTGTTGGTAACGAGTGGTTCAGCAGGACTCTCGGAAAAGAAATGTATTGTACAGATGATGCAGACGTAAAAACTGTTGGTGATGGAACTGCTGAGGAAGGGGCTATGTCTCCTAAGAATCTTCAAAGTACTACAATTACTGATGAAGTTAGAATGGCTACTAATTTTAATGGAAAAGTAATTGGAATGAGTCTTAAAGATCGTGGTGCAATTTTGCCAGCTGGACATTTTGCCAATTGGGCATTTTGGTATAGTAAGACAGGATCTTTTATTTCTAGTACTTTTTATGGAGAGAAATTGCCAGAATGGGTTTCTGAATTTAATAATGAAAAAAACTACTTAAAATACATTAATAAAGGCTGGGATTTATACAAACCTGCTTCAGTGTATAATGAAAGTCTTCCGGATAATAATCCTTATGAAGGAAAACTGTATGGAAGTGCAGCTCCTGTTTTTCCATATGATTTAAAATCAATGTATGAGAAGAACGACGCTGGAGTTATTCGTGCAACTCCTTATGGGAATGATCTTTTGGCTGAGTTTGCAAAAAGAGCAATTGAAAAAGAAGAACTTGGAAAAGATAACATAACAGATTTTTTAACTGTTAGTTTTTCATCTACTGATTATGTTGGTCATTTACTAGGGCCTAGATCAATGGAACTTCAAGATACTTATTTGAGATTAGATCAAACTATTGCTGATTTTTTAGCTTATTTGGATAAGACAGTTGGAAAAGGAAATTATTTACTTTTTTTAACAGCTGATCATGCAGGGGCAGAAAATGTAATTTATTTAAAGGATCGTAAATATAATGTAGATAATTATCCTTCTAAGCAAGTTAAGAAAAGCTTACAAGATTTTTCGACAAAAACTTTTGGAGTTGATTTGATTTTAAATTACTCTAATTTTAATGTTTTTTTCAATAGACAAATCATAAAAGATAAACGTTTGGAATTGGCTGCAGTTAAACAAGCTTTTAAAGAGTTCTTGATTTCTCAACCACAAGTGAAAAAGGTTTATACAGAAGAGGAAATTTTGGCAAATGGCGGAAATGATTATTCATTAAATTTTGTTGCTAAAGGTTACGATGTTACTCAAAATGGTGATTTAGTAATTGTGGATAAACCTGGAGATATTGAATATTCTACAACAGGGACTTCTCATGGTACCATTTATAGCTATGATACTCATGTACCGGCTATTTTTTATGGCTGGAATATCAAAAAAGGAGAATCTTATGATAAAAAAGCAATAACTGAAATAGCTCCAACAATTGCACAAAAAATTAAAGTTACTTTCCCTAATGGGACAGAGGCAAAGGTTTTGCAAGAAGTTTTGGATAATAAGAAATAACATTAAACCTGTTCTTTTAAGAGCAGGTTTTTTTAGGATAAAATAAAAGGCTTTTCGTGATGAAAAGCCTTTTGTTTTATTGCTTAGTAAGCACTTATTTAATATTGACACTATGCGTTTGCCAATACTAATTCTTCATTGTAAGGAAGATTCCATGCTTCAGCAACTCCTTTATAAAGGATTTTTCCGTTAGCAATATTTAAACCTTTTTTCAATTCTTCACTTTCAGCACAAGCTTTTTCCCATCCTTTGTTTGCAAGTTGTACAGCATAAGGTAAAGTAGCATTAGTTAAAGCTAAAGTAGATGTATAAGGTACAGCTCCTGGCATATTTGCTACACAATAGTGAACAATATCATCAATAATAAAAGTTGGGTTTTCGTGTGTTGTTGGAGTACAAGTTTCAATGCAGCCTCCTTGGTCAACCGCAACGTCAACTACAACTGCTCCTGGACGCATTAATTTTAGCATATCACGAGTAATTAAGTGAGGTGCTTTTGCTCCTGGAATTAAAACAGCTCCAACAACTAAATCCGCATCTTTAATTGCTCTTGTAATGTTGTAATGGTTAGACATTTCTGTATTTACATTTGCAGGCATAATATCGTCTAATTGACGTAAACGAGGTAAGCTTAAATCCATAATTGTTACTTGAGCCCCTAATCCAGCAGCCATTTTTGCAGCTTGAGTTCCTACGATTCCTCCTCCTAAAACTAATACTTTAGCGGGTGGAACACCTGGAACACCTCCTAAAAGAATTCCTCTTCCTTTTAATGGTTTTTCTAGATATTTTGCACCTTGTTGAATTGCCATACGACCTGCAACTTCAGACATTGGTACTAATAATGGCAGACTGCGATCTGTTTTTTCAACAGTTTCGTAAGCTAAACATACTGCACCTTTTTCAAGCATAGCGTGAGTTAATGGCTCTGATGAAGCAAAGTGGAAATAAGTAAATAACAATTGATCTTTCTTGATTAATGGATATTCTGATGCAATTGGTTCTTTTACTTTAATAATCATTTCAGCAATAGCATATACCTCTTCAATTGTTGGTAAAACTACTGCTCCTGCCTGTGCATATTCATCATCACTAAAACCGCTACCTAAACCAGCAGTAGATTGAACATAAACAACGTGTCCATGTTTTTTCATTTCAGAAACTCCTGCTGGAGTTAATGCTACACGATTTTCGTTGTTTTTGATTTCTTTTGGAACTCCTATTATCATTTTGTTATATTTTTTTGTTTTTATTGAAATTGTTTTACAAATCTACAGATAGAGAATAAATTATGGTTTACAGGGTAATAAATAAGAAAATATTATTTTATTTTTTAATTTTACAGAAAATTATTCTTTTTAGAGAAAGGATTAAATCTTCAAAGAGAAAAAAAACTAAATTTCATAAATTTTAATACAACGTTTTCGTTATGGCTTTAGATGAAATAGACAAAAAAATCTTACGTCTTTTACAAGTAGATGCACATTACACTTTAAAAGATATTGCAAACAAAATAAATTTGTCTTTAACTCCTGTTCATGATCGAGTGAAACGACTTGAAAAAGATGGAATTATAGAGAAATATGTGACCATTTTGGATAAGAAAAAACTCGGAAATAATTTGACTGTTTATTGCCAAGTAACACTCACTAAACAGACCTATGATACATCTGAGGGGTTTAATCAGTCAATTTTGAATCTGCCTGAAGTGGTGGAGTGCAATTATGTATCTGGAAATTTTGATTATATGCTAAAGATTATAATTCCAGATATGGAAAGTTACCATCATTTTCATCAAAAAAAACTTTCTATCTTGCCGGAAGTATCTCTTATAAATACCGTTTTTGTTATTTCTGAAGTTAAAAGCACTACGGTTTTACCGGTTTAAAAATAAAAAACCATCAAGGAGACTTGATGGTTTTAAGGTAATTTGGTTTTGGTTAGGTTTCTGTTAATAGTAAGTAAATCGTCTTACTTTTGCTATATATTTTGCAAGACGTATTACCTGATGGCTATAGCCGTATTCGTTATCGTACCAGATATATAATACTATATTTTTACCATCTTTTGATACAATAGTTGCGTTACTGTCATATATTGAAGGGGCAGAAGTTCCAACAATATCTGATGAAACCAATTCATTATTCAAAGAATATTTTATTTGCTCTACCAATTCTCCCTCAAGTGCATATTTCTTCATAATTTTATTGATTGCTGCAATTGAAGTGGCTTTTTTAACCTCTAGATTTAAAACTACAAGCGATCCATTTGGTACAGGAACTCGAATAGCATTCGAAGTTAATTTTCCTTCTAATGATGGTAAAGCTTTAGCAACTGCACTTCCTGCACCTGTTTCAGTAATTACCATGTTTAGCGCAGCAGCTCGGCCGCGACGGTATTTTCGGTGCATATTATCAACCAAATTCTGATCATTGGTATAAGCATGAATAGTCTCTAAGTGACCTTTTACTACTCCTAAAGTTTCTTCAATAACTTTTAAAATTGGTGTAATGGCATTTGTGGTGCATGAAGCAGCTGAAAAAATATCGTTTTCATCTGGACTATACTCATTATGGTTTACACCATGTACTATATTTGGTACTCCTTTTCCTGGAGCAGTAAGTAAAACTTTATTAGCTCCATTAGAAGTTAGATGTCTTTTTAAAGCCTCTTCAGTTGTGAATGCTCCCGTATTATCAATTACTAAAGCATCATTTATTCCGTATTGAGTATAATCAATTTCTTCAGGAGAATTTGCTGTAATAATATGAACAGTAGTTCCATTAATGATTAAAGCATTGTTTTTTGGATCGGCAATTACTGAACCTTGAAAGTCTCCGTGAATTGAATCGTATCGTAGTAAAGAAGCTCGTTTTTCTAAACTTGATGCATCATTTTTATCACGCGTAACAATTGCTCTTAAGCGCAATTGGTTTCCTTTTCCAGTTTTAGACATTAATTCTCTAGCTAACAAACGTCCGATTCTTCCAAAGCCATATAGGACAACATCTTTTGGCTGGATTTCTTTTGATGATTTCGCCTTTTTTAATTTTTCGATAACAAAATACCTTGCATCAGGATATTTTTCGTCTTCTAAACGATACTCATAGGTA
Organism: Flavobacterium sp. YO12; assembly: GCF_004119495.1. Taxonomy (GTDB): domain Bacteria; phylum Bacteroidota; class Bacteroidia; order Flavobacteriales; family Flavobacteriaceae; genus Flavobacterium. The sequence continues at coordinate 4,951 of NZ_NRQU01000006.1, forward strand.
AGTTTTCCAAGGTCTATTTTTGCTGGTGGAAGATCTAATGACAAAACAACTTTTGCGATTTCTACCGAATCAAAAATTGTAATTGGCTTACCTACAAATTCACCTGCATATTGATGAAGATTGATAATGTCACTGACATTTTTATCCAGTAATTGGTTTTTGAATAAAACCATTTCAATGGATTTGTCGTACCATAAATCACTTATTACTTTGATTAATTCGACACCAGCTTTTCTTCGGTCGACCTGTAATGATACCTCTTTTTGGTACAAAGATTTTTTGCTCATAATTGATTAAATTAAAAAAATAAAATGCTCACTATTTTAAAATTTTGCGCAAAAGTATCCATTTCAATCGATTTCGTAAACTATTTTAGCATTTATTTTTGAAATTAACTTAGAGGCTATTTCTTTTCATTGAATAAAAAAAGCCATCTTAATTATTTAAGATGGCTTTTAGTAATGTTATTTTGTAAACAGGGATTTAGATTATAATTCTAAAAATTTCACCATTTCTGTTTATCATTTCAATGCGGGAACTCTGTCCTTCGTCTTTTTTACTTAAAAGTTTAGAAACAGTTTCAACATTTGTTGCTTTTACATTGTCTATACTTAAAATGATATTACCCTGCAGCTCGTTTTGGTACTGCATTAAATTCTCATTTGTAATATTTTTGATTTTTACACCATAATCAATTCTGAATTTCTTTTTGTCAGAAGCATCAATATTTTCTAATTCCATTCCTTTGTATTCAGTACTAAAAAATTCATTTTTACTTAAAGTAACCGGAACGGTTTTAGTTTTCCCTTCTTTAATATAGGTAACTTTAATAACATCGTTTGGACGTTTAGTATTAATGTAACCAGAAAGATCTGCATAAGTTGAAATATTTTGTTCATCAAGTTTTACAATAATATCGCCTTTGCCAAGACCAGCTTTTTCTGCTCCAGAATTTTTAGAAACCTTACTAATATAAAAACCTTGAGTTTCAGTAACTCCTAATTCTTTAGATACAGCACTATTCAGTTCTCCGCCTTCAACGCCTAAAATTCCTCTTTGTACATTTCCAAACTCCATTATATCCTCAATAATTTTTCGAGCAATATTAGAAGGAACTGCAAACGAATAGCCTACATAAGATCCTGTTGTTGAGGAAATCATAGTGTTAATTCCAATTAATTCACCTCTTGTGTTTACCAATGCCCCGCCGCTGTTTCCAGGATTCACGGCAGCATCAGTTTGAATAAATGACTGAATACCGCTTTGATCTAGATTTCTAGCTTTCGCCGAAACAATTCCTGCAGTTACAGTCGAAGTCAAGTTATACGGATTTCCTACTGCCAAAACCCATTCGCCAACTTTTACGCTGTCAGAATTCGCAAAAGGCGTATAAGGTAATTTTTCGTCAGCATTAATTTTTAAAAGCGCAATATCCATCTTAGAATCCGTGCCAACAAGTTTTGCCTTATAAGACTTTTTATTATTTAATGTTATTTCAATTTCTGTAGCATCTTTTATAACGTGATTGTTTGTTACAATGTAGCCGTCTTCAGAAATAATAACACCAGACCCAGTCCCTACCTGTTCCTGCTGCTGTTGTCCTCCATAACCATAGAAAAATTCCAGCATAGGATTACTCACAGTTCGCCTGCTGACATTTTTAACGTGAACAACAGTATGAATTGTTTTGTCCGCAGCCTCTGTAAAATCTACAGTCTCAGCAGAGAGAGCGACATTTTTCCCGAATGAATTGGGCGCAAGTGTAACAACAGAGTTTCCTTTTCCAAAAAGAGAATTGTTACTCTCAAATAATAACTTGTAAGCTCCAAGGGTAATAGCGCCACTTAAAAGTGATACTAAAAATAAGGATGAAAATCTTTTCATAATTACAATTTTGTTTAAGTTATTTAATGTAAAAATAAAGCAAAAAAATATTTTGTAAAGTGGTTTAACTCTCTTTAACAATGATTAACATTTCATTAATTATTAGTTCGTACTTTTGTATTACTTAATGACTAAAAAATGCAAATAGAATTCTATAAATATCAAGGAACTGGCAATGATTTTGTCATGATTGATAATCGTACAAATTTTTTCCCAAAAGACGATGTAAAATTGATTGAACGCTTATGTGACAGACGTTTTGGTATTGGAGCTGACGGTCTTATTCTGTTAGAAAACGATCAAGAAACTGACTTCAGAATGGTTTATTATAATTCTGATGGAAACCAAAGTTCAATGTGTGGAAATGGAGGACGCTGCCTAGTAGCTTTTGCAAATCAGCTAGGAGTAATCGATAATAAAACAACCTTTATAGCAACAGACGGTTTGCACCATGCATCAGTAAATAATGACGCAATTGTTTCATTGCAAATGATTGATGTTGATGAAGTGAAAAAAAACGATTCTTATACTTTTTTAAATACAGGATCGCCGCATCATGTTCAGTTAGTTGATGATTTAGAACATTATAATGTGAAAGAAAACGGAGCAGCCATTCGTTATGGAGAATTATATGGAGAAAAAGGAAGCAATATTAATTTTGTAAAAAAAGTTGACGATCAAACTTTTTCACTTCGTACTTATGAAAGAGGAGTTGAAGATGAAACTTTGGCCTGTGGAACTGGAGCGACTGCTGTTGCAATTGCAATGAATGCTATTGGTCAGACTGATAAAACTTCGATTGATTTAAATGTTGAAGGCGGAAAATTAAATGTTTCTTTTGATAAACTAGGAGAACATTTTACAAATGTTTTTTTAACTGGACCAGCAAAATTTGTTTTTAAAGGAACAATCGAAATCTAATATTTAATAATGATTACACTCAAAGGCGATACAATTTATCTGCGTGCATTAGAACCTAATGATTTAGAGTTTGTATATGCCATGGAAAATGATCAGAGTATTTGGGAAGTCAGCAATACCCATACACCTTATAGTCGTTTTTTAATTCGTCAGTATCTCGAAAATGCCCAGCAAGATATTTATGAAGCAAAGCAATTGCGTCTGGCTATTTGTCAGGATGAAGATTTTCCAGCAATTGGTTTGATCGATATATTTGATTTTGATCCAAAAAATAATAGAGCAGGAGTAGGAATTGTGATTCAAAAAAATGAAAATAGAAGTAAAAACATTGGTTCTGAGGCATTAGAGCTGCTGATTAATTATTCTTTTTTTAATTTGAATCTGCATCAGCTTTATGCAAATATTAGTACAAGTAATGACGCAAGTATAGCTCTTTTTACTAAATTTGGTTTTGAGAAAATTGGAATTAAAAAAGATTGGATTTTGCTGAATAACCACTATCATGACGAAGCAATTTTTCAATTAATTAACAAAGAACATTTAAATTTATAGCTTTGAATCTAAAGAAAATCATCACAATAACTGCTGTAGCCGTAATTTCTGTTTTAATAGTTTACGGTTTTATATTAATTAGCCAAATATTCAGCGCCAATACAAAATTTCAAGAAAAAGAGGTTTATGTTTACGTTCCAACTGGCGCAAACTATACTGATGTAAAAAAGATATTAGAACCCTATATCAAGAATTTTGAAAATTTTGAAATGGTGGCAAACAAAAGAAGTTATCCAGAAAATGTAAAGTCTGGACGTTTTCTTCTTAAAAAAGACATGAACAATATTGATTTAGTTCGTGCTATGCGTTCAAATGTTCCTGTAAAATTGGCTTTTAATAATCAAGAGCGTTTAGAGAATTTTGCTGGAAGAGTTGGTTCTGAAATCGAAGCAGATAGTTTGTCTTTAATGAAAGCATTTAAAGATTCTACTTTTCTAGCAGCAAACGGATTCAACGAGGATAATGTTTTTGCTATGTTTATTCCAAATACATATGAAGTATATTGGAATACATCTGCAGAAAAGTTCCGTGACAAAATGATAAAAGAATATCATAATTTTTGGACTCCTGAAAGAATTGAGCAAGCTAAAAAACAAGGTCTAACGCCAGTTCAGGTATCTATTTTAGCATCTATAGTTCACAAAGAATCAGTTAAAAAAGATGAGCGTCCGCGTATTGCCGGCGTTTATTTAAACAGATTACGTTTAGATATGCCATTACAAGCAGACCCTACAGTAATTTATGCTTTAAAACTGCGAGATAACAATTTTGATCAAGTAATAAAAAGAGTTTTTTATAATGACTTGGTTATGAAATCACCTTACAATACTTATGTAAATACAGGACTTCCTCCAGGACCTATTGCAATGGCTGATATAACGGCATTAGAAGCTGTTTTGAATCCTGAGAAAAACGATTATATCTATTTTTGTGCAAGTGTAGATCGTTTTGGTTATCATGAATTTGCTTCAACTTTAGCAGAACATAATGTGAATGCTAAAAAATATTCTGACTGGATTGCAAGTCAAGGTGTAACGAGATAAGAAAAGGGTAGTTTTTTTTAAACACATAAATCATTAAACCGAAGTTTTTGCTTCGGTTTTTTTTATGATCTGTAGTGAAAGTAAATTTTTAATTTAATTTTTTTAGGATTTTAGTTTAATTTGATTAAAAGGTGTTTTTTTAGGTATAATTTATTTCTTGTTTTTTATAATTGAAGTTTTTTTTCACGTTAAAAACTATATAAAATCGTAGGTTTAATCTTTCTATTTTAACAAATTTGATAAAAATTTGATAAAAATGACATTTTATTGAATTAGTTTTTGCCCTTTTTTAAGTCTTATTCATTTTGAAAAAATAAGCTCTAATAATGCGTGATTAAAGGGTTTAGACTAAATTTTAAAAATCTTAAAAACTCGTAAAGTGTTGATTTATAGCATTGTTTAATATTCGTTATCTTTGCAGCGTAGAAATTTCAAAAAGGTGACAGCGTTTTGAAGAAAAACAATTTATGATAAAGAAGTGGTATTTTTATGCGAGTTTGATCGTTATTATTACATTTTTAAGTTTGGGTTTTAAACCCTTTACTTTGGAAACCAAACCTTGGTTTTTAACAGAGAAAACAGATGGATCTGAATACTTGTTTCCATCAACAGAAAAGGATGATTATCCTAAAATTAATCTAAACGTCCCATATACAGGAAATCGTCTTATTGGTTTTAAAGAAGCAGTTGCTTTTAAAGAGTCTCAAGGAAAATACCGAATGGTAAATTCTTTAGGATATATGGGAAAATATCAATTTGGTTCTAAAGCATTACGTGCTATCGGAGTCAGCAATGAAAAAGAATTTCTAAAAGATCCTGCCTTACAGGAAAAAGCTTTTCTAGCATTATTATCTAAAAACAAATGGATTTTGCGTAATGAAATTGAAAAGTATGAAGGAAAAGTTGTTAGTGGTATTCAAATTACCGAATCAGGTATTTTAGCGGCAGCGCATTTAGGTGGTGCTGGATCAGTAAAAAACTTTTTTAAAAATAAAGGCAATAGACATTTTAGAGACGCTTTTGGAACTTCATTAAAAAGTTACATGCGTGATTTTGGCGGCTATGATCTTTCATTTATTGAAGCAGATAGTAATGCAACAATAAACGATTAACAATTAAAAAAATATCCCGAGCAATCGGGATATTTTTTTATAATCTAGTCAATTAATATTTCTAGAATTTTGATAGCAGCTTCACTTATTTTGGTTCCTGGGCCAAATACTGCCGCCGCACCAGCGTCAAATAAAAACTGATAATCCTGTGCAGGAATTACTCCGCCAACAATTACCATAATGTCTTCACGATCGTGTTTTTTAAGTTCTTCAATAACTTGCGGAACCAATGTTTTATGCCCAGCAGCAAGAGAAGAAACACCCAATATGTGAACATCGTTTTCAACAGCTTGTTTAGCAGCCTCTGCCGGAGTTTGAAACAAAGGTCCTATATCAACATCAAAACCCACATCAGCATAACCTGTTGCAACTACTTTTGCACCTCGGTCATGACCGTCCTGTCCCATTTTGGCAATCATAATTCTTGGACGTCTTCCTTCTTGCTTCGCAAAAGCATCAGCAAGCTGTTTCGCTTTTTCGAAATTCTCGTCATTCTTTATTGCTGCACTATACACACCGCTAAATGATTTAATTTGCGCTTTAAACCTTCCAAACACACTTTCAAGAGCATCACTTATTTCGCCTAAAGTTGCTCGATTTCGGGCAGCTTCAATAGCAATTTCTAATAAGTTGCCTTCTTTGGTTCTTGCGCAATGAGTTAATTTTTCAAGTGATTGATTTACCTTTTGTGAATCTCTTTTTTCTTTTATTTCTGTAAGTCGTTCAATTTGTTGTTTACGAACCATTTGGTTGTCAACATCCAAAATATGCAAAGGATCTTCTTTATCTAATCTAAATTTATTAACACCAACTATTATATCTTGACCGCTGTCGATTCTAGCTTGTTTTCTTGCGGCTGCTTCTTCAATTCTTAATTTTGGAATCCCAGCTTCAATCGCCTTTGTCATTCCACCAAGCTCTTCAACTTCTTCAATCAGTTTCCAAGTACTTTCTAAAATTTCATTTGTAAGCGATTCTACATAATAACTTCCGCCCCAAGGATCAACAGTTTTGGTTATTTTAGTCTCTTCTTGTAAATATATTTGTGTATTGCGAGCAATTCTAGCCGAAAAGTCAGTAGGTAATGCAATTGCTTCATCAAGCGCATTTGTGTGTAAAGACTGTGTACCTCCAAATGCAGCTGCTGTTGCTTCAATGCATGTTCTGGCAACATTGTTAAAAGGATCTTGTTCTGTCAAACTCCATCCGCTGGTTTGACAATGTGTTCTTAATGCTAATGATTTGTCGCTTTTCGGGTTAAACTGTTGAAGCAGCTTTGCCCAAATCATTCTGCCCGCTCTCATTTTTGCAATTTCCATAAAATGATTCATTCCAATTGCCCAAAAGAAAGAAAGGCGGGGAGCAAATTCATCAATAGTCATTCCAGTTGATAATCCCGTTCTAATATATTCTAATCCATCTGCTAAAGTGTAAGCTAACTCAATATCTGCCGTTGCTCCAGCTTCCTGCATATGATATCCTGAAATAGAGATAGAATTGAATTTTGGCATTTTTTTGCTCGTAAATTCAAAAATATCGGCAATAATTTTCATGGATGGCGCCGGTGGATATATATAAGTATTACGTACCATGAATTCCTTCAAAATATCGTTCTGAATAGTTCCAGAAAGTTTATTAAGTTCAACACCTTGTTCTTCAGCAGCAACAATATAAAATGCCATTATAGGCAAAACAGCACCATTCATGGTCATTGAAACTGACATTTCATCAAGCGGAATCTGGTCGAATAATACTTTCATGTCTTCGACAGAATCTATGGCAACGCCTGCTTTTCCTACATCACCAACAACTCTTTCGTGATCTGAATCGTAACCGCGATGAGTAGGCAAATCAAAAGCGATTGAAAGTCCTTTTTGACCTGCCGCTAGATTTCTTCTATAAAAAGCATTGCTTTCTTCAGCAGTTGAGAATCCCGCATACTGACGAATTGTCCAAGGACGACGAACATACATCGTAGCATATGGTCCGCGTAAATTAGGTGCAAAACCAGCTCCAAAGTCAAGAAACTCTAAATCTTCTATGTCTTTTTCAGAATAGTTTTTTTTGAGTTCAATACCTTCGGCAGTGGTGAAGTTGTGCGTTAAAGAGTCTGAGTTATGCATCAGTTCGTCTAACTTTTCACTTTTAACATCTAATTTAATATGTTTAAGGTCTTTTCTTATCATGGAGACGCTTCGTTATATTGTTTTATTAATTACAGATAAAGAAAAATTATTCTTGTTCAAGCCTTTCCTGTTCCAGTTTTTCGGCTAATCTTTTTTCTATAATTGGTGTAATTAATGTTTTTCTCGGCTTGATTTTTACAAAAGGAAACAGCTCTAAGTCATGTTTCATTTTGTCCTCTTTGTTAGGGTATTTATTTGTGCCTAATAAAACTTCTTTTTTTGAGTCGAATAATTCTTGCTCTTTAGCGGCGCTTTCTTGAATTTTCTTTTTGATAGTTCCGTCGTTTAGAAGTTTTAAGAAACCTCCATTTGCTTCAATATCTTTAAAAAGCGTTAAACTTTTTTCAGCCAGCTGCATTGTTAAACTTTCAATATAATAGCTTCCATCCGCAGGATTATCTACTTTGTCAAAATAGCTTTCGTGTTTTAATACTAATAATTGGTTTCGTGCAATTCGATCGCCAAATTCATTGTCTTTATGGTACAATGAATCATAAGGTAAATTAGCAACAGCATCTGCGCCGCCAAGGATTGCCGACATACATTCGGTTGTAGTTCGAAGCATATTGACATTATAATCGTAAATAGTTTTATTCCGTTTCGTTGGCGTAACCAATAAATGACATTCTAAATTAGAATTGTATTCAGCTGCAATTAATTTAAAAAGCATTCGTAAAGCTCGAAGTTTTGCAATTTCAAAAAAATAATTTGTTCCAACAGAGACTTGAAAAACAATCGGTTTTGTAATACTTGGTAAACGATTTAAATATTCATTTGCGTGCGCTAAACTATAGGCGATTTGCTGTGTAATATTTGCTCCTGCATTTTGATATAAACCGGAATCGATACTAAGCAATGAAAGATCTTTTGTTTCGTTTGAAATTTTTTCAAGCGTTTCAAAATTATTTTTATCTGAGGTTGTGAACCAATTTCCGTCACGGGCCAATTGTCCGATAGGATCTAGATTACAATAAAAAACAGCTTTTTTCTCAATAGAAATTGCGTTTAATAATTTTACGAAATCGATTGAGATAAAGCTTAAATTGAAGTAAACGGTTTTGTTTTCTAAAGGAAGATTTTCTAGTAATTTTTGAACATCAGTATTTTCGTTTTGAATAGTAAAACGAAGACTTTCTGCACCTCTTTCGATTGTATCAATTGCACGTTTAATCGATTTTTCGATATCATGTACAAAGATGTTTTGGCAGATTTGAAAATTAGAAGCGTGAGTTTTAATCGATGCTGCTTTTGTGAATTCGTCACGATGATAAAATGGTTTAACCTGAATATCTTCAGGAGAATTCCAAATCATCGTTTCGTTATAATCAGCTCCATCTAATTCAAACTGAATTTTTTGTTTCCATTGTTTGGATGAAATAGGATTAAAATCGTTGAATAGTGTATTAGCCATTAGTTGCTTTTTTCTGATTATTCTTTATCTGGAATAGTATCTCCTTCGAATTGAATGATGTAAATATCTTCGCTGTCTTTTTTCATAAAATACTTTTCGCGAGCATATTTTTCTATTTGTTCAGGATTTTTTAGCTGCTTGATCTGTTCTTGATCTTTTTTTATTTCGTCCTGATAGTATTTTTTATTGTCTTGCAGTTCGTTAACTTGCTGGTCTAAAAAACGATGATCAAAATAGGAATAATTGTCTAGAAACAGCATCCAGATAACAAAAAAGAGAAGTACCCAAACATACTTATTGCCTAGGAGTTTAAACCATTTTTTGTCTTTATAAGGATTTTTCATTTTGCTTTTCATTACCTATTATACTGATCACGATAAAATCAGGATCAGCCCTTTTTTTTAATGGTTTAAATTTACAATAAAAATTATGAAATTCTCTGATTAATTACAGCTCGAACTACATCAATTGCTACAGTATTGTATTTGTCATTAGGTATAATGATATCAGCAAAAGCCTTAGACGGCTCTATAAATTGCTCGTGCATAGGTTTTAATGTGTTTTGATAACGGTTTAAAACCTCGTCGATATCACGTCCTCTTTCTGAAATGTCTCTTTTTAAACGACGAACTAATCTTTCATCAGAATCGGCATGAACGAAAATTTTGATATCGCAAAGTTCACGTAATTCAGGATTCGTTAAAATTAAAATTCCTTCAACGATCATTACTTTTCTAGGATGTGTTGACACCGTATCATCTGTCCTATTGTGTTGTATGAAAGAATAAACAGGTTGATCGATAGTTTCGCCTGATTTTAGAGCTTTTAGATGTTTTACTAAAAGTTCAAAATCAATAGATCTTGGATGATCAAAGTTAATTAATGCTCTTTCATCAAAAGATAAATTATCGGTTTGTTTGTAATACGAATCTTGAGAAATTACACCAACTTCAGTGTCTGGTAATTCGGTCATGATTTGGTGTACAACTGTTGTTTTTCCACTTCCTGTTCCTCCTGCAAGTCCAATAATGAGCATAAAATTTTTGTTTGTTATTTGTTTGGCAAAAATAATAATTTAAGTGAATTGTGTAAGCATATTAATGTATTTAACCATATAAGTAATGTAAGTAAATTTAAGCAAGCAGAATATTCAAACAATTTGTTACTTCATTGAACTAATATCACTTATATGGTGAAAAATATAAAAAAAATCCCGAAAGTAAACCTTCGGGATTTCGCGCAATCAGTATAGTTTTAATAAAATATTCTGAATTTAGTAAGCACGTAAAATTATTTATTCTTTTTTGCTTTTATCATCATTTCAAGCTGGTCCCAAAGCTCTTCTGGGATTGCTTCTAATAAATTGAATTGTCCTGCACCTTTCAGCCATTCGCCTCCGTCGATTGTGATAACATCTCCATTTACATAAGCTGAAAAATCAGATACTAAATAAGCAGCCAAATTGGCTAATTCTTGGTGATCTCCAACACGTTTCAAAGGCACTTTTTTTGCCATATCAAACTTTTCAGAAAGATCTCCTGGTAATAACCTGTCCCAAGCTCCTTTTGTTGGGAATGGTCCTGGGGCAATAGCGTTTGAACGAATTCCATATTTTGCCCATTCCACAGCAAGACTTCTTGTCATGGCTAGAACTCCTGCTTTTGCAGTAGCACTTGGTACAACATACGCAGAACCAGTCCAAGCATAAGTCGTTACAATATTTAAAATCGTTGCCGATGTTTGTTTAGTGTCAATCCAGTGTTTTCCAAAAGCCAGTGTACAGTTTTTAGAACCTTTAAGTACAATGTCTATAACAGTATCAAATGCATTTGCAGACAAACGTTCTGTTGGAGAAATAAAATTTCCAGCAGCATTGTTCAAAAGAACATCTACTTTTCCAAAAACTTTTAAGGTTTCCTGAAGCATATTTTCTACTTCTTCATAATGACGAACATCACATTGAAGAGGCAGACATTTCCCGCCAGTTTCATTTTCAAGTTCCGTTGCAGTAGTTTTTAGCTTTTCTAAATCTCTAGAAGTTATAGCGACTTGAGCGCCTAATTCTAGAAAATATTTTGTCATCGCTTTTCCTAAACCGCTTCCGCCGCCTGTAACAACGATAACTTTTCCTTTTAAAGCGTCATCACGTAACATTTTATCTGTATAGCTCATACTTTTCTTTTTTTACAATATTAATTAAAAAAATAGGATGCACGCATAATAAAGTTGTAAAATTTTGATAAACTTTATATTTCGCATAGTTTTTTTGCGGCAGCTTCTAGTGTTAAATTATCTTTAGCGAAGCAAAAACGTATTAATTTCTGGTCTTTATGATCAGAGTAGAAAGTTGAAATAGGAATTGCGGCAACGCCATGATTAATAATTAGATTTTTGCAGAAAGACACATCATCTTCATCAGAAATAGCAGCATAAGAAGCTACCTGAAAGTAAGTCCCTTCACATGGATTCAATTCGAAACGGCTGTTTTGAAGTAGTTTCTGGAAATAATCTCTTTTTTCCTGATAGAATTTCCCAAGTAAATTGACATCAACAACGTCTAAATATTCGCTGATCGCAGCTTGTGAAATACTGTTTACACTGAAAACCAAAAACTGATGTACTTTTTTGATTTCTTTCATTAAATGTTCCGGAGCAATAGTGTAACCAATTTTCCAACCCGTAATATGAAATGATTTTCCAAAAGAGGAAACCATAATACAACGATCTAAAAGGAAATTTTTGGTATGCGCCGAAATATGTTTTTCTTCAAAAGTAATGTATTCATAAACTTCATCAGATAAAACCAAAAGATCGGGAAATTTTGAAAGTATTTTTTCTAATTGATCAAAATCAGCATCAGTTAATATTTTTCCTGTCGGATTATGCGGATTATTGATGATAATCATTCGGCTTTTATCCGAACAGGCTTTTTCGATTATTTCCCAATTTAGAGTATAATCATCATTTAGCGCCACACGAACAGGTTTTGCATTACATAGTAAAACAGGTGATTCGTACGAATCATAACTTGGATCAAGAATAATTACTTCATCATTTTCTTTAACCAAAGCCAAAATCGATGTAAAAATTCCCTGTGTTGCGCCAGCGGTAATCAAAAGTTCTAATTCAGGATTAATCGTTCTGTTGTACGAACTCTGAGTCAGCTTGGCAACTTTGTTCATCAATGGCGGATAACCTGCCATTGGTGTATATTGGTGTACGTTTTCCTTTGATAATCTTGCCACTATATCTGTTAACCTTTCGTCAACAGGAAAATTCGGGAATCCCTGAGAAAGATTTATTGCATTATATTCGGCTGCCATTTTTGACATTACTGTGAAAATGCTTGTGGTTACGTTTGGAAGTTTACTCATGATAAAGTTTGATTAGGGAAAACAGGTGAGTGCTATATAAAAAACGGATTGAATTTAACTATTTTAAAGTTATTGGAAGCGAATATAGAACTCTAACTTTCTTACCGTCTTTTTCTCCAGGAGACCATTTAGGGCATTTTTTCAAAACTCGAATTGCTTCAGCTCCTGTGTTGAAGCCTGCATCTCTAAGGATTTTTATATCAGTTAATGCGCCATCTTGCTCAACTATAAAGGTTACGTAAATTTTTTTTCCTTTGAAGTCAATACCCTCATCAGGGTTTTTGAAATTATTTTCTACAAATTTATAGAATTTCTCAAAACCTCCCGGAAAGATTGGTTTAACATCTATTCCTGCGGTATTGTAAATTGTTTTATCGCTATTCGTCGGAACGTTTTCGTCAATAATTAAATGTGAATCGAAATAAAGATCTTTATCTTCAACTACAACAGGCTCTGCTTTTTTTGTTTCTGAAGTTTTTGTTTTAGAAACTTGTTTGGTGTTTTGAGAAAACACAGTCTGCAGGCAGCATAGAAAAATCAGGGTTAAAAGCTTTTTCATTACGACAACTTTTAAATTTACATTTTATGAATAATAAAAATAGTAGGGCGATTGTGTAAATCTACTTTTAATTTTTTCCAGTCAGAAATTTTCATTGTTTTAATAAATTCTGTTGGTAAAGTAATATCTGTTGCAATACATAAATGTGTTGACGGATTTACAATCTGTAAAATATCTTCAACCAATTTATTATTTCTATAAGGTGTTTCAATAAAAATCTGAGATTGATTTTTATCGTGAGATAATTTTTCAAAATGTCTCAATGCCGATTTTTTCTCGTCCTTGTCAATTGGTAAATAACCATTGAAAGTAAAGCTTTGGCCATTCATTCCAGAAGCCATCATGGCCAATAGGATAGAAGAGGGGCCAACTAATGGGACTACTTGAATTCCTTTTTCATGCGCCAATTTTACAATAACGGCACCAGGATCAGCAACACCTGGGCAGCCCGCTTCACTCATTAAACCCATATTTTTTCCCTCTAGTAAAGGTTTGATAAAGTCTAAATGTTCGCTTGGTTCCGTTCGTTTATTAAGAGTGAAAAGAACTAATTCTGATTGTTTTTTTTCAGGATAAACTGCTTTTATTGATTTTCTAGCAGTTTTGTCATTTTCGACAATATAGTGATCTATAAGTTCGATACTTCTTCTAACGGTTTGCGGCAAAACATCCATCGGATCGCTTTCGCCCATTGTAGTTGGAATTAAATATAGTTTTCCTAGAAGTTTCATTTTGTGATATTTTATAGTTTAAAACAAAAAATGTATTTTAATTATTTATGAATAACTAAAATACAAATTAAATTATGAATGTTTTTTGATAAGTTTTTGGGCAATTATTTCAGATGCTTCGTCCAACATTTGATAAACATTATCAAATCCGTTTGCAGCTCCGTAATAAGGATCTGGAACATCTACATTTTCATCTGGGAATAATTCATTCAGAATAAGATGAACTTTATTTTTGTGTTCGGGAGTTTTGGCAAGATGAAGGACGTCTCTTAAATTTGAATTATCCATTACATAGATATAATCAAATTCATCAAAATCAGAAGTTTTAAATTGTCTTCCTTTTTGATTGTCAATACATAAGCCGTTTTTTTTAGCCACAGCAATAGAGCGTTTGTCTGGCGCGTGGCCTATATGCCATGATCCTGTTCCAGCAGAATCAACGATGAATCTATCATTAGGTAATTTTGAAGCTAGTATTCCTTCTGCTAAAGGAGATCTGCAAATATTTCCTAAACAAACCATTAAAATTTTTACTGGCATGATTCGCGTTTATAGCGTTAGTTTTTTGTTGATGTCTTCGACAAATTTTTTGAATTGTTTGTCTGTAGAAACTAAATTGTCAACAGTTTTGCAGGCGTGTAAAACAGTAGCATGATCTCGGTCTCCAATTTGTGAACCAATATTTGCCAAAGAAGCTTTGGTGAATTTTTTTGCAAAAAACATAGCCAACTGCCTCGCTTGAACAACGTGCCTCTTTCGTGTTTTAGATTGAAGTGTTTCAATGTCAAGTTGAAAATAGTCAGATACAATTTTTTGAATATAATCGATAGAGATTTCTCTCTTAACGTTTTTAACGAATTTCTCTACAACACTTTTAGCAAGCTCAATCGTAACCTCTTTTTTATTGAAAGAAGATTGGGCGATTAACGAAATGATCGCGCCTTCTAATTCTCTAACATTAGATTTAATGTTGCGCGCAACATATTCTATAATATCTTCTGGCATTTCAACTCCATCACGATATAAAATGTTTTTTAAGATTGAGATACGAGTTTCGTAATCGGGCTGGTGCAATTCTGCAGATAATCCCCATTTAAAACGAGATAATAAACGCTGCTCAATATCCTGCATGTCAACAGGAGCTTTATCCGAAGTTAAAATTACCTGTTTTCCGTTTTGGTGCAGGTAGTTAAAAATGTGGAAGAAAACGTCCTGAGTTCCTGATTTTCCTGATAAAAACTGAACGTCATCAATAATCAAAACGTCGATTAATTGGTAAAAGTGAATAAAATCATTACGATTATTCTTTTTAACCGAATCAATATATTGTTGTGTGAAAATCTCGGCAGAAATATATAAAACCGTTTTTTCTGGATATTTATCTTTTACTTCTACACCTATAGCATGTGCCAAGTGTGTTTTTCCTAAACCAACTCCTCCAAAAATCAATAACGGATTAAATGAAGTTCCTCCAGGTTTATTGGCAACAGCCATACCTGCAGAACGAGCTAAACGGTTTGAATCTCCTTCAAGGAAATTATCAAAGCTGTAATTAGGATTTAATTGAGATTCAATTTTTAAATTTCTAATTCCCGGAATTACAAAAGGATTTTTAAGCTCTGGATTTAAGTTTTTAAACGGAGCATCAACCTCTTGTGGTTTCATTGGCACTCTGTTGGAACTTGGCAGCTGCTCGGTAAACGGCTGTTTATTTCCGTAAGTGTTCTCCATTTTAATTTTATAGAGTAACTTTGCGTTTTTTCCTAGTTCTTTGGTAAGCGCAACTTTCAATAATTTTACGTAATGCTCTTCGAGCCATTCGTAGAAAAATTTACTTGGTACCTGAATATATAATGCGTTGTCGGTTAGCTCAACTGATTTGATTGGTTCGAACCAAGTTTTATAAGCTTGATCTTGAATATTGTCTTTTATAAAGGACAAACAGTTTTCCCATACCGATTGAGCAGTTTTAGTCATAAATTCAGATAAGTTTTTTTATTATT
The DNA here is from genome assembly GCF_004119495.1 of Flavobacterium sp. YO12. Taxonomy (GTDB): domain Bacteria; phylum Bacteroidota; class Bacteroidia; order Flavobacteriales; family Flavobacteriaceae; genus Flavobacterium. The sequence goes on from NZ_NRQU01000006.1 coordinate 20,727, forward strand.
GATAAAGATTCTCCTAATAAAAAAGGAGCAATTTTATTCCGTATTTCGGGATAACAAATATGTGAACAAATTTCTGTAAAAAAAAATATTTTGGGGTCTAATTTTATAAAAAAATGTTGTAAGGACGTTTTTGAAAGTTAATTTTTTTTAATCTGTAAATAATGAAAAATCATCAAACGCAAGTGCGTGTTCGTTACTCTGAAACTGACCAAATGGGGGTTGTTTATCACGGAAATTATGTGCCTTATTTTGAAATTGGACGCGTCGAATGGCTTAGAAACAAAGGGATTTCGTATGCCAGCATGGAAGAAAGCGGAATTGGCCTGCCAATTGTTTCGATGCAGATTAATTATAAAAAATCGGCACGCTATGACGAGCTTTTAACAATTCATACCACCTTCAAAAGTCAGTCTTCTGTTAAGATTGAATTCGACTGCGCAATTTATAATGAGTCAAATGAGTTATTAACAACAGCAGTGTTTATTTTAGTATTTATTTCGTTAAAATCGGGTCGCCCGACTGCACCTCCAAATTACATTTTAGAATTATTTAAAACACTTGAATAATTGTTAAAATGAGATGTGTTTTAATGTTAATTTATATAATTTTAATATCGATTTCAAACATTAAATCAAAAATGTCGAATACTGATTCGGCATTTTTTTTTCGCGTTTTGGTGATTATTTTGCCAATTGGAAGTCCAGAATCTTCATCCATTTCCATTTCTTGAGAAGTAATTTCGAGTTTTTTTTCTTTTATAACCCGCATTACTTTGTTCATGTTTTTATAATCGAACGAAATTAAAAAATGAACGTCAATTGTTTTTTCAACAATTTCACAAACTTCTAATGTCATTTGAGCCGTTGTTCGATAAGCAGCAATTAAACCGCCTACACCTAATTTAGTACCTCCAAAAATACGAACCACAACTATAAGAACGTTTGTTACGCCAAAAGATTGTATTTGTCCGTAAATAGGTGCGCCGGCTGTATTGCTTGGTTCGCCATCATCATTTGCCCGATAGGAAATTTTTGGAGCTGTGCCCAATTGATACGCATAGCAGTAATGTACAGCGTGCGGATGAAGTTTTCTTAAATTCTCAATTATTGGTTTTACTTCCTCCTCATTTTCTATAGGAAAAGCATAACCAAAGAATTTGCTGCCTTTTTCTTTAAAAAGTACTTCTTCAGATTCAATTGCTATGGTTTGATAAGTATCGCTGTATTCCAAAATTAAAATTCTAAATTGAGTTTTTTTGCCACGAATTACACAAATTTTCCCGAATTTTATTTTGATCCAATTCTATTAGTGAAAATTTGTGTAATTCGTGGCAGTATTTTTTAATCCTTTTAATCACATTAATCTGTGACTAAATATTTTTATAATATCCCTTTGTTATATAAATCGACAACATCTTCTTTTCCAACTTGTAGATTCCAAACTTTAATTCCTAAAGTTGCAGCACTGTTTGTGTTTTCTGTTTTGTCATCAATAAACAAAGTGTTTTCCGGAACTAGATTGTGTTTGTCAAGTAAAACTTGGTAAATTTTTGGGTCTGGTTTTCTCAATCTCATTTCAAAAGAAAAATAAACTTTATCAAAACAATTGTAAAAATCAGTATAAAATGGTGCGCCGCTTTTTTTCTCGAAAGTCGCAATATGAATGGAATCAGTATTACTTAACAAAAACAAACGATATTTTTTTGAAAGCTCTTTTAGAAACTCTAATCTATAAGAAGGAAAATCAGCCAAAACGGCATTCCAAGCTTCTAGAATTTCTTCAATGCTTGCATTTGGAAGCTGTTTTTGAAAACCAGCCACAAAATCATCATACGAAATATCTCCAGTTTCAAATAATAGATTCAAACGATCAAGATCAGTATTCCATTCTTTTAATCCTAATTTCTGTAATCCCGAAATAGTTCCTTGTTTGTCCAGATTGATAAAAATATCACCAAAGTCAAAAATTATAGTATCAATCATGATTTCTTACATATATTAATTCGTCGTTCTGAATATGAGTTTTTGCTTCATTCTTCTTTTTAAGCTCTGGCGCTTTCGTGCCTTTTTCAAATGTATTCTTTCCAATAAAAATTCGAGCTTCATCCCAAATGTTTTTATCAATAAAAGATTGCAGCGTTTGTTTTCCGCCTTCGATAATTATCGATTGAATTTGATGCTGATATAAAACCGATAAAATATTCTCAATCGTATTTTTATTAAAATCAATCTTTTCAAAAAGTGTATTTTCAGTCGAAATAGTATTTTCTGATTTTGTTAAAACAATTGTTTTTACACTGTCATCAAAAATAAAACTGTCTTTTGAAATTCGGTTATTTTGATCTAAAACCACGCGAACAGGATTGTTTCCAGACCAATCTCTAACATTTAATTTAGGATTATCATCAATAACAGTTTGTGTGCCAACTAAAATTGCCTGTTCTTCGCTGCGCCATTTATGAACTAATTGACGAGAAAATTTATTAGTAATCCAAACCGGTTTTCGTTCCTGATTAATTTCTTTTTCAGGAGCTAAATATCCGTCCAGACTTTCTGCCCATTTTAGTATAATATAAGGTCTCTTTTTTTGATGAAAAGTAAAAAAGCGTTTATTGAGTTCATTACATTCGTCTTCTAAAACACCTACAATTACATTTGCGCCGGCTTCAACAAGTTTTCTGATTCCGTTTCCAGCTACTTTTTCATTTGGATCAACAGTTCCTACAACAACATTTGGAATTTTATTTTCAATAATTAAATCACAGCACGGAGGTGTTTTTCCAAAATGACTGCAAGGTTCTAAACTAACATAAATTGTAGCTTTCTTTAAAAGCGATTTGTCTTTTACAGAACGTACTGCGTTTACTTCGGCATGTGGTTCACCGGCTTTTTTGTGCCAGCCTTCTCCAATAATTGTATCATTATGAACAATTACACTTCCAACCATTGGGTTTGGATACGTTGTTCCGAAGCCATTTTTGGCTAGTTCAATGCAGCGTCTTATGTATTTTTCATGTATATTCACCCTGCAAAAGTAGTTATTTTTGAGTTTAGTCTCAATAATGGTTTGGATTCGATTAGTGATCAAAAAAACTATTTTACATTTACAATAGGATTGAATAATATAAGGAAAATGAATAATTGGATTATAAGAAAAATTGAAAATAAAGACAATCAGGCGGTTGCGAAATTAATAAGATCGGTTTTTGACGAAATGGAAATTCCAAAAGTAGGTACCGCATACGAAGATCCGTATTTGGATTTAATGTTTGAAGAATACAGTAAGCCAAATTCGGTTTATTTTGTAGTTGAAAACGATGGTAAAATTTTGGGCTGCGCAGGAATTGCTCCATTAGAAAACAGTGATCCAAAAATTTGTGAATTGCAAAAGATGTATTTTTTGCCTGAAACACGTGGTTTAGGAATAGGAAGTATTATGATGGAGAAATGTTTAGAGCAGGCAAGAAATTTTGGCTTTGAAAAATGTTATATCGAAACAATGCCCTTTATGTACGCCGCTCAAAAATTATATAAAAAATCAGGTTTCGAATATTTAGATGCTCCATTAGGTTCTACTGGGCACGATTCTTGCCCTGTATGGATGTTGAAAAAATTATAAGTTTATGAAAAAAAGTGTTTTTGGTTTTCTTTTGATTTCAATTTTATTTTCTTGTAAAGATACTAAAGAAGCAAAATCGATAAAGAATGCCGTAATTGCAAAAGACTCAGTAATTACTACTGACGAAAGTAAAATTACCACATCAGAAGAAGAATTTAAAAATGAATTTGATATTCTGATACCACAAAACTATCGAACTTATGATAATCAAAATCCTGTAACAGCTTTAAATAATAAATGGATTGAGTTGTATCAGGAAAATGATGAGTATTTTTTAGGGAAAACTAATTTTAAAATTGAAAAAGGATACAGCGAATGTTCAGGTGATTCTCTTCTTTCAATTTTACCTAAAAAGAAAGTTTTGCTATTGATGGATTATCCTGAATTGAAAACGGGGAAAGTAAAATCAATAAAAATTGAAGAAGATAAGATCTGGCCAAAAGAAAAGTTGAGTTTTACTTTTGGTAATCTTAATTACACTTTACGCGGAGAAGGAAAAGTTCTTTCTGAGGAAAAAGTGAGTACTGATGATGATAAAATAGAGATTTTTAAGAAAGTAGAAGATTATAAACTGTATTTAACCGTTGGTAATAATCCAGAAAAATTGCTGTTGACCGAAATGTCGTTTAATGACACCTTTGTAGAATTGCTTTTTGCGGGAGATATTGACGGAGATGGAAAACTTGATTTTGTTTTTGGGGCAAATAGAAATTACGAAGAAGAACGAGTAATTTTGTTCCTTTCTTCAAAAGCTGAAAACGGAGATTCAGTGAAGAAAGTTTCAGAAATAGCAGTGCAGTTTGACTGCTAATTAAAAAGATTATCTAATAAGAGATATATAAAAATGAAAATTAAACAATACCGGACTCAATTTATAAAAGAATTATCGCCTTTTTATGATGCATACGAAGCGGAGAGTTTTTTCTATTTGATTTTAGAAGATAAACATAAGTTAAGACAAATAGATTTGGCATTAAATCATGATTTGACTTTTAGTGAAGCTGATTTTATAGTGTGGAATTCGATATTGGAAGAATTGAAAAAAGAAGTTCCAATTCAATATTTACTTGGGAAAACGCATTTTTACGGTTTAGAGTTTGAAGTAAACGAACATGTATTGATTCCAAGACCAGAAACCGAAGAATTGGTCGAATGGGTTATCAACGAGAATAAAGCGATTGATAAAAAGAAGAAAATTAAAATTCTAGATATAGGAACAGGAAGCGGATGTATTGCTATTTCATTGGCTAAAAATTTATCAAATGCGGAAGTTTATGCAATCGATGTTTCGAAAAAAGCACTTGAAACCGCTAAGAGAAATGCAATAAGCAATAAAGTTGAAATAATTTTTATGCTTAAGAATGTTCTGGAATTAGAAATTTTGAAATCAAATTATGATATAATTGTTTCCAATCCGCCTTACGTTCGTAATTTAGAAAAAGAAGAAATCAAGAAAAATGTTCTAGATTATGAGCCTCATTTGGCACTTTTTGTTGAAGATAACGATGCGTTGATTTTTTACAGGAAAATTGCTGATTTAGCAAAAAAGAACCTTTTAGAAAATGGTCAGCTGTATTTTGAAATTAACCAGTATCTTGGAAAAGAAATGACGGACTTATTAGAGGAAATGAATTTTAAAAGTATCGAATTGCGAAAAGATATTTATGATAATGATCGAATGATTAAAGGCAATATTAAAGTGTTCAGTAAATAGAACGTTCTAATGAATCTTCATTGAACTGAACACTAAATTACTAAAAATTATTCGTATCGAAGTGCTTCAATTGGGTCTAGTTTTGAAGCTTTAATTGCTGGATATAAACCTGAAACAATTGCAACGGCAAAACTGGTTCCGAAGGCAATCAGTATAGCAAACCATGGGACAACGAATGTAAAACTCATTGCAGTTGCAATACCAAAACCGATTAACATTCCTAGAAAAATACCCACTAAACCTCCAATTTGTCCAATTAATAAGGTTTCAATGAAGAATTGAAATGCAACGGTTGATCTTTTTGCTCCTAATGCTTTTCGAACGCCAATTTCGCGTGTTCGTTCTGTTACTGAAACGATCATGATATTCATTAATGCGATCGATGAACCTAATATTGTAATTACACTAATAATGGCAGAAGCCCAATCTAAATATTTGGTGATTCCTAGAATTCTATTAATTAAATCATCGCTTCGGCCAATCCCAAAATTATTATCTTTAACTGGGCTCAATTTGCGAACTCTGCGCATAACACTTGTTGCATCATCAATGGCTTGATCTAAAAGTTCTTTTTTAGATACCATTACACTCATCGTATAATTGATATTGGGAGCCGTAAATAAAGATCGCGCCACCTGAATAGGAATTAAAACGCGTAAATCCTGACTGTTTCCAAAAGTAGATCCTTTTTCTTTTAAAACTCCAATTACCTTAAAACGAGCGCCTCGAATAGAGATAACTTTGTCAATAGGGTTAACATCTTTCAGTAAACCTTTTTCAAAATCAGAACCAACAATGCAGGTGTAAGTATTATTGTCAATGTCAAATTGATTAAAAGATCTGCCTAAAGTTGTTTCTAAACCAGAATTAGAAATATAGTGTTCATCGACTCCAATGATCGAAATTTCAGGATCAGTTTTAGTATCCTGAAATTTTACCTCCGCTTTTGATGTGGCAGTAAACGAAAGAGAAGTTTCGGTAAAAGGATATTTGTATTTGTTTTTGAAGGCAACAGCTTCTGGATAAGAAATAATAGGATTAATAACTTCACGTTCGTTTCCGCCGCGATTTCTAACCGTATTTGCATACTGTTTGATGTTGAATGTATTAGCACCCATTGAAGCAAAATTGGTCGAAACAGTATTTTCGAGTGCAGTTACAACAGTTAGAATTCCAACCAATGCCGTGATTCCGATAGCAATAATTAATACAGTAAGAATGGTTCGCAATAATTGTGTTTTGATAGAACCAAAAGCAATTCGGATATTTTCTTTAAATAATTTTAGCATCATGACCAATTTGTCACGAAAATACGGTTTTTGTTACAAGTTTGTTTTCGAACACGTATTATTTATTTTAAAAAGTAAGATATTTGCAAACTTAATTAAGTCGAAAGTTGGAAAGTATTAAAGTCGAAAGTGCAAAAATCCAATAATCAAGAAAAACTAGAAATAAATTAATGCTATAGGTTTTATATTTTAGGCTTCAAAGAAATCTAAAATCTAAGATCAGAAATCTAAAATAATAAGAAATGGCTTCAAAACCAAGCATTCCGCAAGGAACAAGAGATTTTTCGCCTGCAGAGGTGTCAAAACGTCAATATATAATTCAGACGATAAAAAATAATTTTGAAAAATTTGGTTTTCAGCCAATTGAAACACCTTCGTTTGAAAATTCAGACACCTTAATGGGAAAATATGGAGAAGAAGGAGATCGTTTGATTTTTAAAATATTGAATTCAGGAAACTTTTTCTTCAATAAAAATAAAATTGAATTACCAGAATCTATAGAATCGCTTCAAGTTAATTCAGCAGAAACTATCGATCTTAATCAAAGAATCGAACTGAATAAATTTACAGGGAAAATTTCTGAGAAAGCACTTCGTTACGATTTAACAGTTCCATTTGCAAGATACGTTGTACAGCACCAAAATGAAATTGAATTTCCTTTTAAAAGATATCAAATTCAACCTGTTTGGAGAGCAGATCGTCCGCAAAGAGGACGTTACAGAGAATTCTATCAATGTGATGCCGATGTTGTGGGTTCAAAGTCACTTTGGCAGGAAGTAGAATTGGTTCAATTGTATGACACTGTTTTTACCTCTTTAGGATTAGAAGGTGTTACTATTAAAATTAACAACCGAAAAATATTATCAGGAATTGCCGAAGTTATTGGTGCGTCTGATAAATTAATTGATTTTACAGTTGCTCTTGATAAACTGGATAAAATTGGTGAAGACGGCGTGAAGAAAGAAATGATCGAAAAAGGTATTTCTGAAGAAGCGTTGGTAAAAGTACAGCCGCTTTTTAGTTTTACAGGGACATTTGCAGATAAAATCAAACAGCTTTCAGAATTATTAGCATCATCTGAAGAAGGTACAAAAGGAGTTGAGGAACTTAAATTTATTTGTGACAATGTGGCAACTTTAGGTTTGTCTACAGCAATTTTGGACCTTGATGTGACACTTGCTCGTGGTTTAAATTATTATACCGGAGCTATTTTTGAAGTTGCAGCACCAAAAACCGTTTCAATGGGATCTATTGGAGGCGGTGGAAGATACGACGATTTGACGGGTATTTTTGGATTGAAAAATATGAGCGGTGTTGGAATTTCTTTTGGATTGGATAGAATTTATTTGGTTTTAGAAGAATTGCAGTTGTTTCCAGAAACCGTTGTGGCAACTTCAAAAGCATTGTTTATCAATTATGGAGATAATGAGGCTTTGTATGCTTCAAAAGCCATTCAGAAATTAAGAAAAGAAAATATAAAAGTAGAATTATACCCTGACAATGTAAAAGTGGGCAAGCAGTTTCAATACGCTGATAAACGTTTGATTCCATTTGCTGTAATTGCAGGAGATCAAGAAATCGCTTCAAATTCTTACGCACTTAAAAATTTAGTGACAGGAGAGCAGATTTCTGTTGACTTTGAAGGATTGAAAGCTGCTTTATTGGCATAAGATTTTAACTGCAAAGTGTGCTAAGATTTAATTTTGCTTCACGCATAGAAAAACACAAAGTTCGCAAAGCTAGATCAACACAAAGCTTTGCGAGCTTTGTGTTTTTATAAAACCAGACTTTTAAAAAACTTAGCGTACTTTGCGGTTATTTCGCTAAGTTTTTGTTTTGATTGAAAAATAAAAACGCACAAAGTTCTGAAAGTGATTGTGTTAATAAATTTCAGTCTTTATCTGCTTATATCTTTTTAAAATTTGCCCGAAATAGTTGGTAGAAAAGAAAAAAAAGCCTTTAATTTGCGGCCTTGAGTTACGGGCGTAGTTCAAGGGTAGAATAGCGGTCTCCAAAACCGTTGATGGGGGTTCGAATCCCTCCGCCCGTGCAATATTTCTTATCGAAAAGGAAACAAGGATTTTATCTAAGATACTATCAAAAAAAGTTCGCAAGGCTAAATTAATACAAAGCTTTGCGAATTTTTTTTGAAGTCAAGAGTAAAAATCTTAGCGTTCTTTGCGGTAAATTTTTCTCAAAAAGCATAAAAAAAAGCTTCGTCTCTACTATAAGGCGAAGCTTTTTTTAATATAAGGTAAACTTGAATTAATAATTATTTATGAGGCCGAAGCCAACCCTTAAATTCAATTTTGATAGGTAATAATTTAGTTTCCAATTTTGAACTCAAATTTAACATAAACTAAAACGTAATAGTCTTAAAATTATACTAAATTTTAATTTAGGGATTCGGTTTTTAAAACTCTCATAATTAATAAAGTGACAATTTGACATTTTATAAGATTTGGCAGTACTTTTGCAATCCAACAGAAAGAATAAAAAATGAAGTTTAAAAATATTTTTAAAAATAAAAGTAATATGACTACGGAAAATACAGAATTCGATCAGGAATTAGATGATGTAACGTTAGAGAACAATGCCAACGGTGAGCAGTTAATTGTTGAAGAATTAAGTGTTGAAGAGCAATTGGCTCAAGACTTGGCAAAAGAAAAAGATAAGTTTTTGAGATTATTTGCCGAATTTGAAAATTACAAAAAAAGAACTTCAAAGGAGCGCATCGATTTATTCAAAACGGCAAATCAAGACGTTTTGCAAGCAATGCTTCCTGTTTTAGATGATTTTGACAGAGCAACTGTAGAGATCAATAAATCTGACGACGAAAATTTGAAAAAAGGAGTTGAGTTGATTCATGAAAAATTGAAAAACACTTTAATTTCTAAAGGTTTAGAGCAGGTTGAGATTAAAGCAGGAGATGCTTTTAACGCAGATATTGCTGAAGCAATTACTCAAATTCCAGCTCCTTCGGATAAATTAAAAGGCAAAATTGTTGATGTTATTGAAAAAGGATACAAATTAGGAGATAAGATTATTCGTTTTCCTAAAGTTGTTGTTGGAAACTAAAATGCAAATAGATTCTAGAAATCAATTTTTAAATTGAAATTTGGAATTTGTAGTATTGGAATTTAACCTAAATTATGAAAAAAGATTTTTACGAAATACTAGGCATTTCTAAGAGTGCTGATGCTGCCGAAATAAAAAAAGCGTACAGAAAAAGTGCGTTGAAATATCACCCGGATAAAAATCCAGGCGACAAAGAGGCAGAAGAAAACTTTAAATTAGCGGCAGAAGCTTACGAAGTATTAAGCGATCCTAACAAAAAAGCAAAATACGATCAATACGGACATCAAGCATTTGATGGTTCTGGCGGATTTGGCGGTGGCCACGGCGGTATGAATATGGATGACATTTTCAGCCAGTTTGGTGATATTTTTGGAGGTGGATTTGGTGGTTTCGGAGGCGGAGGCGGAGGTCCTCGTCGCGCTAAAGGAAGTAATCTTCGAATTAAAGTGAAACTAACTTTAGAAGAGATTGCAAATGGTGTTGAGAAAAAAGTAAAAGTAAAACGTAAAGTTCAAGCTAAAGGCGTAACGTATAAAACGTGTACGACTTGTAATGGTCAAGGACAGGTAATGCGTGTTACAAATACCATTTTAGGAAGAATGCAGTCAGCGTCAACTTGTCCTACTTGTGGAGGTTCAGGTCAAATTTTAGATAAAAAACCTTCTGAAGCAGATGCACAAGGAATGGTGGTAGAAGACGAAACAGTTTCTATCAAAATTCCAGCTGGTGTTGTTGACGGAATGCAGTTGAAAGTTTCTAACAAAGGAAATGATGCCCCAGGAAATAGTATTCCAGGAGATTTAATCGTTGCCATTGAAGAGTTAGAACACGAATTCTTGAAACGCGAAGGCGAGAACATTCATTACGACTTATACATTAGTTTTCCAGAAGCTGTTTTAGGAGCTTCAAAAGACATCGAAGCAATCAACGGAAAAGTTCGTATTAAGTTGGAAGAAGGAATTCAATCTGGAAAAATCTTAAGATTAAAAGGAAAAGGAATTCCAAGTATAAACGGTTACGGAAGTGGTGATTTATTAGTTCACGTAAACGTTTGGACTCCAAAAACATTAAATAAAGAGCAAAAACAATTCTTTGAGAAAGCTCTAAACGATGAACATTTTGTACCGAGCCCGGAAAAATCAGAGAAATCGTTTTTCGAGAAAGTAAAAGATATGTTCTCATAAATAGCACTTTTTTTGAAGATGTACATAAAAATCAAAACCCATTCTAAACATAAATAGAATGGGTTTTTTGCGTATTATAATGTAGATTCCGTGTGAATTATTTACTTTTACAGACTGTTGGCAAAAATAAAAAAGCCACTAAAAGAAAACCTAAAAAATAAAATGAGCAACTTACTCGAAGTACATAAAGTCGTAAAACAATATGGCGATTATGTAGCGCTTAACGAAGTTTCATTAAATGTGCCAAAAGGCAGTATTTATGGACTTTTAGGTCCAAATGGAGCTGGAAAAACTTCTCTAATCAGAATCATCAATCAAATTACAATGCCAGACAGCGGCGAAGTAATTTTAGATGGCGAAAAATTACAGCCAAAACACGTTCAAACTATAGGATATCTTCCAGAAGAAAGAGGTTTGTACAGTTCGATGAAAGTGGGTGAGCAGTGTTTGTATCTGGCGCAAATGAAAGGACTTTCTAAAGCCGAAGCAAAAAAACAGCTGGATTATTGGTTTGATCGCTTAGGTATTCAAGGCTGGTGGAATAAGAAAATTCAAGAACTCTCTAAAGGAATGGCACAAAAAATTCAGTTTGTAGTTTGTGTTTTACATAAACCAAAATTGTTGATTTTTGACGAACCTTTCTCAGGTTTTGATCCTGTAAATGCCAATATTATAAAAGATGAAATTTTAGCATTAAAAGAACAAGGTTCAACCATTATTTTCTCGACACACCGAATGGAAAGCGTTGAGGAACTGTGCGATCATATAGCTTTAATTCATAAATCGAATAAATTGATTGAAGGAAAAGTAAGCGATGTAAAACGCCAGTTTAAAACCAATAGTTTTGAAGTTGGAATTTTGACTGACAATGTCGAAGGTTTGATGTACGATATTACACAAAAATTTACCGTTTCGCCTGCCAATTTTAAATCTTTAAATGACGATTTGAAATTAAACATCCAAATAGGAAATGCAGCTCCAAATGAATTATTGAATGTGCTGACACAACGCGGACAAGTAACGCACTTTGTAGAAAAAATTCCAAGCGTAAACGATATTTTTATTCAAACAGTTACCGAAAATAAGTTTTAGATTTTAGAGTGAAGAACTAAAATTTAAATCAACAACCTAAAAATCTAAAATCTAAGTATGAGTATTATCTCGTTGATTATAAAAAGAGAATTCATTGCAAAAGTTCGTAATAAATCTTTTGTTGTCATGACTTTTTTGAGTCCGCTTTTGTTTGTAGCGATAGCTGTATTTATTGGCTACTTAAGTTCAATGAAAGCAGAAACAAAGCGTATTGCAATTCATGATGAAACCGGGCTTTTTGCAGCTGATTTTTTAAAAGAAAATAAAAAAGGAGCCGAATTTAAATACTTTAATTTATCTGAAATTGAAGTAAAAGCTTTAAAAGACAGTATTACAAAAGAAAATTTCAGTGGTTTAATCGTTATTCCAAAAACAGCTGATATTAAAGATTTAGAAAGTAAAATTGAATTTATTTCAAATAACAGCCCTAGTATTTCTTTTGTAGAAAACACACAAGATATCATTGGTAATAAAATAACTAAACTAAATCTTGAAAAAGCAAAACTGGATACTTTAGCAATTCAAAAAGCACAGTCAGATGTCAATATTCATTTAATAAAAGCGTCTGGAGAAGAGAGTTTAAAAGGTTTGAATGAAATAAAAATTGCAATTGGAGGCGCTTTTGGTTATTTGATTATGATGTTTATTATCATTTACGGAAATATGGTAATGCGAAGCGTAATCGAAGAAAAAACCAATCGAATTATCGAAATCATTATTTCATCAGTAAAACCATTTCAGTTAATGATTGGTAAAATTGTTGGAACTTCGTTAGCTGGAATTCTGCAGTTTATGATTTGGGCAATTATTGGTTTAGGTTTAATGTTTGCTGCTTCGACATTTTTTGGAGTTAATGTTGGTCCAACAGCTAGAATTTCGCCAGAATTAATGCAATCAGCTCAGCATCAACTTTCGGGTTCAGCACAAATGTATATCGCTGAATTATGGAATCTGCCAATTGCGAGTATTATAATTGGATTTATAGTTTATTTTATTGGAGGTTATTTTCTGTACAGTTCATTCTATGCGGCAATTGGTGCAGCGGTTGACAATCAAACAGATTCACAACAGTTTTTACTGCCCATTTTAATGCCTCTTATTTTGAGTGTCTATATCGGATTTTTTACAGTTGTAAATGATCCTCACGGGACAGTAGCTGTTGCATTTTCAATGATTCCGCTTACATCGCCAATTGTTATGCTAATGCGTATTCCGTTTGGCGTGCCGTGGTGGCAAATCGCAATTTCGGTATCATTATTGTTTGCTACCTTTTTCCTTGTCGTTTGGTTCGCCGCAAAAATTTACCGTGTAGGTATTTTAATGTACGGCAAAAAACCAACTTGGAAGGAATTGTATAAGTGGCTTAAGTACTAGTTTTTGAAAGTTGCAAAGGTTCAGAGAGACAAAGGTTCAAAGGTTTTTTTGAAATTTTGTAACTTTAGAATTAAAAACTTAAAAAACGTACTAGCATAAAAGATAGATTACTAATAATAGGTTAACAAGGAACTATAGCAGCAAAGATTTTAAACTTTGTACCTGTGTGCCTTTGCAACTTTGAACCTTAGAAAAAAAAATGAGTAAAATACTAATTATCGAAGACGAAGCAGCGATCAGAAGAGTTTTGGTAAAAATATTATCAGAAGAAAATGATTCCTATAAGGTAGATGAAGCAGAAGACGGTGCTGCAGGTCTTGAAAAAATAAAAAACAACGATTACGATTTGGTTTTGTGTGATATCAAAATGCCAAAAATGGATGGTGTTGAGGTTTTAGAAGAAGCAAAAAAAATAAAACCAGAAATTCCGATGGTTATGATCTCTGGTCACGGCGATATGGAAACAGCAATTCATACCATGCGTTTAGGAGCTTTTGATTATATCTCAAAACCGCCAGATTTGAATCGTTTACTAAATACAGTTCGTAATGCTTTAGATAAAAAACAATTAGTTGTTGAAAATAAAATTCTAAAGAAAAAAGTCAGCAAAAATTACGAAATGATAGGCGAGAGCGACTCAATTAATCATATTAAAGTGATGATTGATAAAGTAGCTCCAACAGAAGCCAGAGTTTTAATTACAGGTCCAAACGGAACAGGTAAAGAATTAGTCGCACATCAATTACATGAAAAAAGCGAGCGCTCTAATTATCCTTTAATCGAAGTTAACTGTGCTGCAATTCCGAGTGAATTAATCGAAAGTGAATTGTTCGGACACGTAAAAGGTGCTTTTACATCGGCGGTTAAAGATCGTGCTGGAAAGTTTGAAGCTGCTGATAAAGGAACTATTTTCTTAGATGAAATTGGTGATATGAGTCTTTCGGCGCAAGCCAAAGTTTTGCGCGCACTTCAGGAAAATATGATTACTAGAGTTGGTGCAGAAAAAGATATTAAAGTTGATGTTCGTGTCGTTGCCGCAACCAACAAAGATTTGAAAACAGAAATTGCCGAAGGTCGTTTCCGTGAAGATTTATATCATCGTTTGGCAGTTATTTTAATAAAAGTTCCGCCATTGAATGAAAGACGTGACGACATTCCGGCTTTGATTAAGCATTTTGCAGAAAAAATTGCATCAGAGCAAGGAAATGCTGTAAAAGGATTTTCGGCACAAGCCATAAAATTATTGCAAGAATACGACTGGACAGGAAATATTCGTGAACTTCGAAATGTAGTCGAGAGATTGATTATTTTAGGAGGAAGCGAAATCTCTGAAACTGATGTAAAAATGTTTGCAAGCAAATAGGGGCTTCGCGCAATAAGCTATAAGCTTTATGCTTTAAGCTAAAAAAAACATAATAAATTTGGTCTAAAGCTTATTGCCTAAAGCTTAAAGCTAAAAAAAATAAATAATTTTTGCTTACGGCGTATAGCTTAAAGCTTAAAGCTTAAAAAAATGAAACTAAAAAAAATAAACGAGAAATTACAGGACGCCCTAATTGAAAATGGTTTAACAGAAGCAAATGCTTTACAGCAGGAAACTTTTTCGACTATAAAAAGTGGTGCGGATTGTTTGATTGTTTCTCCGGAAGGAAGTGGTAAAACAACTACGATTGTATTGAATGTTATTCAGCAATTGGCAGGAAAAACCGAAGAATCGCCTCGTGCTTTGATTATTGTTGAAGACAAAGAAAAGGTTCTTGCAATGGAAGAACTTTTTGAAAAGTATGGAAAATATACTAATCTTGAAGTTTACGGTGTACACGATAAAGGCGACATGGATTACGATAAAAATTATGTTTCTACGGGAATTGATGTTTTAATTGGTACACCAAATAAATTGAGCGATATGTTTTCGACTGCAGGTTACAATGTAAACCGCTTAAAAATGTTTATTTTGGATGATGCTGATCCTATTTTGAAATTGCGTCACGAAACTAAAATAATGCGTATTTCTAATAGTATTGCAAAAACACAGCGTATCGTTTTTGCTGAAACTTTGACAGAGCGTATCGAGATCCTGACAGACAAAATGTTGTTAGAGCCTTATTTTTTCGATATGGATGAAGAAGGTGAAGAAGAATTGGATGAGGATGAAGAAGATATCGAAGAGGAAGAATAGTCAGAAATTAGATAAAAATAAAGTGTTATGGGATTAATGAAAGTGTATTCAGGTAGTGAAATATTAGCAATTGCTTTACAGGAAAAACTAGAAGAAGCAGGTGTAGAAACAGTTAAAAAAGATAATATTCAATCGTCTCGTTTAGGAGGTTTTCCTCGTACCGATTTGGCTGTTGAAATTTTTATTCAAGAAACTGATTTTGCAAAAGCAAATCCAGTTATCGAAAATTTCAGAATGAGTATTTAAAAGAAGTCTTCAGTCACAATGGAAACAGAAAACGGAGACTGAGCGCTGAAAACAAAAAAGCATGCAATACAAAATGTTAGTTCTCGACATGGATGATACCTTGTTGACCGACGACCACAAAATATCTGATTTAAATAAAAAAGTACTTTTAGAAGCACAAGCAAAAGGAGTTTATGTTGTTTTGGCTTCAGGAAGACCAACTTCTGCCATGACGGCTTATGCCAAGGAATTAGAACTAGATTTGAATGATTCTTATATCATTTCATTTAATGGTGCCATTATAAGTCAGGTAAAAGATGATCAAATTTTATTTGAGCAGAAATTAACTGTTAAGCAAATTCACGATTTGTATGATTACAGCGTGAAAACAAAAACGCATATCATAACCTACTTGGATGATGAAATTATAAGCGAAACAGATTCTGAATATATTGAGGTTGAAAAGGAAATTACAGGAATGGCGCATCGTAAAGTGGCGAGTTTTAAAGATTATATTGATCGACCAGCTGTAAAATGTATTTTGCTAGAAAATCCAACCTATTTAAAATCTGTAGAAAATGATTTAATTAAAGCAATGCCGCATTTGAGCGTTTCTATGTCGAAACCTTTTTTCTTAGAAGCGGCACAGCAAGGAATTGATAAAGCGGCTAGTTTAAAACTTTTGGCAGAGAAACTTAATATTCATCAAAGCGAAATTATTGCTGTTGGAAATGCAGGAAATGATTTGACAATGATTGAATATGCAGGATTGGGTGTTTGGGTAGATAATGT
The DNA here is from genome assembly GCF_004119495.1 of Flavobacterium sp. YO12. GTDB lineage: Bacteria > Bacteroidota > Bacteroidia > Flavobacteriales > Flavobacteriaceae > Flavobacterium. Next base: position 37,272 of record NZ_NRQU01000006.1, read on the forward strand.
GACGCCTGAATTGCGTGATAAAGCAGATTTAATTGTAGCTTCAAATAATAATGACGGTGTTGCTGAAGTAGTACAAAAATATATTCTAAATTAATTTTTGATGAAAAACCCAATCGAAACTGAGCGTTTACTATTGCGCGAAGTAATTGCTTCAGATCTTAATGGAATGTTTGAGTTAGATTCTAATCCGAATGTTCATATTTACATTGGAGGGAAGCCTGTTACTACTATTGAACAGAGTGCAGTATACATTGAAAATCTTCAGCAGCAATACAAAGATTTTGGAACTGGACGCTGGGCAGTAATTCTAAAAGAAACAAATGAGTTTTTAGGTTGGTCTGGAATTAAATTTATTACCGATGAAATCAACAACCATAAAAATTTCTATGAAATTGGTTATCGTTTTATAGAGAAACATTGGGGAAAAGGATATGCAACCGAAGCTGGAAAAGCTTTTATAGAGTATGCTTTTAATAATTTAAAAGCTGATGCTGTTTATGCCTATGCAGATGCTGGCAATGATAACTCAAGAAAAATACTAGAAAAATTAGGTTTACGTTATGTAAATTCTTTTGAGTATCAAGAAGAACTAGAAGTTTGGTATGAGTTAAAGAACCCAAACGTATAGTTTGTAAGAAATGCGTCCCAAATCTTTGAAAGCTTAAAGATAAAGTTTGCAAAGATTTGGAAAACGTAGTTTCTTAAATTATTTTTTAGCTACAGAAACAAAATATTTATTTCCGTCACCCATTGTCAATTTAACACGCTCGTCGCAAAGGTCGATTGCAAAATTAGCGCTTTCGTAACAGCTGCAAGTTGTGTTTTTATCTTTAGACATTTCAGTTTTACAATTATTGTTTTTAAATGTCGCCAATTGCGGTGTATATAAACTTACTAAATCAGTTGAAGCTGTTACTAATGAAATAATACTTGCTGAGTTATTATTTGTAATTCTGTAAACAATTCTATCAGTATAGTTTACTTCGTTTACCGTTACTTTACGAATGTAGGTATAAGCTGTTGATCCTTCACCTGGCTCTTTTACTTCAAATTTAAATCCAACAGCACGAATGGCAATATCAAATTGAGACTGCGAATTTAAGCTCGCCCAAGTTGTTAAGGTACTAATAGACGGAAATGGATTTGCAGCAGGAGTATTAGTTTGCGCCTGCGAACTAAAAATGGTTAAGAACATTAAGCAGATTGTGGGTAAAAATGCTTTCATAATGGAATTTGTAATTTTTAATTTTTGCCTACTCTTTCTGGTTTTCGGCGTTCCCATGCTTTTTGTAACAAAACAACAACATAACGATTGAATTTCAAAATAGTTATGCTCGAATTGTTATAATATTAGTAATAACGGTCATTTATTTTAGAATCTTAATTAAATCTCGCAAAAGACTTAAACAAAGTTAAATGTAAGAAAATTTTAAGCCAATACTTGAAAAAAATGCGCTTTACCGATGTAATTTGCACTTAATCGATGTTTTTGTCATTTTATTCTTATTGAATCCCGATTTTGTTTTTTTACAATTAATTATGCCTGCGATTTGCGATATGATTAATTAAGACGATTTTAAATAGGTGTTTAATGCAAAATATTGATATATAGTGTATTATTGATTTTATTTTAAAAAATATTGTACGTAAATTTGCAAACTCTTTAAAAGAGATATAAATATAATATCTTACTGCTTAAAACGTAGTGTGTTCCCATGGAAAATGAAAAAAAGTTGCTTTTTATACGCTTGGATGTAAACTGAATTTTTCAGAAACGTCTACAATTGCCAGAAATTTTAATGACGAAGGATTCGACCGCGTCGATTTTGAAGATGTAGCAGACATTTATGTAATCAATACTTGTTCTGTAACAGATAATGCCGATAAGCAGTTTAAGCAGGTAGTAAAGAAAGCAATGAAACTTAATGATAAGGCATTTGTTGCAGCCGTGGGATGTTATGCGCAGTTGAAACCTGAAGAGTTGGCAAATGTTGACGGAGTTGATTTGGTACTTGGAGCTACAGAAAAGTTTAAGATTACAGATTATATTCATGACTTAAGCAAAAATGATATGGGTGAAGTTCACTCATGCGAAATTGCTGAAGCTGATTTTTATGTTGGAAGTTATTCAATAGGAGATCGTACTCGAGCTTTCTTGAAAGTGCAAGACGGCTGCGATTATAAATGTACGTATTGTACAATTCCTTTAGCAAGAGGAATTTCAAGAAGTGATGCTTTAGAAAATGTATTGCAGAACGCCAAAGAAATCTCGGCTCAAAATATTAAAGAAATTGTTTTAACTGGAGTTAATATTGGAGATTACGGAAAAGGAGAGTTTGGAAATAAAAAACATGAACATACTTTTCTAGAACTTGTTCAGGCTTTAGATAAAGTTGAAGGTATCGAGCGTTTAAGAATTTCATCCATCGAACCAAACTTGTTGAAAAATGAAACGATAGAATTTGTTTCAAAAAGCCGCACTTTTGTGCCTCATTTCCATATTCCGTTACAATCAGGAAGCAATGATATCTTGAAATTAATGAAACGCCGTTATTTACGTGAAGTGTATACTGAACGTGTGAATAAAATTCGTGAAGTAATGCCTCATGCTTGTATAGGAGTTGATGTAATTGTTGGTTTTCCAGGAGAAACAGATGAGCATTTCTTAGAAACCTATCATTTCTTAAACGAAATGGATATTTCGTATTTACACGTCTTCACCTATTCTGAAAGAGATAATACAGAAGCTATAGATATGCCTGGAGTTGTTCCTGCAAATGTAAGAGCAAAAAGAAGCAAAATGCTTAGAGGTTTATCAGTAAAAAAACGTCGTGCCTTTTACGAAACCCAATTAGGAACAAACAGAACAGTGCTTTTTGAAGGAGAAAATAAAGAAGGTTATATTCATGGTTTTACAGAGAATTACGTAAAAGTAAAAACACCATGGAATCCTGAATTAGTAAATACGCTGCAGGAAATTAATTTAACTAAAATTGATGAAGACGGAAGCGTTCGTTTAGAGTTTATAAATAAATTGGCCGAAGCTTAAATTTTTTAAAGTAATCCGAAGTTATCATATAGTTTGTCATTTCTCCTCATTCGAAATGATAAAAAAACAACAAAGCCCTTTATAAAAAAGGGCTTTGTTGTTTTAAAACATCTTATTTCTGATTTTCAGGAATTACCAATTTCAAAGAATTGATATAATCGGTGTCAAATTCAATAACTCTGATTTTTTCTGGATTAAAACTTAATTCTCCGCCAAATTGACCTTTTGTATCCAAGAAATCAATTATAAGTTCTTCATCATTTAAAGAAATCAATTTTCCTAAATAAGCTGATTTTGCTGATTTTTTAGAGATCTGAAAAATACCATGTTTATTGTTGATGAAATTTAAAATCGAATTCAAATCCCGAATCGGAATAATATCTTCGGCATTTGTTTTTAAACCTTTTAAGCGAATCACTTTTTCTATAAAAGCCAAATCCTGATCTCTGTGAACAGCTTCGATATTTTTGTTTTTCAAAATGACAAAACCATCCAAAATATAATCAACTGGATTATTTCGGAGCAGAATCCAATCATCAGAATAGTCAATAAGAAATCCTGTAAAAATTTCTTTTTATCCTGAAATTCTATCGCTATTAATTGTCTTAAATATTGTTCCATCATATATTTTCTAAAAATTCCATCCCGATAGCTTCGGGATAGAGTTTAATTTTTAAGGGTTGGTTGACCAAATACTGCTGTTTTTTATAAATACTCTGCGGTTTAGTTTTAACTGTGCAACAACTAATTCTGCAATATCTTCAGACTGCATTACCTTTTCAGGATTCCCATCAGTTAAGTTCAAATCTTTTGCCATGTCTGTCGCAACAGTGCTTGGAGTTAAAGCAGTAACACGTATGTTGTGTTTGCGCATTTCCTGCATTAAAGAATCCGTTAAACCTAAAACTGCAAATTTAGAAGCACTGTATGCACTTGTTAGAGCATTACCGTTTAAACCAGCTGTTGACGAAATATTGATAATATCTCCACTTTGTCTTTCGATCATGTTTGGAATTACGGCACGTGTTGCATAATAAGTTCCCATTAAATTTACCTGAATGATTTTTTCAAAAGCAGCAGGTTCTAGATCAAGGAATTTTCCAAAAGAAGCAATTCCTGCGCTGTTGATTAAAATATCAATATGTTTAAACTCAGTTAGTGCTTTTTCAACGGCACTATTTATAGATTTAATGTCCGATACATCTGCAGAAAGAGCTAAAGATTTAACCCCTAAATCATTCGTTTCATCTGCCAATTGATCAACATCTGCTTGAGTTCTTGAAACCAGAATTACATTTACACCTTCTTTTGCCAAGGCAATTGCAATTGCTTTTCCAATTCCTTTTCCAGCTCCTGTAATAAGAGCATTTTTATTTTTTAAGCTTGTCATGATTTATTGTTTAGAAATGCCGAAAGCATCATTTTAAGTCTTACAAAAATAAAGCTTTTGTAAACTAAAATGATGCTTTCAAGTATTTTCTTAATCTAAGTTTAACAACTTTGTTATTCTTTCAAAACCATGTCTATACACATTACGGCAGCAAGAATTAATTGTCTAAGGGAACTGTCTGATGCTACATTGTCTTCAATTTGAAGCACATAATTGTCAGCACTTGTAAAAAACTCTTTACCTAAACCAGCCCATTTTTTACTTACTTGAGCAAGTTGTTTGTTTTCGTGAGAAAATTTAAAGTCCCAACCCGTCCATTTTCCTTGTAATGTCGCAACAGATTTTTCATTTTTATCCATGATTTCAAACTTCCCGCCAATAGAAAAGAACTTTTGTTTAAAGGTTCCTACTAATCTGTCTTTCTCATCAAAAATTTCAACTGTTGAGCGAAACACTGCAATACCTCGTTTTACTGAGATTAATTTTTCTCCAGAAGCCGTTGTAATTTCAACATTAAAAGGAGTCATTCTTTTATAATCTGTGAAACGCAGCATTTTTGTGAAAAAACCAAGATTGTTCTCACGGCAATTCATAGTTATTTGATTCGTTTCAGGATTGTAAATATCATAATTATTAGCAGCTTTAAACATTCCGACATGTTCTTTTACTAAAAATAGATTTTGGCTTAAAATTGGGTTCATACGTTTTTTAAAAAAATTAGTGTTTAGATTTTAGAACCCAAATGTAATAAAATATTTATTAATTATACTGCTTTGAAGTCTCTACAAGACGGATAAATTCAGCTTTATAACCATCGCCGTCATTTGAAATTCCTTGTTTGGCTAATTTCACGATTTCTTCTGATGATTTGTCAGCAATCAATTTAGAATCTCTTAATTTCAATCCAAACCAAGCCACAGCTGAGCTGAATTTTAAATCATCGCTCGCTTTATCTAAAGCAATCGATTTGTTATCAATAACCTGAACCATTTCTATACTTTTATCGCCGTCAGGTTTTTTATAACGGAATTTTATTGTCGCCAGTTCGCTGTTGTAATTAGCAGAATTAGTTTCCGTTTTAGTGTATTTTAGATCATCCGGCTGAACATTTAAATAATCGCTTTTTACGCCGGCTGGAATAATTTCATACAAAGCTGTAACCGTATGATTACTTCCTAATTCTCCTGCATCAATAGCGTCATTTTTAAAATCCTCTGGACGAAGTTTTCTATTTTCATAACCAATCAAACGATACGCTTGAACTTGTTTTGGGTTAAATTCGATTTGAATTTTTACATCTTTAGCAATGGCAAACATTGAACCTTTAAATTCTTTTCCTAAAAAACGATTGGCTTCCTGAATATTATCAATGTAGGCATAATTTCCGTTTCCTTTATCCGCTAAGATTTCCATTTTGCTGTCTTTGTAATTTCCCATTCCATAACCCAGACAAGTTAAGAAAACACCAGTTTTTCTTTTCTCTTCGATTAATTTTTCCATATCAGAATTAGAAGAACTTCCCACGTTAAAATCACCGTCAGTTGCTAGAATCACGCGATTATTGCCATTTTTAATAAAATTCTCAGATGCAATTTTATAAGCAAGTTCAATCCCTGCTCCGCCGGCAGTACTTCCTCCGGCTTCTAATTTATCAAGCGACTCAATTATTGTTTTTTTCTCATCTCCAGAAGTTGGTTTCAAAACCATTCCTGCAGCGCCTGCATAAACTACAATTGCAACTTTGTCTTTTGCACGTAATTCATTTACCAATATTTTTAAAGATTGTTTTAATAAAGGCAGTTTATTCATATCGCTCATCGATCCTGAAACATCAATTAAGAAAACAAGATTTGAAGCTGGTAAATTATTGGTTGGAATGTTTTTTCCCTGCAAACCAATTTTCAGAATTTTGTTTTTTGAATTCCAAGGCGAGTCGCTTACTTCAGTGTTAATAGAAAACGGATGCTGATCTTTTGGCTGTGGATAATTGTATTTAAAGAAGTTTACCATTTCTTCTACACGTACAGCATCTTTTGGAACTTCTTGCCCATTGTTCAAAAAACGTCTAATATTAGTGTAAGAAGCATTGTCAACATCAATAGAAAAGGTAGAAAGCGGGGCCGTTTTTGGGCTTTCAAAAGTATTCTCAACAAAAGTTTCATAATCTTCCTGAGTTGGTTGAGCTGGAATTGGTCTAATAATGTTTAATTTTTTGTCTAATTCTTTTTCCGAAAGATTTTTGTAAAGTTCATTTTTGGTTACAATTACAACGGCTCCATTTGCAGCTTTACTGCCATAAAGAGAGGCAGCCGATTCGTCTTTTAGAACTTTCACTTCATCAATATCATTCGGATTAATTTTTGCCACTTGATCTGCTTTTACAGGAACTCCATCAACAATGTACATAGGTTCATTTTTAGGAGAAATTGATTCAACTCCACGCATAGCAACACTTGGAGCTGCGAGATATTGGCTATTTAATGGAATTGGAACACCTGCCGACGTACCGCGAATCATCATTATGGATCCTGTTGTCATTTTCTTTTTTGTAGAAGCATAAGCTGTTGTAACAACTTCTTGCAGTTGGTTAGCACTTTCTTTCAATGTAACATTAATTACATTCGAATTTTTTACAACAACATTTTCAGTATTCATTCCAATAAAACTAAAAACGAGAATGTCTCCTTTCTCAGCTTTAATAGTATATTTTCCGTCAAAATTGGTGACAGCAGATGTTTTTGATTTTTTAATAAAGACGTTAGCGCCGGGAAGCGGAGTAGAATTTACATCTGTTACTGTTCCTGTGATTGTTCTTTGTTGTGCTATGGTTACGAAACATATAAGCATAGCAATGGCTGATGAAATAAGTTTTAGACTTTTCATGATAGTAAGTTTTAAGAATTAATGTTCGGATTTAGCTTTGTCAAAGCTGCAGACTTTGACAAAGCTTAGAGTTATTTTTTCGGAGTAGGTCTTCCTGTTTTTGTCGTAATTATGACAACTCCTTTTTTACCTTTTTCGCCATATTTTTCTGTAGCTTCAAGGTCTTGCAAAATGGTTATTGTTTTAATGTCCTGTTTGTCTAAAGGCGCATATGGGCTTGTTGGGTTATTGCCAAATAAATCATTTTCTGAATAATAAATTCCATCGATGATGTACAAAGGTTCATCAAGAACTACAAGAGAATCTACGTTTTCTGGATTTAGATTCGGAAGCTCATCCTGCATCATTTTGTCTTTTTTGACATCATCACTATGAGCCATTGCATTTCCATTTAAAATAACCAAAGGCTTGCTTTTTTTTGCACTTTGAAATTGTTTTGCACCATAAGCGACTTTAGCCGATTCTCTGGCTTTTGAGTATCTAGCTGCTGAGACTGTTTCTTCTTTTGCAAATGCGGCATTATCTTGTTCTTCAGCATAATTTTGCTGAACTGGGGCAGCAAGTGCAGGACCTGAACCAACAGGTTCTGTATAAACTATTTTATCTGCTAAAGGCACTATTGATTGTGCATTTGGAGCAGCTTCTTCATGAATGGCAACAGCTTCTTGTCCTTTATTTTGTTTTTCTAAAATTTTAGCAGCTTCTTCATTTGAAATAAGCCCAGAAGCAGAAGCAGGAATTGTGTTTTCTTGATTTAAAACAGGTTCTTTAGATTTTTGTTTTTCTTGAATCACCACTTTTGGAGCTTCAGTTACAGTATTTTTATCTGAAAGAAAAAATTGGGAACCTAAAGAAATCAATAAAAGAAGAGAAGCAGCAACAGCAATTTTTTTCCACAATGCGATTGTTTTTTTATCCTCTTTTTTGTCCAGTTTTTCTTCAACGCGCGACCAGACCTTTTCCATTCCGGGAAAGTCTTTAAACTCGGCATTTTGCGAAGCTTGTTTTATTTTATCTAATAATTTATCTTGATTGTCCATGACTATTTTGCTTTTTGATAATAGAGTTTATTAACCAGTTCTTTTAATTTGGTCTTTGCGGCATTCAATTGTGATTTTGAGGTGCCCTCGGAGATCTTTAGCATTTCGGCTATTTCTTTGTGTGCAAAACCTTCAATAACAAAAAGGTTAAATACTGTTTTGCAGCCGTCTGGAATATGGTTTAATAAATTAAGTAAATCTTCTTCTTCCAACGTAGTTAATTCATCTGTTGAAGGCTGCGAAATCAACTTAACATCATCTAGATACATATTGAAGTTAGTTTCTTTTCTAATGGTCGCTAAGCAATGATTTACCGTTATTCTTCTTGCCCAAGCTTCAAAAGCATAGGCTTCTTTCAATTGATCCAGTTTAGTGAAAATGGTAAAGAAAGAATCTGCTAAAGCTTCTTCGATTTCTTCTTCCTTTTTTAAATATCGTTTGCAAAGGCGGTACAGTTTTGGCGCCATGTATTCGTACACCTGACGCTGGGCATCACGATGCATTTTTTTACAGTTTGCTATTTGAGTCTCGTTTATCACAATTGTTGTCTTTCTTATATAGAGAGAGAAAAAGATAAAAAGGTTGGGACAGGGGTGAAAAAATATTAAAATATTTTTTTTAGGGTCAAAGTTACAAAGCTACAAAGGCTCAAAGGTTTTATTGTAGAGACGCACCACAGTGCATCTCCATATTATTATTTTAATCGAATAGTTTTTATTTAACTGGCAGCGTCAACTTATAAATTTTAGTTTCTAAAAGTTCTGTATCATTATCTTCGCAAAGCAAGAATTCAATTTTATTGTTTTCTTTTTTGTAAAAAGTTAAACCTTCAAATTTATTAGTTGAAGTAATTTTTTGAGTAAAATCTATTTTCATGGTTTTCTGATCGATTCGGCCAATGAAACTTCCTAAGATTTCCCCGTCATCGTAAGTTGATTTGGTATTTTCGACTGTAGAAAGAAAATAGATTTTGTCTTCGACTAAAATAGCATCAGTAAAACTGGAGCGAATACCTTTTATTTTTGGAAGTTTATAATTAACCGAAATTAAAGCAAATTCTTCACCAAGATTTTTGGCGTGAATAGTAAAAATGGTGTTTTTGTTTGAAACTCCATTGCCGCGATTAAACAAATACCAGTTTTCGCCGTCGAAAATAGAACCTTCTAGATTGAAATCTTCGGGTTTTATTTCCCCAAAATTTTGCATTAAACCGTATAAATCGACCAAATTATTCTTTTGTAAAACAGTTTTAGATTTAAGGTCGAACTCAATCATTTTGTTTCTGTTTTCAGTAGAACCTGAGCCAAAAACATACAAAGTATCATTATGATTTGTGAGCGACTCAAAATCTGGTTTTAAGTTTTTCGGGATATTCTGTGTAGGATTGTCAATTAAAGCGTGTTGGTTTAATTTCTGATTCTGCATATTGTATTCGTATAAGAATCCGCTGTTGTCGCCAATTACATAAAGGGCATCATTATTATAAAATAATCCTGATGCTGAACCGATTCCTATAATTTGAAATAATATTTCTAATGTAAATTTTTCCATTAATGTTGTTTTGAAAAGTATTGCAATGAATAACAAGAATTTGCTTCGTAAAATTACTATATTTATGATACAAAAAACTAAAAAAGATGAAATCAATAGACCCGAAAGATTTTAAAGTTACGGATAAAATCAAACTAAGTAAACTTCCTACTTTGTTAAATATTGATGCTGATGACGATGAAAAGGAAGAGAAATTGGATAAGGTTCAGGCGAAATTAAGTGATTTGCAAGACGTAATGTATGCTCATAATAAGTATGCGGTTTTAATTTGCCTTCAAGGAATGGATACGTCAGGCAAAGATAGTTTGATTCGGGAAGTTTTTAAAGAATTTAATCCGCGTGGAGTAGTGGTGCATAGTTTTAAAACTCCCAATTCAACAGAGCTGGAACATGATTATTTATGGCGTCATTATATTGCTTTACCTGAAAAAGGAAAGTTTGCCATTTTTAATAGAACCCACTATGAGAATGTTTTGGTAACGCGCGTGCATCCCGAATATATTTTATCGGAGAATTTGCCAGATATAAAATCGATAGATGATATTACGCCTAAATTTTGGGAAAATAGAATTGAGCAGATTAATAATTTTGAAAAGCATATTGCTCAAAACGGAACTATTGTCATGAAATTCTTTTTGCACTTAAGTAAAGACGAACAAAAGAGTCGTTTATTACGCCGCTTAGAAGAAGAGAAACACCATTGGAAATTTTCTCCAGGCGATTTGAAGGAACGCGAACATTGGACAGAATATCAGCAATACTATGAAGAGGCAATAAATCAAACCTCTACAGATTATGCGCCGTGGTACGTAATTCCTGCTGACGATAAGGAAATGGCACGCTATATTGTGGCAAAAATTATTTGGGAAGAAATGCAAAAACATACTGATATTAAAGAACCCGAATTAGACGATAAAATAAAAGCTAATTTTGAAATGTATAAAAAAGCATTAGAAAATGATTAATTAGATAATTAGATCATTTTTTTAATAATGAACCCGATAGGTCTTTAAAAACTTGTTGGGTTTATTTTTTGAAGTCACATTTTAAACAAGAATAGTTTAGTTAAGACAGCTAGATAATAATTATTTAATCCGTTTGTCAAAACACTAATGTAGTTCATCAAACTAATTTTAATAGTGATTTAGGTTTGTGCTCCTTTGCATCAAATTATAAACATTATTATCATGAACATGTACAAATTATTATTGTTGACGACAGTTTTTATTTTCGGATTAGTTTCTTCTAAGATTAATGCACAATCTCCTTTCCCTATTCATATTGGAATTAAGGGCGGATCTAATTATTCGGAGCTTCCAGTTTCAGATGGATATAAATCAAAATATGCCGTTGGTTATTTTGGAGGAGCTATGGCGCGATTTGATTTTAAGAGATTCTATATTCAGAATGAAATATTGTATAGCGAGAAATCTTCAGAAATCGAAAGAACGACTTCAACAGGGGCTAAAAATGCAAAATGGAAAAGTCTTGAATTGCCTTTGCTTATTGGTTACAAAGTAATTGATCTTGCGACTTTGAATGTCAGAGTATTTGGAGGCGGGGTTTATTCTTATGTTTTAGATGAAAATTTTTCGTCATTGAATCAGTTAAAAGATTCGTATAAGAAATTTGATAAATCGAATATTGGATATCAGGTTGGGGCAGGAGTTGAGGTTTGGAAATTTACTATTGATTTAACGTATCAAGGCGGATTAAATAATGTGAGTAAAGATTTCAGCTCTAAACCAAATTCGTTTAATGTGGGAGTTGGATATTTTTTCTTGTAACTTCACTTTTTATCACGCAACTCTATATACAGCAAAGAATCTTTTTGGTTCTTTGCTGTTTGTTTAAAAAATATCGAGTTAATTTTGAATATAAATTTTCTTATAAATTATTTAGATGGTTACAAATTATAAAAATAGGCATTGGATATTTTTGGTCTTTTTTTGGAGCTTATTAGGTATGACGATCTGGGCGCAGATGATCGAAGATTACGATTTTTTGACGGCTACGATTCAGGCTGTTTTGGTTTTGGTTTGTTCTGCCATTTTAGCTCATATTTTGAGTGATGTTATATTGCCCAAAGCACTAAAACAAAATAAAATGAACTGGTTTGCAGTACAAAGCGTTATTGTCGTACTGCTTTTGGCATTTTGTCTGTCATTGATTTATATTGTTTTTTCAGATTCAGTTTTGAGAAGCAAAATATATCCTAAAGAAGCAGATGTGGATTCTCTTCATTTTTTGTGGACACGATTTTACGGCAATATTCCATCAGCGATTTTAATTTGTGGTACTGCTTGCGGACTTCGATTTTATCAGGAACATAATGTCATCGAAAGAAATCACGCGCAATTGCAGCAAATACATCTTGAAGCTCAAATCAAAATATTGCAAGATCAGATTAATCCGCATTTGATGTTTAATATCCTGAATCATATTCATATTCTAATGCAGAGTAATGTAAAATTGGCGTCTGTTTTATTGGTTCAGTTTTCGGATATTTTGCGCTATCAATTGTATGAATGCAACAAAGAATATGTGCCGCTGCATCTCGAGATTAAATACTTGAAAGATTTAATTGCCGTTGAAGAAACTCGATGGGGGAATGAATTAGAAGTAAAAAGCAAATGGAATATAGAAGACGGGCAGCTTCAAATTGTGCCATTACTTTTGGTTCCTTTAATAGAGAATGCTTTTAAACATGTTTCCCGGCTTCCAAACCAAAAAGGTTATGTTCATTTATCATGCGAACAGATAAACGATCAATTGAATTTTAGAATCGAAAATTCATATACAGAACAATATAAAATACCGTCTAAAAATCAAGGTTTAGGGCTTGAAAACGTCAAGAAAAGACTGTCAATCCAGTATCCAGAAAAACATCAATTTAATATCAATAAAACCGATTCTGATTTTACGGTTACAGTGACTTTAGATTTAAAATGATTTTACTTTTGCCATAGATTATAAGGATTAAAAAGATTTTATTTTTGCCACGAATTGCACGAATTAGCACGAATTTTTAATCTGTAGAATCTTAACATATTGCTTTGTGCTCTTTGCGGTTAAATTTTTTGCCACAGATTATCAGATTAAAAGGATTTCAAAAAAAATCTGCTAAATCTGCGGGAAACAAAAAAACACCAAAATTAAAAAAACTATGAACATGAAATGCCTCGTTATAGACGATGAACCTATCGCAAGAAACGGAATCGTAGACTTTATTTCTAAAATTGATTTTCTAGAAGTTGCAGGCACTTGCGCTTCGGCATTAGAAGCAACTTCTTATCTTCAGGAGAAGCAAATCGATTTGATGTTTTTAGATATCAATATGCCTTACCTTACCGGATTAGAGTTTCTGGAAGCATTAGATAATCCGCCTTTAGTGATTTTTACGACAGCATATTCAGAATATGCTTTAGATGGATATCGTTTGCAAGTGGTTGATTATTTATTGAAACCAATTACATTTCAGCGTTTTTATCAGGCTTCGCTAAAAGCAAAACAATGGTATCAAATGATTCAATCTCCAAAGCAAAATCGCTTGGATCCGTTTTTATATGTACGCCAGGAAGAAGGATTTCAGAAAATTTCTTGGGTTGATATTTTGTATATTGAAGGAATGCAGAATTATGCAAAACTTCATTTTAAAGATAAAGTGCTGGTAATTCATCAAACCATGATTTCATTAGAAGAAACGCTTCCTGCAGAGTTTTTCTTTAGAATTCATAAATCTTTTTTAGTAAATATCACCCACATAGATTCGGTTTCTGGCGGACGATTGTTTATAAAAGGACAAGAACTACCTATTTCAAGAACACGCCGTGAAGCATTGTTGAAAGAGGTAGTGTATAAAAACTTATTAAGCCGATAGCATTAGAATTTCCATTTTAAAGCCACAGCTCCATAAAAAGTAGTTGTGAATCTTGGATCGGCTATGTCTTTTTCTTTAAAAATGTCTTTAATTTTTCGGCTGTTGGTCGAGAAATTTCGAACAATAGTGCTTCCCGCTGTAGGTTCTAGTGTCCAATGTTTTCCTAGTTTTACCTGAGGTCGCAATCCTGCAATAATTTGCTGATATCCTAATAACATCGATTTATTTCCAACCCTTGTTTCGGCGGTCATTCCGCTTATTTCTGCAACGGCTTTCAAATCAAAATTGTCAGACATTCTGTAACCCAACTCTAAACCTTCTGGAAACGCAACTTTAAAATGTAAAGCTCCTCTAGATTCCCAATTAAAGTAAATTCCTGGCAGAACCATCGGAACACCAAAACTATTGGTTAAAACGGGTCCCATACCAAAAGCCAAATTAGGATTGAATTGTTTGATAAAAAGAACGCCACCTTGTATCAAGACATCATCTTTATTAATTTCGACCATATCGGTATAAACACCAACGGACAACATTTTCAATAAAGACCAAGAGGGTGAAAGAGAGCGTAAATGTTTAATACCAATTTGTGTATTAAGCATTTCATCTGGAAATCCTCCTTGAAATTCTGGTGGCAGAGATTGAATTTCATAATTTTTATTCTCCATTCGAGCATAACTTCCATTAACAAAAATAGACCACAGCCTTGGATGATTGTATTGATCCATTTTTAAAGATAATGGAACTTCAAATGCGATTTGAGCGCGCTTAAAATTACTTTCAGCATTTGTTTTGGTGCTGTCCATTGGTCGAACATATTTAGAAAAGGGAACATAATCGACTTTAAATTCTCCTGAGATTCCAGATTGCGCCCTTGTGGCAACAGAAAGCAATAAAAAAAGTAAAACTTGTGATAGATAAAAAACTGTCTTGTTCATGATTTGATTAATTTTTTGCGAATTACCGCCTTCTAAATCAATCCTAAAAAATCATTTGACTAATGACACTTCTCTTTTGACCAATGGTAAAAAAAACAAAGCCCGACAGACTATGAAAACTGTCGGGCTTGTTACCAAAAACAAAATAATAAATTAAACCTTTCCTTTTATAATTTAAAACCATAAGCTAAGCGCAACGCCACTTGGTTTGTATTGAATTTGTTATAGTCTTCATAGCGAACACTAATATCAATGTACTTATTGGCGTATCCAATTCCCGGCGCCCATAAAAAAGTAGTATCGTTATAGCCATTTGTTACGGCAAAACCAGCACCTACTTCACCTAAAACATAAAATTGGTCTTCCCAGACAAAAGCTTTAAAACCAGCTTTAGCAGGGATGAATCCAAGATCTTTTACTTCAACTCCATTTTGATCTTTCATAAACAAGTTTGTAAAACCTGTAGTTAAAGTCAACGATGTTTTTTTAGATAAATCGTATTGTAAACGAACATCTCCACCAAGCGACCATCTGTAATCATTGTCAGTTGGTATTCCGCCATTCACACCAAATCCTAATCTAAAACCTTGATCGTAATTTTTTGTTTCACTGTCTTGAGCGAAAGTGGTATTGGCGTATAAAAAAGCGAAAGTCGCTATGCATAACATTTGTAATTTTCTCATGACAATTTTTTTTGAATTTTTAATATTGTAAAAGTAGGATCAAGGCCTTTGGAGCTTGTTATATAATTTTTAAAAATCGTTACATAATATTGCGTTTAGCCAAATTTCGCCTTAAAATTGGCTTATCTTTTTATTAATAGAATAGAATTCGAAGCTTCTGATTATCTTTGCACACTAAAAAAGAATAGAAGTGAATTTAAAGCAGTACACCAAAGAGTTTTCATACAATTTAAAATTAGCGTATCCTATAATTTTAGGAATGGTTGGGCATACCTTAATTGGTATTGTTGATAATATAATGGTGGGAAAACTAGGAAGTACTGAACTGGCAGCCGTTTCTCTTGGAAACAGTATGATTTTTATAGCAATGTCTTTAGGAATTGGTTTTTCTACTGCTATTACTCCGATTGTAGCCGAAGGCGATGCCGAAAAAAATGATACTAAAATTAGATCCGCTTTTCATCACGGATTATTTTTATGTACCATTCTAGGATTGGTTCTTTTTACGGTAATTATGTTTGCAAAACCTATTATGGAATTGCTGCAGCAACCAGCAGAAGTAATTGTTTTGGCAAAACCGTATTTGGGATGGGTTGCTTTTTCGTTGATTCCGCTAATTATGTATCAAGGATACAAGCAATTTGCAGACGGATTATCATTGACAAAATATTCTATGTATGCCATGATTATGGCAAATGTACTGCACGTAGGAATCAATTATGTGTTGATTTACGGAATATGGATTTTTCCAAAAATGGGAATTATTGGTGCAGCTTTAGGAACTGTAATTTCAAGGATTTTCTTGGTTATGTTTATGCATATCATGCTTTCTAGAAGAAATGATTTAAAGCGTTTTTTCAAGAATTTCAGCTTTCAGGAAATTAAAAAAGCTACCATCAAAAAAATTATAAGTATTGGATTTCCATCAGCAATGCAAATGCTTTTTGAAGTTGTATTGTTTACAGCGTCAATATGGCTTTGCGGAAATATTGGTAAAACGAGCCAGGCAGCCAATCAAATTGCTTTAAGTCTTGCTTCGATGACATTTATGTTTGCCATGGGATTAAGTGTAACTTCGATGATTAGAGTTAGTAACCAAAGAGGATTACAAGATTATAAAAAACTAATTGTTGTGGCGCGTTCTATTTTTTTGCTTGCCATTATAATAGAAACGTTTTTTGCGATATTGTTTGTTGTTTTTCACGATTATCTGCCTTACATTTTTTTAAACATGGAAAACGGCGGACAGCTTATGGATAACACAGAAGTGATAAGCATTGCATCAAAGCTACTTTTAATCGCAGCAGTTTTTCAAATTTCTGATGGAATTCAGGTAGTTGTTCTTGGTGCTTTACGTGGTTTACAAGATGTAAAAATCCCAATGTATATCACTTTTGTTGCCTATTGGATAATTGGTTTTCCAATTTCATATTACTTAGGCGAACATACTGAATGGAAAGCACAAGGTGTTTGGATTGGACTTTTGGCAGGATTAACAGCGGCGGCAATTTTTCTATTCATGCGCTTTCACTATTTAACTAGGAAATTAAATACTAATTCAGTTTCAAATACTTAAATTTGAGCACAAAATAAGAATCTGGCACGGATTAAATGACTTAAACAAATAATAAATCCTTTAATCTTTACATCTCGATAACTTCGGGAAAAACGAGAAAATAAAAACAAAATAATAAATAAATAAAAATGGAATTACCTAAATTTTTACTTGGAGATAATACTGATTTTCCAGATGATATTTTTATCATTCACCTTGATTACCCTAGATTTATAATCAATCTAAAAGATGATGAGGTTGAGTTTATGGAAGAAGCCGAAGATCTTGATGAAGCTGAGTTAAATGCAGAAATGGAAGGTTTGATTGTTTTGGCAAATGAGTTCTATGATCGAGAAATAGATCGTTACGAAGAGTAGAAACACACTACCCGTGTTTCTTCAAATTTTGCCTTAATCAAAAAAGTTTAAATCATCTAATGAAAAATTTACGTTACTTAAAACCTATAGTTAATTTTATTTTAATCGGATTACTGATTACTACTTTAAGCCGAATCTTTTTATTTTTTCTATTTAAAGAGAGAGTAGTAGAAACGCCAAATTTCTGGTACATTTTTCCAATCGGTTTGCGAATGGATTTGATTTTACTTTGCTATTTGTCATTTCTGCCAGCCGTTTTGATTACTTTTTTACCGAATAAATGGCTTAAGTTCACCAATAATTTTTTGGTGATTTATAGTTTTTTATTCCTGTTTCTGATTCTTTTTGTAGAATTAGCTTCACCTGATTTTGTAAAACAATACGATACACGTCCCAATAAAATTTTCTTAGATTACCTTATTTATCCAAAAGAAGTTGTTGGAATGCTTTTAAAAAGTTATCTGACTTCCATTATCGTGACTTTTATAATTCTTGGAGTAGTTATTTATTTTGCTTTCAAAAAAGGGAAAAAATATTTTCATACAACAAGTACTCAATATAAATTCAAATTAATGGTTTTTCCATTACTAGCATTTTTATTGTTTTTTGGTGCACGTTCAAGTCTTACTTCAAAACGTCCTATCAATGCCAGTAATGCTGTTTTTTCAACAGATCAATTGACTAATACTTTAGGATTAAACTCATTTTATACAGTTGCTTTTGCTGCTTATTCGATTAAGAATGAAGGAAACACAAAAATGTACGGTAAAATGGATGAAGCCGAAGCAATCGCTCGTGTGAAAAAATACATGATTGCTGGTCCAAACGATTTTACAGATGCTGAAATTCCTTTTCTTCATGTACAGCAGCCAGATTCTGTTATGAAAAAGCCATACAATTTGGTGATCTTTTTACAAGAAAGTTTAGGTGCTGAATATGTTGGAATTTTAGGAGGAAAACCTTTGACACCAGAATTTGATAAATTATCAAAAGAAGGACTATTGTTTACCAATTTGTATTGTACAGGAACAAGAAGTGTTCGCGGAATTGAAGCTGTTGTAACTGGATTTTTACCATCACCGTCAGAAAGTGTGGTAAAACTTGGAAACTCGCAGCAAGGATTTTTTACGCTTGCAGATGCTTTAAAACAAAAAGGATACGATACAAGTTTTATTTATGGAGGAATGGCCAATTTTGATAATATGGCGTCGTTTTTCAACGGAAATGGTTTTCAGGATATTGTAGATCAGGAAGATTTTGAATCTGACGGAAATAAATATGCTTTTAAAGGGACTTGGGGTTATTCTGATGAAGATTTGGTTACTAAAGCTAATAATTACTTTAAGGCAAAAGGCGATAAACCATTTTTCTCTTTAATGTTTTCGACTTCAAATCATGAACCTTTTGAATATCCTGCAGGTAGAATAAAACCTTATGATACAAAACCTGCAACGGTAAACAATGCTATGAAATATGCCGATTTTTCGATTGGAAAATTCTTTGAAATGGCTAAAAAAGAGCCTTATTTTAAAAATACAATCTTTATTGTAATTGCGGATCATAATACAAGAACGTACGGGAAAAATTTAGTACCAATAAATAAATTCCATATTCCTGCATTTATTATGGGACCTGGAGTTCCAAAAGGTGCTGTTTATAATAAATTAGCAAGCCAAATTGATATTCCGCCAACATTACTGAGTTATTTAGGACTTCCTTTCGAAACTCCAATGGTAGGTAGAAACCTAAGTAAACTTGATGAAAAGGTACAAGGAAGAGCGATTATGCAGTTTAATGATATTAATGCATTTAGAGTTGAAAATCAGGTTGTAATTATGCAGCCCAATTTAAAACCTCTTCAGTTTGAAGTTAAAAATGATACGACTTTAGTTCCTGTAAAATTAAACGAAGAATTGGCAAAAGATGCCTTGGCACACGTAATTACGGCGGGTAATTTGTATAAAGAAAGCAAATATAAGCTGAGAAAAAAATAGTTTTAAAAGAGGTACAAAGGAACAAAGAAGCAAAGGTTCAAAGAAACAGAGTTAATGACTTTGTTACTTTGAACCTTTTTACTTTTATGAATTTAGACAAAGAAAAGACAAGCTAGGAGAAAACCTGGGTCAAACGTAAAAGTTGGAGATTAGGCAAAAATATAGCCCGTGGTTTCAACCACGGGCTATATTTGATAAGAAAAAACCTTTGTCTCTTTGAACCTTTGCTACTTTGAACCTTTATTAAAATATAATTTTAATAAACCCTGTGCAGCTGTAAAAGGTGAAATTTCATTATTTTGAACTGCTTTTTTGTTTTGCTCTAAAAGGGAGATAATTTCAGGACTGTTATAGAAATTTTGCTTTAATTGTTCGTTTATTGTTTCCATCATCCAAAAATGATTTTGTTCCTTTCTTTTCTCTTGAAAAAATCCTGTTTTTTTGTTAATTCGAAATACTCAGAAATTGTATTCCAAATATCTAAAATTCCATCTCTAGTTATGGCGCTGCAAGTAGTTACTTTTGGCTGCCAGTTTGATTTTTTGGGTGGAAATAAATGTAAAGCTCTGTTGAATTCCAGTTTTGCCTGATTTGCTTTCTTGATATTATCGCCGTCTGCTTTGTTAATTACAATCGCATCTGCCATTTCCATAATACCGCGTTTAATACCTTGTAGTTCATCGCCGGCACCAGAAATTTTCAATAAAAGAAAAAAATCTACCATGCTGTGAACAGCGGTTTCGCTTTGACCAACGCCAACTGTTTCAATAATTATAGTATCAAAACCAGCAGCTTCACATAAAATTATTGATTCACGGGTTTTGCGAGCCACACCGCCTAAAGTTTCTCCAGATGCACTTGGGCGTATAAAAGCATTTTCGTCTTTTACCAATTCCTCCATGCGGGTTTTATCACCCAGAATACTTCCGTGTGAAATAGAACTGCTTGGATCAACAGCCAGCACAGCCACTTTTTTTCCTGCCTGTGTTAGGAAAGTTCCAAAAGCTTCAATAAAAGTACTTTTTCCAACTCCGGGAACTCCCGTAATTCCTATTCGGACAGATTTATTTGCATGAGGCAGGCAGCCGTTTATAATTTCATTTGCTTTCTCAGAATGTTCAGGATTTGTACTTTCTACAAGCGTAATGGCACGGCTGAGAGCCGTTCTATTTCCAGAAAGAATTCCAGAGATTAATTCGCCGGCAGAAGGTTGTTGTCTGCGTTTATTTTTAATTTGATTAATAGCCGAAACATTGGTGATTTCGGGAGGTGAAATTCCAGCTTTTTCAGTTAAATTACTCGACTGTTTCTTTAAACTTGACAAAATACTTTTTTAATAACGTAAAAGTACTGAAAACAAAAACAGTTTCAAAAAGTTAGTTTGCCACGAATTACACGAATTTACACGAATTTGTTATCATATTTTTTTCTTCCCGAACGAAGTCGAAGGGCATGCCAGTAACTCTGCAATCAAAATAGACAAGCTTTGTCGAGCTGCTTGTGTGTCCTTCGACTTCGCTCAGGATGACGAACGTGTTATTAGCTAAAAAAATAATTCATGTAATTCGTGGCAAAAAAACTTAGCAGCTTAGAACCTTAGTTTCTTAGAGCCTTTAAAAAAAATTAATATCCAGCTGTAAATCGTACTTGATGATGTTTTGGGTTTTCAACTTCATCAGCGATAACAACTGCCAGATCCTCTACAGATAAGATGCTTCTTTGTTCGTCATTAAAAACAGGGTTTTCTAGGCCTAAACGATATTTACCAGTTCTTCCTGTTTTAGTTCCCGCATGCATTTCAAACGCTGGACTAAAAAATACCCAGTCTAAATCTTTTTCTTCTTTAATTATATTTAAGTAGTTTCTAGCTGCATTTGCGCCATTAAAGATTTCCTTTGGAAAATCTGGAGTATCTACTGCTTGTAAATCTGGTGCAACAAATAAACTTCCCGCACCTCCAATGGTAATAAAACGTTTTACACCTGATTTTTTTACTGCTTCTTGTATTGCCTTTGATCCGTTTAGGAAATCATCATAAATATTAGGATTCGTCCATCCTGGATTAAAAGCATTTACTACAACATCGTGTCCTTTTAAAGCTTCTGCCAAAGCATCAACATTAAAAACATCCGCTGCAATCCAAGTTGCATTTGTACTGTCTTTTGGATTTCGAGCAATTGCCGAAATATCGTGTTTTCTATCTGCTAATTCGTTTAAGATGGCTGAGCCAACAAATCCTGTAGCTCCAATAATTGCGATTTTCATAATATATAAATTTATTTAGTAATAAAAAATGTTACAGTTTAGGATAAAAAAATAGTTTTAAAATTGGTTCGAAAAATCTTCAAGCGAAATATTTTCTAATTGTGCGCTCACTTTCTGATTCATTTCTCTATATAAATCAGCTAGATTTTGATTGATTTTTTTTCCAACAGGACAATCTGGGTTAGGTTCATTTTTTGCATACCCCAAATTAATAGTTTCAAAAGTCATTTCAAAAATCTCTTTTAAAGTCAATTTCGCTGCATCTACGGCCAATTTTGTTCCGCCATTTTTTCCTTCTTTACTTTCTACAATATGATGTGCTTTTAGGTTTGCGATTTCTTTTCGAACCAAAACAGGATTTAAATTGATACTGCCGGCAATAAACTCTGATGATAAATAATCATTAGGGAATTTAGTCAGCAAAGTAAGAATGTGAATCGTTATGGCAAATTTACCTGAAATCATACTGTAATAAAATATGTTACAAATATAAAAAGCTTTGACGGAATAAAAAAGATTTTAACTAAAAATTAATTTTTGAATGAAATGAGACTGATGTTTTAAAATAAAATGATTTGAGAACTCGAGTGTTTTTTATTAGTATTAGATTTGTAGTTAATTTGTGTCACTCTCAATTTATTACGATGAAATTTAAATTAAGATTCCTTTTCTTTTATTGTTTTTCAACTTTGATGTATGGGCAAAATCATGCGCAATATGCAGATTCTATTCGTGTTGCACACGCAATTCCAGAATTGAGTTATGCCGTTGTTAATGGCAGTAAAACGTTAGAAATTAATACATCAGGATTGCATTCGATAGGTTTAACAGATGCAGCTTCGTTAAATGACCGATTTCATATTGGTTCGAATACAAAAGCGATGACAGCTTTTATTATTGCAAAATATGTTGAAAAAGGAAAACTGAAATGGACGTCTAAATTTTTTGATTTATTTCCAGATTTAAAGAAAACTTCAAAACCAGAATATTACGATATAACTCTCGAGAAATTATTGTCGCACCAAGCCAAAATTCAGCCTTTTCAGGGAGAAAATGACCCGGCATTTCCTAATTTTACAGGCACTCATCAAGAGAAAAGAAATCAGTTTGGAAAATTTGTACTTACCTTAAATCCTGCAGAAATAGAGGCTGACCACAAATATGTTTATTCTAATGCAGGTTACGCGCTCGCCACAATGATGGTCGAAAAAGTGAGCGGAAAAAGCTGGGAAAAATTGGTTGATGAGGTTTTTAATAAAGATTTGAAACTTGATGTTAAATTGTCATGGCCAGAAAATGTAAAAGCAAAAGATACATGGGGACATTCTTTTGAAAACAATAAATTAAGTCCTGTTCCTTCAAATACAGATTATCATTTAGATTATACAGAACCTGCGGGTGATATTAATATCAAACTTACTGATTATATTAAGTTTGTTCAGCTCAATATTCAGGGGCTTCAAGGTCAGGATAATTATTTAAAAGCAAGTACTTATCGTTTTATTCATAAAGGAATTGAAGGTTATTCTTTGGGTTGGTTTAATAGTTATGAGAACAATCAAGACTTTTCGACGCATTCAGGAACTGCCGGAACTTATTATACTATTGCTTCTATCGACCGTAAAAAGTTTATTGGTTATATCATTTTTACCAATTCTTTTAATGAAGCAACAGTTAATGGGGTGAGATTATTAATGAGAAAATTAAAAAAGGATTACGGAAGCTAAAATGTTTCGTTTCTATAAAAACTTACATGTAATAAAAATGTATTTTTGAGACTTTTAGCGCCATGAATAATTTTATACTTATATTTTTCTTTCTTGCTTTGGGGTTGATTTTACAACATGTAAAACAATTTCCAACCCATATTTATAAGGTTTTAAATAAAATTGTCATTTATTTATGTTTGCCTGCAATTACCTTATATCATATTCCGAAAATAAAATGGAGTAACGAATTACTGTTTCCTATAGGAGCTGGCTGGATTGCTTTTTTATTGGCATTTGTATTTTTTCATTTTTTAGGAAAAAAGTTGGGCTGGTCAAATAAATTAATTGGCTGCTTAATTTTAACCGCAGGTTTAAGTAATTCCTCTTTTCTGGGCTATCCAATTATAGAAGCTTTGTATGGCAAAAAAGGATTAGAAACCGCGATATTGGTAGATCAGCCTGGAACTTTTGTGGTAGTTTCTACTTTGGGTGTTTTTGTAGCTGCATTTTATTCTAAAGGAAGTCCAGATGCATGGAGTATTTGCAAGAAAATAATCTTTTTTCCGCCTTTTATTACTTTTGTTGCAGCCTGTTTATTGAATGTTTTTGAATATGATTTAGAATTAAACGTACAATCTTTTTTGTTGAAAATTGGTAGTTTGGTAACACCGCTTGCTTTGCTTTCGGTAGGATTGCAGCTTACTTTTGATAGACGAAGTCAACATTGGCGATTTCTTCGTCTCGGTCTTTTTTTTAGATTGATTCTCACACCGTTTATTATTATGGTTTTGTATGTATTTGTTTTTAACCAACATTCAGAGCCTATAAAAATAACGATTATGGAAACAGCGATGGCGCCCATGATTACGGGTGCAATTCTAGCTTCGACTTATGGTTTAAAACCAAAATTGAGCAGTATGATGATTGGTTTCGGAATTCCGATTTCGTTTGTAACCCTTGCGTTCTGGTACTTTGTGATGCGCTTTATTTAATTTAAAATAGTAATTAGATAGAGAATGTAGAATTTTAACTTTTTTTTAATTCTTGCATGTTTTCTAAGTGTATTTTTTAGTTAATTTTAGAGGAACTAAAAAATATAAATTATGTCAACATTAAGATTAGGCGATATAGCTCCAGATTTTCATGCAGAAACCACGCAGGGACCAATTAATTTTCATGAATGGTTAGGAGATTCTTGGGGAGTTTTGTTTTCGCATCCAGCAGATTTTACTCCTGTTTGTACGACTGAATTAGGAACTGTAGCGAATTATGTTCCTGAGTTTACAAAAAGAAATACTAAGGTTATTGCTTTGAGTGTAGATGGTTTACAATCGCATTTAGATTGGATTAAAGACATCAACGAAACTCAGAATACTGAAGTTAATTTTCCAATTATTGCTGATGAGGATAAAAAAGTAGCTACTTTGTATGATATGCTTCATCCAAATGCAAGTGATAAATTTACCGTAAGATCTGTTTTTGTAATTGGTGCCGATAAAAAAATCAAATTGACTTTGACTTATCCAGCATCAACAGGAAGAAATTTTGACGAATTGCTTCGTGTCATTGATAGTTTGCAGTTAACAGCAAATTATAGTGTTGCTACGCCGGCAAACTGGAAAGATGGAGAAGATGTAGTAATTGCTCCAGCAATTCCGGACAGTGATATTCCTGCGAAGTTTCCTAAAGGACATACACCTATAAAACCTTATCTGCGTATGACACCGCAGCCAAATAAATAAAAAAGAAAAAGCCACAGATTAAAATTCCTGTGGCTTTCTTTTTTATATAAGTGATTAGTTTTTAAAATGAAACGTGTGTACTTTTTTGCATTAATTCGTTCATTCGTTTTTTATCGCCTACAACCCAGATGATATCGTTTTTTTCTAAAATGATATTCGATTCAGGATTCAAAATTCGATTACCATTTCGTTCGATTCCTACGACAAGTCCGCCAGTTCTTCCTCTAAATTGACCAATACTTTTTTGAATAAAATCTTCGTTTGAAATCTCTAATTGACGAAGTACAATATCTGATTCTTCAGCATTATTAGGAGCTTCAATTTCATTTTTTAGATAAGTAGTAAACTGTGCAATTTGTTCGTCAGTTCCAATAACGCATATCTCATCGCCAGGAAACAATCGTTCATTTTTGGTTGGAATTGGAATTGTAATTTCTCCACGGCGAATAAAAGCGATGTTTATCCCCATGTTTTCTCGAATTCTCAATTCTTCAAGTGTTTTACCTGCAAGGTTTGATTCTTTTCCAATATCAAAAATAGACATGTGACCGTCCCAAGGCATTAGATTAGCATATCTTCTGTCTATTTTTTTATTTTCACGATCGTTTAAGTTCTTTAAAAAGTGATTTTCAATTTTATGATATTGTTCGTTTAGCTTTTTAGGGAAAATTTGATATGCTCCAATCGCAATAATTAGTGCGACAAATGCCACTAAAGGAGAAAAGAAAATATTCAATAAGAACCCTACAAAGAATAATCCAAGGCTCATTCTAATTAATATAAGCATTAAAAGTGCGCCTCGATATTTACGTTCTTCCCATAAAGTTTCTACTTCATCAACTTTTACACGACGCAGAGAAAGCGCCCATAAAAAAGGAGCAATGATTACTAGTGTAATAAGTGCGGCTAAGGTGTTGCCAAAACGAGTGTCAGCAACCAGAGGTGCAACAAATTTTGATGATAATAAAATTATAGCAACTATAATTATGGTATGCAGTATAATTTGAGTTATAGACGCTCGTAGTACAATTTGCCATGTGCTGACTGATTTTATCGCTTGTGCATTGACGCTGTAACGGTTTATGTTTTTAACCCATTTTTTTGGCAGCTTTCGCTCAAGAAGTTCAGAGAAAGGATCTGAATATTTAATTAAAAATGGAGTTGTAAAGGTTGTAACTGCTGATACAGCAACAATAATTGGATACAAGAAATCGCTGGTAACTTTTAATGTCATACCTAGAGTGGCAATAATAAAAGAGAACTCACCAATTTGTGCTAAACTCATACCGGTTTGAACTGATTGTTTAAGCGGTTGACCTGAAAGCAGTGCACCTAATGAGGAGCTAAATGCTTTTCCGAAAATGGTAATAAGTGTAATTAAAGCAACAGGAAGTGCATAAGTAATTAAGGTGTCTGGATTAATTAACATCCCGACTGATACAAAGAAAACGGCTCCAAATAGATCTTTTACAGGCTGAATTAAGTGTTCGATTTTTTCAGCCATCGTAGTTTCGGCAATGATAGAACCCATTATAAAAGCTCCTAATGCAGGCGAGAAGCCAACTTTTGCAGCAAATACAACCATCATTAAACATAATGCCAGTGAAATAATAAGCAACATCTCATCAGTTAAAAGATGTTTGGCTTTTTTTAGAATTGTCGGTATGATAAAGATTCCTCCTAGGAACCAAATGATTAAAAAGAAAACTAGTTTTAGAACTGATTGTAATAATTCGGCACCAGAAACTTGATCGCTGACTGCAATAGTCGATAATAAAACAAGCATTAAAATAGCCACAATATCTTCGACTATTAAGGCTCCAAATACTATTCCAGCGAATTTTTTACCTTTTACACCCAGTTCATCAAAGGCTCTAATGATAATAGTTGTTGATGAGATTGAGAGTGTTGCTCCAAGAAAAACGCTGTCCATTTTTCCCCATCCCATCCATTGTCCTACACAATAACCTATAATGGTCATGAATAAAATCTGGGTTATCGCAGTGATGGAGGAGGTGCCTCCAACTTTCATCAGCTTTTTAAAACTAAATTCGAGTCCTAAACTAAACAGCAAAAAGATAACCCCAATTTCGGCCCATACTTCAACACTTTTCATGTCGGTTATTGAAGGGAAAAAATCAAAGTGATTTCCAGCTAGGAATCCTGCAATCAGGTATCCTAAAACTAGAGGTTGTTTCATTTTTTTAAATAATAAAACAGCGATTCCAGCAGTCATCAGGATTAATCCCAGATCACTGATTAAGGGTTGTAAATGGTGTGTACTTTCGGCAGCGGCGTTTAAGGCAATCATAAAGGGTATTTTTGTTTTTAAGGAGCTTAGTCCGATTTTTTATTTAAGCTGTTTACTTAAATAGCCCTTTTTAGATTGGTTCCTGGCGCTTTCGTATGCCATTCAGCAGTGGTGAAAAAACAATATTTTTTTCGATAAAAGGATTTTTGTTTGAATCTGGATTAACTTCCTGCGTTAAAAAAAAAGCTATCTCGATAAAGATAGCTTTTTTTTAGAAAATATTTTAGGTTTTATTTAAATTCCTACATAATTACTAGGAGTTATCTGCATTAATTCAGCTCGAACTGCATCAGAAACTTCTAAAGTGGCAATGAAATTGTGAATTGCATTTTTATCAATGGCTTCATTTGTTCTTGTTAGTCCTTTTAGCGCTTCATATGGATTTGGATATGCTTCGCGACGTAAAATAGTCTGAATCGCTTCTGCAACAACAGCCCAGTTTTTCTCTAAATCTTCAGCAAATTTATTTTCGTTTAATAATAATTTGTTTAAACCTTTTAGAGTTGCTTCAAAAGCAATGATTGTGTGTCCCATTGGAACTCCAACATTACGTAAAACAGTACTGTCTGTTAAATCACGTTGTAATCTTGAAATAGGTAATTTAGCTGCTAAATGCTCAAAAATTGCGTTTGCAATTCCTAAATTTCCTTCTGAGTTTTCAAAATCAATAGGGTTTACTTTATGCGGCATTGCAGATGAACCAATTTCGCCGGCTTTTATTTTTTGTTTGAAATATTCCATTGAAACATAAGTCCAAATGTCACGGTCTAAATCAATGATGATATTATTGATTCTTTTTAAACCATCAAAGAATGCTGCAAAATGATCGTAGTGCTCAATTTGAGTTGTTGGAAAAGAATGGTGTAAACCTAAATCTGTTTCAACGAATTTATTTCCAAATTGTTTCCAGTCGATTTGCGGGTACGCTACATGATGTGCATTGAAGTTTCCTGTTGCCCCGCCAAATTTAGCTGCAAATGGAATATTAAATAACAAACGCATTTGCTCTTCAAGACGTTCTACAAAAACCAAAATTTCCTTGCCTAAACGAGTAGGAGAGGCTGGTTGTCCGTGCGTACGTGCAAGCATTGGTATGGCTGCCCATTCTACACTTAATTCTTTTAATTTAGAAATTAAAGCAATTAACGATGGCATATAAACCTGCTCAAAAGCTTCTTTTGTAGAAAGCGGAATTGCAGTATTGTTAATATCTTGAGATGTCAGTCCGAAGTGAATAAACTCTTTGTATTTAGATAAACCTAGTTTTTCAAAGGCATCTTTAATAAAGTATTCAACCGCTTTTACATCGTGATTGGTTACTTTCTCAGTTTCTTTAATCCAAAGCGCATCTTCTGTAGAGAAATTTTTGTAAATATCTCTTAAGCTGTCAAATAAACTAGAGTCTATATCTGAAAGCTGAGGCAAAGGCACTTCGCATAAGGCAATGAAATATTCAATTTCAACCAATACGCGATATTTTATCAAAGCTTCTTCTGAGAAAAAAGGTGCTAAATTTTGAGTTTTATTTCTATATCTTCCATCAATTGGCGATATAGCATTCAGTTCGTTTAGAGTAGTCATTGTTATGTTGTTTTTTCGAAAGGTGCAAATATAAGCTATTGTTAAAACTTCTGAAAATTACCGAAGCGTTATTATAGAGGAACTTTTAAATTAAATACTAGTTTTGAAAATTTTATCCCAAATGGTAAAGTAAAAGCCAAAATTATGAGCTTCATTTTTATGATGATCGCCATGAAATTTTGTAGTAGAAATCCATTTTGTCATAAAGTTTTTGTGCCAGAATGCAGGAAATAGATCTTTTTGTAAATGACCAAATATTCCATACATCAAATTTAAAAACAAATAAATGATTAAACTGATGTAATTAAACTCAAAAATAGAAATGAGAATAAGCCATATAAAACCAAAACCTAGAGTTTCTATTGGATGAAGCACAAATAAACTATAAACATTGGTGTTGACGTGGGTATGATGCAGTTTATGAATTGGATAGAACCATTTTAGAGTATGTGCTAGATAGTGAAAGCAAAACATAAAAAAGTCCATCAAAATAATGAGTATAAGAGTATCGATTACAGTTGAAGTTAAAGAAGCCGAAAAATCTATTCGAATGAGTTGCAATTGATACAGTTTAAATCCTAGAGCTGTAATGAAAATATTGCAGATCAAAGTCGAAATAACCCATTTTCTATCCTTTATATTTAGAACAGTGTTTTTAGGTTCAACTATTTTTCCAATTAAAACCGCCATTAGCAGCAGAATGCCATTTTCTATTGTAAAAACGAGTAATTGAGCCAAGAAACCTATTTGCGATAATTGCTGTAAAAGATTTTCTACGATCATGATATTTTTTCCAGTTCGAACAATTTTTTTCTCATTTCTGCCACTCCTTCGGTAGCAGTTTTAGCAATAACTTCAACTTTGTTCTGAATATTAGGAATCGAAATTGGTTTAGGATCAATGTAAAAAACCGGAGTAATGCTGTAGGTATATGAAATTAATCCAGCAGCAGGATATACTTGAAGCGAAGTTCCAATTACGGCCAAATAATCAGCTTCTTCTACAATCGAAATGGCTTCTTCAAGTGCAGGAACTTCTTCGCCAAACCAAACAATATGAGGTCTCAACTGATGACCGTTTTTATCAAGATCACCAGTAAGTAAATCATTGGTCCAGTCTAGAATTAATTCGCGGTTTTTTGTGCTTCTTACTTTTAATAATTCTCCATGCAAATGCAAAACTTTTGAGCTTCCAGCGCGTTCATGCAAATCATCAACATTTTGAGTAACAATATAAACATCAAAATGGTTTTCTAATTCAGCTAAAATCTGATGGCCTAAATTCGGATTCACTTCCTTAAGCTGTTGGCGCCTTTTGTTGTAAAAATCCAATACTAGATCTTGGTTTTTGTGCCAGCCTTCGGGAGTCGCAACTTCCATAACGTCGT
This sequence comes from Flavobacterium sp. YO12, assembly GCF_004119495.1. Classification (GTDB taxonomy): domain Bacteria; phylum Bacteroidota; class Bacteroidia; order Flavobacteriales; family Flavobacteriaceae; genus Flavobacterium. The sequence goes on from NZ_NRQU01000006.1 coordinate 67,607, forward strand.
GGCCTTCCCATAAACCATCGCTGTCTCGAAAGGTTTTAATACCGCTTTCGGCACTTATTCCAGCACCAGTTAATACTACAATTTTCTTTTTCATATCATTAATTATTTTCGATCTATTTTTTCGCAAAATAGAATTTATCTTTTGGTTTGATTATAAAAATAGTTTTTTCTTATTTTTATACTTTATTTTTATCAGATGAAAAGACTATTTTTGATTGGATTTTTTTTAGTGAGCATTTCTTTTTTTGGACAATCAGTTTCTAAAAATAAAAATTTATTTAGTGAAAATGATGATTTAATGGCATTTTCATTCTTAAAAGAAACTCCATTGGCGGTCCAATTTAAGAAGTATTATAATTCTCCTGCTCCATTTTCAATTTATAATCCGAAACCTGGATTTACTCCAACACAAATTGAAGCAGGAAAATATTACTCTTTGGTAAATACAAGGTTATTACTGAAAAAAGAGATGAGTAATATAAAACCAGAGCCTATTTTTCCTGACGAAAAGGATAATAAAACATTTGGTGAAGCTGTTTTTTATCAAGTTTTAGACGGCATTTTTAGTAAAAAATAGAATAAAACTAATTCGACTATTCTTTAAAATGTATTTTTGCAGCAAATAAAATTATAATGGTTGATTTAGATTACCTCGCTTTTCTTGAAAATATATTAACGGATAATCGTAAAGAAAGATTTCTAAACGTACTTGGAAATCGTACTAAACATTTTACTATTGCTGTCGAAGATGTTTTTCAAATGCATAACACAAGTGCCGTAATGCGCAGCTGTGAAGTTTTTGGAATTCAGGAATTAAATGTTATCGAACAGCGATATGGAAAAAAAATCGATAAGGAAATTGCGATGGGTGCTCAAAAATGGGTAGATATTAATCAGTTTGATTCTGTCAGCAATTGTATTTCTACTTTAAAAAATAAAGGTTATCAAATCATTGCAACTACTCCGCATGAAAATGATTGCTTGCTTGAGGATTTTGATATTACAAAACCAAGTGCCTTATTTTTTGGAACGGAACGAGATGGATTATCTGAAGAAATATTAGAAAAAGCGGATGGTTTCCTTAAAATCCCGATGGTTGGTTTTACGGAAAGCTTGAATATTTCTGTTTCAGCTGCAATCATTATTCAAAACCTAACCAATAGACTGCGAAATTCAGATATTAAGTGGCAGTTATCTGAAGAAGAAATTCTAGAAAAACGTCTTTCGTGGGCAAAAAACTCTATCAAAGATATTAAGAGAATTGAGGCGCGTTATTACGAAGAAAATCCAAGATAAATTTTAAAGAGACTAAGGTTCTAAGTTTTTTATCTTAGTATCTCAGAACCTTAGCATCTCAGAACCTTTTTTACAAAGTATAATTCAAATTAATACTCCATCTGTAATTGGCTTCCATGTTGCCATTTGACAAATGCTGCGTTATTGGAAGCATTGCATTTACACCAATCGAAAATTTATCTTTTCCGGCTTCAATGCCAAATTTTCCAAACAAAATATCTCCTGCCGTATTTGGTAAATCAAGTCCGTGTTGCTTATTAGTTTGGTAAATTTCACCCGCAAGTCCTGCCTGCGGAACAATTTGAAATTTATTTGCATCAAACAAATAGAAAAAAGTACCAGCATAATTAAATTGGTCGCCGTATTGGTAATTTTTACTGTTTTCAGTTTTAAAAATATAGTTTAAAGTAGTGTTTAGACCTAGATTTTTGTGTTTGATTACATATTCTGAAACCAAAGGGAAATCCCAGCTTCCAGTTCCTAATTGAAAACTCTGATTTATAGTTCCTAAATTGTTGGTTTCTTTAAATTGCCCCGTTGGAATCTTAACTCCACCACCAAGATTTAGTTTGTGAGTAAAAACCGTACTGTCTTTTTGAGTTTCATAAACAGTATAAAGTCCCATAATAGTCATATCGCCTAAACCTTCAATACTTTGCGTTCCTGCTGTTAATTGTCTTTCATGAAAATGATATGGAATTAAAGCAGAAACCTGAATTTTCTCTGAAATCGGAATCCTTGCCCAGGCTTGAACAGTATTGAAATTTTCGTCTATCCAAGGCGAATTAGCAAAAATACCGTCACGGCTTGTATAGCTTTGTTTAAAATATCGAAGTCCAACAAAATTGTTATTTAGCATTGAGCTAAAACCCATACTTCCGCCGCTTGCAGAACAACCGCAGGCATCACACTCAAAATCTTCCATAAGAGCTAAACGCTGAAAGGTGAATGTCGAAATACTGTCTTTTACAGTAGAACTAAAGGCTGAAAATCCAACCAAAAAAGTACAAACTATTATTAATTTTTTCATTTTTATTGTTTTTAGGAGCTAATCCCGCTTTTCGTTGCAAGCTTTTTTCAAAATCCGATTTTTCTATAAGTTTATAAAGCTTCCGTTGGTCGCTCTATAAACTCAAGAAAAATAAGGTCTTTCTTCAAAAAGGCTTTCCACTGCAATCGGGGCTGGGTGCCTGTTTTTATTATAGATTTATTTTTTTGTCATTTCGACGGAGGAGAAATCACACTCGTTCGTCGACAAAGATTTGCGCTTTTCTTTACGGATTTTCTAGTGTGATTTCTCCTCCGTCGAAATGACAAACTTTGATGATGTACTTTGTCAAAATTCCGAGAAACGTTTATCTGTTAAATACTGATTATCTGTCAGCGTTTTCAGAAAAGCGATTATTTGTTGTTTTTCAGTTGCAGAAAGCGCAATTCCAAATTTTCCATTCTGTTTTAAAATTGGATCTAAAGTTGGAGAATCTTCAATTCCACTTGCATAATGATCTAAAACACCTTCAAGAGTTCCAAATCTTCCATCATGCATATAGGGACCAGAAACTTCTACATTTCGTAAACTTGGTACTTTAAATTTATAATAATCACTTGCCAGTTCTGTTACTCTATAACGACCAATATCATTAACGGCTGGATTTACTGCTAAACCATTATTTCGAAACGAATTATCAGTTTGTAAATCTGTTGCATGACATGAAGCACATTTTGATTTAAATAAATCATAACCTGCCAATTCATCAGAAGTAAAACTTCCGTCAGATTCATTTCGTCTGTATTTGTCAAATTTTGAATTTGATGAAACCACCATAACCATAAATTGCGAAAGGGCTTTCAGCATATTTTCGGTTGTAATGGCACCATCATCAAAAGCCTGCCCAAATAGTTTTTGGTACTCCTTATCGGCTTTCATCATTTTTAGAATAGCATTCAAATCACCATTCATTTCGATCGCACTTTTAAGCGGAATCAATGGCTGTAAATCTAAATGATCAGCCGCACCGTCGTACATAAAAGTAGTTTGAAATGCTAAATTTTGAATGGATGGTGTATTTCGTGTTCCCTGTGCATTGTCTACGCCATGACTTACAGTATGTCCGTGATGCGTAAAAGCATTTGCTTGAATGTGACAGAAACCGCAGGAAACTACTCCGTCAGATGCTAAACGTCCATCGTAAAATAATTTTTTTCCTAGTTCAAATCCTTTTACTGTTGGCGGATTTAATGCAATATTATAAGCAAGACCTGGAAAGTTTGATGGAACTTTAAATTCTAGCGGCACATTTATATATTCGTCATCTTGATCTGAGCAGCTCCATAGTAATGGAATGATCAGGTAAAGAAAATATTTTATTTTCAACATGATTTTTGGGTTTTAAGAAGCACAAAAGGTGTTTTTTAGCCCTGACAGAAGTGATATCCTTTTACGGCGGTGTTCGCCGTGAAAGATTTAACGGATGGCAGGACGAGTGGTCTGTTAAACAATGACTTTTGTGCTCCTGAAAATAAGTTTAGTCGTTATGTACGTGATCTACTCTAAACATTGCAGAGATGTTTTGTGTAATTAATGGCAAATTAGCACCTCCCATAATCATCGCGCCCATTCCGCCCATGTTGTTGTCTGAAAGTTTGATTTTGTTTTTGCCGTCGATAATTTTCGAAAGATCTGTGATAATGTGCACAGCAGGAGTAATGTTTGTACGAACTAAAGCTTTTGTTGGAAGATCCAGAGTTACTTCAGTATAGTTGTAATCTGTTCCTGTTTTTCCTGTGTGAATCATAAAAGGAGTCGCAGTTGTAACTGTTGGTGAAGTAAATGTGCCTTCTAGAGCTAAAAATTTATATCCAGCAGCCCAAGACCACATCATTCCGGCAGCATCGGCTTGTGCTAAGAAATCACCTTGTCCAGCAGCGCCTAATTTCCATTGTTCTTCATCAACTCCAATTCCAAATTTTACTTTTGTGTAGTCTCCAGCAGGAATATCAGCAAGTTGAAATTGTTGTCCGGCAGCAGTAGACTCATCTGCAATAAAGTAGCTTTTGCTTTTTGGGTAGGTAAAAGTGGTTCCGTCAGCTTTTGTAAAAACAACATTGCTGACAATATATTTTACAAGACTAATTTTTAATACTTCATTGTTAGAAGTTGTGTTTCCTTGAGTGCTTAAAATTAGATCGTTTGCTCCGTATGCGTTGTCAAATTTTAAAGTGATTTTTCCGTTTCCTGTAATCGTTTCGTTGTTATCATCGTTTGAACAAGAAAATAAAGATATAGATAGTGTTACAATAGCTAAAGCTCTGTATAAAGTATTTTTCATTTTATGGGTTTTATATAATTTGATTTTAAATTTGAGATGTGCGTAAGCACGTTTCATTGCTTTTGGGCAATAAAAATGATTTCAATTGTAAAATTGAAAGTAGATTTAAAAAATTATATAAAATAGGATGGCGGACGAAACGAAGTGTTCGAAACCGAAACAGGTTTTTTGTCTAAAACAGAAAAGTTTTGTGTTTTAGTTTTAATTGGCACCACTAATTGGTAAGGTGCTGTAATTGTATTTTGAATGTAAACAATCTCTGTTTTTTCTTTAAGATTGTTTTCCATTTTTTTTTCGTTATCAGCGTATTTTTTTAAGCTTTTTTGAAGCTCGCATCGACCGTTACAGGTATTGAAAACTTGTTTACGCTGTACACAAATGGTTTTTATAATTTCCTCTTGATTCAGTTTGAAATTAGTATAAACAAAGAAATTGCCAAAAGATGGCAGTAAAAGTATACCGGAAAGTAATATGATGAAGATATTCTTCAAGGTTTGATTTCGTTGTTTCGAATGCAAAAATACATTTAATTCGTTTTGGAAAGAACTTATTTTAAATTTTTTCAAAAAAAATATTCAAGAGGTTTAAGCAATTGAAGGTTCTTTTAAATGATAAAGCCTGCAAGTTTTTGAAAACTTGCAGGCTTTAATATGTAATTTGAAATAAAAATTATTCTTTAACAATAACCCAAGCTCCTGAAGCTAAAAGAGTTTCTGCTTTTTTATATTTCATTGTTTCTGTTTTACCAGTTGCAACTTCTTGAATAGTTACATTGTCATTACGATTGATTTTTGGCATCTCTCTAACAATGGTTTCTGTAACTTGACGTTGTTGTGTTTCTCCAGCTTCACGATTAATTTCTTCGCTGTTTACAATTTCGTCTTTGCTTAATTGTAAATTTTCTTTCTGGCGAACTTCTCTTGCTTCGTGAATTTCAGGAACGTTTTGAGCAGGTAAATCTCCTTTAAATAAGAATGAAATAACTTCTTTGTTAACGTTGTCCAACATTCCTCTAAACAAATTGAAAGCTTCTAATTTGTAGATAAGCAATGGATCTTTTTGTTCGTGAACGGCTAATTGAACAGATTGTTTCAATTCGTCCATTTTACGTAAATGTTTTTTCCAAGCCTCATCGACAATCGAAAGTGTGATGTTTTTCTCAAAATCAGCAATTAACTGAGCTCCTTCGCTTTCGTATGCTTTCTTTAAGTCTGTAACAACATTAAGCGTTTTGATTCCGTCAGTAAATGGAACTACGATTCTTTCAAAATGATTATTTGGCTCTTCGTAAACTCCTTTAATAATTGGGAAAGCTTCTCTTGCGCTTCTTTCTGTTTTTTCAGTATAGAAAGCAAGTGCTTCTTTGTATACTTTTCCTGTAATTTCAATATCTGATAATTTTGTAAAATCAGCTTCTGAGATTGGAGAAGTAATTCCGAAGTAACGAATTAAATCAAAATCGAAATTTTTGAAATCGTTTGTTACTTTATTATTACTTACGATTAGTTCGCACGTATCGTAAAGCATATTTGCAATATCCAGTTTTAAACGCTCACCAAACAATGCGTGACGACGACGTTTGTAAACTACTTCACGTTGTGAGTTCATTACGTCATCATATTCTAATAAACGTTTACGAACACCAAAGTTGTTTTCTTCTACTTTTTTCTGAGCGCGCTCAATAGATTTAGTCATCATCGAATGTTGAATAACTTCACCTTCTTGAAGTCCCATTCTGTCCATAACTTTAGCAACTCTTTCAGAACCAAATAAACGCATTAGGTTATCTTCTAGAGAAACATAAAATTGAGAACTTCCTGGATCTCCTTGACGACCAGCACGACCACGTAACTGTCTGTCTACACGACGAGAATCGTGACGTTCTGTACCAACGATTGCTAAACCTCCCGCAGCTTTTACTTCTGGAGATAATTTAATATCGGTACCACGACCAGCCATGTTTGTAGCAATTGTTACAACACCAGCTTTACCAGCTTCTTCAACGATTTGTGCTTCTTGCTTGTGCATTTTAGCATTTAATACGTTGTGTGTAACACCTCTCATTTTCAACATTCGGCTTAACAATTCAGAGATCTCTACAGAAGTTGTTCCAATCAAAACTGGTCTTCCAGCGTTTGATAATTCAGTAACATCTTCGATAACAGCGTTGAATTTCTCTCTTGTTGTTTTGTAGATATAATCTTCTTTGTCTATTCTAGCAATCGGACGGTTGGTTGGAATTTCAACAACATCCAATTTGTAAATCTGCCATAACTCTCCAGCTTCAGTAACTGCTGTACCTGTCATACCACCCAATTTGCTGTACATTCTGAAATAATTCTGTAATGTAACAGTTGCAAAAGTTTGAGTTGCAGCTTCAATTTTTACATTTTCTTTAGCTTCAATCGCTTGGTGTAATCCGTCAGAATAGCGACGACCATCCATAATACGACCTGTTTGCTCATCGACAATCATAATTTTGTTGTCCATGATCACATATTCTACATCTTTTTCGAATAAAGCATATGCTTTTAAAAGTTGTGTAAGAGTATGGATACGCTCGCTTTTTACCCCAAAATCTTGGAATAATCGTTCTTTAGCTTCCGCTTCAGCGTCTTTGTCTAATTTTTGTTTTTCAATTGCAGCGATTTCTGTACCAATGTCTGGTAAAACGAAGAAATCTGCATCAGTATCTCCAGAAAGGTATTTAATACCGTTGTCTGTCAATTCGACTTGATTGTTTTTTTCTTCAATCACAAAGTATAAAGCTTCATCAACTTTATGCATTTCGCGATTGTTATCTTGCATATATTGATTTTCGGTTTTTTGAAGCAATTGTTTGATTCCTTCTTCACTCAAAAATTTAATTAATGCTTTATTTTTAGGTAAACTTCTGTAAGCTCTTAATAATAAGAATCCGCCTTCTTTAGTATTTCCTTCTTTGATTAATTTTTTAGCTTCTGCCAAGAAACCGTTTGCTAATTGACGTTGTTGCGCTACTAGGTTTTCGATTTTCGGTTTCAATTCGTTAAATTCATGACGATCTCCCTGAGGAACTGGTCCTGAAATAATAAGCGGTGTTCTAGCATCATCAATTAATACAGAATCGACCTCGTCGACAATCGCATAATTGTGTTTTCTTTGAACTAAATCGCTAGGCGAGTGCGCCATGTTATCTCTTAAGTAGTCAAAACCAAATTCGTTGTTGGTTCCGTAAGTGATATCGGCATCGTATGCTTTTTTTCTTTGTTCAGTACTTGGCTGGTGATTATCGATACAATCAACAGTTAAACCATGAAATTCGAATAAAGGCGCTTTCCATGTGCTGTCACGTTTTGCTAAGTAGTCATTCACAGTTACCAAGTGAACTCCGTTTCCTGTCAAAGCATTTAAGTATAAAGGAAGTGTTGCTACCAAAGTTTTACCTTCACCTGTTTGCATTTCGGCAACTTTACCTTCATGCAAAACCATTCCTCCAATTAACTGAACATCATAATGAATCATGTCCCAAGTAATTTCTTTACCAGCAGCATTCCATTTGTTAGCCCAAGTAGCTTTGTCACCTTCAATAGTAACATACGTTTTTGAAGCCGAAAATTCTCTGTCTTTTGGAGTAGCAGTAACTTCAATAAATGAATTGTCTTTAAAACGACGTGCTGTTTCCTTAACTACAGAAAATGCTTCTGGAAGAATTTCTAATAAAGTTTTTTCAGAAATTTCATAAGCTTCTTTTTCAAGACTGTCTATCGCATCATAAAGATCTTCTCTTTTGTCGATGTCTTCGATGTTTTCAACTTCAGCTTTAAGCGAAGCAATTTTAGCATCTTTATCTGCTCTGGCTTCTTTAATTCTATCTTTAAAATATACAGTTCTAGCTCTTAGGTCATCATGAGATAAAGCCATTAAGCTGGTTTCGAATGTTTTAATTTTGTTTAAATAAGGTTGTAAAGCTTTGACATCTTTTTGAGATTTATCACCTACAAAGACCTTGATGATGCTGTTTATGAAACTCATAATTTATTAGTATTTCTTTATTATATGTTGTGTATTTGAACCAAAAAAAAAGCCTCGGTGATGAGACTTTTTCCTTTGGTTTATTTTTTAATATTCATCCTCATTCCAAAGATAATCTTCGTCTGTTGGATAATCAGGCCAAATTTCTTCCATTGATTCATATATCTCGCCTTCATCTTCGATTGATTGAAGGTTCTCTACTACTTCTAATGGAGCACCAGCTCTAATAGCGTAGTCAATAAGTTCGTCTTTGTTAGCAGGCCATGGCGCATCACTTAAATAAGATGCTAATTCTAATGTCCAATACATCTGTTATCTGTTTAGTTTGTGCAAAAATAAATTTTTTACTGAAAAAGACAAGTAAATTTTGATTTATTTTAATAAAATTTAAGAACGTCTTCTAAATTACAGATTTTAGATTGTTGATTTTAGATTAATACATTGAAAAAAATCTAAAAACGAAGCTCTAAAATCTAAATTTTTACTTGCGAGGAATCCATTTCACTTCCTCCACTTTTAAGTCTGAGGACAACTTTCGTGCCAAGACAAAAAGGTAGTCAGAAAGTCGGTTTAAGTACTTGATTGCTACTTCAGGAACGTGTTCATTATGGCTTAAATGCACTGCCAAACGTTCTGCTCTGCGGCAAATGCAGCGTGCTATATGACAATGTGACACGGTGGGATGTCCGCCTGGTAAAACAAAATGAGTCATCGGCGGTAAACTTTCCTCCATTTTGTCAATTTCGTTTTCAAGTAATTCAATATCAGAATCAATAATGCCTAAGTTTTTCAAACGAAGTTCGCCGTTTTTTAAAACCTCTTTTTCTTGTGGTGTTGCTAATATTGCTCCAACGGTAAATAAGCGATCTTGAATTTCTATTAGAATAGTTTTATAATGAGAATCCATTTCTTGATCGCGAATTAATCCAATGTAAGAATTTAATTCATCAACAGTTCCGTAACTGTCAATCCTGATATGATCTTTAGGAACTCTCGTGCCTCCAAAAAGAGCCGTAGTTCCTTTGTCGCCTGTTTTTGTATATACTTTCATTTTTTTTTAAGATACTAAGGTTCTGAGGTGCTAAGATGCTAAGTTTTTCTTTTCCGGTTAAACTATTTCGTGGTGTCACTTTCGATTAATCCATCTCTTAAACGAATAACGCGATGCGCATAAGCCGCAATATCTTCTTCGTGAGTTACCAGAATTACGGTATTTCCTTGTGCATGAATATCACCAAAAAGCTTCATAATTTCTACCGAAGTTTTACTGTCTAAGTTTCCCGTTGGCTCATCGGCCAAAATAATAGATGGTTTGTTAACCAATGCTCTCGCAATGGCAACACGCTGGCGTTGTCCTCCCGAAAGCTGATTAGGCTGGTGATCCATTCTATCTGCTAGATTAACCTGCGTTAGTACTTCGACTGCTCTCGCATTACGTTCTGATTTTGAATGTCCAGCATAAATCATTGGCAATGCAACATTGTCTAGGGCAGTTGTTCTTGGTAAAAGATTAAAGGTTTGAAATACGAAACCAATTTCTTTGTTTCTAATTCCTGCCAATTCATCATCTTTCATCTGGCTGACATCTTTTCCGTTTAAAATGTATCGCCCAGAAGTTGGAGTATCTAAACAACCTAATAAATTCATTAAAGTTGATTTTCCAGATCCCGAAGGCCCCATTAATGCAACATATTCTCCTTTGTTGATTTCTAAATTAATTCCTTTTAAAACATATACAATTTCATTACCTAGAACAAAATTTCGTTTTATGTCGGTTATTTTAATTAATGGATTTGCCATTTCGTTTTACAATTTTTGGATTTAAAAGTACAAAACACTTTTCAATAAACGATAAGTAGTTTTAAATTGAATTATGTTACAAAATGAAGTTTTTTATATTGATTTACGTTTTTGTGCTTGTTTGGATAATATAAAATTAGAATCGAAAATGCTGTTATACCATTTTGAGTTGTTTTTATGTAATTATCATGTTTTTTAAGTTTTACTGAATTATATTGTGTTTAACGCTGTAAAAGTGATAATTGTGTAATAAAACGCTTAGGGTTATAACTATATTTGTTATGTAATCTTAAATAATCAGAATTATGAAAAATATACAATTAGTGTCAGGAATTGCATTTATTGCATTAATTTTTACTTCGTGTAAAGATGAGAAACAAGAAAAGGCTCAAAAAACAATAGATTCTTATGTGGCTTATGTCGATTCAGTTAAAAATGTAACCGCTGATGATTTGAAAGAAAATTGGAAAGGTGTAGAAACTGAATATGATAAAAGAGCAGAAGAAGCACAATTGGCTTTGGCAGATATTAAAGACAATACCGCGGCAACGGAGAAAATAAACACGAGTAAAGTTAAATATGAAGAGTTTAGAAATGAAATGGCTGTCCTTTTTGCCCCAAGTCCAAGCCCAAAACAACAATTACGAAATACCTTATTTGGTGAAGGCAAGATTGGTGATGATATGAATTTTGATTGGGTAAATGCTAAAAACATTCATAGTGTTTACCAGCAATTTGTTCATACAGTTGAGAATAATAAAGATAAGTATTCAAGAGAAGACTGGGATGAAGTTAAACTTATGTATGAGGCACTTGACAGCCGTAAAAATACAGTTGAAAAAGAAGGTCTTACTGCTGAAGATAACAGAAAAATCGCTGGTTTAAAACTTAAGTTTGCACCAATGTATACAGTAAACAGAATAGGAGCGAAGTCTGAAGAAACGGCAGCAGCTAAAAAATAATCTTCAAGTTTTTATTGAAACAAAAAAGACGATCATTTCTGATCGTCTTTTTTGTTATGCTCTAATTATAAAATGCTCTTTTTCTTGTTCGTATCTAAAAAATACAAATCCCCATTGAAAGGTATCGATAGTAACTTTTACTTTTGGGTGATTTTTTATGATTTCCCAAGTTTCCTCCATTTCTGGAGACCAATGAATATCATCAAAAATCCAAACTGAATTGTTGTTGATTGTTGGTAATAAACTTTCAAAATAGGCTAAAGTTGCTTTTTTAGAATGATTACCGTCAAAGTAAATTAGATCGTATGTTTTAGATTTTAGATTTTCAGAAACTAAAAAAGATTCAAATTCTACAATTATGTTTTCGACGTTTTTGCAATCAAATTTTTCCAGTTGATTTTTTGCAATATTTCCAGTTTGTGGGCATCCTTCAATAGTAGTAACTTTTGCGTTTGTGTTTCCAAGAGCTAGGGCAGAAGTTGCTAAACCTAATGAAGTTCCTATTTCAAGAATGTTATTTGGCTTGAAATAATTGGTTACTCTAAATAATAGTTCAGCACGTTTTGGAGAAATTCCAGCCGTCAATGCAATTTTAGAAATTTGTCTCTTATCTGATTTAAAGACTTTTGAACCTGCGCCAAAATCAGTTACTTCGATGAAATTTTTGTTTTCAAGAAGTAATTTTCTGTATTTTTTTAGAATTTTATATTCTGGTTTAGGCTTCTTATCATAGAAACATTTTGTCAGCAGACTAAAAACGAAAGGGGAGTGAACACCATGTTCGTTTTTAGAATTCCAAAGAAATTTTAGATAAGATTGTATTTGAAAAAGCATTCTTATAATATTTCGTTTTTCAGGCGAATTAATTTACGGTAATCAGTTTAATTTCAAATATTAAAACAGAACCTCCTGGAATGCCAGAAACAGAATAACTGCCGTATCCTAAATGTGCTGGAACAAACAAAATACCACTTCCGCCTTCTTTAAAAAAGGGTAATCCTTGCTGCCATCCTAAAATTAATTTGCTTAATGGGAAAGTTGCGCCCGAAGCATTTTGATCAAAAACTTTTCCATTGGTAAGAGAACCTTTGTAGGTAACAGTAATAGATGATTGTGTAATGGGTTGTTTGCCGGTTCCTTCTTCAGTAATGATATAATGTAAACCAGTGTCTGTTTTTTTTGCTGTTAAATTGTTTTTAACTAGATAATCTGTGATTTCTTTTTCGTTTTCAACGCTGTAATCTATTTTTTCAGGAATTTTTTCTAATCCAGAATCACTTGAACAAGAGATAAAAAAGGTAAGAATTGAAAAAGCAACTAATAATTTTTTCATGTGGTATTTGTTTTTAAAGATCGTAAATATATAAAATTAGGCTTTAGTCTGTGTTTTAGTTGAAAAAATGATTTTTTTTGAAAACAAAAATCTATAACTGAAATATTAACTTTCAAGTTTAGCCGAAAGTTCAAACCAGCGTTCTTCTTTTTTATCTATTTTGTTTATGATGCTTTGCAGTTCGTTTGCTTTTTTCTCAATATCGGCGTCGGCAACTTTTCCGTCAGAGAATAATTGCTCGATTTTAGTTTTTTCGATTTCTAAATCTTTAATTTCTCTTTCTATTTTTTGATATTCTTTTTGCTCGTTGAAACTTAAATTTCCAGTAGGATTGTTTTGTTTCCAGTCTTTCTTTTCGGCTTTGTTTTCTTCTTTTTGAGCCACATCGGCACTGTCTTCATAAGCACGGAAATCAGAATAGTTTCCAGGGAAATTCTCGATTTCTCCATTTCCTCTAAAAACAAATAAATGATCGACAATTTTATCCATAAAATAACGGTCGTGCGAAACTACTAATAGACATCCTGGATAGTCTAAAAGGAAACTTTCAAGAACGTTTAGCGTTACAATATCTAAATCGTTTGTTGGCTCATCTAGAATTAAAAAGTTTGGATTCTGAATTAAAACCGTACATAAATACAAACGTTTTAATTCTCCACCGCTTAATTTTTCGACATAATCGTATTGTTTTTTGGCATCAAAAAGAAAACGCTCTAACAATTGCGAAGCCGAAATGATTTTTCCTTTTGCAAGCGGAATATATTCTCCGTACTCTTTTATAATATCAATTACACGCTGACCCGGTTTTGGATTAATTCCGGATTGTGTATAATATCCAATTTTAATAGTATCTCCTTTTACAACCCTGCCGCTGTCTGGCGGAATTGTTCCTGTAAGAAGATTTAAGAAAGTAGATTTTCCTGTTCCGTTTTTACCAATAATTCCAATTCTTTCACCACGCTGAAAATCAAAACTAAAGTTGTCTAGAATAACACGGTCTTTGAATTTTTTAGAAAGTTTATGAAGCTCGATAATTTTGCTTCCCATTCTTTCCATGTTAATTTCAAGCTCAACTTTGTTTTCTTTACGTCGGCTTTGTGCTTTTTCTTTAATTACATAAAAATCGTCCTGACGTGATTTAGATTTAGTTGTTCTCGCTTTTGGCTGGCGGCGCATCCATTCTAATTCTTTTACAAAAAGATTTTTTGCTTTGTCAATACTAGAATTTTCAGAAGTAATTCGCTCTTCTTTTTTCTCTAAATAATACGAGTAATTTCCTTTGTATTGATACAATTTACCATTGTCTAATTCGATAATTTCGTTACAAACACGCTCCAAAAAGAAACGGTCGTGCGTTACCATAAACAAGGTGATATTTTCTTTAGCAAAATAACTTTCAAGCCATTCGATCATTTCAAGATCTAAATGGTTGGTTGGCTCATCTAGAATCAATAAATCAGGGCGATTGATTAATATGATGGCCAATGAAAGACGTTTTTTTTGCCCTCCAGAAAGATTTTTTACTTTAAGTTTAAAATCCTCAAGTTTTAACTTGAATAAAATTTGTTTGTACTGCGTTTCAAAATCCCAAGCATTATGCTGATCCATTCCGTCAAAAGCTTTTTGGTACGCTTCTTCGTCATTTGGGTTTTCTAGTGCTTTTTCGTATGCTTCAATTATTTTAAGCGTTTCATTGTCTGAAGCGAAAATACTTTCTTCAATCGTAAGTTCATCCTGCAAATTATTGTCCTGCGACAGAAAAGCCATTCTGATTCCTTTTCTTAAAACAACTTGCCCGGTATCTGGTTCGTCTAAACCATTAATGATACTCATAATAGTTGTTTTTCCAGAACCATTTTTGGCAATAAAAGCGATTTTTTGATCTTTATTGATTCCAAAAGAAATGTTGTCAAAAAGGACTCTTTCGCCAAATGACTTTGATATATTTTCTACAGATAAGTAATTCACTTTTGTAATTATAAGTTATAAAATATGAGTTATGAATGTTTTGAAAAACATAACTTTCTGCAAAAGTAAACTATTATCTTGCATTTGCGAATTATTTATGGAGATACGATCCTAGAAGAGGACTCAAATCAAAGTAATGTATTTGCTGCGGATTATTTAAGATGGGTTTGCGAACCAAAGATTCATTTGTAATAAAATAATGAAGTCCGTCTTTTGTGGTAATTCCTTCAATTTGATGAAATAGGAGTTTTAGATGTATTCGACGTTTATTTCCTGATAAAAAATCTCCATTTTTAAAATCATACAATAAATAGAGAAAAGGCTTTCCTGTTTTTGAGTAACCGCACAAAACAATTGCTTTTTTGTTTTCAAGAAAAACGGCACCCGTAACTAAACCTTTTGTGTTAATTGTGCTTTTAAATTGTGCAATATGATTTCCAGCGTGATTTGGTAAAACGTAAATACTCGTTTTTGAAGATTTCCATTGCTTGGTAAACAGATAAATACTGTCCTTTGAAACTATAAAAGCTTCGCAGTCAAATTTGGTTGTGTTTGGCTTCTTTGCAGAAAAATCAGTTTGATCAGAATACTTGAATGAAATTGTTTCAATAATTGGATTCTCATTCAAAAATGATGTTTTGTTTATTTTTAGAATTTTTAAGTCAGTTCGATTTCCGCTTGCATTATTTCCGCAATCGCCAATATAAATATGTGTGCTGTCTTGTGATATTTCTTCCCAATCATTATTTACAGCGTGCTCAAGAATAATTTTCCGTCTAATATTCCCAATAGAGTCCAATCCGTAAATAGTTTTATCATGATCGTCATTATGTGTCCATAATAAGTTGTCGAATGCAATTAGTCCTGAAGTTTCTTTCACAGAGTCACTTAATTTGATTGAATATACAGGTTTTACTTTTATGTTTTTATAGAGACAGCTTCCGTCATTTTGAGTTGCTTTTGGATTGTAGTTTTTCGAAAGAGGATCTGTACAGCCAGAAACCTGCGAATAAGCTGAAGTGAAAATTATAAGGAAAAAGAAAATTACTTTTTTCATTTACAAATAGGCATTAATAAAAACAAAAGTACGGTATTAAGAGATTAACATGAAAAAGGCTTTTTTGTTGCATTTTGATTTTTGAAGTTCATTTTAGATATTATTTTAAGATAGATTCTTTTTAAAATATTTATTAGAAATAAAAACGAGATCTCGTCTATTATTTTAAATTTGTTATTGCCAAAAACAAAGTAATTTATGAAAATTAAAGAAAATTTATACAATCAAAGGATTATATCAATAGATGCTTTACGTGGAATTACCATTTTTGTAATGATATTTGTAAATGAATTGGCAAGTATAAAAGAAGTCCCGCAATGGCTTAGGCATATGCCTGCAGATGCAGATGCGATGACTTTTGTTGATGTAGTTTTTCCTGCTTTTTTGTTTATTGTAGGTATGTCAATTCCATTTGCTTTCAATGCCAGATTGCTTAAAGGAGACAGTCCTAAAGTAATTTGGATTCATACTTTAAAAAGAGCTTTGGCTCTAATCATTATTGGTGTTTTTATGGTTAATGCCGAATATGGTTTTGATGCTTCAAAAATGATTATTTCTCCGGTGCTTTGGGCGCTTTTAGCCTATGCAATGCCAATTCCTATTTGGAATAAATACCCTAAAGATTTCCCAATTTGGTTAAAAAACAGTCTTCACTACGGCGGAATGCTCGTTCTGGTTATTCTTTATTTTTTATATGTGCGAGATACCGGCGAAATTGGAATAACGCCTAAATGGTGGGGAATTCTAGGATTAATTGGCTGGGCGTATCTTTTTTCGGTAATTTACTATTGGCTTGTTTCAGGACGATTATGGGCGATGATTGCATTTTTGTTTGTTTGTGTAATTGCAAATTCAATAAATCTAAGTGCTGATCTTCCGCTGTCAAATCTGCCTTGGTTTAAATTTATTGCTGGACATTTAACGCACGCTGCATTAGTGAGTGCAGGAGTAATAATCTCGTTATTGTTTTTTGACAGGAAAACACAGCAAAAAATTAACTGGCCGGTAATTGCTTTTGCCGTTTTGTTTTTTGCAATCGGGTACTTTTTGCGCCCTTATTTTGGAATTTCAAAAATAAAAGGAACGCCGTCTTGGACCATGTTTTCTGCTGGAATTTGTACCGTGCTGTTTTACTTTTTGTATTGGTTAATGGAAGTTAAGAAACAAACAAAATGGAGTGCGTTTTTTATGCCAGCCGCAGCAAACCCTTTATTAATTTACATTCTTCCCGGAGTAATTTACTATTTCTGCAAAGCTTTGGGATTTCATATTATTCCAGGTTATTTTAGAGTAGGAGTTCCGGGAATAATTTGGTCACTAGTATTTTCTACAATTATGCTTTTTGTTATGAAAGTATGTAATAAGTATAAAATTCAACTTCATTTATAGTAAGTCAAACAAGAGATTCTATTTGTAATAAAACGGTTAATGAATACGAACAGATTTTATTTCTAAAACGGCGTTTGATGTTGGATTGTAGTTTACAAAATTGAATTTGCAAAGGTTATGGATATTTAAAACCTTTCCATCTGCAAGACCATCTTGCTTGAACTCTGTCCACAGAATTTTTATTGTCGTAAAGCTTTTTGCTGATATCGGAAGATCAACTCTTGGGTGTAAGCCGCCATGCATACATCCAGTGCCTTCTTCATTTCCTTCGCGAGCCTGAAGTTTTATTAATTCATTTGATTTATAGGTAATACTCACATATTTTGAGTTTTTAGATAAATTTGTGGGAACGCCGTCATTCGAGTCAGATTCAGAAATCATCACATTCAGCTCAATTGCACCTGCTGGATTTTCTTTTGCTGTAATCTTAATTAACCCCTTTTCTTTTCTCATTTTATTAATGGTTTCCTGTGTTTCTTTCGTTGGGCCTGCAATATACCATGTCGAAGTTTTTACAAGATCTAAGTTTGAGCTCGAAGAAACGGTTAATGAAGAAAAACTATACATGAACAGCAAGACTAAAGAAAAAAGAAAATAGTTCAGGATAATCGACGGTTTGTTTTTCATAAAAAAGAGAGGTTTCATCTTCAAAAATATAATTTTCTTTTTTATTATTTTGAAAGAGATACCTATTCTAAATAAAATTTTAAATTTGTAAGAAGTTGTTTCCGAAAACTTTACGAAATGAAAAAAGCAAAATCAATACTTGTTTTATTTTTCTTTTTTGAGATGTCGTTTTGTTACGCACAAAATGATTCCATTTCGAATAATCAAAAAGACATTTTGGATGTATTGTATAAGCTTTTCCATAAAAACGATTCTGTTCGAATAAAACCAGAAAAAAAAGTAGCATTTTCTTTGCTTCCAGTTCCTATAGATGCAAATAAAAGTGCTGGATTAGTAGTGTCATTTTTAACCACATTTTATTTGGGAGACAGCAAAACAACACGAATGTCTCAAATTACCTTTTCTCCTTATTTTAGTTTCACCAAACAATATGTTTTTCCTGTGCAGTCTTATATTTATACGGCAGATAATAAGTGGAACTTTATAGGAGATTACAGGTATATGATTTATCCGCAAGATACTTATGGTTTGGGAGGACATAATACCGAAGATAAAATGTCTACTTTGGATTATCAGCAATGGAGATTTTATCAATTTACAACCCGAAAAGTTATTGGTAATTTCAGAATGGGATTGGGCGTATTGTTTGATAATTATCAAAATATTTCTGAAGATTCCTACATAGATGAAGAAACAGATTACTCTAAATATATGAACGGTGATTTTACGGATGAAACTTCGTTAGGATTTGCTGTTCAAGGTTTGTATGATTCTAGAGAAAACAATGTAAATCCAGAACAAGGTTTGTATGTCGAAGCAGATTATAGAATGAATACAAGCGGAGTCGATGGTAAAAAATGGAATTCTATTTATTTTGATGCCCGAAAATATCATTCGTTTAATAAACACAAACATCGAGTTTTAGCGTATAGAGCCTTTTATTGGTCCACTTTTGGAGGAAAACCGCATTATCTTGACTTGCCAAGTATTGGTTGGGATCGAGACGGAAAAACGGGTCGTGGTTTTACCAGAAATAGATTTAGAAGCAATGCACTTATTTATTTTGAAACCGAATATCGTACCGATATTTCAAAAAATGGTTTTTGGGGCGCCGTCTTTTTTACCAATATTTCCTCAGTTTCAAAATTAGACACCTATCAGTTTAGTAAATGGAATCCCGCCGTTGGAACGGGATTACGTATTAAATGGAATAAACAGAATAATAGTAATTTGGTGCTGGATTTTGGAGTTAGCAAAAACGATTGGTCGCTGCGATTAGGTTTAACCGAAAATTTCTAACTTTCCCAAAAATCAAATTACTTAAAATTTCATGCAATTATCGGTTGTTATACTTAATTATAATGTGCGTTACTTTCTCGAACAATGCATTTTGAGTGTTCAAGAAGCACTTTTAACACTTGATGCCGAAATTATTGTAGTAGATAATAATTCATCTGACGATAGTTGTTTGATGATGAAAAATAAATTCCCTAATATTAAATTAATTCAGAATGATCGCAATTTTGGTTTTCCAAAAGGCAATAATATTGGAGTTCAATTTGCATCGGGAAAATACATTTGTATTTTAAATCCTGATACAGTCGTTGCAGAAGATACATTTACTAAAATTTTGGCTTTCGCCGAAGAAAAGCAAGATTTAGGAATAATAGGTTGTAAATTAATTGACGGTACCGGAAGTTTTCTGCCCGAAAGTAAACGAGGTATTCCAACTCCTTGGGTTGCTTTTACAAAGATTTTTGGTTTGTATAAAGTATTTCCAAAATCACGAATATTTAATCGTTACTATGCCCAGCATTTAAATAAAGATCAAAGCGGAAAAGTTGAGATTTTAGTGGGAGCTTTTATGTTTATGAAACGAGATCTTTACCTTGAACTAGGAGGATTTGATGAAAATTGTTTTATGTATGCAGATGATATTGACTTGTCTTATCGTGCACTTTTGAAGCAAAAATCAAATTATTATTTTCATGAAACGACTGTTTTGCACTATAAAGGAGAAAGTACAGTAAAGGACGAAAAATATATGCTGCGTTTTCAAGAAGCAATGAATTACTTTTATCAAAAGCATTTTAAGAAATCTTGGTTTTTTACATTTTTTATTCAAATAGGAAGTTTTGTTTTTTCATTTTTCAAAATGTTTCAAGCGAAAATAAAAGTAAAACCATCGCCGGAAAGTTTTATTTTTTATTCCTCAAATCAAAATTTGTCTGAAAAATTACCATCTATTTTAAAAAATAAAGTGCAGTTTTTAGATTTAAAAAAAGAAAAAATGGTAAATTCGTGCCAGGTTTTTAAGGGGAAAAACATTGAGATAATTTTGGATAATCAGTATGTTTCATTCAAAAAATGTATCAAAATCATAGAAACTCTTAAAGATAAGAACATTACTTTTAAGATTTTACCTAAAAATACAAATTTTATAATTGGAAGCAATTCGCGAAATGACATGGGTCAAATTGTGAAAATTGAGTAGAAAATTATATTAAATGTAATTTATATTTAAAATATTCAGTAATTTCGCAATCTGATAATCAAAATCACCCTTGAGGATAACAATATGGCAAGATTTGAATTAAAACTTCCAAAAATGGGAGAAAGTGTCGCTGAAGCAACCATTACAAACTGGTTGAAAGAAGTTGGAGACAGAATTGAAGCTGATGAAGCTGTACTAGAGATTGCAACTGATAAAGTTGACAGCGAAGTGCCAAGCGAAGTGTCGGGCGTTTTAGTTGAACAATTGTTTGGTAAAGACGATTTAGTTCAAGTAGGACAAACCATTGCTATTATTGAAACAGAAGGTGATGCTCCAGCTGTGCAAGCTGTTGAAGAAACTGCAGTTCCTGTAGAAGCAGTAGAAATTGAAAAAACAATAGAAACAGTTAAAGAGGCAGTTTCTGTACCGCAGGATTTTTCTGGATCAGATAAATTCTTTTCTCCTTTAGTGAAAAATATTGCAAAAGAAGAAGGTGTTTCTGTTGCTGAATTGAACAATATTGCAGGTTCAGGAAAAGATGGACGCGTAACAAAAGAAGATATTCTAAAGTTTATAGAAAATAGAAAATCAGGTGCTCCTGCTCCGCAAACTGTTGCTGCTGCGCCAAAAGCGGCAGAGTCAATAGTGCAAAAAAGCCAGCAGGCTGTTCCAGTTTCTGTTAATGGAGGTGACGAAATTATTGAAATGGACAGAATGCGTAAACTGATTTCAGGTTACATGACGGCTTCAGTTCAAACTTCGGCTCACGTACAATCATTTATTGAAGTTGACGTAACAAATATTGTAAAATGGAGAGATAAAGTGAAAACTGCTTTTGAGAAAAGAGAAGGCGAGAAGCTTACTTTTACTCCAATTATGATGGAAGCTGTTGCAAAAGCTTTAAAAGATTTTCCTGGAATGAATATTTCTGTTGATGGAGATTATATCATCAAAAAGAAAAATATTAATTTAGGAATGGCAGCCGCATTGCCAAACGGAAATCTAATTGTTCCTGTAATTAAAAATGCAGATCAATTAAATCTTGTTGGAATGGCAAAAGCCGTAAATGATTTAGGAAATCGTGCAAAAGCTGGAAAATTAAAACCAGATGATACACAAGGTGGAACTTATACAGTAACAAATGTTGGAACATTTGGAAGTGTTTTTGGAACTCCAATTATCAATCAGCCTCAAGTTGGTATTTTAGCTCTTGGTGCGATTCGTAAAGTGCCTGCAGTTATCGAAACACCAGAAGGTGATTTTATCGGAATCCGTCAAAAAATGTTCTTGTCTCACTCTTACGATCATAGAGTTGTTGACGGAGCTTTAGGAGGAAGTTTTGTGAAAAGAGTAGCAGAGTATTTAGAAGCTTTTGATGTAGATCGTGATTTTTAATCGATCGATATTTAGATACAAACCCGAAAATTAGTTTTTTCGGGTTTTTTGTTTGTAGGAAAATAAGAAGATACAATTAAGAAGAAATTGTTGTCTGATAAATTTTGATGTTAAAATGCAAAAAAGAGACTTATTTTGGGCAAAAAAATAAAAATTTGCAAAGGAAATTCCGCTTTAAAAATTACATTTGTAAACTTATAAAATTTAAAAATGGAATTAAAGCTTAACAAACCAATTTGTTTTTTTGATCTAGAAACTACTGGAATTGACATCGGTAAAGATCGGATTGTAGAAATTTCGATATTCAAAGTTTTTCCAAACGGAAATAAAGAAAGTAAAACATGGTTAGTTAATCCCACTATCCCAATTCCGCCGCAAACAACAGCTGTGCATGGTATAACTGATGAAAAAGTGGCAAACGAGCCTACTTTTACAGAGTTGGCACCACAGGTTTACAATATGATTAAGGATAGTGATTTAGGAGGTTTTAATTCAGATCGTTTTGATATTCCGTTATTGGCAGAAGAATTACTTCGTGCAGGAGTTGATTTTGATATGAAAAATAAAGTTTCTGTAGATGTGCAGACTATTTTTCATAAAATGGAAGAGCGTACATTAAGTGCTGCTTTGAAATTTTATTGCGGAAAAAGCCTTGAAAATGCCCATTCTGCAGAAGCAGATACAATGGCAACTTACGAAATTTTAAAAGCACAATTAGATCGTTATCCAGAATTAGAGAATGATATGAAATCATTGTCTGAATTTACAACTCGAAAAAAAATAGCTGACTTTGCTGGAATGATTGCTTTTGATAAAGACAATGAAGAGATTTTTACTTTCGGAAAACATAAAGGAGCAAAAGTAGAAAAAGTATTAGAATCAGAGCCGGGTTACTTCAGTTGGATTCAAAATGCAGACTTTCCTTTGTATACCAAAAAAGTTTTAACGGCAATTAAATTAAGAAAATTAAACACTAAATAAAGTATTCAGTGTTCAGTTTTTAGTGTTCAGTGTTTTTGAGTGCTAAGTTTTACTGAACACTAAAAACTGATTACTGAACACTTAAGAAAAATGAAGATAATCTGTATCGGTAGAAATTATACCAATCATATTGAGGAATTAAAAAACGAACGACCAGATGAACCTGTGGTTTTTATGAAGCCAGATTCGGCAGTTTTGTTGAAGCAGCATCCGTTTGTAATTCCAGAATTTTCTGAAGAAGTTCATCATGAATTAGAAGTAATCGTAAAGATTAATAAAGTAGGAAAATATATCGAACCAAAGTTTGCTAATAAATATTACGAAGAAATTAGTGTAGGTATTGATTTTACAGCCAGAGATTTACAAGATAAATTAAAAGCAAAAGGATTGCCGTGGGAAAAAGCAAAAGCTTTTGACGGTTCTGCTGTAATTGGTGATTTTTTGCCAAAAAGTGATTTTGTTTCATTAGAAAATCTTACGTTTGAACTCAAGAATAATAATGAAACTGTTCAAAAAGGAAATACAAGCTTTATGCTTTGGAAAATTGACGAATTGATTTCGTACGTATCGCAATTTTTTACGTTAAAAATTGGAGATATTATATTTACTGGGACGCCTGCGGGTGTTGCATCGGTTAAGCCTAATGATATTTTAGAGGGCTTTTTAGAAGATAAAAAATTATTTAGAATACAAGTAAAATAATGGCCTTAAAGTACAACCTTTCGAAAGTGTACGCGCTTTCAGATAACGATCCTGAATTTGTAAACGAAATTCTTAATTTATTTGTTACAGAAGTCCCTGAAGATTTAAAACAAATAAAAGAGGGAATTAAGAAAAAGGATCATAAATATGCCTATTCTTATGCTCATAAAATTAAACCTACATTAGATTTAATGGGGTTAAATGTTGCTTTTGAAGAGATTCTGCAAGTAGAAGCTTGGACAAAAGCTGAGGGGAAGAAAAAGGATATTATAGAGACTTTTAAAAGTATAAAAGTTCAGGTTAAAGATGCGATCAAAGAAATCAAGAAAGATTTTGATTTGTAAGATCTAAATGTTCTTAATTCTTGTTTTTTTTAAGAAAAGAATAAGAATTAAGGATTTCTTCTATTGTTGAGGTTGTTTTTCAATTTCTAAAAACTTCGTTTGCTCAACATCTGGTATTTGTTGTAAAAAGAATCCAGCTTTTATTTCCTTATAAATAAAGTAAAAACAGCAATCTACTTTCTAATAACAACTTGCATTACCGCAAGTGAAAATAATATTTGTATGAAGGCAGCCATTATAACTATTGGAGATGAAATTTTGATAGGTCAAATTATTGATACAAACTCTGGTTTTATTGCTAAATCACTTGATCGAATTGGTGTTGAAGTTGCAGAAATGATTTCGATTAGTGACGATAAAAAACACATTTTAGATACTTTTGAGCAATTGCAAAACAAAGTTGATGTTGTGATTGTAACTGGTGGTTTAGGGCCTACAAAAGATGATGTTACGAAGAAAACCTTTTGCGAATATTTTAACGACGAATTAGTTGTTAATCCAGAAGTTTTAGCGCATGTAACGCAGTTAATAGAAGGTTTTTATAAAAGACCAATTTCGCAATTAAACAAAGATCAAGCGCTCGTTCCGTCTACCTGTACAGTACTTCATAATCAAGTAGGTACTGCGCCGGGTATGTGGATGAAAAAAGAAAATACCGTATTTATTTCACTTCCCGGAGTTCCGTATGAGATGAAATATTTAGTCGAAGAAGAGATAATTCCGAAAATAGTCAAAGAATACAAGCGCCCTTATATCATTCATAAAACTATTTTGACCTATGGTCAAGGAGAGAGTTTAGTTGCAGAGCGTATAGAAACTTGGGAGAATAATCTGCCGGATTTTATAAAATTAGCGTATCTGCCAAATCCAGGCAGAGTGCGTTTGCGATTAACAGCCAGAGGAACGGATAAAGCCGAGTTAGAAAAAGCAATAGAAGAGAATGTAAAATCTTTAGATGCTATAATTCATGATATAATAGTTGGTTACGAAGAAAATGAAACGATAGAAACTGTAATTGCTAAGTTTCTTTCCAGACAAAATAAAACGATTTCAACAGCAGAAAGTTGTACCGGAGGAAGAATTGCTTCGTTGTTAACTTCGGTAGAAGGCTCTTCAAAATATTTTAAAGGAAGTATTGTTTCGTACGCAACAGAGGCTAAAGTCAATGTTCTTGGTGTTTCGCAGGATTTAGTAGATGAATTTACAGTGGTAAGTGCGCAGGTTGCATCAGCTATGGCTTTGAATGTGAAAGAAATACTGAAAACGGACTATGCAATTGCGACAACTGGTAACGCCGGACCCTCAAAAGGGGATTCAGATGCTGAAATTGGCACTGTTTTTATAGCTTTGGCTACCCCAACAGAGATAATTGTAGAAGAATTTAACTTTGGTCAACCACGTGAAAAAGTGATAGATAGAGCCACGATTAAGAGTTTGGAAATTTTACAGAAAGAAATTTTAAAAATTGTGCAATAATTTTTTGCTACAATGGTTTATTTTTCTTTTCTTTGCACCCTGATTTTGAATAACGATAAAAGATAAGTATAATGTCAAGAGTTTGTGACCTTACAGGTAAAAGAGCGATGGTAGGAAATAACGTTTCTCACGCTATGAACAAAACTAAGAGAAAGTTTTCTGTAAACTTAGTTAAAAAGCGTTTTTATCTTCCAGAAGAAGATAGATGGATTACTCTTAGAGTAGCAGCATCTACGATAAAAACAATTAATAAAAATGGAATCACTGCTGTTTTGAAAAAAGCGCAGTCAGAAGGATTTATCAAATAATCTTTTCCTAAATAAATATATAGCAAGATGGCAAAGAAAGGTAATAGAATCCAAGTAATTTTAGAATGTACTGAGCACAAGACTTCTGGTGTTCCAGGAACTTCTAGATACATTACAACTAAGAACAAAAAAATACTCCAGACAGATTAGAGATTAAAAAATTTAATCCAATCTTAAAAAGAGTAACTGTTCATAAAGAAATTAAGTAATAATTAGAGATTTATAAGTCTCAGTGGTTTGGCCATTTGAGTTTTATAAAACTTCAAATAACATTTGAATCATGGCAAAGAAAACCGTAGCATCGTTACAAACATCTTCTAAGAGATTATCAAAAGCCATCAAAATGGTGAAATCTCCTAAAACTGGTGCATATACATTCGTAGAATCTATTATGGCTCCTGAAGAAGTTGATAATTTCTTGAAAAAGAAATAATTACATTTACAATATATAGAAAAGCTACTTTCATTCGGAAGTAGCTTTTTTATTTTTTATATTTGTTTAAAAAATTGTAGAAACCATACAATTTGTGTTTTTTTAAACATTAATTCCCGCCATACTCTTTATCTTTACTTGTCTAAAGAAGACAAGTAAAGGATATCGTTCCTGTCGGGGTTAAATTAAAAGCAAAAGGCATTCTATAAGCATTAGGATTGTTTTTAAGCCCTAAGAAGCAGTCTACAACTAACAATAAATAAAAAATGAGTTTTTTTAAAAAATTATTCTCTACCGAAAAAAAAGAGACTTTAGATAAAGGTCTTGAAAAAACAAAAACTACTTTTTTCTCTAAGTTAAGCAAAGCTGTTGCTGGAAAATCTAAAGTTGATGATGACGTTTTAGATAATCTTGAAGAAGTTTTGGTTGCTTCAGACGTTGGTGTAAATACAACGTTGAAAATCATTGAAAGAATTGAAAAACGCGTTGCCGAAGATAAATATTTAGGTACAGCCGAATTAAATCAAATTCTTCGTGATGAAATAGGTGGTTTGTTATCTGAGACCAATACAGGCGAAGGAACAGAGTTTGATATTCCAAAAAACAAAAAGCCATATGTTTTAATGGTGGTTGGAGTAAATGGTGTTGGGAAAACAACTACAATTGGTAAGCTGGCTTATCAGTTTAAAAAAGCGGGTTATAAAGTAGTTTTAGGTGCTGCAGATACATTTCGTGCCGCTGCAATAGACCAATTGCAGGTTTGGGCTGATCGTGTTGATGTGCCAATCGTAAGACAAAATATGGGAAGCGATCCTGCTTCTGTAGCTTTTGATACTTTACAATCTGCGGTAGCTCAAAATGCTGATGTTGTAATTATTGATACCGCTGGACGTTTACACAATAAAGTTAATTTGATGAATGAGCTTTCTAAAGTGAAACGTGTTATGCAGAAAGTGGTTGAAGATGCTCCACACGATGTGCTTTTAGTTTTAGATGGTTCAACAGGTCAAAACGCTTTTGAGCAAGCTAAGCAATTTACGGCAGCAACAGAAGTAACATCATTGGCAGTAACAAAATTAGATGGAACTGCAAAAGGCGGTGTTGTGATTGGTATTTCAGACCAATTTCAAATTCCTGTAAAATATATTGGTGTTGGCGAAGGAATTGAAGATTTACAAGTCTTTAATAAATATGAATTCGTTGACAGTTTCTTTAAATAAAATAATAATGAGTTTTTCTTCTTTAAAAAATATATCGGCAGTTGTGTTTTATTTTGCAAGTGTGGTGTGTTTTGTTTTAGCAAATGTTTTAAGAGACAGCAGTCTTTCTTTTTATTATGTTCTGCTTGTTCTTGGAATAGGATTCTTTTTTATGGGAGTTCTTAAAAGGCTTCGTACTAAAAATTAAGTAATTTATTAATTCTTAAAAATGTAAGATTTCGTTAAATTATAAAAGACGGCTTTTTGGCTGTATCTATAGTTTAATGGTAATCTTATTTTTGTTTTTTATTAATTTTACTTTTTACTTCTTTTGAATTATATAAGTTTAACTTTGTAGTTCACTAAATTTCTTTTTGAAAATGGGAGTCCTAGCCCTGATGGGAGCGGCATCCTTTTTCTGGCTTCTTTAGGCAGGAAAAGATACAGCGGACAGCAGGAATAAGCTCCAAATTAATATTATAAATTATTATGAAAAACACTTTTATGGTTTTGGTTTTGTCGCTTTTGTTTATAAGCTGTAAACAAGAAATAAAACCCGCAGATATTGAAAAACTTAATGGTTACTGGGAAATTGAAAAGGTGGTTTTTGATAAAGGTGAAGAAAAAGCATACGGAATGAATGAGAACTTTGATTATTTTCAAATAAAAGGGAATAAAGGTACTCGTACGAAAGTTATGGCGCAGTTAGATGGTACTTTTTTAACTACAAATACTTTTGAAAATGTTGTTGTAAGATTTACAGATAAAGGAACTTTTTTGGATTATAAGACGGACTATGCCAAATGGAGCGAGGAGTTGATCTCTGTTTCAGATGAAACTTTTGTTGTAAAGAACGATCAAAATAAAGAATATCATTATAAAAAAGCAGGACCAGTTAATATTTTAGAAAATGGCAAAAAGACTAAATAATCAAAGTACAATTGGCGATGTTTTACAGCAAATTATTCAGGTGAATAAATTGCAGCCTGGAATGGATCAAATTGATGTAAAAGAGGCATGGAGACAGTTGATGGGAAATGGAGTGAACACATACACCAGAAATGTTGTTTTAAAAGGAAGTACGCTTTATGTTGAACTTGCGTCGGCCGTTTTAAGGGAAGAGTTAAGTCATGGAAAATCTAAAATCGTTAAGATGATTAATGAAGAATTGGGTCGTGAGGTTGTTAAAGACGTCGTTTTAAGATAATCTCATTTGAAATTTAAGATAGGTAAATTATGATAATCATAAAATCGAAGTTTAAAATTTTCCCGATTGTTTTAATCTCATATTTGAGTGCTTTGCCTTTTTTGGCTATTTATTTATGTTTTATATCGCTAAAGGAAAATATAATATTAGCCATTTTGTTTTTATTGTTTGTTGTTGTTTTCTGGTTAACTATATTGAAAACTCGTGCAAACAGCATAACAATGTATGAAGATAGTATACTAGTGAAACGTTACTTTGGATTAGGAAAATCGATAGTATATAAATACGCTGAATTAGATGGTTTTGCTACTATGTTCGAGACTGGAAAAGGCAGTGTTTATGAGTCTATTTTTATTCTTGAAGAAGGAAAAAGAGTAGGTTGTATTTCTAGTTTTTATCATAGCAATTTCGATGCTTTAAAGTTAAACCTGAAAAGTAATTTAGTCGATTTAGTGGAAATGGAAAATACTTTAAAAAGAGAGAACGCTTAATTGTTTACATAGATTAATAAAATAGAAAAGCCGTTTCAAATTTGAAACGGCTTTTTATTATGTGCAAAGTTCAGTAATTATTAATACTGAACTCTAAAATCATAAATTAGAATTGCTCTCTTCCAGCAAAGTGGAATGCGCCTTCGATTGCAGCATTTTCGTCGCTGTCAGAACCGTGAACTGCATTTTCTCCAATTGAAGTAGCATATGCTTTACGGATAGTTCCTTCAGCAGCTTCAGCAGGATTTGTAGCTCCAATTAAAGTTCTGAAATCTTCTACTGCGTTTTCTTTTTCTAAAATTGCAGCAACAATTGGTCCGCGTGACATAAATTCAACTAATTCTCCGTAGAAAGGTCTTTCTGCGTGAACTGCGTAAAATGCTTGAGCATCAGCTACAGTTAATTGAGTTAATTTTAATGAAACGATTTTAAAACCACCGTTAGTGATCATTGCTAAGATATTCCCGATGTGTCCGTTTGCAACAGCATCTGGCTTAATCATTGTAAAAGTTCTATTTGTTGCCATTTTTTATTTTATTAAATTTTGTGCAAAAGTATACTTTTTTTATGAATTGATTTTAATTAATTCGTAATTAAAACACGTTAGAATGATGTTTCGGTGAATAAAAGCTTTTTTAAACCATATAAGTAATGTAAGTTCATTTAAATCTGTGTGGGAAACAGCTTAAGAAGTTTTGCCATTTTCTAAAATGAATTTACATTACTTATATGGTGAAACATTTTTATACTTTGAATATTAATTTGTTTCTGTAGAATATCCATAGAATAAACGTCCAAATACAAACATAGGTCAGTGCGCCAGCCAGCGAAGCAGTCATTGGATTGTTGAAAAATGGTGCAATCCCGAAACTATATAAGTAATTTAATAAGTTGATTTTCTCTGAGGTATTATGCGGATTCTGAAATTCGATCATTATTAAAGCCTGCGGAATAATTTGCGAAGTAAAGAAAACAATCATTGGATTTACGCCCCAAATTAAAAAAGGTTTGAAGCCTTTTTTGTAATTGCTAATATCAATTATATAGTATAAAATCGTTAGAAACACTGTAGCTAATCCTGTAGTGTACAAAACATAACTGCTTGTCCAAAGTGATTTATTTATTGGAAAAACGATGTCCCAGATTAAACCAAAAAAGATAAGTATCGTACCTATGATGCCCATTTTTTGCGCTTTTTGTATTTTGATCGCATTTGCTTGTAAAACCTGTCCAATTAATAAACCGATAATTCCGTTTACGATTGATGGAATTGTACTTAAGATTCCTTCAGGATCCCAAGTTATGGTGCCGCGATACATATGTCCTTTTAGTAAAACACTGTCAACCCAAGAAGCTAGATTTGTTCCTTTTTCAAGGTTAGCTTCACCAATTCCGGGTACAGGAATTAAGGTCATAATTGCCCAATAGCCAAATAGTAAAAGTATTCCAGTTATGATTTGTGTTCTTTGAGATGTTTTTAAGTACAAAAGAGAAACGACAAAATAAACGATCGCAATTCTTTGTAAAACTCCTGGAAGTCTTACGCTGCTATAAGCTTCAATACCGCTGTAAGCTAGAAATAGATAAATAAAGAGAATTGAAAAGGCTAGTATGTTTTTGACTTTGGAACTGAAACTTCGCATTAAAGCATAACCTACAGCAATTGTAATGGCTAATCGGCCAATTAAAAGTGGGATTCCTTCGAGCCCAAATAACTGAATTTTTCCAAAAAAGTTAAAGAAAATCCCTAAACAAAGCATTCGTAAAGAGCGAACTAGGATTTTATTAAAAGTGGAACCGTCATAAAATTTATCCGGCATTGCTAATGGGACCGCAACACCCATTATGAAGATGAAAAACGGAAATACTAAATCAGTAGGCGTGCATCCGTTCCAATCGGCATGTAATAATGGCGGATAAACATTGCCCCAATCGCCGGGGTTGTTTACAATTGTCATCAATAAAATAGTGAGTCCTCTAAAGACATCTAACGAAATCAAGCGCTCTCTGGTCATAGTTTTTGGTAAATAGGTTAATTTTTGTTTTTATAAAATTTTTCTATTTGGTTTAGAGAGGCAATAATTTCGAGAAGAAGGTGGTTATTTGGTTCTCAGAATTATTCCTTGTATTGTTTTTTAGTCACGGATTGCTCGAATTTGTCTAATTACTTTTTGCTTTTTTACAACTAGAAATTAGTTTGAATTAGCACAATTCGCGGTTGACTTTTTTATATTGTTATAATGTTAAAATTCATTTCTAATGGTTTCAAGTTCTCCAATAAAAGCGGTACTAATTCTTCGCCTTTTTCTAAATAAAACTCAGAAAAATTGGTTTGGCGTTCTTGTAAACTATTATTTGGAAATAATTCGCATTGTAAATCAATAACACGTTGTAATTGATTGTATAATTTTCGTTTTTGCGCTTTTAATAAACGTTTTTCTAAATTTTCAAGACCTTTTGTCTGTTTTATTTCCTGTGCTTTAACAGCTCCCGAAAATGATTTGTCAGTTTGATCTGCCAGTTCGTAAAGATATTGAAATTGTGTTTTCAAAATATCTTTTTGCGGCGTCAAATCAATAGGAAATGTCGAAATTTTATGTGTGATTGTGTTGACTAAATTCTCTTGTTTGGTAAATAAATCTTTCCAGCTTAAATGCAGCTGATCTGCTTTTTTAGCTTGTTTTTCAGTTGCTAGAAGAACGGAATTACGAACTAAAAGCATTGGGAATGTAATATTTACAGTGTCAAAAAAAGATTTCAATTCAAGCCAATAGGCAATTTCTCCGCCTCCGCCAATATAGCATAAATTGGGTAAAATGATTTCCTGATAAAGCGGACGCATTATCACATTTGGGCTGAACTTTTCGGGATTACTTTCTAAAAGGTTGAAAATTTCTTCTTTTGAAAACGTGATTTTTGTATTATTTACAACGTACTTGTCATTTTCAAAAATGATTCTTTCGCGTAAGTGATCTTCAATATAAAATAAATTAATCTCGCGCGGATTTACCTGAATTGTATATGCTGCAAGCTGTTCAATTGTTTTTTGAACGGCTGTGTATGAAGTTTGTTTTTCTAGTTCTTCTTTTACATACGGAATAAAGGCACGTTTTAAGTGTGCATCATCAGCATCTAAGATTACTAAACCATAGTCTGCAAATAAGCTGTTCGCTAAAAATCGAGTTGCATCGGCTAGATTATCGTGTTTTAAATAAGCATCAGCGAAGAGCTTTTTTAATACATTGGCATTTGTACTTGAGCCTAATTCTAAAGCGTAAATTTCAAAAAACTCTGCCAGACCTTCAGTCGAAAGTCTTCCAACTGGACCATTACTTTCTTTGTTCCATCTGAATTTTTTTCCTTTAAAATTAAAATAGTTAATTTCTTCAAAATCATGATCTTCTGTTGCCATCCAGTAAATCGGAACAAAATTTTGTGATGGGTATTTCGCTTTTAATTCTTCAGTAAGATTAATGGTCGAAATAATTTTATATAAAAAATACAATGGACCGCTAAATAAGTTTAGTTGATGTCCAGTTGTAATTGTAAAGGTATTTTCGAGTGCAAGAAGTTCAATGTTCTGTTTAGTAGAATTCGAAACTTCTATGTTTTGATATTGCTTTTTTAAAGTCTCTACTAAAGGAATTCGATTGTTATTGTCAAAGTTGGCTGTTTTTTCAGTGATTTGTTTCTGAAAATTTTCTAAAGTAGGAAAATGATTGTACAGCGGCTTTAATTCTGATTTTTGATCTAAATAATCTTGTATTAATTTAGAAAAATATTCTGAAGTTTGGTAGCTGATACAGTCTGTAGGCATAATTTGAAATTTATTTTTGACAGCTGTAAATTTAATGAAAATATACAGTCAAAATTGGTTTTAACGATTGCTTAAGAATTGATTTTTAAATTTTAAGATAAATGTCTTAAAATCAGTTTTTTAATTAAGTTTTTTAAGGGGTTGTAAAAATACAAAAACGCATTAAATTTGTTAATAATGTGTAAATGGTTTAAAACTA
Source organism: Flavobacterium sp. YO12 (assembly GCF_004119495.1). GTDB lineage: Bacteria > Bacteroidota > Bacteroidia > Flavobacteriales > Flavobacteriaceae > Flavobacterium. The sequence continues at coordinate 100,428 of NZ_NRQU01000006.1, forward strand.
ATTTATGTATCATTGAATTATTAGAGGTGAAAACCTATTTTTGTAGCAGAAATAAATATATCTATTTTACATGGAAACTAACCCAAAAAAGAAGAACTCCTTAAAACACGTTCTTTTTGGAAGCCTAATTGGTACTACAATTGAATTTTTTGATTTTTATATTTACGCTAATGCAGCTGTATTAGTTTTTCCACAATTATTTTTCCCCAGTTCAGATTCGACTATGGCGACTCTGGAATCGTTAGCTACTTTTTCAATTGCATTCTTATCACGACCTTTAGGTTCTGCTTTTTTTGGTCATTATGGTGATAAAATCGGACGTAAATTTACATTAGTGGCGGCTTTATTAACAATGGGTATTTCTACAGTTACGATTGGATTTTTGCCAAGTTACGCCAGTATAGGTGTTGCGGCGCCATTATTGTTGATGCTTTGCCGTTTTGGACAAGGTGTTGGTTTAGGAGGTGAGTGGGGAGGAGCAGTTTTGCTGGCTATAGAAAATGCACCGCCAAACAAACGTGCTTGGTACGGAATGTTTCCGCAACTAGGCGCTCCAATAGGATTGTTACTTTCGGGAGGAACATTTTTATTGTTAACCGATTCAATGAGTAATGAAGATTTTATGGATTATGGATGGCGAATTCCATTTATTGCCAGTTCACTTTTGGTTGTAGTCGGTTTTTATATTCGAACAAAAATTACTGAAACACCTTCATTTGAAAATTCTAAAAAAGAGAAGGAAGAAGTTAAAATCCCTTTTTTAGTATTGGTAAAATCATATAAAAATCAGTTAATTTTTGGGACGTTTGCTGCCATTACAACTTTTTTAGTTTTTATTTAATGACGGTTTTTACATTGAGCTGGGCGACTTCAGATTTAGGAATTGTCAAAAGAGATGCATTATTAGTGCAATTATTCTCGGTACTGTTTTTTGCGGCTTTTATTCCAGTTTCGGCAGTAGTTGCTGATAAAATCGGACGTCGTAAAATGCTTATTGTTGCCACAGGAGCTATTGCAGTTTTTGGTTTTTTCTTTTCGTACTTTCTGAGTACTGGAAACATTGCTTTAATTACCACTTTTGCTTGCATCGGAATGGGGTTAATGGGGTTCACTTATGGTCCTTTAGGAACATTTTTATCAGAGTTGTTTCCAACAAATGTTCGTTATTCTGGTGCTTCTTTGACTTTTAATATGGCAGGAATTCTTGGAGCTGCTTTTGCGCCAATGATTGCCATTTATTTAGCCTCTACTTATAGCGTAAGTTATGTAGGGTTGTATTTAACAGCCGCAGCTTGTATTTCATTATTTTCGTTTTTGGTAATCAGTAAAGAGGAGCATAAGTTTTAGAATATTTTTAAAGATATACGAAAGCAGTAATTTAAAAATTACTGCTTTTTTTTGTTAGTTTAAAAAGTATTTAGATATTTGTCTAAATATGTAAATAGAATGAATGATATTTTTAAAGCATTAAATGATGCAACAAGAAGAGAAATTCTTGAGCTTTTAAGACAGAAAGATATGTCTGCAGGCGAAATTGCAGATGCATTTAATATTTCAAAACCTAGTATTTCGCATCATTTAGATATTTTAAGACGAGCGGATTTAATTACATCCGAAAAAAAAGGGCAATTCATCATTTATTCCATCAATACCACCATAATGGAGGATGTCTTGCAATGGATATTAACTTTTAAAAAATAAAAAATGAATTTAGAATTAAAAAAAGAGCTTCCAATTATTGGAATTGTATTGGCTCCTTTTGTGTATTTAGGTACAATTTGGAACAGTCTTCCGGAAAGAGTTCCAATACATTGGAATATTAATGGACAAATTGACGATTGGGGAAATAAATCTTTCTTGATTGTATTGGTTTTTATGCTGCCGGGCTTAATGTATCTTATTACGATTGCTGCTGCAAAATTTGATCCTAAAAAAAGGATTTCTTTAATGGGGTCTAAATTTTATCAATTGAAGTTTTTTCTGATTTTGATTATGTCTTTGCTTGCATTGTTCATAATATACATCTCAAAAAATCAAACTTTTTCAAATCCGAATTTAATGTATGTTTTGATTGGTGCTTTATTAATGGCATTAGGAAATTATTTTAAAGTAATTCAGCCCAATTATTTTATCGGAATTAGAACACCGTGGACATTAGAAAATCCTGAAGTTTGGAAAGCTACGCACGTATTTGCAGGTAAGCTTTGGTTTGGCGGCGGTCTAATTATCATTTTAGGGGCACTTATTTTTTCAGGCCCTATTTTCGCTAAAGCTTTCATTGCTATCGGAGTTGTTTTAGCATTTGTACCAATTGCATATTCCTTTATCAAATTCAAGCAATTAGAGAAAAAAGAAGAAAAACTGTAACGGTTGAAAATCAATTAAATCATTCACTTATTCAAATAAAAATGTTAAAAACAGTACTTATTATAATTACAGCTTTAATTTCTTTTATAATGAACGGACAAGAAATTACAGGACAATGGAATGGACTTTTGAAGGTTCCGAACGGGCAGTTAAGAGTTGTTTTTCATGTCAACAAAGCAGAAAATGGATATAATGGGACAATGGATAGTCCAGATCAGAAAGTCACAGGAATTCCTTTGGGGAAAGTTGTTTTTGAAAATTCGATTTTAAAATTGGAAATTCCAAGTGCTCAAATTTCTTACGAGGGTACCTTGAATAAAGATAATATTGTTGTTGGAAAATTTACGCAGGGAGGACAATCTTTAGAACTGGATTTATCTAGGGAAACTATTCAAAAACAAGTTTATGCAAGACCTCAGGAACCGCAAAAGCCTTACCCATATTATACTGAAGAAGTAAAATTCGAGAATAAAATAGATAACGTCGTTTTAGCAGGAACTTTGTCTCTTCCTAAAAAAGAGGGTAATTTTCCGGCTGTGATATTAATTACAGGAAGTGGCAGACAAAATAGAGATGAAGAACTTTTAGGACATAAACCGTTCCTCGTTTTAGCGGATTATTTGACTAAAAAAGGCATTGCGGTATTACGTTTTGATGATCGTGGTGCAGGCGAATCTACAGGAGATTTTTCGAAAGCATCCACGATTGATTTTTCAAAAGACGTTCAGGCTGGAGTTGATTATTTAAAAACAAGAAAAGAAATTGATAAAAAGAAAATGGGATTAATTGGTCATAGTGAGGGCGGACTAATTGCACCTATTATAGCTGGAAATTCTAAAGATGTTGATTTTGTTGTTTTATTGGCAGGTCCAGGTCTGCGTGGCGATGCTTTATTACTTTTACAAACCGAATTAATAGAGAGACAAAGTGGTGTTTCTAACGAGGAAATTAAAAAAAGACAAGAAATTTTAAAGGGGGCTTACGATCTTGTTTTGGCTTCTTCTGCAAATGATGAAAATTTCAAAAAGAGTGTAGGTACTTATTTTAATTCAAAATTTGATGAGAATCAAGCAAAAGCGGCGACGCACCAAATTACAAGTAATTGGTGGTACACTTTTATAAAAATGGATCCAGCAGTTGCTTTAGCAAAAGTAAAATGTCCAGTTTTAGCGCTTAATGGAAGTAAAGATTTGCAAGTCCCTGCAGAAGTTAATTTACAAGTGATAGAAAAGACTTTAGCAAAAGCGGGAAATAAAAAAGTGACGGCTAAAATTTTACCTAATTTAAATCATTTGTTTCAGGAGTGTAAAATAGGTTCGCCAGATGAATATGAAAAAATTGAACAGACTTTTTCTCCAATAACTTTAGAAGAAATATCAAGGTGGGTTTTATTGCAGACGAAATAAGTTAAAAAATGTTGTAAATAAAAAACAACCGCAAAATATACTTTTGCGGTTGTTTTTTTATCGTTTCAAACTAAAATGACCTCTAAATTCGGTTCCATTTGCTCGAGTAACCGTAAACCAATAATCGGAAGCAGGTAAATCCTGACCGCTGAAAGTTCCGTCCCAAGAAGTATTTTTGCTTAGTTGTTTAAGGAGTTTTCCATAACGATCATATATTTTGATACTACTATTTGGTGCGAGATAATCAAAATTAATGGACCAAGTGTCATTGTAACCATCATCATTTGGAGTAAAAAAATTAGGAAAAGGAAGTTCATCAACTAAATTAATGCAATCTTTATGTGTCGCTTCAAGAATATTTATGGTAACAGGAATTCTGTCGCTTTCGCAGTTATTTAAGGTTTGAGTGGCATAATAAGTATTTCCATTTTCTAAAGGAGTTGACTCCGATAACACAATTGTCGAAGAAGCACTTTCGAACCATTTTGTATTTTGCCCTGTAATATCAATATCATTAATAGTAGCATTTTTCTGAATACAAAATGCTTGTGGTGAATCAGCAAGTGGGATTTGAGTATCCTGAATTTTTACAGTTATGGCAAATAGTGGGCTTTCGCAATTATTCAATGTTTGCGATGCGTAATAGATGTTGTTTTGTAATAAAGTTGTTTCGGGTAATATATTTCCGTTTGTTGCGGCATCGTACCATTTAATATTGTTCCCATTTATATTTAAATTTTCGATAGTAGCAATTTCATCTATACAAAATTGTTGATTATTACTTCCTGTTGGTAATGTGGTGTCGTAAATTCTAACTAAAAAAGGAGTTCTATCACTTTCGCATCCAATAGTTTGAGAAGCGTAGTATGTTCTGTTGTCTTCTAATAAAGTAGTGTTTGGTAAAGTGGCTGCAGACATATTGGTATCGTACCATTTTATATTCTGCCCTAAAATTTGAATACTGCTTAAGGTTGCATTTTGGTTTTTACAAAAAGACTGATTTACGTTTCCTGTTGGAGCAGAAGGCGTATTTACGATTGTAACAGTAACTCCAAATCTCGGGCCTTCGCAGTCATTAATTGTTTGCGAAGCATAGTAGGTTTTTCCGTTAATCAAATTTGTTGTTCCTGCTAACAAAGAACCATTAGTTAATGTATCGTACCATTTTATTGAAGTTCCGATAACTTGAATATTGGCAATTGTGGCATTTTGACTTGTACAAAAAGGCTGATTTGCAGTTCCTGTTGGTGCTAGAGTATTTTGAATTGTAATTGTTACTGGAACTCTTTCACTCTCACATCCATTAATAGTTTGCGATGCATAATACGTTATTCCATTTTGAAGTAAAGTTGTATCTGGTAAAAGTGTTCCAGCCGTTAGGGCGTTATACCATTTTATAGTATTTCCTGTAATTTGAATATTGGCTAATGTTGCATTTTGCTGTATGCAGAAGTCTTGAGTAGAATTTACTGTAGGAATAGGAACACTTGTAATTTCTACAACTTGATTTTGAGTTGATGAATTTCCATTTCCATCGTTATAATTCCAAACAATTGTGTAAGTTCCAGGTAAGCTATAAGATAATGGACTTGTAGTTGTTCCAGTAATTTGTCCAGCACATGCATCTGCAGCACTTGGGATTGTATTTATTACAGTGTTGCAATCTCCAGTTATTATTGGTAAAATATTCATTTTAGGAACTGGAGCTTCTATATCACCAATTATAACACTGATTTTTTTAATGTCATCACAATCTCCACTTCCTGTAATTGTACATGAATATTCACCGGAGTTTGAAGTTGTTGTATTTATAATTTTTGGGTTTTGATCAGTAGATACAAATCCGTTTGGTCCTGTCCAGGAATAGTTTGTTCCTCCTGAGGCCGTAAGTTCTAATGTTTTGCCAATACATACGGGTGAGTTACTAGAGGCCGTTAAGTTCGATTGGCAATCTTTAAATTTTACTAGAAAAGCATCTCCAATATTTGGGGTATAACTATTAATTTTAGGATATAGATTTAGTTGATATGTACCAGGGGTTGCAATATTTGTTGTACTATTTGTTGCTCCTGCCAAATAAATATTTGACTTGTTATCTACATCTGTGATCAATGCATTATCTGCCATTTCTCCGCCAAAGTATGTTGCCCATTCTCTTTGTCCATTTGTATTGAATTTTACAAGATAGGACTCTGTTCCAGGATTACGGGTTTCTTGGTAAGCATTTATTGTAGGTGAAAATCCATTTTCAGCCCGTCCTGCAAAGTAAATAGAACCATTTTTTGAAACAGATCCTCCTAATGTTTCTGGAAAAAAGTAAGATCCCCAGATCTTTTGACCATTACCGTTGAATTTAAAAATACAACCATTACTAGTATTTTGATTAATTGAAATTTGAGTTCGAAGATAGGTTTCCTGAAAAACACCTGAAGTGCTTATGTTTTGGATACTGTTTGTTTTTCCAAAACAATAAATGTTATGATTTGAGTCTACTCCCATGTTGAGAAAATAATCATCACCTTCTCCACCAAAATAGGTTCCCCATAGTATATTTCCATTTGGTGTGAATTTTGCTAAGAAGCCATCTGATTTAAGATTTGTTTCTTGATAAGAATTTACTGTCGATATATTGTTGCTGCTTCCTGTAGAGCCAAGAATAATAATATTTCCATCTGAATCAAATTCGGCATCAAAAATAGCATCTGCTTTACTTCCTCCGTAATATGTTGCCCATTGACGAACACCTGCAATATTAAATTTAGCTATGAAGCCATCTTGTGTACCATCCGATGTGTTTCCAACATTACTTTGATGAGAATTGGGTGTCGCAATATTTGCGGTACTATTAGTTTCTCCAAAAATGTAAAAGTCTTCATTTGAATCAATTAAAATGCTATTTATAGATTCGTTGTCTGATCCTCCGTAATAAGTAGCCCATTTTCTAATGCCGTTCGAATCAAATTTGGCCACGAAACCATCAAAATAACGATTTTTTACTGGTTGATGAGTTCCTGAAGTTGAAATATTTGTAGGGCTTAGACTTTTACCAGCTATATAGATGTTGTCATTATTTGAGACTTTAATTTTCATAATTTGATCAGCAAAATTCCCGCCAAAATAAGTTCCCCAAATACGAGTGCCATCAGGATTAAATTTAACAAAAAAAGCATCATAGTCTGTGCTTGAATAATAAGATGTTTGAAAAGAGCCAGAAGAAGCAATATTGCTGATGCTGTAGGTTACTCCAGCCATATAGACAAAATCGTCTTTTGTGAAAATTGAGGTTGCATAATCGAACTCTGCACCGCCATAATATGTTCCCCACAATCTTATTGGCACAGGATCAATTACAATCGTTTTTTCATTAGAACAATCTACTGAATTAAATCCATAAGTGTTTTTATTTATTTTTTTATATTCAACCTCAATCTCCGTTTTACTATTTCCGTCTTCAATCCAACTCGCAGGAAGCGTTTCTTCCATTTTTCCAAAACGAACATTCATTTGGATTTTATTATCAACTAAATTAGTTTCAGCTCCAGTAAATTTTAATTGAATATCAGAAATTTTTCCTTTTGGATGAATTACAAAATTATATTCGACTGTTTTTTGAGGATCGGCAGGAATTGTAAAAATAACATCAATATTTGGATAGATGTTTTTGTACGTAATTTCTTTGAATTGATATACGTTGGTAATTCCCTCAGGTTTATTAGGAATATTGTAGTAGTTGTCAAAATCGGTTAACTTTTGTTTAGTAACTAATTCTACTTTTGAATTTGAGTTTAGAAATTCAATATCGATTCTATGGTATGTATATTCTAAACTAAACTCTTGGTTTTCGTTATTTTCCTTGTCAAAAGTTAAATCTGGAAGTGTTTTTGCTGTTTTAGAACAAACAATAGGTGTTTTCTTTACTTCGTAAATATCATATGAGAATCCATTTTTCTTTAATTGAACATTTAATCCATTAGAATTCAATAAATATTTTACAACGGTATTGGGTTTTCCTTTTTGATCTACAATTTGACCTTTATTTTCTTTAAAACCAATGGATTGGTTTTTGTTTTGAGAATATAATTGAATTGCAATGAACAAAAAAAATAAAAGTAATTTATGTTTCATAGGTTTGTTTTGGATAGGAGTAAAATTAATTAAATATCTTACAAAACAAAATCAAAAATCTAAAACGACTGCTTATAGAATCTTTCCCATAAAAATCTCTAAATATCTCGTATTTTTGCAAAAAATAATTTCTGTTGAAAACTAAACTCTTCGTTATAACGCCGCCATTTACACAACTGAATACTCCGTATCCGGCAACGGCTTATATAAAAGGTTTTTTGAATACCAAAAATATCGAGTCGGTTCAGGCAGATTTGGGTATTGATGTGATTTTAGAATTGTTCTCGAAGAAAGGATTAAATAATTTGTTTAAAACTTCAAGTCTTAAGTTTGAGACTTTTGGTTTTGAAATCTCAGATAACTCTAAGCGTATTTTTGCTTTACAGGATGAATACATCAAAACCATCGATGCTGTAATTCAGTTTTTGCAGGGAAAAAATCCAACTTTGGCTTTGCAGATTTGTCAGGAAGATTTTCTGCCTGAAGCTTCTCGTTTTGCACAGTTGGAAGAGCTTGACTGGGCTTTTGGAACAATGGGAACGCAAGATAAAGCCAAACATTTGGCGACTTTATATCTTGAAGATATTTCGGATTTTATTGTAGAATGCGTTGATGAAAATTTTGGCTTCAGCCGATATGCAGAACGTTTAGGCCGAAGTGCCAATTCTTTTGATGAATTGTACGAAGCGCTTCAACAAGAACCAACTTATATTGATTCCGTTTTAATTTCTATTTTAAAAGAAAAAATTGAAGCTGTAAAGCCTACGTTCTTTTTGATTTCTGTTCCTTTTCCAGGAAATTTATACAGCGCATTTAGATGTGCACAATGGGTAAAACAAAACCACCCCGAAATTAAGATTTCAATGGGCGGCGGTTTCCCAAATACAGAACTGCGTTCACTTTCAGATAAACGTGTTTTTGAATTTTTCGATTTCATCACTTTAGACGATGGCGAAGTTCCAATAGAAGAACTTATTGAAAATATGTCATCCCGAGCGGAGTCGAGGGGCGAGAAGCATTATAAAAGAACCTTTTTATTAGAAAAAGGAGAAGTAGTTTATAAAAATAATTCGTTAAAACACGATTATAAGCAATCACAAGTAGGAACTCCAGATTACTCAGATCTGCCTTTGGATAAATACATTTCGGTAATTGAAATTGTAAACCCAATGCACAGAATGTGGAGCGATGGGCGTTGGAATAAACTTACTATGGCACATGGCTGTTACTGGGGAAAATGTACTTTTTGTGATATTTCGTTAGATTATATTAAAGTTTACGAGCCAGTTGCGGCAAGTTTACTTTGTGATCGAATGGAAGAAATGATTTTGCAAACGGGGCAAAATGGTTTTCATTTTGTTGATGAAGCTGCACCGCCAGCTTTAATGCGCGCTTTGGCACTTGAAATTCTAAAGCGAAAACTTGCAGTTACATGGTGGACGAATATTAGATTTGAAAAAAGTTTTTCTAAAGATCTTTGTCTTCTTTTAAAGGCGTCTGGCTGTATTGCAGTTTCAGGTGGTTTAGAGGTTGCTTCAGACCGATTGTTGAAATTAATAGACAAAGGTGTAACAGTGGAGCAAGTTGCTAAAGTAACTCGCAATTTTACCGAAGCGGGAATTATGGTTCATGCCTATTTAATGTACGGATATCCAACACAAACGATCCAAGAAACAGTTGATAGTCTTGAAATGGTTCGTCAATTGTTTGAAGCGGGAGTTTTACAGTCTGGATTTTGGCATCAGTTTGCATTAACGGCTCATAGTCCGGTTGGGTTGTATCCTGAAAAATTTGGTGTAACTAAGGCTTCTGAAACTATTGGAACTTTTGCTAATAATGATATTGAATACACAGATTCAACGGGAATTAATCACGATAAATTTAGTTTTGGGTTAAAGAAATCGCTTTTTAATTTCATGCACGGAATTTGTTTTGATTACGAACTTCAAGATTGGTTTGATTTCAAAATTCCAAAGACAAAAATTCACCCCGATTTTATATTTAATGCACTTGAAGAGCAAAATGATTTCAATACAAAGCCAAATGCAAAAGTGATTTGGCTTGGCGGAAAACCTTCAACGGAGATTTTTACTAAATCTAAAAAAGGCAGAAGCTGGGAAATGATGTCGCTGACTTTTCATGACAAAAAACAAAGTTTTGCTATTCAAACCAGTAATGAAGAAGGTAAATGGTTAATTGAAATTCTAACTAAAATTTCAGTTTCAAATCCTAAAAGTTATACTTTTCAAGAAGTGAAAAATGACTTTGAAACTCATTTAGAAGATTTTGAATTGTTTTGGTATTCAAAACCTATAAACACTTTACGCGAGTTCGGATTATTAGTTTTATAAATTAGTATTCTACAAAAGTTCCGTCGCTTGGAATTGCAGTTTTAGAGAGAAGATTGTTTTCAGCAAGAGCCGTTTTGAGTTCTTCACGAGTTGTTGGACAATGGTTTAAAGCTTCAAGATGATTTGCAAAAACATTTCCAGGAGCAAGTGTTGTAAATTTCAAAATATCATTCATTCGCATTAATAAAGGCTGTCCAAAATCTAATCTGGCAGTTCCGCAGGCAACAGTTGCAATATCAGGTTTTAACTCGATGAGCGCTTTTTGCACATCATTGGTAAAAATGGTGTCAGCGCTTATGTAAACAGATTTCTCATTTTCGAGTTCGATGTAAAATCCCATTACATTTCCCATTAATTTTGCAACAAAACCATAACCATGAAGCGCCGGAATGCCAATAATCTTTCCATCTAAAAAAGATTGAGGTTCCCAGTAATTTAAAGTTTGAACAATGTTAAGTCCTCTTTTCGTTAACTCTTTTTCATCTTTTGTGTTGCAAATAACAGATATTCCTTTTCGTCTTAAAAAGACTTCACCAGCTTTGTCTATATGATCAGGATGTAAATGAGTAATTAAACAATGAGTTACTCTGCTCAAAATTTCTCGGCTGTTTTTAGGCAAAGAAACTAAGGGATTTCTTTTTGGTTTGTATCGAAAGATTGTAAATGGAGGAATCGTTTTTCTTTTTCCTAACATTGGATCAACCAAAATTACATGCTTCTCTGTTTCAATAACTAAAGTCGCATTTCGCAAATGATGTATTTTCATATCTGGAAAATTAGATATTAAAAATACAAAGATTTTTCAAATTTAATTTATAGATTTCTCTTTGTTTTTAATAAAATTGTTAGTGTTTAAATTAAGAATTTTCAGGAATTTATTCAATAGAAAACCTGAAACCAATTCCGTGAAGATTTTCTATCGAAATACCTTTTTCATTGGATAGAATTTTACGAAGCCGCGAAATAAAAACATCAAGACTTCTACCCATAAAATAATCATCAGTTCCCCAAAGAGAGGTTAGGATTTGTTCTCTTTTTAATACAGAGTTTTTATTATCGAGAAATAGTTTTAATAATTCGGCTTCACGCTGAGTAAGTCCAATTTTTTCATCATCATTAAAGAGAATGAAGTTTTTAGTATCAAATTGGTATTTTCCAATTTCGTAGATCGATTTCTCAACCGTGATATTTCGCTGTGAGCGTTTTAGAAAAATTTCAATTTTAAGCATTAATTCTTCAATACTAAAAGGCTTTACCAAATAATCATCAGCTCCTAAACGAAGTCCTTTTATACGATCTTCTTTTAAAGTTTTTGCTGATAGAAAAATAATAGGCACATCTAAATCTATTTTTCTTATTTCTGAAGCCAATTCAAAACCATCCATTTTTGGCATCATAATATCAAAAATACAAATGTCAAAACTCTCTTTTTTAAAAGTTTCCAAGCCAGATTTACCATCAATACAATGAACAACTTCGTAATTGTTTTGTTCTAAATTATCCTTGGTCAAAAAGGCTAATGTTTCATCATCTTCGGTATAAAGTATTTTATATTGTTTCATTTTTTATAAGGAATAGATAAAGTTATAGTAACTCCGTTTGTTGCATTATTTTCGGCTTTAATTTTCCAGTTTTGCAGTCCGCAAATTTCTTTTACATAATATAAACCAAGTCCAAAACCATTAACCTCATTGCTTTTTTCATTTTGAATCCGATAAAATTTATCAAATATAAAGGATATTTTTTTAGAAGAAATTCCAATTCCATTATCAATAATTTCAATCTTTAAAATTGACTTTTCGTCCGATATTCTAACTGTGATTTCTGGTTTTCTATTGCAGTATTTTACCGCGTTGTCTAAAAGGTTATAGATGATATTAGAAAAATGAAATACATCTGTTTCTAATAAATATTCCTTTGAAAGCGTTTCAATTTTGATGACCGCTTCTGGATATTTCAGCTGAATATTTTCAATTGCTTCTTCAATAATTGGAATAATTAAAACGGTTTCCTTTTTTAATTCTAAAGGTCGGTAATCTGATTTGGCAATATTTAAAATCTTTTCGATATGGTGATTCAGCTTATTGCTTTGGTTGATAATGATCTCCGTATAAGTATGAAGTTTTTTGTTCTCCTTAATCGGATTTTGGTCGCTCAGATATTTTGAAGCAATTAAAATGGAAGATAAAGGCGTTTTAAACTCATGAGTCATATTGTTAATGAAATCCCGCTGCAGCTCAGAATATTTTTTTTGCTGTAAGAGTGTAAAAATAGAATAAACGTAAATTAGTAAAACTAAAATTAACGCAATCGAAAGAACAAACCAAAATCGCATTGAGCTAAATAAATAGCTGGTTTCATTGGGAAAACGAACAGCAAAATAATAAACTAAATTTTTGTGTTTAGGAAAATGAACGGTCTTTTTCTCTTTACCTTTTTGTGATAATGAAATGTAATTTCCGTAAACCATTTCGTCGCTTTGACAATTGTACATCGTATATTCAAAATCAGTCGTAATATTCATTTTTTTAAACTCAGATTTTAGATAGAACTCTAAAATATCAGGTTCAAAATCATTTTCAACATTTACGATATAATAATCATTTGCAATTTTTTGAACCGAAATCTGCGTCGGCATTTCATGATTTGTGCCTTCGTATAGTTTTTTTGCCACTTCCAGCAACGCAATATGTGCTTTTTGGTTCAGTTTTTTTTGTTCAATAGTAAAAGCTTCTTTCGTCCAAAGCAATTGCGCTACCAAAATGCTGATTATGGCAACCAATCCTAATATTATAATGCTATTTAGTTTGTTTATTTTCAAGAAAAGAGACTTTAAAAAAGTGTAATATTAATCAAAAATAGATTTAAAAACAGCAATTAACAAGTCGTTAACAAAGATTTGAAACTGGTTAACAGCGATTTGATTTAGTCTGGATTACTTTTGAAATATAAAATTTGAATTATAAACCAATTAAAATATTTAACTATGAGAATCATTAAAATTTCTATGCTTGCTTTGGCTTTAGGCTTAATGTCTTTTTCAGCAATAGCACCAGTACAATCATTAGTTTCTGAAACAACAGTAATTGAAGCAGCTTCAACAATTGTTTGGAAAGCCGAAACAATTGATGTTGGACAGATACCTCAAGGTACTCCAAAAGCGATTGTTTATGAATTTAAAAATACAGGAAAAACAGCTGTAGTAATTACAGATGTAAAAGGATCATGCGGTTGTACAGCAACTGATTATACAAAAGAACCAATTTTACCTGGTAAATCTGCTAAAGTTACTGCAACTTACAATGCAGCAAACAAAGGAGGATTTACAAAAACAGTTACCGTAACAACAAGTGCTGAAACAACTCCAAAAGTACTTACATTAAAAGGAACTGTTATTTAATAAGTTTATTTTTAGAGGTTAGTTATATAAAGTGGATACTCCAAATGCGTTATGTATTTGGAGTTTTTTTGTTTTTATTTCTATTGTTTTTTTGAATAAAACAGGATTAAATAAGAACAAATTTATTTTTTTATAATTGGTTTGTTTTCAGTAAAACTTTTCTATTTTTATACAAAAAATAGTATGAAAATTTGGTATTCTTTTATTGCTGTTATGCTTCTTGCAGTTGTAGTTTCGTGTAATTCTAAAGCGGATAAAAAAGAAGATAATCAAACCAAAACGGCAAAAGCAGTTGTTCCTGAACTTAGACTTACTATCGACAGCATTGCTATTGCTAGTTTTTACGAAACCTATCCTAAATTAAAGAATTTTCAAGAGGAGGTTTTTTCTTTATATAAAAAGAAGGAATCGACACAATTGTGGCTTGATAACAAAGGGGTGGTCGAGTTTGGAAATACGCTGTATAACAAATATAAAGGTTTAGATAATGAAGGTTTAAAAGCCAATTTTCCATACAAAGAAATCAACTTTATTTTTGAGGGTAATGCAGATAACAAATTGTCGCAAGTAAATACTGACTTGATGATAACCAATTTGTATTTTTATTACGGAGAAAAGGTATATCGTGGTTTTGATGAAAAAACGACTAGATCTTTAGAATGGCTTCTTCCTCGAAAAAAAATGAATTATCAGGTTTTCTCTGATTCTATTTTTCAAAAATCTACTATAAACGACGATCGAAAGAGTAAAATGTTTAGTCAGTATTATAAACTGCGCGATGTTCTTCGTGAATACAGAGAAATTGAAAAAAAAGGCGGCTGGAAAACTATTGAAATAGACGATAATTATAAAAATCTCAAATTAGGAGATTCGTCAAAAGTTATAGCCCAAATTAGAGAAAGACTTTATATTACAAAAGATATTAAAGAGGATACGAAAAGTGCCGTATGTGATTCTGTTTTAATGAAATCGATTAAAAACTACGAATTGCATCATGGTTTATCTCCCAAAAATATAATCTTGCGAGAGCATATAGACGAAATGAATGTTCCCGTATCAGATAGAATTAAAACTATAATTGCCAACATGGAGCGCTGCCGCTGGATTGATCCCGAATTAGAAAAAGGCAAGGAATATCTGGAGGTAAATATTCCTGAGTTTAAATTGTATTTAATTCGAGATCGTGAAATTGCATTTACATCGGCGGTTGTGGTAGGTAAGGCAATGACAAAAACAGTTGTTTTTAGCGGAATGATGAACAATATTGTTTTTAGTCCATATTGGAATGTTCCAACGAGTATTATCAATAAAGAGATAAAACCGGGAATGGCTAAAAATAAAAATTATTTAAAACAGAAAAATTTAGAATGGAATAATGGCGCTGTTCGTCAACTTCCGGGAAAAAATAACTCATTAGGTTTAGTGAAGTTTTTATTTCCAAATTCCAGTAATATTTATCTGCATGATACACCGTCAAAAAGTTTATTTGAAAGAGAAAGCAGAGCTTTCAGCCATGGATGTGTGCGTGTGGCTAAACCTCGTGAACTGGCAATTGAATTATTAAAACAAGATCCCTCATGGACACCTGCAAGAATAGACAAAGCCATGCACGCAGGTAAAGAAAGCTGGTACACATTAAAAAACAAAATACCTGTTTATATTGGTTATTTTACAGCTTGGGTTGATCGAGAAGGGAACATGAATTTTTACAAAGATATTTATCAAAGAGATGAAAGTTTGATAAAACTACTGACAGAAGAATAAACATAAAAGTTTTAGCTGTGAATTACACGATGTAAAACTAAATTTCCGTTTATAAATTCGTGTAATTTGCAGTGAAAATTATTTATTCATGACATCAATACACTTGTAGAAACGTTTTGTATAATGTTCCGTATCCAAAGCTGTAATGGTAACTTTTTGTGCTTTTCCAGATGAGGCGTGAATAAATTTAGACTGCATTCCATTTGCTTCACATATTATTCCAACATGGCCAACTACATTTCTGTTCTTGTATCCATAAAAAACTAAAACATCACCAACTTTAAATTCTTCAGGTTTTAAAGCGGTTCCAAGATTTTTGTAACCACCGGAACTTCTTGGTAAATTCATGCCGAAGTTTTTAAAAACATAACCTACAAAACCAGAACAATCAAATCCTTTTTTGGGATCATTGCTGGCGTATTTGTATGGTATGCCTAAGCTTTTCTTAGCATATTCGATAATAGAATCTCGGTTAATTTCGGTTTGTATTTTTGGATTAGAAAAAGCAGTTTGTTGTTCGCTCTTTTTTAAAGTAAAAGAAGAAAATATAGTAAAAGATAGTAAAGCTATAAGGAGATACGATTTCATTTTTTATAAGAAGAAAATATTTAAACGATAAAGATAGGTTCTAAAAATTGTAAATCAAAAGAATGGTGTTTATTATTTGTAAGAATTAACTGTTTCAAAGACCTTCTTTAGTGTGTTAAAGTATATGTTTTTATTACTTTTGGATATTTTAGATAGATTGTTTCAAAAAATTTTAGGAATCGCATTTGTGTTTTAACAAATAAATTATGTTTAGCAAAAAAGGGGGCTAATAAAAAATAATATATTTAAGTTTGTTTTCTTTCTGTTGATTTCCAATACTATGATGGCAAACATTACACTTCCAAATTTTTTTGGTGATAATATGGTTTTACAGCGCAGCTCAAAAGTGAAAATGTGGGGTTGGGCAAATCCGAATGAGGAAATCAAATTGGTTTCGAGTTGGAATAATCAAGAGTATAAAACTGTTGCTGATAGTGAGGCAAAATGGGAGTTTTACATTAAAACACCTGAAGCTGGAGGACCTTTTACAATCGTAATAAAAGGCTTTAATGAAGTTGTTTTAAAAAATATTTTGATTGGAGAAGTTTGGCTTTGTGCAGGACAATCAAATATGGAAATGTCTGTTGACTGGGGAATTGATGATGGTGAAGAAGAGGCAAAGAATGCCTCAAATTCAAATATCCGCTTTTATACCGTTCCAAAATTGACAGCCCTAACTCCGCAGCATAATTTATATGGGAATTGGGCAGAATCGACTCCAGAAACCATGAGAAATTTTAGCGCCATTGGCTATTTCTTTGCTAAGCGCTTGCAGGAAGAAGATTTAAAAAATGTTCCAATTGGATTGATTTCTTCAAATTGGGGAGGAACTCCCGCAGAGATTTGGATGCCAGAAGAAGTTGTACAAAATAATCCTGTTTTGTTGGAAAGTGCCAAGAAATTAAATAAGCAAGAATACGATCCACATTTGCCTGGACGCGCTTATAATGCAATGATTCATCCTTTTGCAGGATTTAAAATTGCCGGCACACTTTGGTATCAAGGAGAATCAAATGTTGGTTCGTTGGTTTATGATAAGGCATTATCCGCTTTGATCGCTTCGTGGAGAAGGGAATGGAATGACGAATTTCCTTTTTACTTCGTTCAAATAGCTCCTTTTAAAGCAGGAGCAAATAATTTTTCGAATGTTATAGTTAGAAATTCTCAAAGAAAAATTTTGAAAGAAGTCTCGAAAACTGGAATGGTTTTGACTTCGGACATTTCGGATACGATTGATATTCATCCAAAAAATAAAAAAGAAGTTGGAATTCGTTTAGCAAATTTAGCTTTGGCTGAAACCTATAAAATCAATTTAAGTTTAGTTAATGGGCCGCTTTTTAAGGAAATTAAAATAGAGAAAAATACAGTAGAAGTTTCTTTTGACTATGCTGAAGGATTGCATTTCAAGAATAAAAATTCTAAACAATTTGAAGTCGCTGGAGCTGATGGGGTTTTCTATTTTGCCGAAGCATCAATAAAAAATAGTAGAGTTGTTTTGATATGCAAAAAAGTAGATAATCCTCAAAAAGTCAGATTTGCTTGGGGAAATACAATACAATCCGACTTGTTTAATGAAGCAAATCTGCCAGCTTCTTGTTTTATTACAGAGTAGAAGGAATTTTTAAAGTTCTTTTACAGCTTTAAGTTGTTTTGTTTTTTACTCGACAAGATCAAGTTGAAACGGACAATGAATAATACTTAAGTGTAAGTTTTTATTTATATCTTTGAAAGACAGCGATATAAGAAGAGCTGAGAAGTGGTTTTTATGACGTTGATTTTAAAGGTAAGCTGAAAACTTTATAGAGTAGGCACGATTTTAAAAGTATACTTATGGAAAATTCTTTATTTAAAAAAGTAAAAAAAGCTATTGATTACTGGTATATTCCTTTATTAGTTGGATTACTGTTTGTTGGAATCGGAATTTGGTCTTTTATGACGCCGTTGGCAGCTTATTTAACTCTTGCGTTTCTCTTTAGTGTTTCGTTTTTAGGAAGCGGAATTTTTGAAATCATTTTTGCTCTTTCAAACAGAAAGAAAATCGACAATTGGGGATGGACATTAGCATCCGGGATTATAGGTTTAGTAGTAGGAATATTGCTGGTTATTAATCCGCTGATTTCAATTACTCTGCTTCCGCTTTATGTAGGTTTTGTAATTCTATTTCGCTCTATAATGGCTATAGTTATTGCCTTTAATTTAAAGAGTTATGCCGTTTCTGATTGGGGAAATCTTTTGATTCTAGGAATACTGGGAACTATATTTTCGTTTGTATTATTATGGAATCCAGTTTTTGCAGGACTTTCATTAGTATATTGGACTGCTTTTGCTTTTATTGCTCTTGGAATTTTTTATATTTATTTTTCTTTCAAATTAAAGAGAATACATGATATGCATTAAGATGATTTTAATTCTTAGATAACACAAACCCGATAGTTTTTATAAATCTGTCGGGTTTGTTTTTTGAGTCGAAATAAAAAAATAAGTATCTTTCGATGGTTAAACCTAGAAAAGGCTATTAAATCTTTTTAGGGTTATTTGGTAGAATATTTAATCTCAATTTTAGATAATGAAATACAACAGATGCGGAAGAAGCGGTTTATTACTGCCTGAAATTTCCTTAGGATTATGGCATAACTTTGGGTCAGTAGATAATTTTGAAAATGCAGAAAGTATTGCTGTAGAAGCTTTTGATAAAGGAATTACACATTATGATTTGGCTAATAATTATGGCCCGGTTCCGGGTTCTGCTGAAACAAATTTTGGTAAAATTTTATGGCATAATTTTCAGGGAAATTTACGTGATGAAATTATCATTTCAACAAAAGCAGGTTATACAATGTGGGATGGACCTTATGGCGATTGGGGATCTAGAAAATATTTGCTGTCAAGCTTAGATCAAAGTCTAAAAAGGATGAAGGTAGATTACGTAGATATTTTTTATTCACATCGTCCTGATCCTGAAACGCCAATTGAAGAAACAATGATGGCGTTGGATTATGCAGTAAGAAGCGGTAAAGCACTTTATGTTGGAATCAGTAATTATTCGGCGGAGCAAACTCGTGCAGCGGTTGATGTTTTAAAGCAATTAGGTACACCATGTTTAATTCATCAAGCAAAATACTCTATGTTAGAACGCTGGGTAGAAAATGGATTGTTGGATGTTTTAGAAGAGAAAGGAGTAGGCTGTATTGCATTTTCGCCTTTGGCACAAGGACTTTTAACGGATAAATATTTAAACGGAATCCCAGAAAATTCTAGAGCGCATAATCCAAACGGACACTTGAAGGAGGATGAGGTTACACAAGAACGCATTCAGAAATTGATTCAATTAAATGAAATTGCTAAAAACAGAAATCAATCTTTGGCGCAGATGGCATTGGCTTGGCTACAAAAAGATAAACGAATTACGTCTGTTTTGATTGGTGCGAGTTCTGTAAAGCAATTAAATAATAATATAGATTGTTTGCAAAAATTAGAGTTTACCCCTGATGAATTGAATGCAATTAAAAGGATATTAGCATAGAATAATATCTAATTTAGATAAAAATAAAACGCACTGCAATAGCAGTGCGTTTTTGGTTATATATAGTATAATCTGTGACACTTAATTGTGTCTACATTGTTACTGTAAAAGTTTTTGAATACTATTCGTTTTAAAGTTGTTTCTGTTTTTTGGAGAGATAAAGAGTATAGAATAAAAGTGCGTGAAATTTAAATAAGTATAATAGTTAAGAATAAAGTCATTTTTGCGGTTTGGAAACCTGTTCAAATTTCGGACAGGTTTTTTGTTTTTAAAGGGTAATTGGTCGTGTAAAAAGCGACCTTTTTTAAAGTATTCATAGTTGTTATTTTTGTAGGAATTTTTACGATTTGTTTTTGAGTGACTGTGTTGTTTTGTAAAAATGATGTTTCGTTGTTATTTATGTTTTGTTTTTAATCAACCCTATTTTTTAACGGGTAAAGTTATTTTTGAGTGATTTAAAAAGCTAATTTCCGTGTTTTATTATTGTTATTTTTTGTTTTACCCTTGTTTTTGTGGTGTTATTTTCAGAATTGAGTTATTGAATTTTTAAAAACGAAACCTTATAAATGTCAAATAATGATTATTGATGTTTTAATTTTTGTAATCCGTAATTCTTCGTTTAAAAAGCCAAAAAAGTAGTTTTCAATTATTCTACTCATGCAAAAGTTAATAAATTCGCTAATGAAAATGAGGAGGTTTTACAGGCAGATTCAAGGTTTTAAAAATGACTTATACTATTAAATAGATATATAAAAGATTAACTAACCAAAATCAATTAATAACTAAAAACCAATTAACACATGAAAAAAGTATTTTACATTTTAGCCGCGACGTTAACGAGTTCTTTTGCTTTTGCCCAAGATGATGAAACGAAAACTTCGCCGGCAACAACTTGGGGAGGGTCTGCAGATGCTTACTATAAATATGATTTTTCGAAACAAATGAACGGATTAACGAGCTTTACCAACTCGCAAGATTCGTTTGAATTAGGAATGGCGTCGATAGAGGCGGGACATACATTTGGAAAAGCTTCTGTTTTTGTAGACTTAGGCTTTGGAAAAAGAGCAGGAGAGTTCTCCTATAATGAAACGACTGATAAAGATATAACAGCAAAATTTTTGATCAAACAATTGTTTTTTACTTACCAAATTACTGATAAATTTAAAGTTGTAGCAGGTAGTTTTGGAACTCATATTGGATATGAAGTTTTAGATGCTGTCGATAATAAAAACTACAGCATGTCTTATGCTTTTTCTTATGGTCCATTTTTTAATACCGGTGTAAAAGCACAATATACTTCAGGAAAGTTTACTGCGATGTTTGGTATAACTAATCCTACTGATTTTAAATCGGCAATGGACGCGGGTTCTACTCAAAAAACATATATAGGTCAGTTAGGATATATTGGTGAAACTGGAAGTGCTTATTTGAATTTTACTTCAGGCAGCAGTAATCCATCTTCTTTAGAGAATAAAACACAGTTTGATTTTGTTGCGTCAAAAACAATAAGCGACAGCTTTGGACTTGGATTTAATGCAACTTATGCTAAAACCAAAAATGATATTTCAAGTGTAGATGATGGTGAGTGGTTTTCTTTAGTAGGTTATGCAAATTATGCATTTTCGCCATCATTACTTTTAGCTTATAGAATGGAATATTTTGATGCAAAAAGTGCTGCTCCAAGTTTAGGAACTTTAACTGGATCAAATGTTTTTGCTAATACAGCTTCTTTAAATTATAAAGTTGGAAAACTGACTATTATTCCAGAGATAAGATACGATGCCGCATCAGAGGACATCTTTTTAGATAAAGATGCTGCTCCAACCGGCGGATCATTCTATGCTCTTCTTGCTACAACATACTCTTTCTAGAGATAAAGATTGATATTTTTTTTTTTTTTGGAGCTGTCGAAACATATTAATGTTTTGGCAGCTTTTTTATTAGAATGTCTTTCTCTTTTGCTGCAGATTAAAAAAATGAAAAAAGATTTATGTGCTTTGTTTGATGTTTTACCGTAGTACGTTAATTATGAGAAATTAACGAAATGCATAGTATGACGATTTCTAATCTGTATTTAAATTCGTTTTTTAATTTTTGATAATTGGTGTTCGTGCTGGCAAATTGTGGGAACTAAAAGGAACAAAAAAAGCGCATTTCTAAAATTGTAGAAATGCGCTTTTGTATTTTGTGAATACTATTTATTGAACTTGTTTCTTATAAATCGAATAAATAGTGTCTATTGTTTTTCGGTCTAAAGTGGCAGTTACATCAGTTTGAATATAATGCAGTTTAAAAGCCATAATAGCTGCCGAAAGATTTTTAGTGTTATATCCTATTATTCTTAGTGCAGGCTCTATTTTAAAGTCAAAAGGAGCTTCTTCTAGTACAACATCCGGCCAAATTCCAAAACCTTTCTCAGCTAAAGTTTTCCAAGGGAACAGTGCACTTGGGTCTTGTTTTCTGCCAGGAGCAATATCAGCATGCCCTAATATGTTTTGAGTTGGAATATTGTAATCTTTTTTAAGCTTGGTTAAAAGAGCAACTAAACTGCTAATTTGAGCTTCTGTAAACGGTTTGAATCCATTGTTGTCAAGTTCAATCCCGATTGAAGTAGAATTCAAATCAGTATTTTTTCCCCAAGTAGCATTTCCTGCGTGCCAAGCTCTTAGATAATCGTTTAGCATTTGAACTACTTTTCCGTTTTCAGAAATAATATAGTGCGCGCTTACTTGTGTTTTAACTTTGGTAAAAGTATTAATCGTTTGCTGAAGTGAATCTTGAGCGGTGTGATGAATAATAATAAAGCTAGGTTTCCTTAAGTTAAAGTTTACCGTACCAACCCATTCTGTATTTATTCCATTTTGTAAAGCTGTAGATCCAGTTTTTGATAAAGTATCTTTAATAATGCCCAGTTGAGCAGCATACGAAGTATCAATGATTACTGGTGTTATTGGCGGAATAGATTGAGGTTCTTTGCTTGTAATTTGATTCTCCAGAGTTTTAAGCTGTTGATCGTAAGCTTTTTCGGTATTCTTGTAAGGATTTGTTGAGCAAGAAGTAATTATAATTGCTAAAAATAGATAACAAAAATGTTTTTTTGCCATGGTTAGTTGCATTTTATGGTGAAGTTTGAGCAATTATTCTTGCCCTTTTTCTACAGGTTTGTCTTCTTCTTTTTCTTTGTTATCTTTTGAATCTTTTTTCTTTTTTGATTTAGAAGGTTTTTTGATTTCTTTAAAGTTCTCCATGAAAGTAGTGTACTTTGCAACTTGATCAGGATTTAAAAAAGCACCTATTTTTTTATTTGTACTTTCTCTTAGAGCTTTTATTTGTTCAATTTTTACTTCTTGGCTGCTGCTTTCATTTTTTAAAAGAATACCTTGCTCTCTCATACTGTCAGCCAAAACATTTGTTATTGCAATTACCTGTAATTCGTCTAAATTAACAGCTGGTTTCATTTGTTCAACAATTAATGAAGCAGTTTCTTCTACAGGAACTTCTTTAGGTTTACTTGGAGTACTTTGTGGTCCTTGCATCATGCTTCTGTCCATTCCCATTCCGCCGCCTCGTCCGTAGCCATTTCCATAACCGTTCCCGTAACCATTTCCATAGCCATTATTATATCCGTTTCCGTATTGAGCAGAAACAGAATTGAAGCAGAATATGGTGAAAACCAAAAGAAATAAAGATTGTGTAGCTTTCATATAAAAAGTTTTTTATCTAAAATTGATAATTATTTAGGTAAATTTAAGCAGGTTCTCCGTATAAATCAAATTCTGTAGCTTCAATTATGCGTATATTAACAAATTCTCCTGTTTTTACATAATGTTTAGAAGCGTCTATTAAAACTTCATTGTCAACATCAGGACTGTCAAATTCTGTTCTTCCTACAAAATGTGCACCTTCTTTTCTGTCGATAATACATTTATAAACTTGTCCTACTTTTTCTTGATTTAAATCCCATGAAATTTGAGACTGTAATTCCATAATTTCATTAGCTCTTGCTTGTTTCACGTCGTCTGGAACATCATCTTCTAGTAAATAGGCATGCGTGTTTTCTTCATGAGAATAAGCAAAACATCCCATTCTGTCAAATTTCATTTCCTGAACAAAATCTTTCAAAATTTCAAAATCCTCCTGAGTTTCACCTGGATAGCCAACGATTAAAGTTGTTCTAATTGCCATTCCTGGAACTGCAGCGCGGAAATCTTTTAATAATTGTGTTGTTTTAGCTTGTGTTGTACCACGACGCATTGATTTTAAAATAGAATCTGAAATATGCTGTAATGGAATATCAATGTAATTACAAATTTTAGGTTCGCGTTTCATTAATTCCAAAACATCCATCGGGAAACCAGTAGGATAAGCATAATGCAGACGAATCCATTCAATGCCTTCTACTTTCGCCAATTCTTCTAATAATTCAGCAAGATTTCTTTTTTTATAAAGGTCTAAACCGTAATAGGTTAAGTCTTGAGCGATTAGTATTAATTCTTTAACGCCGTTTTTTGCTAAACCTTGTGCTTCTTTAACTAATTTTTCAATTGGTTGTGAAATATGTGATCCACGCATCAACGGAATAGCACAAAAACTGCAAGGTCTGTCGCAGCCTTCAGCAATTTTTAAATAAGCATAATTTTTAGGAGTTGTTGTTAGTCTTTCCCCTAATAATTCATGTTTATAATCGGCTCCTAAAGCTTTTAACAGCTGAGGTAATTCAGTTGTACCAAAATATTGATCTACATTCGGGATTTCTTTTTCTAAGTCTGGTCTATAGCGTTCAGATAAACATCCAGTTACAAAAACTTTATCAACTAAACCTTTGTCTTTTTTATCAGCATATTCCAAAATCATATTAACTGATTCTGCTTTTGCATTATCAATAAACCCACAAGTGTTAATTACAATAATGTTTCCTTCATCCTTAGTGGCTTCATGAGTAACTTCTTTACCGTTTGCACGAAGTTGTCCCATAAGCACTTCACTATCATATACATTTTTTGAACACCCAAGAGTGATTACGTTAATTTTGTTCTTTTTTAAAGACTTGGTTCTCATACTTTTATAAATTGGAGTGCAAAATTACACTTTTTTATTCAAACAGCGCTTGTTTCGATTCTATTTAGGTGTTTTTTGTGATGTAAATTGTACTGTATGCTGTGTTTTTTCTGTCGAATTAGACTTCTTTTGTTAGGAGTAAAAAAAAATCCGTCAAGCAAGAACCTGACGGAAGTTTTATTATTCTGTTTATTTTTAAATTACAATTCAAATAATAAAGTCAATGTAACATTGTTGAGTTTTGATGTGATATTGGCACCATCGGTAAATCCTTTAGTAAAGAAACCTTGGTTTGATTTTCTTTCAGCATAAGAATAAGCTAAGTCTAGTTTTGTGCCTCCAAAATTATAACCTAATCCACCAGAATAACTGTTTAAATCTCCAATAGTAGTTTTGTTTTTATACGGGCTTCCTTCATATCTGTATCCGCCTCTTAAGCTTAATTGGTTTATTTTGTATTCTGCTCCAATTCTTAATTCTCCATTATTAGTCAGCTGATTACTGATGTCGTTATTTACACCTCTAAATCCTGGATCGTTAGTAGGTTTGTATTTTGTGTTTCCATAATCTTTAATAGCGTAATCAACGCTGATTAAACCTGATTTTCCGAATATATACGCCGCACTAAAAGTTGTTTTTCCAGGAGTTTGCAAAGTGTATGATTCGTAAACATTAATAACGTTAGGGTTTATGTCTGCATATTTCTCAGGTCCATTTGCTGCTTGCGTAGTAGTGTGAAGGCTTTGAGAGACTTCGTCATAAAGTTCATACCAAGTATTTGATTCGTAAGCTAATCCAAGTCTGAAAGAGTCTGTTACTTTAGCAATTGCGCCAAGTTGAAAAGAGAATCCATTTCCGTAAGTATAAAGTTCGTTATTAAAACGTAGGTTGGAAATCGTTTCTGTAGGTTCTAATGGGTTTGAATTATCTTCATAGAAACTGCTTGATCTTCTGTAATCAGTAATGTGAGCGTTTAAATTTGCTCCAAAATAAATACGATCTTTATATGAGGTTGAAATGTTAAAACTTAATTTGCTGTTATATCCTCTCGCGTAAATTTCATTTTCGTGATAGTAGTTTCCGCCTGCAGGAACATTAGAAGTGTATTGAGTATTGTTTTTGTCTAATGGATTTACTGGATTTATGACAAAACCATAGTAGCCAAAATAGGCTTGCTGCTCATCATAAAACTGATTTTTATATGGTATTCCAGTAATGTCTCCTAACGGAATTCCGTTTGCATAAGTAAGGAAATAGTTGTCTATAGAATTAGTTGGATTTGTTCCGGCTGAGAAAACATTGTTGTTAAAATTATTGGTGTTTTCATAAGTGGCTCCAATCGCAATTTTTTTCCAATTGTTGTTTGGATTCCTATCATTAAAAACAAAGATGGCTCCCACTTGATTT
>NZ_NRQU01000007.1 GCF_004119495.1 Flavobacterium sp. YO12
AAATTTCTTGAATCTAGAAATTTGGATTTTTTTTGACTCTTTCCCTATAAGCGTAGTGTTAATTACTTTTTAGGCATTTCATCTTCTGGTCAGAATAATTTTATTGAGTTCGGCATCTTTTTCAGCTCTTTTTTGAGCAGCTTTTCCTTTTCCAATAGGCAGACCAGCAGTAACATACAAAGATCTGTTGTATACATTTGGGCCATCGCCTTTCATTACAGGAACCAAACCATAATAGTATTGAACTGTTATGTTCAAACCATTTCCAACATTCATATGATAACCCGCTCCTAAAGCAAGTCCGGCATCAATAACACGAATTTGATCTCGAATGTTCTTTTTGTAAACCACATCATCTTTATTTACCTCTTTAGAAAACTCGTCAAAAGCTTTGGCTAAAAGACCAAATTGAGGCCCTGTTTTTAGATAAATTCTATTTTTAAACTGATACTTAATCAAAATGGGAACATTAAAATATCGAATCTCACGATTTACAGTTCCGCCTGCAAAAGTATTATCTAAATTCGCATCGTCTAAAGAATACAGCGGAATATGTCGCGCTCCCATTGGCGATTTTACAATTACACCAGTATTAATCATCCAAGCAGGATTTTGTTTTGATCGTAAATCAAAATAAAAACCTAAATTAAAACCAGGATTACTTCCAGAACTATCCAGATCAGAAATTGTAGAAAAATTTATACCTCCTTCTAATCCAAATTCTAAAAAAGGAGAATTTAGTTTGTCTCCAAAAATTAAGGAAATCAGCACCTGAGACTTCGCCTGAGACATACTTAATAATGCAGCAAGCAAGAGTAAACCTTTTTTCATACAATTGGGTTTAAAGTCCAAAACGATATTGAAGTCCGCCTAAAACTTGAGTACGACTTCCTAGAAATCCACATTCTGCCCTAAACATAATGTGTTTGTTATATTGAAACTGAGTTCCAATAATAAAATTCCACATATCTTTTGGAGCTTTTTGTAATGAGTACTGAACAGAAGAATTTCCAGCAGTACTCAAGGCACCATCAAGATTAGTTAAAAAAGTTCCAGCTCTTTCTAATGCTCTGTTGGCAGTATTATGTTTTGCCGCATTTATAGGATTAGCTTGTTGTGCAGGAGTTAACCCGTTCCACCAGTTATCTACTTTTGTTTGATTCTCGGCTACTTTTTCTAAACCACTGTCAACTTTGCCTTGCGCCGTAGTTAAATCAAAAATATCAGACATTGCAATATTTCCGTTTGTATCGCCAGAAATATGAACTCTAAAACCTCCGACCCATAAAGCGATATTTTGATCTTGCTTATGAAACTTAAAAGTTTTACCTAGTCGAGGTCCAAAAACATACGAAAATGCAGGTTTATCTAAAGAACTAATGTCTGTCCAAGCCATATTCATATCCAATGCAAGCCAGCCGCCGCCAATACCAATTGTTGGCGTCATACCCAAACCAAAAGTTGTAGCATTAAAATTGGCTTTAGTGCTAAAAGAAGCCACTTGCGACCAATTATTATCAGCATCTGGAATCCAAATACCAGCATTAATTTTTGTGGCAGTATTTGCTTTTCCAAAAATTCCATAAATATTTAAAAAAGGTAATAACCAAATATCAGGTCGTATTGTAAGTGCGCCGGCTTCGACCGAAGATTTGTCAAAACGCACAATTTCATCTAAGTTGAATTGCGGACCATTATTGAAGCCAACATTCAAATCACTAATGTCGATTTGAGAATCCTGCCAAAAATAATTTATTGATAATCCCGCTGAGTAAGGTAATTTATAGCCTTTTTGAGCAACTTTTTCACCCCATATAGGAAGAGCGTATGGGTATTCTTCTACTTTAAGACTATCTTTTAATTGTTGATTTTTTTGTCCTACGATTTTATCGGTATAAACCTGACCGAAAATCTGTACACTAAAGAATAATAAAAAGGCTGATATTACTGTGTTGCATTTCATTGATTGTGGTATTTGTTAATTAATAAAACTGCGCAAAATAAAATAGAACTAATGTATTCTTAAACTGATAGGTATGTACGATTTTGTTTTTTAGATATTTAGGATATAAAAGGTTGAAATTTTGAATGTATAATATTATGTTAATTATTGTTAAAGTTAAATAAATTTTCTTTTGACTTGTACTATTTTTTTTAGAAAATGCAATTAAAAAACGGCAGAGTAAAATAATTTGTTTCAACTAAAGAGATAAAGTATTATTTTTACAGTCATGAAATGGATCGCAATAGTATTATCACTTTACTTAACTGTACTTTCAAATATGCCTTGTGCAGATGTGGAAGTAGGTAGTGCTATGCATAAAACAGCTCAGTTTTCATCAGAAAACAATCATTCTCACGATAAAGACAATGATTTATGCTCTCCTTTTTGCGCTTGCAACTGCTGTGGAGCACAAATTTTGACTTTTCAATATTCGGTGAGTTATGATTTTCCTGCTGCTCACACCATTATTTCTACTTCTTTACCAAATTACATTTCTGTATTTACTTCTAATTTTTACGGAAGTATTTGGCAGCCGCCGCAAATAGTATAATGATAACCCAATTGTTTAGTTTTAAATCTTAAAACTAGAGCATTATTTGGGTCAGAGAATTGTGGACTTTCCACAAAATTACAAGACAAATTTTTGTCTAATTTCTCATGTCATTAAATATTTCAAATGCTAGATAAAATCATTCAGTTTAGTATACGAAACAAATTCGTTATACTACTATTTACCCTTGTTTTAATAGCTTGGGGAAGCTATTCGCTTAAAAAATTACCACTTGATGCCTTGCCGGACGTGACCAATAATCAAGTTCAAATTATTACAACCGCGGCTACATTGGCAAGTCAAGAGGTCGAACAATTAATTACATATCCATTAGAACAAGCTGTAAAAACAGTACCGGATATTATAGAACTGCGCAGTATTTCACGTTTTGGATTATCTGTCGTTACCGTTGTTTTTGAAGACGATGTCGATATTTATTGGGCGCGTGAACAAATATTTCAGCGTTTAAAACAAGCAGAAGAAAACATTCCAGAATATGCTGGTTCGCCAGAATTGGCGCCAATTTCTACAGGTTTAGGCGAAATTTATCAATACGATGTTTATGCTAAAAAAGGATACGAAAATAAATACGATGCCGTAAAACTAAGAACCATTCAAGATTGGATCATTATTCCGCAATTGCAAGGAATTAAAGGAGTTGCAGACGTAAGTACTTGGGGCGGAAAATTAAAACAATATGAAATTGCCGTAAACCCAAATACATTAAACAGTCTTGGCGTAACCATTACCGAGATTTTTGATGCTTTAGAAAAAAACAATCAAAATACAGGCGGTGCTTATATTGAGAAAGACCAATATGCTTTTTTTATTCGCGGAGTCGGAATGGCAAAAGGAGTTAAAGATCTTGGAAATGTAGTGGTTAAAAACCGAAATGGCTCGCCAGTTCTAGTGCGCGACGTAGCGCAGGTTCGCGAAGGCGTTGCATTGCGTTATGGAGCATCAACTAAAGACGGTAAAGGTGAAATCGTGTCAGGAATGGTTTTGATGTTGAAAGGCGAAAATTCCAGCGCAGTTGTTGATCGTGTTAAAGAAAGAATGATCCAAATTAATAAAAGTCTGCCAGAAGGTGTTGTTGCCGAGGCTTTTATTGATCGAGGAAAATTAGTAGATAACGCCATCGGAACCGTTACAAAAAATTTATTAGAAGGAGCTTTAATCGTCATTTTTGTGTTGATTTTATTTTTAGGAAACCTTCGTGCAGGATTAATTGTAGCCTCTGTAATTCCACTTGCGATGCTTTTTGCCATTATTTTGATGAATGCCTTTGGCGTAAGCGGAAATTTAATGAGTCTTGGTGCAATCGATTTTGGAATTATTGTTGACGGCGCCGTGATTATTGTTGAAGCTTCCATGCATCATTTGCAAAAACTCAAACGTAAAAAAGAACTTTCGCAGGAAGAAATGGACGCTGAAATCTACAATTCGGCATCAAAAATTAGAAATAGTGCCGCTTTTGGCGAAATCATAATTTTGATTGTGTATTTACCAATTCTGGCTTTAGTGGGCACCGAAGGAAAAATGTTCAAACCAATGGCGATGACAGTTGGTTTTGCTGTTATTGGTGCATTTATACTTTCGCTGACTTATGTACCAATGATGAGTGCTTTATTTCTTTCAAAAAAAACAGAACATAAAGAAAACTTCAGCGATAGAATGATGCGTTGGTTCGAGAATTTATACACACCATTTTTAAGCAAAGCACTTCAGTTTAAAAAAGTAGTTTTAGGAGCTTCTTTAGGATTGTTTGTATTAGGTGTTATTGTTTTTCAGAATATGGGAGGAGAATTTATCCCTACAATCGAAGAAGGCGATTTGGCTATCAATGCAACAATTATGACAGGAAGTTCGCTTACGCAGATGGTTGAAACAACCACTAAATACGAACAGATTCTAAAAGCTAAATTTCCAGAGATAAAAACAATAGTAACGAAAATTGGAAGTGGTGAAATCCCAACAGATCCAATGCCGATAGAAAGCGGCGATTTGATTATTGTTTTGAAAGATAAGAAAGAATGGAAAGGCAAATATCGCAATTGGGAAGAACTGGCAAATGCCATGAAAAAAGAAATGGAAGTGATTCCTGGAGCCAATATTGAGATTTCACAGCCAATTCAAATGCGTTTTAACGAATTAATGACTGGAAGCCGAAGCGATATTGCGATCAAGATTTTTGGAGATGATTTGGAAATTCTAGATTCAAAGGCAGCCGAGTTAATTTCGAAGATTAAAAGTATTGAAGGAATTGGCGATTTAAAAGCAGATAAAGTAACAGGTCTGCCGCAAATAACGATTAAATACGATTACAATAAAATCGCCTTATACGGATTGAATATTTCTGATATTAATCAAATCATTCGTTCGTCGTTTGCGGGAGAAAGCGCGGGAAAAATCTATGATGAAAGCAAGCGTTTTGATGTTGTGGTTAGAATGAATGAAGATAATCGTGCTGATATTACTGATGTAAGCAATTTGTTTATTCCGCTTCCAAGCGGTCAGCAGGTACCGCTTTCTCAAGTAGCTACAGTCGATTACGAGCAAGGGCCGGTTCAGGTGGTTCGTGAAGATGGGAAACGCAGAATTACGGTTGGATTAAATGTACGTGGTCGTGATATTAAAACGGTTGTTGAAGAAATTCAGCAAAAACTGGATAAAAATTTTAAACTGCCTGCAGGTTATTATGTAACGTATGGCGGGCAATTTGAAAATTTGATCGAAGCTACAAAAAGACTTTCAATTGCATTGCCTATTGCTTTAAGCTTGATTTTAATACTGCTCTATTTTACATTCAAAAGTTACAAGCAAGCTCTTTTAATATTTACAGCAATTCCTCTGTCTGCAATTGGAGGTGTTTTTGCGCTTTCGCTGCGCGGAATGCCGTTTAGTATTTCTGCAGGAATTGGGTTTATCGCTTTGTTTGGAATTGCGGTTCTTAACGGAATTGTTTTGATTTCGTGTTTTAACCAATTAAAAACAGAAGGGATTTTAGATCCGTTGCAAAGAATCTTAATTGGAACCAAAACTAGATTACGTCCCGTTTTAATGACTGCAGCAGTAGCTTCATTAGGATTTTTGCCAATGGCATTGTCTACAAGCGGCGGGGCAGAGGTTCAGAAACCATTGGCTACAGTTGTAATAGGAGGACTATTCTCTGCAACTTTACTGACTTTAATCGTTTTACCGATTTTGTATTTAATGTTGGAGAAGTTTAATCATAAAGTAAAATGATTTTCACGCAGATTTGGCAGATTTTAGCAGATTTAATTTTAAAAATGACAAATAATAATCTGCATATATCTGCTTAAATCCTTTAAAATCTGCGTGAAATATAAAAGATAAAAAATGAAAATACTATATAAAATCAATACAATTCCCTTTGCGAACTTCGCGCATTCTTTGCGAACTTTGCGGTTAAACAAGTTCCTATTGGCGAATAAAACATTGTGGTTAATCACATTTTTACTGATAACCACATTGGCATCAGCGCAAACTAAAATATCTTTAGAGAAAGCAATAGAACTTGCTAAATCAAACAACATTGATTTAAAAATTGCGGATAAGGAAATAGAAAAGCAAAAGACTTTACAGAAGACTGCTTTTCAACCAGATCCGCTTCAGGTGCAATATCAAGGCGGACAGTTTAATAGTGCTGATTATGATCACAATGTTTCGGTGCAGCAATTTTTTCCGTTAGGAAATATTACAAAGGCTAACAGACAGTTGCAGGAAGAACTGGCAAAATTGGCAGAGAAACGCAAGGCTTTATCTTCTTATGAGATTGAAAAAGCGGTAACATTGGCTTATTATCAGTATTTGTACGGAATTTCGATTCAGAAGTTGAATTCTGAATTAAATGAGATTTATACCAAATTTCTAAAAAATGCTGAGCTTCGTTTTAAAACTGGAGAAAGCGGTAATATTGAGGTAATAAGTGCCAAAGCGAAAGTAAAGGAAATCGAAACCCAGAAAGAACAATTGGCTTATGATATGGCAATTTATCAAAAACAGCTTCAGTTTTTTATTCAAACGAATGAAAATATACTGCCAGATGAATCAACTTCGTTAAAATATTCTTTTATTGAAAATCAGGATTCAAAAGCCGAAAGTGTAATGACGGATTTGTATCAACAAGAAATTTCGGTTTTTCAAAAGGAAGCTAAAACATTTAAAGCCATGCGAACGCCAAAGGTAGGTTTAGGTTATTTTGCACAAACAATTAATAAAGAATCTTTATTTCAAGGTTTTACAGCCGGTCTTCAGATTCCATTATTTGGAGGAGTAAATACAGCAAAAGCAAAAGCGGCTGAAATCAGTATTTCGCAATCACAATTGGCATTAGATAAAAATAAGATTATGCTGAATCTTCAAAAAGAAGAATTACAGAACAACTTCAAAAAACAGCAGAAGAATCTGGATTATTATCAAAATGAAGGTTTACAATACGCCAATCAGATTATTGAAACAGCACAAAAAACGTATGCAAACGGTGATTTGAGTTACTGGTCTTATATTAGTTTTTTAAATCAGGCAATCGATATTAAAAAACAATTTGCTGAAGCAACACACAGTTTTAATCAAAGTGCTATCGAACTCCAATTTCCAACCATCAAAAACAATTAAAATGAAAAATATATATAATTCTTTAACCGCAAAGGTCGCAAAGATTTTAACGCAAAGTTCGCAAAGAAAAATTGCTTACAGCTTACTGCTTATAGCTTATAGCGGAATATTAATCTCATGCAATGAAAAAAAGACAGAAGAAACAAAAGAAGAAGAAAAATCTACTACAGAAGTTGCTTTAACAGAATCTCAGTATAAAACAGTAGGTATTGAAACAGGATTTGTTGAAGACAGAAATCTTAACAAAATCATCAAAGCAAATGGATATACTACGGTTCCCCCGCAAAATTCAGCTGAAGTTTCGACTTTAATCGGCGGAACGGTGAAGGATATTTTTGTTTTAGAAGGAACTTTTGTCAATAAAGGAAAAGTATTGGCAACAATTCAAAATCTTGAAGTTATCGAAATGCAGGAAGAATATCATTCGGCAACAGCCAATGTTGAATATCTGCAGTTAGAATACAATCGTCAGAAAACATTGAGTGACGAAAACGTAAATCCGAGAAAAACATTTCAGGAAGTAAAAGCCAAATTAGCGGCTGAAAGAGCGCGAGCACAAGCCGCAAAGAACAAATTAGAAGCTTTGCATGTTTCTACAAAAGGAAGTACTTCTGTAGTTCCAATTGTGGCGCCGATTAACGGTTATGTTGGGAAAATTAATATTGCCAAAGGTGCTTTTGCACAAACCGGAGTTTCTTTGTTTGAAGTAGTTGACAATAGTCAGATGCATTTAGATTTGAATGTTTATGAAAAAGATTTGGGTTCAATCTCGATTGGTCAGGTTATCGATTTTGTATTAACAAACCAATCTAATAAATCAATTAAAGGAAAGATCTTCGGAATCAATAAATCATTTTCTAATGAAAGTAAAACTGTTGCAGTTCATGCTAAAATTGATCCAGCCGACGCAAAAGGATTGATTCCGGGAATGTATGTTTCGGCAAATATTAATATTGTTAATGCAACTGTACCGGCTTTACCAAAAGATGCCGTAGTTCGAAATGCCGATAAATACTTTGTTTTTGTTCAGGAAGAAGCTCATGCAGAAGAAAAGCACGAACATAAAGCAGGCGAAAAAGAGGAAGCTCACGAGAAAGAAGTTCATTTTAAAGCCGTTGAAGTCGTTCCAGGAACAACAGATTTAGGTTTTACAGAAATTAAGTTTGTTGGTGCCATTGAATCAGGAGCTAAAATTGTTACAAAAGGAGCTTTTTATTTGTTGTCTGCCATGAAAGGCGGAGGTGAGCATAGTCACTAGATTATTTGCAAATAAGGTGCAAAGTTTTTCTCATTTTATGTCATTTCGACTGAAAGGAGAAATCACACTAGAATTTTGACAAAGTGTGTTGCCAATTTTTGTAGAGTAACGTTTGTGATTTCTCCTTTCAGTCGAAATAACAAACTAGGATGTTTTTTTTAATAAAAAACTTAACGGCTTAGTGTCTTTGCAGCAATGAACTTTGGCATAAAAACCGTAAATTTAGTGCATTATTTAGAAAAAGTTTAAACAAGAAGTTTCCCCATGATACATCAAGATAAAGAAATAAAAAGTACAAAAAATAAAGCAAAACCATCCTGCAGCTGTTCACATGATGAGCCTGTACATTCTGATCATGACGGGCATGATCACGGACATGATCACGAACACAACAGCGAAGGAAGTTTGTTTAAAATGTTTCTGCCTGCCATCATATCCTTTGTTTTATTACTTATAGGAATTGGTTTTGATAACTATTTTCCTCAAACATGGTTTTCAGGTTATGTAAGGATTGCTTGGTACGTTGCCGCTTATCTTCCGGTAGGTTTTCCTGTTTTGAGAGAAGCTTACGAAAGCATTATAAAAGGAGATGTTTTTTCGGAGTTTTTTTTAATGTGTATTGCTACAATTGGAGCATTTGCAATTGGAGAATATCCTGAAGGTGTTGCCGTTATGCTGTTTTATACCATTGGAGAAACATTTCAGGGAATGGCAGTCAGCAAAGCAAAATCGAATATTAAAAGTCTATTAGATTCACGCCCTGATGAGGTTACTATTTTTGAAAATAATATTGCTGTAAAAGTAAAAGCCTTTGAAGTGAAAATAGGATCAGTTATTCAGCTTAAAGCAGGAGAAAAACTGGGATTAGATGGAGAGTTATTATCAGATACAGCATCTTTTAATACCGCAGCTTTAACGGGAGAAAGTAAACCAGATACCAAAAAGAAAGGCGAAACAGTTCTCGCAGGAATGATAAATGAGAATACAATTGTTCAAGTAAAAGTTACAACTGCATACAGCGATAGTAAATTATCTAAAATTCTAGAATTGGTTCAAACTGCTGTAACAAAAAAAGCGCCTGCAGAATTGTTTATTAGAAAATTTGCCAAAATCTACACTCCAATTGTTGTTTATCTCGCAATCGCAATTTGTGTATTGCCAATGCTTTTTGTAGATTATTATGTATTTAATGAATGGTTGTACCGCGCGTTAGTTTTCTTAGTTATTTCTTGTCCGTGTGCGTTAGTAATTAGTATTCCGCTAGGTTATTTTGGCGGAATTGGAGCGGCAAGTAAAAACGGAATTTTGTTTAAAGGCAGTAATTATCTAGACAGTATTTCGGTTATACAGAATGTTGTAATGGATAAAACCGGAACAATGACGGAAGGTGTTTTTAAAGTTCAGGAAGTAATTATTAATCCTGAATTTGATAAAAAAGAAATTCTGAATCTGGTAAATGTTTTAGAAAGCCATAGCACGCATCCTGTTGCAACCGCAATTCATAATTATGTGGGTCAAATTGATTCATCGATTGAACTGAAAAATGTTGAGGAAATTTCAGGACACGGATTAAAAGCGCTTTTTAACGGAAAGGAATTGCATGTTGGTAATTTTAAACTCTTGGATAAATTTTCGATACCGTACAACATAGATCCCAGCACAGTTGTTAACACGACAATTGCCATCGCGTACGACAGAAAATTTGCAGGTTATTTAACCATCGCAGATGAAATTAAAAAAGATGCGCAGGAAACGGTTACTAAACTAAAAGCATTAGGTGTAAAAGTAACAATGTTAAGCGGTGATAAAACAAATGTGGTTCAATTTGTAGCTGATAAACTGGGTATTACCAATGCTTTTGGAGATTTGCTTCCAGAAGATAAAGTAAATAAAGTGAATGAAATTAAGGCTAAAAACGAAACCGTTGCATTTGTTGGAGACGGCGTAAACGATGCGCCTGTTATTGCTTTAAGCACAGTAGGAATTGCAATGGGAGGTTTAGGAAGTGACGCTGCAATCGAAACTGCCGATGTTGTAATTCAAGATGATAAACCAAGTAAAATAGCAATGGCAATTAATATTGGAAAACAAACCAAAAAAATTGTCTGGCAGAATATTACGCTCGCTTTTGTTGTAAAGGCTTTTGTGCTGATTTTAGGCGCAGGCGGATTAGCAACTATGTGGGAAGCCGTTTTTGCTGATGTTGGAGTTGCCTTACTGGCGATATTGAATGCCGTAAGAATTCAGAAAATGAAGTTTTAAATTTTGACTTTAAACATAAATTAAGCCCAATTCAAATTACTTGAATTGGGCTTTATATTTTTAATAATGTTACTTTTTTAAATGTTTCTGTTCCTGGATTTCACCATTTCCAAAAGACCAATTTTCATGTCCGTTATTTTCTAATAAAACAATGATAACATTATTGATTAAAATTGATGTTGTTGCCGAAATTCTTGTGGCAATTTGATGATATAACTTTTTCTTTTGTTCTAAAGATCTTCCTTGTCCAGCCGTTATTTGAACATAAATTATTTCATCAGAATGTGAAATTCCGAGATAACTTTCTGGATATTTTATTTGATGAGGTTCTAATTCTTCAATAACATGGAAATAATCATCTTTTGGAATATTAAACTCTTCGATCAAAGAGTGATGGATCGATTCTGAAATAGTGTTTTTTGTTTCCTGAGAAAGTTTTTTGGGCAGACTGATTCGGACAAATGGCATTTTAAATATTTTTATGTTATTGGTATAATAGTGTCAACTTTTTATAAAAATAAGAAATTAATAATGAACTGAAATTTGAAATTGCTTAAAATTTTAAATCAATAATCTGCCCATTATTTTCAAGTCTAATAGCTGTTTTATTACTTTCAGAAGGAGTTTGGGTAGGATACCAATTTCGATTAGGTCTTACCATAATCAATAAACCTTCGTCATCGCCAATTGCAGCAAAAGCTTCACTGTTTGTGTTTTTAGTAAAGAAGTTTAAGCCGTGTTTTGCGATTAATTGATTTCCTAATTTCAATGGATTTTCATTTACGATTCCAATTTCACTGATATTTAAAATGGATTTAGAACTGAATTCTTCCGTTTGAAAATTATCGAGATCATGTCTGGCAATAAACTCTAATAAATTTCCATTATTATCATAAAA
Source organism: Flavobacterium sp. YO12 (assembly GCF_004119495.1). Classification (GTDB taxonomy): domain Bacteria; phylum Bacteroidota; class Bacteroidia; order Flavobacteriales; family Flavobacteriaceae; genus Flavobacterium. The sequence goes on from NZ_NRQU01000007.1 coordinate 11,612, forward strand.
ATAAACCGCGTGAGCATTCCAGTTTTCAAAATTAGTAATAACATTTTGATCTTCAATTACAATTAAATCGACTTTGCTTTTACACCATTCAATAGCTTCATCAAGTTTGTTCTCGGGAATATTGAAGGCAAAATGATATATTGAGTTGAAATCGCTGTTTTCAACAAATTTTAAAGTTGAGTTTCCTGCTTTGATGCTAACAAATTCGGAGTTGTTTTCTATAATCGGTAAACCAAGAATATCTTGATAAAATAATGCCGTCTGTTTAGTATCTGCAGTCTGAAGTTGAATGTGTTCAAGTTTCATAAGTGGTCTTTTTTATAAAAAGGAGAGTTTCTTTTTGTTTCAAACAAATTTAAAAAATGACAATATCATTTTAGCTGCGGTGTCATTTTATACTTCAATGTGAGAATAGCAAATTGTTATCGGAAAAAGGAAAAGTACAGTTTAGATTTTGTATAAAAGTAAAGCCTGTTTTCTAACTGAAAACAGGCTTTTAAGATTATTGTTTTTAACTGATTTATTTTGGCATTTCAGGTGTCATAATTCTTCTGGTTGGTGTACTTAAAGTTTCAATAAAAGCTAATAAATCGCTTATTTCTTCTTTGTTCAAATTCAACTTTTTAAGCGCAGGATCAACTTTAGGAATCAAAGAATCTCGTGCTGTTCCCAAATATTTTTTTTGAACAGGAGAGGGGTTTCCTAAATTGTAAAGCTCAACAACATCAAGCAACGTTGGAAAATGCCCGTGATGCATCCATGGTTTCGTATTTACTACTTCACGAAGTGTTGGCGTTCTAAATTTGCCAATATCTTTTACATCTTTAGTAACATTATAACGTCCAAAATCTTCATTTTTTGTTCCAAACAAAGTCTGTCCGTCATTATGAAATTCATTGTCACTAAAATAAGGTGTATTGTGACAGTTTATACATTGTGCTTTGGTTCGAAATAAATGCAGCCCTTTTACTTGCTGATCGGTATAAATGTCTGATTTTCCACTTATAAATTGATCAAATTTACTTTTCGGACTATTAATCGATCTTTCAAATGTAGCAATCGCATATTGAATACGTTCTAAAGAAACTTTTTTATCTCCAAAAGCGGCTTCAAAAAGCGGTTTATAGCCTTTAATTTTGGCAATTTTATCAACGGCAATTGTTAGTTTCTCATTCATTTCTAAAGGATCTCCAATAGGAAATTGCGCTTGATCTTCTAAACTTTTTGCGCGTCCATCCCAAAATAGGGAAGTGGCGTATGCCGAGTTTAAAATCGTCATCGAATTACGTTTTCCTGTTTGGCGGTCGTGACCAAAAGAACGTGTTAAATTATCAGTCCATCCCAATTCTGGATTATGGCAGGATGCGCAGGCAATTTGTCCGCTTCGAGATAACCTCGGATCAAAAAACAATATCTTACCTAAACTTTCTTTTCTTTAGAATATGGATTGTAATCAGGATAAGGAACGGCAGGTAGAACGCCAATATCTTGAAATTTCGACTTATCGATGCTTTCATGTAGTTCTGCCGCAGGCCATTTGGACAAATCTCCGCTAGAGTAGATTTTTCGTAATTCCTGAATATCAATGTAATTTGGCTGCTCAATGCTTTTGTAAGCCGTTAAACTTACCAAAAAGAGAATAGGGAAGATTAGCTTTTTCAATTTTGTTTTTTGTGTTTTTGTTCTTTTTTTGAATGTATTTTTTTTGACAGCTTTAGATTAGTATGATCCGCAAACCTAAAGCTGTCAATTAAAAATTATAGATCAACTTCTTTAGGACAGTCGATGTTTAGAGCTGCTGGTTTAGGATATGTTCTATTGTTGTATATTCTATATTGCGTAGAGACAGTTCCTCCAAAAAGCGCATCGTTTGTCAGTTTTAACTCGAACGAAATTTCAAATAAACCAGTACTAATTGCTTTGTAAGTTCCTGATCCTGAAATTGCAATTATATGTTTGTTTTTATTGCTTCCTGTGATGGTAATGTATTGCGGAATTACTAAAACATTACCGTTCGTTTTACTGTTTCCGTTTGCTGGAAAAAACTCTAAAGCGGATGAAATATTAAATCCAGGCGAATTTGCTGCTGTTGTACTTTCGTTGCTGAACCATCTTTTCAGGTTGAATGAATTTGTGGTATTTGTTCCAGAAGCTACATTAAAACCAATTCTGAAAGCATCGTGATAAACGTCGTCATTTGGATTTGCAGTTCCTTTATCGCTGTATAAAACAGCATTTTCATGACTTTTGGGAACAACAATAGGAAAGGTAAAAGCATTGTAAGCCTGCCATGCACAAACGCCGCTTCTATCAAACCAAGTTTCGCCGTAAGTAAGGTAAAAAGCATTTGATAAATCATAAAATTTAGATGCTGGATTTGCATTGACATCTCTTATTGATTTAATTGGTTTTACGATTTGTAAAATCGTGTTTCCTGTTGCCGTATAATCACCGGCATTTACTAATGAAATAGCCGATTCATAATAGACGTCATCGTTTTTAATGTTTTCTAAAAGGGTAAAATGATAAGTAACAGAATTGCTGTTTGCTTTAAAAGGATCATGAGTTAATGAATAATTAAATCCATCTAAGGATTCAAATATTTCAAGATTTTCCATTTCAGAAGGAAAATATCCGTTTGGAAAATTAACATTAAAGTCAAATTTTTCTCCTGCTTCTCCTTTGATATCAAATCGGCTTATTGGAAATGTATAATTTGTTGTTATTGGAGCCAAATCAATTTTGAAGGTATCATTTTTAGATTCCGTATTCAGGTTTCCAATATGAATACTTGGATCTGATATTGTTTCGAGTTTCAGTGTAATACTTTGGTTTGCGGCCCATCTTTTATCAAACGAAATAGAAATTGTGTCAGTCAATTTGTTTGCCTGAAAAACAAGTTCATTGACAGGATTTAATCTGAAACCTGAATTGTCGCCTGTTATCGTCGAGCTGAAATTGGCTGTAACGGTATTTTTTAGGGAATAGGCTGTTAGAGCAACGGGAACTTTTAATGTTTTTATTGCTTTGTTTACATAGTTTGACTGTGGAATAAGAGTTCCATTAATCGCAGGATATTCTAAAGGAGTATTGTCGCTTTTTACGAAAAAGTTAAATCTCAAATGCGGATCAATTTCAGAACCCATCTTGTAATCGTCTTTAGAACAAGAAAAAATAAATAATGCGGTTAAAGTTAATATGCTGAATATCTTAATACGATTCATTTTGCTGTAAGTTTTCATTAAGATTAATATTAAAGATTGGAATAGGCAGTACAAATTTTAGCGACGGATATTCGATGCTGCAATTGTTTGAAATACAACCGTCATTTCTAGTAATTCCTTTTTGATTACGAGTTAAATCAAAGAAAAGCTGACCTTCAAAACACAATTCTTTTCTTCTTTCTAATAATAGTGCTTCTTTTAAATTGGTTGTATTGGTAAGCAATGAGGCATTTGCACGGCTGCGAATGGTATTAATATCGGCAAATGCAAGATCAGATCTATTGTTTTCTAAAGCAGCTTCGGCTCGTATTAAATACATTTCGCTTAACCTAAAAGCAACATAACCCGCGTTATCCTGAAATTTTTTAGTAAAGTTGTAATTGGCTCCAGTAATCACTCCGTTTATTAAAGTAGGCAGGGAGGCAGTAATAAATAGTTGTTTTCTTAAATCACTGTTTTCATATAAATTAATTAAGTCATTTGAAGCGACATATGCGGCATAATTAGATCCGTCATATCCAAAATAAGAGGACATTGATGATGATACAGAACCTTCGGCATCTTTTGGAATCGAAAATTCTAATAATGTTTCAGAAATAGGAATATCTGCCTGTGACCATTGTGCAATTAAATTGGAAGAGCTTACTAATGTTATACCTGAATTTGCAATAACATCATTTGCAGTTTCATAAGCATTTGCCCAGTCTTTTTTATAGAGATATACTCTTGCAAGAAGTGCTTTTGTATTGTTTTTATTGAAAAATGAATACGAAGGTCCTGCTAAAGCGGCGTTGCTGGAATAATTGTCTAAAGCCGTTTTTAGATCAGCAATAATTAAAGAATACGTTTCGGCGGCTGTTTTTCTTGCCGGATATTTCAAGCCAGACTTAATAGATTCAGTATTATAAACAATTCCTAAATGCGATGCATTTGGTGTGTAACCGTAATTTTGACTGTAAACTAAGGAAAGTAAAAAGTGTGTATAAGCTCTTATTGCCAAGGCTTCGGCTTTTATTTGATTTTTTTCACTATCTGTGGCATCACGCAGCGATGGAATATATTCTAGAATTAAATTGGCTTGATTTATAATATCATAGCTTTCATCGTAAAATAATTTAAAATTACTGGTTTCAGATAAATCTTCAAAAGAATATACGGCTCTAACATTTGGAGCAGCCGTAATTTGTCCTTTACTGTTTCCGGCTGAAGCAGGAGTAAATTTTATGTTTCCTCCCTGCATATCAGCATAAACAGCAAAACGTTCGCCTCTGGTATTTGCTTCTACGTCACGATACAATCCGTTTAAGGCAGTTAAAACACCTTTTTTATTTTGTAAAAGTTCATCTATAGAAGTTTGTAATCCAGGTTCTTGCTCTAAAAAGTCACTGCAGCTTTGTACCGAAAATAGCAGGACAGCAATTGTTATATATTTTAAATATTTCATTTTCTTAAAATTTAGCATTAACACCAAGCGAGATTGTTCTGGCTTGCGGATATGTATAATTAAATTCGCGTATTCCGTTCATTCCTTTCGGGCTTTTTTCTTTGTACCAATATGCTACATTAGTTGCATCTGCAAAAACGGCAAGTGTATCTAGAAATGTATTTTTTAGCGGTATATTATAGCTTAAATTAATATTACTCAATCTGATATAAGTCGCATCATAAACATATTTGCTGAGGTTTGCCACGATTGGAGTTGAAGTAACTGCGGGCTGCGACACAATGTCTCCAGGATTTCTCCAATGATCATTAGCATTAACAGAAAGGTTTCTGTTGAATGTATTTGAATATTTATCGATAAGAACATCTTTTGCTAAGAATTCACCGCCAATTTGAAAATCTCCTCTAAATGATAAAACAAGATTACTGTAAAAAGAAAAACTATTGTAAAATCCTCCAAAAGCATCTGGCTGGCGGTCTCCAATTGGCTCCCAATCTGCGATAGTATACAATGATCTATAAGTCATAATATCGTAGATTTTACCATTTTTTTGTACCAAGTCTCTTCCCGTTGCAGGATCAACGCCAACCCAGTTTAATCCCCAAATGGTAGTGGTGCTGTAACCTATTTTTTGTGCAAGCGCCATTTCGGCTTGAGAATAATCGCTTCCTAAACCTTTTAATTCTGTTACTTTATTTTTTATTGTAGAAATATTAAAAGCCGTGGTCCATTTAAAAGCATCACTTTTAACCCATTTAATTCGGGTTGAAAATTCAAAACCTTTATTATACATGGTTGCCGCATTTAATTGAAGAGAATTATACCCAGTTTCAGTAGGAATATCTCGTGTTGCAATCAAATCGCTCAAATTATTATAATAGTATTCAACAGAAAACTCTAGACGTTTAAAAATATTAAAATCGATTCCGCCGTTGAATTTTATGTTTTTTTCCCAGCTTAAATCCCCATTTGGAGCTGTATTAGGAACTGCTCCATCTAGACTATTATAACCATTTTGATGAATTGTGTATAAACCTTTAGATCTATAAGAACCAATTCTTGAGTTTCCTGTAGAACCGTAACTGGTTTTTAATTTTAAGAAATCAATCCAAGAATTAGAATTAAGGAAATTTTCATTACTTATAATCCAGCTTGCACCTGCGCCGCCATTGAAAGCAACATTGCTGTCGACACCAAAAACAGAACTTTCGTCGCGACGGAAATTAGCCAAAAAGTAATAACGCTTTTTATAGTTGTAATTTACCTGAGCAAATGCTGAAACTCTCGAATTATAGCTTATATCATTTCCAAATGTTTGATTGTTTTTTGATTCATCTTCCGGCGTATTTGGGTTGTCATCCATAACAGCATCCGAAATAGCATTAACTTGATTTGGATTCACAAAACCTACAGCAGATTTATAATTAAAATTGGTTTTATCCTCAGCAAGTTCAAAACCTAAAACTCCATCAATACCATGGCTTTCAGTAAGCTGTTTCTCGAACAAAAGTTGTCCCTGCCAGTTCCATTTTGTAGAATTTCGTTGGTTTATAAGACGGCGTCCCCATCTAGGATAATCAATACCATTCAACTTAAAAGTATTCAAAAACTGTCCGCTTTCATTTGCAGCAGAATAGTAGCGATCCTGTTCTTTATCCGTATAATCAATACCAAAAAGAGTAGAGAACTTTATCGCCTTGCTAAGCTGATAAGAAACATTCAAACTGCTTAAAAGACCGTAAGTATTCGTTTCATTTTTATTTTGTTCAATTGCCGCCAAAGGATTTCCTCTGGTAATACCGCTTGAGCCTAAAAAAGAGTAAGAACCATCTGCATTATAAGGAGACAGAGTAGGAAGGTAAGCAAATGAATAAAAGATATTTGGCGCGTGCTGCTGTACAAAACTTGGATTAAGCATTAAGTTTACATTTAGATTTTTATGGTGAAAACCTAAATTAATTCCTGCATTTAATTGTTTCGTATCATTACCCAATTGAGGTTCATCAATTTTGGTATAACTCACATTAGTACGATATGAAAATTTTGAAGTTGAACCCGAAACATTAAAGTTATATTTATTGTAAACACCAGTTCTATTCAATAAACTAAACCAATCTGTGTTTACCCCGTTGTAAGGCGTTAAAGCACTTCCAGGTGAAGTGTTTTTTATAAACTCATTGCGCAGTTCAGTATACTGTTCGCCATTTAAATATTTAATTTGATTAATGGCTGACGAAATACCAAGCTGATTTGAAAATCCAAATTGTGTTTTTCCTTTTTTTCCTTTTTTAGTTGTAATTAAAATTACACCATTTGCACCATCAGCACCATAAATACCAACTGCAGCAGCATCTTTTAAAACCGAAATGCTTTCTATGTTCTCTGGAGCAATCTTCATTAACGGGTTAGAAAATGTTTCTGTAGCATCTCCATTTCCACTAAAAAAAGTACTGTCTAAACCAAACTCTTCGCTCATAACAACGCCATCAACAATAAAAAGAGGCTGTGTAGAAGTTCCAGTTCTAGCATTTGTAAAAGAAGGCAGAGTACCTTGTCCGCGGATATTAATTTTTACAGGACCTCCAACTCCTGTTGTATTTTCAACCAAAACTCCTGCAATTTGTCCCGTAATCATTTTGTCAACAGATTCAGAAGCCTGTTCGACCGCAATATCTTTTGCGTTCAAAGTAGAGATACTTCCCACGATTTCCTCTTTTAACTTTGTTGTACCGTATGATGAGGTAATAATAACCGGATTCAGCTCATCAGTAGTTTCTTGAAGATGAAAAACAAATTGTTTTTTGTTGTCTGCCTTTTGCGATTGCGTTTCCATACCCAAAAAGCCAACTTCAAGAACAAGATCATTGATATTATTTCCTTTTAACAGATAAACAAATTTTCCGTTAAAGTCAGTAATAGCACCCATTCCAGTTCCTTTAATGCGTATAGTTGCACCCGGAAGCGGCAGTTTGTCTTTTGCATTATAAACCGTACCGCTAATAAATCTTTCTGTTTCCTGCGTATTTGCAGTAACTTCAGGAACAGCATTCGTTAATAAAACCTGTTTTTTCTGAATGTAGAAAGAAATATTTTTACCCTTCAATAACAGTTTCAAAGTGGTTTCAAGAGACGCATTATTGACATCTAAATCAGCCAGCTGATCAGCATCTATTTTTCTGGCATTATAAATTATTCTAAAATCAGTCTGTTCTTCAATCGATTTGATAATTAGGCTTATAGGTTTGTTTTTTACATGTAACGTTATTAATTTATTTTGAGAAAATCCTTTAAATCCAGATATAAGTATGGCTAAGAAAAATAGAATTTTTCTTAAAACGGGTTGTATCGTAAATGTCATGTTTATTTATTTATCGAGGATTGGTAATGGTAATGGTTTTTTGTTCAATTGAATAATTAAAAGGCGTGTCACGTTTTAGAAGATCTAAAATGTTCTCGACACTCGATTCGCTGATTTTTATAGTACCAGTAAAATTCTGTCTGGCCAAATCAGAATTTTCATTGATAATCTCAACGTCATAGGTACGTTGAATAATCTTTGCGATTGTAGAAAATGGGGTGTCTTTAAACGCTAATTCACCTTTTGTCCAGGCTGAGTAAAAGGCAGGATCAACATTTTTTAAAGTAATTTTTTTTGCATTATGCTGCCAAGTAGCCATTTGGTTTGGCTCAAGTAAAACAACATTTGCAGGATTTGCAGTTTCAAACATTTCAATGCTCCCTTCTATCAAAGTACTGTTAACAGTTGGGTTTTCTGGATAAGCGCTGATATTAAATTTTGTACCAAGAACCTTAATATCAACCTGATTGGCGTTTACAATAAACGGATGCTCCTTGTCTTTGGCAACATCAAAAAAAGCTTCACCAGTTAAATAAACATTTCTATTGCCGTTGATGCCAAACTGCTGCGGATAACGCAAAGTACTTCCTGCATTTAAATTTACAATTGTACCATCTGAAAGTTTAAGTTTGAATCGTTTTCCGTACGGAATCGTAAGTGTGTTGTAAACCACCTTTTCATCAGAAGTTTTACCAAAATAAATAATTTCGTCAGGGAATTTTTTGGCCACTAAATCTCCTTTATCATTTAAAAGTGTAGTTTGATTTTTCTCAGAAAAATATTCTAAACGGCCGTCGCCAAGTTCTAGAACAATCTCTTTTGAAGTTTTAGAAGTATTAGTTAATAATAAAAATGTCGTTCCTAATCCTAAAAGAACTAAAAATGCTGCAGCATAACTTAAGTATTGCCTCAGTCTGTTTTTTGGTTTCATTTGAATTACAGAAACAACATCAGTTGCACCAACGTTTGATAAGCCGGAAAGAACCCACGCTTTTTTTGCTGCAATAAATTGTTTTTTGTTTTCGGCAGAAGCTTCAATCCATTCAAAAAGTGCCTGAACTTCTTGCTCCGAAGCTTCGTTAGAAAGGTATTTATTTATTATTTCTGATGTCATATTTAAATATTAAACTTCTAGTTATAGTAAGTACACCTCAGAAATAAAAAACCCTACCTTTTATTCTTAATTATTATAAATAAGGATAAAAATAAGAAATAAATAATCGGATAATTTTGTTTTTAAAATCTTCAAAGCCTTTGTCATGTGGGCTTCAACAGCTTTTAAAGTAACTTGCATTTCTTCGGCGATTTCTGCATTTTTTTTATTCTCAAAGCGTTTTTTTATAAAAACTTCTCTGGTTTTAGGTGGAAGATCGTTAATCGATTCTTGAATTATATGTTCAAGTTCAGTCAATTCTAAAGTGTCAAACTGAAGCGAATTTAAAACCTCAATATCCAGTTCTCTCTCTTTATAGTTCAACAAATCATTTTTAAACTTATCCTTTACCTTGTTATGACGAATTAAATTCAAACATTTAGATTTGGCGTAAGTAAACAAAAAAGCCTGAATCCCGTTGATAGAATCTACGCTTTCTCTATTTTGCCACAAATGAAGTAAAGCTTCTTGTGCAAGGTTCTCAGCTTCGTCTGAATCGTAAATAAATTGAACACTAAAAGATTGAATTCGTCTGAAATATTTGTCGTAGAAAAATTTAAACGCAGTTTCATCACCTTCCTTAAAGGACAAGAATAGATTTAATTCGAAACTGGTATTATTGTTCATTAAACGAAATTTACTTTGAAAAAGCAATATTAAGTAAATTTTGAAAAGTACTTCGATTTGCTAAGAAAGCGGCAAATATAAAAGTTTATTTATATTAATTCTAAATAAAATTCAAATAAAGATTAATTCGAATGATTTTATTCAGAATAGGTTTAGAAAGTTTTATTTAAGACAAAGTAATGTCATTTCGACCGGAGGGAGAAATCACACAAGTATATCTACAAAGTTTTGGCAGCAATAGCAACGGAATTTCTAGTGCGATTTCTCCTTCGTCGAAATGACAAATCTGTGAGTTTAAAAAAAGCTTAGTAAAAACGCAAAGTTCGCAAAGCTTTGTGTAAAACTTTGCGAACTTTGCGTAATTGTTTGCGCTCTTTGCGGTTAAATAACCTTACGTTTAAAATTTCGCCATCCAAAACCAATCAGCAAAAAATTAAAAAGCAATAAGGGTAAAAACGCTTTTACAAAACTAGTATCAGAGTTATCATTAAAAGTTTCAACTTTAAAATTTTCCCATTTTTCCTGAGTAACCGGAGCATTGTCAAATATTTTTGGATAGAAATACAAACGCAGCTTTTCATGAAATTCTGTCGTTTCCTTTAAAAATAAAAGCTGATTTCGTAAATCTGATTTTGCAATTTCATTTAACTGAATTTGAGTGTGAAGCGTTGGAATAAACTGTGCTATAAATTCGCCGGCATTATTGCGCTGCTGCAGTTTAGTTTCTAATTCTTTTGAATGAACAGCAGATTCATCGTCACCCATTTGCTGCATGGCATAATACCAAAGCCAGCTGAACTCCTTATCAGGCAAAGGATAATTTTTAAATTGCGGATAATGTTTGTAGAATTTATCCAGCGTTTCCTGCTTGTCCATATCCCATTTTTCATGGTAAGCGTTTCTCTGCGTAAGCGTTAATTCTAAAGCCTCAGGAACTTTGTATGTATTGATGATGTACGTATTAATTCCCGAAGGAAGAATTATAATCAAGAATAACCAAATCGTCAATAGAATGACCGCATTGAAGTTTGAGTTTTTTTGCAGCGAAACAATAAAAAAACAAACGGCAAACCAAAATAATAAGTATAAAACAGAAAGTCCATAAAATACAATAAACGATTTGTCAATTGGAATTTGTAAAAAGATAACCGCTGCTAAAAGAATCAAAGTCAAAAGTCCAATTAAAATTAAAATTCGGACGTAGAATAGTTTCAAGATATATAAAAAGGTGTTTGGACTCTGTGTCGCCACAATTTTCCAAGTTCCAGATTCTTTTTCTTCAGAAATAATATTATATGAAAAAGCGATTATCAAAAGTGGAAATAAATACAAAAGCACAAAACTAAAATCGATATTTCCGGTTAAAAGATTGCTGGGATTATTAAGTTCTGAATCGTATTTCTGAGCTTCCAAACCACGAATGGTAACACTTTGAATAGACGGATTTACATCGCGCTGCCCAATCGATAAACTGTTTATAGGCAGTGTTTTATTTACCAATGAAAACTTGATGTAGTAGAGCAGAAGTCCAATTTCGTCTTTATGAAAAGCGGCATTTCTCGCTATATGTTCCTTTTGGTAAATTGCCGCTTCGGTAATATTGTTCTGTTGTTTTTCCTGAAACTGATGTCCAATTAAAAGACTTATAAAGCCAATTGCGAGTAAAAAAAGCAATCCAATTTTGGTGCCTTTCGAACGGATAAAATTTTTAAATAAGAGTACTAACATATTAAATGGCTTTTAGGTTTTTAGCGGCAATTCGGATCAAAACAAACAACAGAATTACCCATAAAAGAATAGAAATAACAGAGGCAATTTCGGTTTTCAAAACCTCCCAGATGCTTTTAGGTTCATAATGAAATTCTTCAACATCAGCCCAATGTTCTTTGCCAATTGTTAAAGGTTTATCGTTAGGCTGCGGTTTTTTATTGCTGATGTATTTAATTTGTAAAGCATTCATTTTCTGTGCCATTTCGTAACGATATTTCTCGGCTTGTTTCTGAAAATCGATGTACGAATCATAATCTGTATTTGATAATCCCATCGATAAATTTTTCATTGCGATGTAGGGATTTAGGAACGAAACGGCTTTAGAAAAACTATTTTGCTCAGCATAAATTTGTAGAAGATTTTCTAAATGTTTATTGTAAATATTCGAGCTGATTTTTTCGCCCTCAGTCATAATAAACCCAGAATAATTAAACGGAAGTTTTTGTACGGAATCGACTTTGTAAACTCTCAATAAAGAATCTTTTATAGCCTTGTAATGCACATCGTTTGGATTATGACTGTCGCCTTGTTTTAAAATGTCTTTCTCGATATCGCTGTTAAACTGAATTTTTGATGGTGCTTCATACAAATACGCTCCAATTGCCTGAGTTGTTCTTGGCAGAATAATGGTAAAAATCAACCAGATTCCAATTAAAGAAACCAACGCTTTTTTTGATGTTTGGCTTGAAGCCGAAATCAAAACGGCAACAACACAAAAGAACATCAGGTAAATAAAATGAAACCCAATAAACAACAGCATTTTAATCGATTCATCTGCCGAAATAGAGAAATTTTGAAGCAGTAACCAAATCAAAACTAAAACAATAATTGTTGGAACAAAAAACAGCATAACAACGCTTGCAATGCCTAGGATTTTACCAAACAAAAGTTGTTTCCAGCTGATTCCTTGACTTAAAAGGATTTTTAAAGTTCCGTTTTCCCTTTCGTAAGCGACAGAATTAAATCCAATAAAAAAGATTAATAGCGGAAGCAAAACCTGCAAAACCATCGCAATACTGATTTCGCCAAAACGAAGCATACTGTTTGAGAATCCTGCTTCAGAGAAATTAGCCGTATTTTGTTTGTGCGCTTCGAGGAAAATCGCATTTCCAAAAAACGGTTCCATTCCAAATTCAAAAACACTTAAAGACGTACTTTTTCGAAACGCAAAATTTCCGTAATGCGCCATTCTATGCGGATTTTTATCTGGATTTTTCAACCAGTCTTCGCGCGATTCATGCTGATATTTTTCGCTGGTTTCGTTTTGACTTTTGTAATTGTCCCAGCCGGAAAACGCTGCAAATAGGAGCAGAGCACCAATAAAAAGTGTAATTACATATATTGCAGCGTTTTTAAAAACGGAGTTCTTAAAATGTTTAGCAATAAGTATTTCGGTGTGTAATAATTTCATGTTAATTAAAATTTACCTGTTGAGTGTAATGTTTAAACACATAGAAACATAGCTTTTGGTTGGTTTTTACAAGGCGTTTCATTTGTATAAATTCATATAGCTATGTGTTAGAAACTAGTTTCTTTCAATTATCTTCTTTAGAAAAAAAATCTATGTTTCTATGTGTTTAAATATTTTTCACTTCAACGAATTAAAATTTATAAGTTACAGTAAGACTTGCATTTCTAGGACTTCCCGGAAACAAACGCAAATAATTCTGCGCACCAAGCCAATAGGTTTTGTTTAATAAATTACCTGCATTTACAGCAATTTGTACATTACTTTTACTTGGTTTGTAGAACAAAGCAGCATCAAAAATGGTAAAATCAGGAAGTGTAAAATCTCTTGTAAACCAAGGCACTTTACTGCTTTGATATTGAACTCCAAAACCAATTCCGAGATCTTTTAAAACAGAATCAGAAGCAAAGTTGTAACGTGTCCATAAATTGGCGCTATTTTTTGGTGTATTTTGTTTTCTGGCACCAATTAATGCAGGATTATTGTCTTGAATAATTTCGGCATCGATGTAACTATACGAAACATTAATTTGCCAGTCAGCCGTAATATATCCGGCAAGATCACACTCAAAACCACGGCTTCGTTCAGCACCTCTCGTTACCAATAAATCAGGATTTGCTGGATCATTAGCATTCATTAAAATATTGCGTTGATTGATTTCGTAAATCGCGGCATTGAAACTCATAGAATTATTTAAAAAAGTAGTTTTTATTCCCACTTCTTTCAAATCACTTTCAAGAGGATCAAATAAACTTCCGGCAGGCAAAGTCCCTGTTTGCGGCATTAAAGTCACCGTGTTTGACTGCGGCTGATAACCTTCGAGATAAGTTGTATAAACATTAATTGCATCGTTTACAGCATACGTGATTCCAACTCTTGGCAATAAAGCCGATTTTTTTACTTTTAATTCTTTATTAGTGTCATAATTCGTAATGTCTTCAAACCATTCATTTCGCAATCCCAATAAAAAAGTAAATTTTTCCCATTGTATTTGATCTTGAATATAAACCGCATTTGTTGTTGTTAAGGCTGATGGAAGAGCGGTTCTAACATTTAAAGTATAATCGTTAGGACTTGTGATTTTATAAGTAGGATTGCCCAAATTAAAATAATCAACATTTGGTTTAGGCATCACCACGCCGTCAATGGTAACCGTTTGGTAATTTGCTGCATTTGCTGCGACAAAAGAACCAGCAACCGTTCCGTCTTTCAACAAATAACCTCTTGCCGCATTTTGCCCGCCGCCTTTGTTTTTGTTCCAGCTGCTTAAATCGTAGCCTGTTAGTAGTTTGTGATTTAATTTTCCGGTTTTTAAATTAAAATTGAAATAAGCACTTAAGTTGTCAATATCCCAATTTTGCTGACGCTGTACAAACTGCATCATGGCGAGATTGGTAACCGGTTTATTGTTCATATCAACCGCAAAAGCATTTGTAGTTCTATGTTCCTGAAGATCTTCTGTCCAGGTTTGTTTCATGTAAACAGCATTAAAACCAATTTTTGAACTGAATTTATGAGCAAAATTGGTTGTCAAGATCATTTCTTTCGATTTAAAAAAATCACTCGGTGCGCCAAGATTTAAGCTTATCGGGGTTTTGTTCAGACTTGTTTTTCCTGCAACAGCGCCAAAAATAGGTTGACCTCTGTCCAGAATTCCTGTCATATTACTTAAAATCAATTCTGTATTAAGAGCTGTTTTTTCGTTCGGGATATAACTGAAAGAAGGAGAGAATAAGAACGATTTATTATTAACTAAATCCCGAAATGATTTTGCCTGCTGATAAGCGCCGTTTACACGATATAAAAGCGTTTTGGATTCGTTTAAAGGACCTGTGAAATCCAAAGTTCCTCGTAAAGTACTGAAACTTCCAACGCTCAAACTAACTTCTTTTCTGTCTATTGCCAATGGCTTTTTTGTTACTAAATTGATGCTTCCACCCGGATCTACAGATGAAAATGTTGCGCTCGACGGACCTTTTATAACTTCAACACGTTCTATATTACTCGTTAAAGGCTGTAAAAAGTAGTATTGGCGTGTTCGCATTCCGTTAATAATCTGACCTTCTTCGTTTTGACTGATTCCTCGAATAGTGTATTGATTGTAATAACTCGCAGGAATAACGCCGCTTGACATTTTTACTGCATCGGCTAGATAGAATGCAGCTTTATCCGCAATTAATTCTTTAGTTATTGTTGAAATAGACTGCGGAATATCTTTGTTTAAAGCTGCAATTTTTGTTGCAGCAAACGAGTAATCGCTGTTGTATTTTTTGGTTGAGCGGCCTACAATTTCAACCGTTTGCAACTCATTTCGTTTGATAGAATCTTTAGCGATTGTGTCTTTTGATCTCCTGTTAACCGTTTGAGATTGTATATAATGTGTGCCAATTATTAAAAATAAAAGGCTGAATAAATGTTTCATTTTTTTGCTTTAATGGAAATTCGATTTCCTTTTATACCGTTTGTAAATACAGATTTTCAAGTTCATTTGCAGAGATTTTGTCAGCTTCGATTACTGTAACTAAATTTCCCTGTTTCATGATTCCAATGTGCGAAGCCACTTCCCTGGCTCTAAAAATGTCGTGCGTTGCCATTAAAATAGCCGTTCCATCTGCAGAAAGTTCTTTTAAAATCTGCGAAAATTCATTAGAAGCCTTTGGATCCAAACCGCTCGTAGGCTCATCTAACAAAAGCACTTTGGCTTTTTTTGCAATCGCAATAGCGATTCCAACTTTCTGACGCATTCCTTTAGAATAACCTCCTAAATCTTTGTTGTGCGCAGCAGCTTGCAAACCTGCTTTCGTTAAAAAATACGTCAATTCTCCCGCAGAATATTTGAATCCAGCCAGCGACGAAAAGAATTTTAGATTTTCTAAACCGCTTAGATTAGGATATAACATAACCGTTTCGGGAATGTATGCCACGTGTTTTTTTGTTTCCTGCGTATTTTCTGTAACCGAGATATTATTGATTCGCAGCTCGCCGTCTGTAGGTTCAATAAATCCAAGAAAAAGATTAATCGTTGTTGTTTTTCCTGCACCGTTTTGACCTAAAAGAGCAAAAATTTCACCCTCTTTTATTGTTAGATTCAATTTGTTCAAAGCAATATTGTCACCATATTTTTTGGTAAGATTCTCAGCTGTCAGCATATTTTTTTTATGTATTTGGATGGATTATTTTGATTTTTGATATAGAAGCTTCGAGCTGATACAGTTTTGTAAAAGCTTGATTTTTAGTTTTTAAAAATAAATGTGAAGATTTGTTTACGAAAATTGATTATTCAAGCGTTTGAACTGATTTTAGAATAAAACAGCTTAAATAATGACATAATAATAAAACGCGATTTTGCTTATTTACAGTGAAATAGGCATGAGGCAATTTTAAAATTGTGACGAATAAAATTTTGTAAACTAAAGTAATGCAGGCGGTGCACGAAGGGCAAAAAGACTGCCTTTGAAAAACGTAGAAACAGTTTGAGAATAAACAAACTGATAAGATATTTCAGAAATTACTTTATGAAAAGATAGGATCTGAAAGTTGTTTGGAATAAATGTACTAAATGCAAAATGGCAGATAGGACAGTTTGTGTCTGTAGAATGACTGTGTGTTATCTCATTTTGACCAGCAGTATATTTGTGATCGCAGTGTTTCTCAGATAATTGTTTAAAAACGTGTTCGTAGGAGTGAATAGTCTGAAACAGCATTGTAAACAATACAGTTAAAGATATTATGAAGTTGACAACTACGACTTTCTTTTTCATTTAGTGGTATTTCTGTGCGCTATTTGTTAGTATCATTAGTAAAAACAAGTAACGCAACAGTGTTGCAAATATAGTATCTTATTTGTTTTAATAAAAGATTATGAGAATTATTTCAACTATCCTGACATATTTGGCAGGTTTGATTTAGTTGTTTTGGTTTGAAATTTATTGTTTTTGGTATTTTTTTGAATTAGTATTACCATTTTTTGCTTCAAAAAAAATACGCTTATTATTCCTGTTAAAAGCATTGAAAAATGTTATATAATGCAGTTTTTGTTAGTCAGCCTGTTATATAATCCCTATTTTTACCTTACTAGGACCTTTTTTAAGATTCATAAAACGCATTTTTTATGATTTACTTTTCATCTTAAATAGGTCAATTTCTGCTAACGAGTTTCATACTCAATAAAAAAAATTACATATGAAAATAGGATTAATCGGATTCGGAAAAACTGGAAAATCAGTAGCTTCAATACTATTAGAAAATAAAGGATTCTCTTTGGAATGGGTTTTAAGACAAAGCAAAGTTTTAGAACACAGATCAGTTCCAGAGTTTTTAGGAATTGAATCAGAAGAACCTGGATTAATCTATTCTAGTTCTAATACTGGCGTTGAAGAGCTGCTGGAAAAACATCCAGTAGATGTTATCATTGATTTTTCGTCAAGTGAGGGAATTTATACTTACGGAGAGTGTGCTGCGGATCGAAAAGTAAAAATCATTTCGGCAATCTCACATTATAAAGAGAAAGAATTAAAACTGCTAAAAAAACTAGCCAATAAAACCACTGTTTTTTGGTCACCAAATATTACTTTAGGAGTAAATTATTTATTGTTTGCTGCTAAATTTTTAAAGAAAATTGCACCTTGGGTTGATATTGAAGTAAACGAAGAGCATTTTAAGAAAAAAGAAGGAACATCTGGAACTGCGGTAAAAATCGCAGAAGCCTTAGATATTGAAAAAGAAAATATAAATTCAGTTAGAGCAGGAGGAATAGTAGGAAAACACGAAGTTATTTTTGGATTTCCGTTCCAAACCGTGCGGTTAATTCATGAATCTATTTCAAGGGAAGCCTTTGGAAACGGAGTTGTTTTTGTAGCCGAGAACTTAAAAGACAAGAAAAAAGGGCTTTATAATTTTGAAGATATTTTGACGCCTTATTTTGCGGTGTAACAGTTTTGTTACTGCAAAGGCACTAAAACGCTAAGTTTTGTATTAAAATATTGATTAAGCAGATTATTTGTCATTTCGACTGAAAGGAGAAATCGCACTAGTGAGTCAACAAAGATTGGCGATCATTGTTACGGCATTTCTAGTGCGATTTGCTTCGCCAGTTCGCTATTGCTCGAGCCTCCTTTCAGTCGAAATGACATATTTTTTTATCCTATTAATCGGCGGCTTAAAAAAAATTACATCAAAATTTATTTCCTCAAAAGTACAGCCTTGCTATATTCATAATTCATTTTTGCGATAGAAAGCACCGAAATTCCTTGCGGGCACTCGATTTCACAGGCTCTTGTATCAGAGCAGTTTCCAAAACCTTCAGCATCCATTTCTTTCACCATATTTAATACTCTTTTTGAAGCTTCTAGCTGTCCTTGAGGAAGCAAAGCCAAATGAGTTATTTTGGCTCCAACAAATAAAGCTGCACTTGCATTTACACAAGTGGCAACACAGGCACCGCAGCCAATACAGGCGGCAGCATCAAACGAAGCTTCGGCAGTTTCATAAGATATTGGTATGCTGTTGGCTTCAGGCGCTTGACCAGTTGAGGCTCCAATAAATCCGCCAGAGGTTATAATAGAATCGAAAGCACTTCTATCGATTTTTAAATCTCGAAGTACTGGAAAAGCTTTTGCTCTAAAAGGTTCAATATAAATAGTTTCGCCATCTTTAAAGCTTCGCATATGAAGCTGGCAGGTTGTGGTGTTTTTTAAAGGTCCATGTGCACGTCCGTTAATCATAACGCCGCACTGTCCGCAGATGCCTTCTCTGCAGTCGTGATCAAATTCGATAACACGTTCTTTTTTCTGAATAAGCGATTCGTTCAAAAGATCAAGCATTTCTAGAAAAGACATATGCTCAGAAACGCCGTCTATTTCGTAATCTACAATTTCTCCTTTTGAGGAAGTATCAAACTGACGCCATATTTTTAAAAATAGTTTCATATGCTTTTAGTTTGTGGTTTATAGTTTATGGTTTATAGTTTATGGTTTTTGCGTACAGCATTCTATTTTCAGCTGTATTTCACAATTCACATTTATTTATAACTTCTTACCGCAAGCTCTACAGATTCAAACACAAGAGGTTCTTTATGCAATTTTTGCGGATGATCTTTTCCTTGATATTCCCAAGCCGAAACATAACAGAAATCATTGTCATTACGAACAGCTTCACCTTCGGAAGTTTGGTATTCTTCTCTAAAATGAGCTCCGCAGGATTCCTCTCTCTGCAAAGCATCGTAACACATTAATTCGGCCAATTCTAAATAATCGGCAATACGTCCCGCTTTTTCTAATTCGCTGTTAAGAGTATCATCGCCTGTAATTAAGAGGTCTTTTTCGAAAGAAGCTTTCAATTTTTTGATTTCGACAATAGCTTCTTCAAGATTTTCCTTAGTTCTAGAAAGTCCGCATTTTTCATAAAGAAGCTTTCCTATCGTTTTATGAAAATAATCTGCACTGAGGGTGCCTTTACTATTTAAAAAATGATCTAACTGCGTTCTCACTGCTTTTTCAGCCTCTTCAAAAGCGGGATGATTGGTATCAAATTTAGGAGCATTAAGTTCTCCTGATAAATAATTGGGAATAGTATACGGCGCTATAAAATAACCATCAACACAAGCTTGCAACAACGAATTGGCGCCAAGTCTATTGGCTCCATGATCTGAAAAATTAGCTTCGCCTAAAGCAAATAATCCAGGAATTGTGGTCATTAACTCATAATCAACCCAAAGTCCGCCCATCGTAAAATGTGCTGCGGGAGAAATTAACATTGGTTCTTTATAAGCATTGATTCCAGTGATTTTTTCGTACATCGCAAAAAGATTACTGTATTTTGCTTCTATACTTTTTTTTCCCTGCGCTTTTATGGCATCAGAAAAATCGAGATAAATAGCATTTTTCATTGGACCAACGCCATGTCCAGCATCAATTCTTTCTTTTGCTGCACGTGACGAAATATCTCTTGGAGCTAAATTCCCAAAAGAGGGATAGCGGCGTTCTAAATAATAATCCCGTTCTTCTTCAGGAATTGTATTTGGATTTCGATCATCTTTGGCCGTTTTGGGAACCCAAATGCGTCCATCATTACGCAATGATTCCGACATTAAAGTAAGTTTGGATTGATTGGCGCCATGTTGGGGCAGAGAAGTAGGGTGAAACTGAATCCAGCTTACACCTGCCATATAAGCGCCTTTTTTGTGCGCTCTCCAAATTGCAGAACTGTTGCAGCCCATTGCTAATGTCGAAAGATAATATACTTTTCCGTAACCTCCCGAAGCCAAAACTACAGCATCTGCACTATGACGCTCTAATGCTCCCGTTTCAAGATTTCGAGCAATAATTCCTTTTGCTTTTCCGTCAATAATGACCAAGTCCAGCATTTCATGACGTGTGTATGTGGTGACTTTTCCTGTAGAAACTTGTCTCATTAAGGCTTGATAGGCACCCAATAATAGTTGCTGCCCCGTTTGCCCGCGGGCATAAAAGGTTCTTGAAACTTGAACACCGCCAAAAGATCTGTTGTTTAAATACCCAGCATATTCTCTTGCAAAGGGTACGCCTTGCGCAACGGCATGATCGATTAAAGCTGCAGAACATTCGGCTAAGCGGTAAACATTTGCTTCACGAGATCTAAAATCACCGCCTTTGATCGTGTCATAAAACATTCTGTAAACGCTGTCACCATCATTTTTGTAGTTTTTAGCAGCATTGACACCGCCTTGCGCCGCTACAGAATGTGCTCGTCTTGCGGAATCCTGAAAACAAAATGATTTAATATTATAGCCTTGTTCTGCTAATGAGGCAGCGCAGGAAGCACCTGCAAGTCCTGTTCCAACAACAATAATATTTAGTTTTTTTCGATTTGCAGGATTTACAAGCTTGGCTTTGGCTTTATAAGTACTCCATTTTTCGGGAAGAGGCCCGTGTGGTATTTTTGATTCCATCATTCTTTTACGGTTTAAAATAAATTCATGCAAAAGCTTAAACAAGAAACTCAATTATAAGAAAGTCTAATTTACTATAAAATTTTGATTTTTTGTAAATAAAAAACTATTTAAAAGCATTAAAAATGTTCGGTAAAATTTTATTTTTTTTATCTTACCAATTGATATTCAGATGTAAAATGTTATAAAAACAAAAACACAGCTCTATAATTAGGCTGTGTTTTGTTTGAAGTGGAATAGATATATTATTTGATAAGTTTTTCTACGTCTCGAATTTTCTCCAATGCTTTTGTGTTTTCTTCCAGAAGTTTAGTGGCGGCTTCATTTATTTTAGCTGCCGGAATTGCTTTCCATTTATCCAGGTCTTTTTCGTAGTCATTTTGAAATAATAGTCTGGATAAATCTCTTATAACACAAAAGGCTGCGATAGAATGACCATTTTCACTGTCATAATTGCCATTATTGATAAAGAATTGCAATCTTTTGTATAATCCATCGGGAGAGTAAAGAGATAATTCAGTCAATTTTGCTCTGTATTCTAAATCAGCAGAACCAACTCCTTTTAATTTTGGAAACAATTTATAGTCAGCAAAATGTCTTCCTTCGTGTCCGATGTAGCTAATTTTAAAGGTTTCTGATTTTAAATCATAAGCTTTCTTTACACAAAACAAAGCTTCTTTTGTTGCCCATCCTGCAGGATAATAGCGGCCTAAAGTGGCATATTCGCTCCAGCCCAAAGTAACAAAATCATCCATAAAATAGATTTTGACATCCGTTTCTTTTCCGTCGTAATTGAGGTTGTAAACAGTATCTTTTTCCGTTTTCCAAACTAATAAATCGTACAAACCTCCCGTTTTACCAAATCCTGTGGTGTGATACCCTAAACTTGAAATGTATTTTTTTTGATACACATTGATACTGTCTTCATTAAAAGTCAATTTTTCTGAAGAAGGAAGTTTTGTTTTAAGAAAATTGAAAACGTTTTTCATAAGCAGCGTGTCATTTTTCTTTTCCTTGTCTAAGAAAGACATTCTCCAGTAATCTCTGTATATTTTCAGTAATTGATCGATTTTTGATTTTCGGGTTTCAAGGAAATCGCTTTTGTCATTTTTAAATTTAAAACGGTTTTCAAAATCGGTTTTAAAGTTTAAGTCTTTTTTAGATATTTTTTTGTTAGGATCAATTTCTAATAAAGATAAAGCCTGTTTAGGATTTCCGTCTAATGCGAGTGAATAAATCTTAGTATAATCAAGCTTTAAACTATCGTTTTGTGCAGTCTGAGAATTTATTTTGGAAAAAGAAACAAAAGTAAAGACGAATACAGTAACAAGTTTTAATGTTTTCATAATAAAAAGGTTAAGTAATATTAGTTTTGATTTAATAATAGCTTTTTATCTATAGAGACCTTTTTTTTAATTTTGTTACAGTTTTAATTATTTTTATAGGTAAACCGATTGAATTTATTGTGCAATTATTTGATTGTCAGTTTTTAAGTTGTTATTTTTTAATTATCATCGTAACGCCTTGTCCACCTGCAGCGCATATTGAAATCAATCCGCGTCCAGAGCCTTTTTCATTTAACAATTTTGCCATAACACCAATTATTCTTCCGCCTGTTGCAGCAAAAGGATGCGCTGCCGCCAAACTGCTTCCTTTTATATTTAGTTTCTCGAGATCGATTGCTCCAAGTGTTTTCTTTAAACCAACTTCTGCACTTAATTCAGGGCTTTCCCAAATTTTTAAGGTTGCCAAAACTTGAGCAGCAAAGGCTTCGTGAATTTCATAATAATCAAAATCTTGTAAGTTCAAGTTTGCTTTTTCAAGCATTCTGCTTACAGCAAAAAGAGGTGCCAATAAAAGGTTTTGTTGATTTTTTACATATTCAATTGCGGCAACTTCGGCAAATGTAATATAGGCTAAAATAGGTAAACCTTGTTCTTTTGCCCATTCTTCACTGGCAAGAAGAATACACGAAGCACCGTCGGTAAGAGGAGTTGAGTTACCAGCAGTTAGAGTTCCATTTACTTTATCGAATGCTGGTTTTAATTTTGCAAGTTTTTCAGGCGAACTGTCTTTTCTTAGATTATTATCTTTTTCAAGTCCGTTAAAAGGCGTAATCATATCATCAAAAAAGCCTTCGTCATACGCTTTTGCCATATTTAAATGACTTTTAAGAGCAAATTGATCTTGTTCTTCTCTAGATATTTTATAGTATTTTGCTGTGATTTCAGTATGTCCGCCCATCGAAAGTCCCGTTTGGGATTCTTCATTTTTAGGTACTAATGGTGATAAATCCTTTGGACGAATTTTTAGAAATGCTTTTAATTTTCCTCCAAATGATTTTGCATTTCGAGCTTCTAATAAAATCTTTCGCAAATTCTCGCTTATTGACATCGGTATATCACTTATGGAATCGACTCCGCCGGCAATTCCTGATTCTATTTGACCAAGTGCAATTTTATTAGCAATATAAATTGCACTTTCAATTCCGGTGTCGCAGGCTTGTTGTAAATCGCAGGCAGGAGTTGCTGGATCTAGAGAAGTTTTCATTACACATTCGCGAATCAGATTATTATCATAAGTATGTTTTATTACTGCTCCGCCCGCAACTTCTCCAAGTAGTTTTCCGTTTAGGCGGTATTTATCGATAAGCCCATTTAAGGAAGCAACCATCATATCTTGGTTTCCAACATTAGAATAAGCAGTATTTGCTCTTGCAAACGGAATTCGATTATAACCTACAATGGCAACTTTTCTGATTGATGTGGTATTGTTCATATCTAGAGTTTTGTTTCGATGACATAAAATTTTAATACTAAAGATAGGCAGAGTTTATTGATATTTTGATTGCAGGGAGAAAAAATGCCATTTGGTCGTTGATAATCTAAGAGAATTTTTTAATTAATTTTATTTAGAATAATTAAAAATAACTTGCATAGAAAAATATTAGCAATTACTTTTGCCAAATAAAACTTAAAATTTTACTAAAATGATTATAAATACGATTAAGAAATTTTGCTTTTTGATGCTTTTCTTAAGTTCATTAAACATGATAAGTCAGAACTTGGGGAAGGTAAGCGGTAAAGTTTCGCTAAGCGGAAAACAACCCGCAGAAGGTATTTCTGTAGTTCTTAAAGGAACAAAATATACTTCTGTTACAAATGATAACGGATTGTATGAGATTAAAAATGTTAAGCCAGGTTCTTATATATTAAGTGTTCGAGCGGTTGGGATTCATGCTGTAGAAAATGAGATTGAGGTTTATGCAAACCAAACTACTACTAAAAACTTTTCGCTTTCAGAAAGCCAAGAAGATCTCGAAGAGGTTGTAATTACAAAAAACAAATACAAGCAGGACAAACCTTCTTTGTCACTGCGTCTTCAAACGCCTGTTTTAGAGATTCCTCAGAACATTCAAATTGTAAGCGCACAAACCTTAAAAGATCAGCAGATTGTGAGCATGAGCGACGGAGTAATTCGTAATGTGAGTGGTGCGACACGTATAGAACATTGGGGCGATATGTACACTAATATTACAATGCGTGGTTCGCAAATTCAGGCTTTTCGTAATGGCTTTAATGTAGTTTCTTCTTTTTGGGGACCATTAACGGAAGATATGAGTTTTGTAGATCACATTGAGTTTGTAAAAGGACCTGCAGGATTTATGCTTTCAAGCGGTGATCCAAGCGGACTTTATAATGTGGTGACTAAAAAGCCAACAGGAATTACAAAAGGGGAAGCGACTGTAATGGCAGGAAGCTATGATTTTTACAGAGCAAGTATTGATCTAGACGGAAAATTGGATAAAAAAGGGAAACTATTATACCGTTTTAATGGTGCTGCACAAAAAAAAGGTTCACATCGTCCTTTCGAACATAATGATCGTTATGTAATTGCACCAGTTATTTCATACCAAATTGATGATAAAACAAAAATTACTGCGGAGTATAATTTTCAATATGCAAATATGACTGAAGTAGGTTCTTTTTATGTATTTGGACCTGAATCTGATGGATATGCAACATTGCCAGTTGGTTTTACAATGACACAGCCGGGATTACCAGATACTAATATTCAAGATCACAGCGGTTATTTGATGTTTGAACATAAATTTGATGATAAATGGAAACTTACTGCGCAAACTTCATATTTTAAATACATTCAACAAGGATATAGTTCTTGGCCGGGAGTAGTTGGACCAGGTAATGTAGATAGAAATTTTGACGGTGTTTCTGAAGGAACTCTTGCAAAAGGTGAAATTATTAGAAATGTTGGTATTTGGGATGCTGAAAGTAATATGTATTTAGGACAAATATTTGTTAACGGAAAATTCAATACTGGTTCTGTATCGCATAAAGTATTAGGTGGAGTTGATTTAGGAAACAAAGATTATATGGCAGATTGGGGACAATCGCATGATCTTGATACTGTTGATAAGCCTTTTAATGTTTATAATCCAGATTACGGAACGCCTTCTAATGGTTTTCCTGAGTTTGATCATAAAACACCTTTAAGCCAGAGAGCAGGTGGACTTATGAGTTCTAAATATGCTGCTGGTTATATTCAAGATGAACTTGGTTTTTTTGAGAATAAATTAAGGTTAACGCTTGCTGCAAGATATACTTGGCTGAGTCAATCAAGCTGGGGATCGACACAAGAAGACAGTCATATTACGCCTCGTGTAGGACTTAGTTATTCTGTTACTGAAAATTTAGCGGTTTATGGTTTGTACGATCAGGCTTTTACGCCTCAATCGGGTATTATTAAAAGCGGAGAAAGTGTAAAACCACTTACAGGAAACAATGTTGAATTTGGTGTTAAAAAAGACTGGTTTGATGGTTCTTGGAGTACAACATTGGCTGCCTACAGCATTTTAAAGAAAAACGAATTAACATCAGATCCTGCAAATACACCAGGTCAGCAGTTTAGTCTTGTTTTAGGCGAAAAAAGAGCGCAAGGTGTTGAGCTTGATTTGAGAGGAAAAATCTTTGATGGTCTTAATTTAATTGCAAATTATGCTTTTACAGAATCTGTTGTATTGGAGTCTAATGTGTCGACTATTAAAGAAGGTTCGATTGTTCCGGGTTATGCAAAACATACTGCAAATGCTTGGTTAAACTACAGTATTCAAAACGGAACCTTTAAAGGTCTTGGAGCATCTATTGGAGGAACTTATCTTGCAGGACGTATGACAGATACTTGGAGTGTAGGACTTGAAAAACTTCCTAACTATTTTAAACTCGATGGAGGTTTATCTTATGACACTAGAAAGTTTAAAGTTACGGCAAACGTATTTAATATCTTGAACAAATACCTTTACAGCGGTTCGTACTATTCTTATCTATCGGCTTATTACTGGCAGACAGAACAGCCAATTAATGTAAGAGTTGGTGTAACGTACAAGTTTTAATTAAAACCGTAGAATTGTTATAATCGAAAAAGCATCCGTCAGTTTTGGCGGATGCTTTTTTTGTTTATAGTTTATTGTTGTGGAAGGTCTGCGTAAGGGGATGCTGCCATAAAGAAACTTTGTCATGTATTAAGAGGATTTTTTAATCTGTATCAAAATAGCTTTCACGCAGATTTAAAGAGATTTAAGCAGATCTCCTCAGATTTTACTATTTCTAATATCAAAAGTAAATCTGCTTAATCTGCCAAATCTGCGTGAAAACAATCCTTTTACTCTTTTTATCCCGATAGCTATAGGATAATTTTAGCCACGGATTAAGAGGATTTTTTAATCTGTATCAAAATAGCTTTCACGCAGATTTAAAGGGATTTAAGCAGATCTCCTGAGATTTTACTATTTCTAATATCAAAAGTAAATCTGCTTAATCTGCCAAATCTGCGTGAAAACAACCCTTTTACTCTTTTTATCTCGATAACTATCGGGAGCGGCAAAAAAAAACTATCCTTTATGTATTAAAGGAATTAATTTTGTACCAATAAGTTCTATAGCATTCATTAACTGAGAATGTGTTAGTCCTGCATTGTCCATTTGAAAAGTAAATCTCGAAATTCCGCCAAGTGCTTCACTGTGACGCAGAATTTTTTCGGCAGCTCTTTCGGGGCTTCCTACAATTAAAACGCCGAGATCATCAATCAAACCATCAAATTTGTCTTTTGTTACGGGAGGCCAGCCGCGTTCTCTTCCTAATTTTGTCCAAAGTTCAGCATAGCCAGGATAATAGTCGTCGATAGCTTTTTGGGTTGTATTCGAAACATAACCTGGAGAGTGCAAACCTACTTTTAGTTCATGTGGTTTAAAACCTGCTGCTTTTCCAGCTTCACGATACAAGTCTATTAACGGACGAAAACGATGTGTTTGTCCTCCAATTACAGCAGCCATCAAAGGCAACCCTAAACTTCCTGCTCTGACAAATGATTCTGGAGTTCCGCCAACGCCCAGCCAAACTGGAAGTTTTTCCTGTAATGCTCTAGGATAAATTGGCAGATTATTTATTGCCGGGCGAAATTTTCCGCTCCAGTTTATAAATTCATTATCTCTAATTTGTAAAAGCAAGTCCAGTTTTTCCTGAAAAAGAGCATCATAATCGTTAAGATTGTATCCAAAAAGGGGATAAGCTTCAATCGAAGATCCTCGGCCTACAACAATTTCAGCCCTTCCTTTAGAGATTAAATCAAGTGTTGCAAAACTTTGATACACACGCACAGGATCAGCAGCACTCAAAACAGAAACTGCACTTGCCAGTCTGATGTTTTTTGTTCTCGCTGCAGCTGCGCTTAAAATAACAGCTGTAGCCGAGTCAAGAAACTCTTTTTTATGATGTTCTCCAATTCCGAAAACGTCCAACCCAACCTGATCTGCAAATTCAATTCTTTGCAGCAGTTGTTCCATTGCATCAACACTGCTTAAAGTGTTGTTGTCGCCATACATTGCCGAAGCAAAACTGTCAATTCCTATTTCTATCATAATAGTAAAGATATTAAATTTATTTTTTTCTCTTCTCAAAAAAAGCGATTTTAAGAGTGTTGATATTAGTCAACTGTACCTGTGAAATAATTGTTTTTTGTATCTGTATCTAATCTGTTTTGCCCGCTAATTTTGCTTTGAAACTAAATAACTAGAGAAATGAAAACCACTAATACAGCCAAAATTCAGTTTAATGAAGTTAATGTATCATCATTAAAAGCTGTTGTAAATATGTGCCAGAATAAAAGTGCTGTGAATAGTAATTCTAAAGACAAATCATTGTACTTAATCAATAATTTAGGACTTCCATTAAGTGTTGCTTCTTTTGAAAATCGAGTTATTGGTTATGCTTTTGTAACGATTAATAATATAGAAGAACCTGAAATTAATTCGTATTGGGAAAAAGAATTTTACAGCATTGAAGCAGAACAAAATTTAAAATTTCATGCAGAAACTATTTTCCATTCAACATTTAAAGATACTGGAACACGTTCGGTTAAAATTCAGAATGCAACCGAAAAATTATGCAATTGGTTAAGTGTTTGCATTTAATTTTTTAACGGTTACAGATTTAATTTTTATATTTTTACAGGATACAGATTGGAGGATAAAAAGATGGCAAAAGAAGTTTTATATTTAAAAATTGCAAATACAATTGAAGAGCAAATATTCTCTGAAACTTTAAAAATTGGAGACAAACTTCCCTCAATTCGTGCTTTGCAAAAGTTGCACGATGTAAGTTTAAATACCATAAAGCAAGCATTTTTAGAACTTGAAAGTAAATCATTGATTGAATCTAGACCAAAATCTGGTTTCTACATTAGTAATACTTCAAACAGGAAGCTGGCGATACCTTCAATGAATAAATTAAAACTATCTGAAAAGCAGGCTGCTCCAGAAGATTTAATTACAAAGGTTTTTGATACACTGCAGGATAAAAGTATCAGCCGATTTTCATTAGGAGTTCCTGATGAAAGTCTGCTTCCAATTGCAAAACTGAACAAAGGGCTTTTAAAAGTTGCACGAAATTGGGCAGAAAGTGGTACAACATATGAACCAGCTCAAGGAAACGCCAACTTGAGACGAAATGTAGCAAAATGGTCTCTTATATTGGATGGAAAACTGGCTGAAGATGATTTTGTAATTACTTCTGGAGCCATGAATGCTATTTATAATTGTTTAAGGGCAGTTGCCAAAAGAGGTGATACTATTGCAATTGAAAGTCCTGTATATTTTGGAATTATTCAAGTTGCCCAAACTTTGGGACTTAATATTATTGAGCTTCCCACACACCCAGTTACAGGTGTCGATTTAGAAGCGTTGAAAAAAGTGATTCATAAAATTGATGTCTGTTGTTTTGTGACTAATTTCAGTAATCCGCTTGGAAGTTTGATGCCGGATGAAAGCAAAATAGAATTAGTAAAAATGCTTACTCATCATAATATTCCTCTTATAGAAGATGATTTGTATGGGAATCTTTTCTTTGGCAGATCAAGACCAAAACCAAAACCTTGTAAATATTATGACGAAGCTGGTATTGTAATGTGGTGCGGTTCTGTTTCTAAAACTTTGGCTCCGGGATATAGAGTAGGATGGGTTGTTCCGGGCAAATTTAAGGATCAGGTAATTAGAGAAAAATTAGTGCAAACTATTTGTCAGCCTTCATTGTATCAAGAAGTAGTTGCTGATTTTTTGGAGCATGGAAGATACGATCATCATTTAAGAAATTTTCGAAATACATTATACACTAATTCACTTCATTTTCAGCGAACGATTGAAGATCATTTTCCAGAAAACACAAAGATTTCGCAGCCGCAGGGAGGTTCTTTTCTTTGGCTTGAAGTAGACAAAAGCATTGATACTGCGGTGCTTTTTGATACCGCTGTAAAACAAAAAATAGGTTTTGCACCGGGCAGAATTTTTACACAGCACGATCAATATAATAATTGTATGAGGCTTAATTTTGCTGTAGAATGGAATGAAAAAACAGAATTTGACTTAAAACGATTAGGTCAATTAATAAAGAATACGATTTAAAATTTATAGTTATGAAACTTATAATATATCAAGTTGATGCTTTTACAGATTGTGTTTTTAAAGGTAATCCCGCAGCTGTGTGTCCATTGAAAGAATGGCTTCCTGATGATTTGCTTTTGAAAATTGCTTCAGAAAATAATTTGTCTGAAACGGCATTTTATGTGCCCAAAGGAAATAAATATGAAATAAGATGGTTTACGCCAACAGTTGAGGTAGATTTATGCGGACACGCTACTTTAGCAGCAGCTTTTGTGCTTTTTACTCAAGAGGATTTTAACAAAGATGTAATTGAATTTTATTCTCCAAGAAGTGGTAGTTTATCTGTAGCTGTTGAAGAATCTAATTTTGTTTTGGATTTTCCTGCGGATATCTCTCAAGAAGTAACATTGTCAAATGAATTTAAATCTTTAACCAACAAAATACCAATTGCTGTATACAAAGGCAGAACAGATTATATGCTGCTTTTTGAAAAGGAAGAAGATATTCTAAACCTAAAACCCAATTTACAGCTTATAAAAGAAATAGAAGCAAGAGGAATTATTGTAACAGCACCAGGTATTCAGTATGATTTTGTATCTCGTTTTTTTGCACCTGCAGTTGGTGTAAACGAAGACCCCGTTTGTGGATCTGCGCATACGACACTTACTCCTTTTTGGGCAGAAAAGTTAAAAAAGAAACAGTTAAGTGCTTTTCAGCTTTCAGAGCGAACAGGCAGTATAAAATGCACTTTATTAAAGGACAGAGTAAAATTATCTGGTCAGGCTGTTTTGTATTTGAAAGGTGAAATTTATGTTTAATTTTTATCTAAAGAATATTATTTAACACCTAGAAAAATAGAATAAAACTAATTTTAGTACGTTGAAAAATGCTGTTTCTATGTGTTTGAAAATACATTTGAAAGATTACATTAATGAGAGAATCCAAAAGAAATACTGGTTATAATGATCAGAATAACGATTAACGTAATCACGACATATAAATAATCTTTTTCAAGGAAGAATGAAAACAAAGAGAATATAACCCTTAGAACTGGTGTTAAGAAGAGTAAAATGATTCCAAAATAGATTAAATATTCGCCATTACCTTGAAGTACTCCCTGATAAACAGTTGAAATTACTTCAAAGATATTGCGGTCATTTTCTTTAAAAACAGTATAATTTTCAATGTCGCTTCCGTGATGCATTAAATAAACGATACCTCCAATAAAAGCTACCGATAGAGAAATCCAAACGCCGTAACGCAGTAAATTACCAATAATGGTTTGAAAATCTTTTTCTCCAAATTTTTCGTGCTGCATAACTTTAGATTTTTCCATTAAGTCCATTATATATCATATTAATTGCGAGAACAAAGATCAAGCAGGCAAAAAAGATTCGTAGTTTTTTAGGGTTTGTTCTAACCAAAATTTTAGCACCTGCCATGGCGCCAAATAATACACCAATAACAACCGGCATACAAATTCCGGGTTCAATATATCCTTTTTGTATATAAATTACCGAACTTGCCATTGCTGTAACACCCATCATAAAGTTACTTGTTGTAGTTGAAACCTTAAACGGAATACGCATAATATTATCCATTGCAATTACTTTAAAAGCACCAGAACCTATTCCGAGTAAACCAGACATCATTCCGGCAAGTCCCATCATGCTAAAACCTCCAATAACATTTTTTGTTCCGTAATGAACAACCTCTCCGTTATGAGTAGGATAAGTTCCTTCCAGTTTTAGTTTTTTAGCCAAAGGACTTGATTCTAAAACAATATGTTCTTCTTTTTTTCTAAGAGAATTTATTGCCGAAAAAATCAATGTAAGTCCAAATAACACAGCAATGAAAGAAGTAGGAGCAATTGCCGAAAGTAAAGCGCCTCCAACGGCACCAATAGTGGTTGCGATTTCAAGAAAAATTCCAAGACGCATATTGGTAATTCCTTCTTTTACATAAGCCGCCGCAGAGCCGGAAGAAGTTGCAATTACCGAAACTAAAGCAGCTCCAATTGCATAATGTATATCAACACCAAGTATAATAGTCAATAAAGGAATAATAATTATACCACCGCCCAATCCTGACAACGAACCAATGAAACCAGCCATAAAAGCGCCAAGAAGCATAATCAGGGTAAATGTAAGTACTGTCATTAAGATATGTTTTGTTTGTGGCTAATTTACGAATACATATCAGTTCCTGAAAAAATAAGGGGCTTAAAAATGGCTTAAAAAGGTTTTTAGTTTATGGTTGGTGGTTTATAGTTCATGAGCATAAAAAAGAGTTTGCTATGCAAACTCTTTTTTATTCATAACCATTAGCAATCATATCCTATTATCAACCGCAAAAGTGGTCTTAGCAATTGTAGAAAGCAGTAAAGCCGCAGCTGCACTGGTAAAAACAGAATAATCAAATGGTGCTTTTATTGAAACAGAACCAGCCATTGCGAGCGCAAAAAGAAGCATTAAAACAGCGGTGCCAAAAGCTGCAATTCTAGTTTTAAAACCGCTGAGTAATAATACGGCAAGCAGAATTTCAAAAAATGTGGCTGCTGTGCCTAATATTTCTGCCGTAGATTTACTTGCCCACGTGTTAAGAGATTGGGTATAGATAACAAAATTTTCCCAGTTTCCCCACGCGACTGCGTTAGATCCTGGTGTGCCCCAAAGTCCAAATCGATCTGCTACTGCCGAAAGCATTGTAATTCCTAAAACTATTCTTAATACTAATCCTGCATCTGCTGTCGATATGTTTCTCATTTATTTTTATTTTAGTTAATTTGAAGATGTTCCAAATTCTTTTTTACCAAAGTTTTATGTCCAACGGGTTTAAAACCAAGCTTTAAATATAATTTTTTGGCATTTGGATTATCTTCCTCTACAAGTAAACCTAAAGTCTCTTTATTTTTATGAACGTATTTATCAATTAAAAATTGCAGAATTGCAGAACCAATTCCTTTTCCCTGATGTTTAGGATTTATGCCTAAAGAGTCAATATAATACTCTCCAGCCTGCGTTTCATCTTCAGGATTAAAATCGGGATTATAATTGTTTCGCACATATTCGATTATCGGATTGCGCAATTTTTGCAAATCGGCACCATCATAAAGATTAACGGCACCAATAATTTCATTATCAGCTTCGGCTACATAGCAATTTTGATAGGAATACTGATTGTTTTCTGTTTCGACAAAATGCTGTAGAAAGTCAAGTGCGCTGTTATAATCGTTTTTGCAAATAAATTTATAAATAATGTCTTCCATTGCAAGTAACAAAATTGGAGCAATGTATTTAGAGTCGGAGATAACAGCTTTTCTGATAACCATAATAGAGTATTTTACTTTTTACAAATTTACAATTATAATATTCAGAGCGTGTGATGATTTTATATTTACAATGCTGAATTTGTACCATTATAGGATTAAAATATACCATATTTAAAATTTAATCTCCTTGTATCTTTGTTAAAGTAAACTAGTTGAGGTAGGTACTAAAAACAGAAATAACGAAATAAAAAAGTATAAAAATGAAAGCAATAGGATTTAAAACATCATTAGCTATAGCGGAAAAAGACAGTTTTATCGAATTTGAAACGTCAAAACCAGTTCCTGCCGCTCATGATTTATTAGTAAAAATAGATGCCATTTCAGTAAATCCGGTAGATTTTAAAGTTCGTCAGAGCAGTGCCAAAGATACCGTTTTAGAAAACCCGAAGATTATTGGCTGGGATGCTGTTGGAATTGTAGAAGCGGTTGGCGAAAATGTTACGCTGTTTAAAAAAGGGGACGAAGTTTATTATGCGGGTGATATTACAAAACAAGGAAGTAATGCCGAATATCAAAATATTGATGAACGAATTACCGGAAGAAAACCAAAATCGTTAAGTATCGAAGAAGCTGCTGTTATACCGTTGACAGGTTTAACAGCTTGGGAAATTTTATTTGATCGAATCCGAATAAATCCGGAAAAGGATAAAGGAAAATCAATTTTAATAATTGGAGGCGCCGGAGGAGTTGGGTCGATTGCAATTCAGCTTGCTAAAAAAATCGCTGGTTTAACTGTGATTGCAACAGCTTCACGTCCAGAAACGATAGATTGGTGCAAAAAACAAGGAGCTGATTTTGTGGTTGATCATAAAAACTTAGTTTCTTCAGTTAGAGAAGCTGGTTTTGAAAATGTAGATTTTATTCTAGATTTCGTTGACACCAACTTGTATTGGGATTTAATGGTTGAATTGATAAAACCGCAAGGACATATTGCTTCAATTACGGGCAGCAGTGACCCTGTGGCGTTGAATAAATTGAAAAGTAAAAGTGTATCCTTTTCTTGGGAGTTAATGTATACACGTTCGATGTTTCAAACAGAAGATATGATCGAACAGCATAACATTTTGAATAAAATAGCAGATTTGTTAGATGAAGGTGTTTTGAAAACCACTTTAAATGAAACATTAATAGGCCTTACAGCAGATAATCTTAAAAAAGCGCACCAGCTTTTAGAATCAGGAAAAACGATTGGGAAAATTGCAATAAAACTCTAAGTTTTTCTTTAAAATAATTCAAAAGTCCAATTCAACTCGATTGGACTTTTTTTTTGTAAATTGGTGAAATTCTATAAGTTAAAATGTAAATCATATAAGATTTAATATTCTTAATTTTAGATATTTGTTTGTATTAACCCAAATTAACTAATAACTGCTATGAAAAAAATTAAATACATTTTTGTTCTTTCAACTGCTTTTTTGACATTTAGCTGTTCAAGTAATGATAAAGCAAAGAATGATGGAGGAACAAAAACGGATCCTGTAGAAAAAGAAAAGCCAAATTCTAATTATAAACCTGCATTTGCAGGGCAAACCCGAGTAAATGGCGTGACTACCAATACTGCGTTTCAGGCTGTTGTTCTTACATCAGAATTAACAAATCCGTGGGGAGTAAAAAGTCTGCCGGACGGACGCCTTTTGGTTACTCAAAAAACAGGAACAATGCGTATTGTTACTCCTGCAGGAGTTGTAAGTGCTCCTATTACTGGTCTTCCAGCAGTAAATGCTTCAGGACAAGGCGGTTTATTAGGGTTGTGTTTGGATCCTGATTTTACTTCAAACCGAATGATTTATTGGGTTTTCTCTGAAGCAGTTTCGGGCGGGAATATATCTTCGGTGGCAAAGGGAAAATTATCTAATGATGAAAAAACGATCGAAAATGCGACAGTAATTTATCGTTCAAGTCCAGCAAACGCAAGTAATTTGCATTATGGAGGACGAATTCTTTTTGATCAAACAGGAAATCTTATTGTGAGTACAGGAGAACGCTCCGTTTTAGAAACCAGACTTTTGGCGCAATCTTTAACAGCTAGTTTAGGAAAAGTGATCAGAATAACAAAAGAGGGGAAAGCTGCAGCGGGAAATCCAACTTTTGCGGGAGCAGGAGCATTGCCTGAATTGTTTACTTACGGACATAGAAATCCACAAGGACTGGCTGTGCATCCAATTACAAAAGAAATTTGGTTGAGCGAACATGGACCGCGAGGAGGTGATGAAATTAATCGTCTTCAGGCTGGATTAAATTATGGCTGGCCGATAATTACATATGGAATTGAGTATAGCGGAGAACCTATTGGTGCCGCGATTCAACAAAAAGAAGGAATGGAGCAGCCTGTGTATTATTGGGATCCTGTTGTATCGCCAAGCGGAATTACTTTTTACGCTGGAAATCGTATACCAGAATGGGAAAACAATTTGTTTGTAGGCTGTTTAAGCGGTATGCATATCGTTCGTCTTGTTATTAAAGATAATAAAGTGGCTGGAGAAGAAAGACTTCTTGCCAGCGAAAATCAACGTTTTAGAGATATTACGCAAGGCAGTGACGGTGCTTTGTATGCAGTGACGGATCAAGGCAGACTTTATAAAATTGATAAAAAGTAAAGATTTTGTTTTAATAAGGTGTAATGGCGCAATTAGGCGCCATTTTTATTTTAAAAATATCCTTAAATGTCTTTTAGTCAGTTTATGAGTGTCTTTATATAGTGAAATAAGCTTTCGTAACAATAAGTAAAATTAACGTAAGAAAGTAAAGAGCAGTTGCTACCATAGTAAAAATGATATGGGCAAAAAACAGCTGAATATAGTAATCTCTAAAACCAAGGGGGGGACGATAATGAGTGATTTTAAAAATAAACACCCAGCTGATTATGCCAATAATACCACTAATAACTCCAAGTATAAGAGCACTAAGTGGTGAAACTGCCAAAATATCTTCTGCCCAAAGGATATGATAAACGGATACAAATAGAAAGCCAATTACAAAATGAAGAAACCAGCCCAAATTATTTTTACACTCGTTTGTAATATCAATGTTCATTTGGACCAATACCGAGCTTAGAAGTACGGGTTCTTTGTATAATTTTCTGTAATTTTTAGACATAAAATAGCTGAACCACGTCATCGCTGATGTCGCAGCTCCCGAAATTAAAACCAGTTGTATGAGAATATATAAATCCATAATCTTCGGTTTATAGTTCAAAAAATGCTCTTTTCAAAGTTAAATCGATAATAGCAGGAATGCTTACATTATTGAACTTTGCAATTATATAATTATCAGTATAAAATCGATGATTGCTGCGGTTTTTGTTTTTAAGGTGTTGATTGTTAGCTGTTACGTTGTTTTTAGGTTATGAAAAAACAATCCAATTAGTTACCTTTATAAGGTTTAGAATTGTTTGAATTTCATAAGTAAATGTTTCTTTTCTGTTATTTTTAAAGAGAGAGGGTTTTTAATTTTACACTATAATTTAATATATAAAGTATGAACACAATTAACGCAAAAGCATTTGGAACCATTGCAGCCGATGCATCATTAGAAGAAATGACAATCGCGCGCAGAGAAGTTTTGGCAAAAGACATCGAAATAGAAATTTTGTATTGTGGTGTCTGTCATTCAGATTTACATACTGCAAGAAACGATTGGGGAGGAACACAATATCCAGCTGTTCCCGGTCATGAAATTGTGGGAAGAGTAACTAAGGTAGGAAGTGAAGTAACAAAACTTAAAGTTGGCGATTTAGCAGGAGTAGGGTGTTTGGTCGATTCATGTCATACTTGTGATAGTTGTAAAAATGACCTTGAGCAGTACTGCTTAAATGGTTTTACAGGAACTTACAATGGACGAGATGTTCATTTAGGAGGACATACTTATGGTGGTTATTCGCAAAAAGTAGTTGTCGATGAACATTTTGTTTTAAAAGTGCCTTCAAACTTAAACTTAGCCGCTGTTGCACCATTGCTTTGTGCTGGAATTACAACTTGGTCACCATTAAAACACTGGAATGTAGGTAAAGGAAGCAAAGTAGCAGTAGTTGGTTTGGGCGGACTTGGACATATGGCTATTAAACTGGCAAAAGGTCTTGGTGCCGAAGTTACCTTGTTCTCAAGAACGCCAGATAAAGAAAAAGACGCTTTAGAACTGGGTGCAGATGCGGTAGTAATTTCAACAGATAATAATCAGATGAATGCAGTAAGCGGAAAATTTGATTTAATTATTGATACTGTTCCTTATGTACATGATGTAAATCCTTATGTTGCTACATTAAGTATCAGTGGAACTTTAGTTCTAGTGGGGTATTTAGGAGGTTTAGAGCCTATTTTAAATACAGTGCCAATGATTTTAGGCAGAAAATCTGTTGCAGGTTCTGTAATTGGCGGAATTGCCGAAACACAAGAGATGTTAGATTTTTGCGGAAAACACAACATCGTTTCGGAAATTGAAATTATTAAAATTCAGGAAATCAACGAAGCTTATGAAAGAATGCTGAAAAGCGATGTAAGATATCGTTTTGTAATTGATATGGCTTCTTTGAAGTAATAGTTTAAGTTTAGAAAAAAGAAAATCCCAAGTGTCATCATATTGATACTTGGGATTTTTTTATTGTTAGCTAGAAAAGCAGTTTTTTAATTATCGAAAAAATATACGATTAGCATCTTTACAGGCTTTTTGCTTTTGTTGATCGGTACGTGTTTCAATCTTCCATCAAAAAACAGCGAATCGCCCTCTTTTAAAGTGTAGGTTTCATTTGCTATCAAATAATCAACTTCGCCCGATATAATGTATTTATATTCAAAAGCATCTGTACTTACCTGATCTCTGTAACTATTAGGTTCAAGAGTTAAGAAAACAATATCAATAGTAGAATTTTTTATGGTACGGGTTAAAAAACGCTCATACGAAAAACCGTTTGATCCTTCCTTTTGAAACAGGTCATATTCATCTTTTCTTTTTATAAGCACCATTTCGTCTTCCTGAGTCATATCCTTAAAGAACTCACTCAAGTTAATCTGCAGGGCAGAAACGACACTAAGTAAAACTGTTAATGAAGGAATGCTTCTTCCGTTCTCAATTTGAGAAATCATGCCTTTGCTTACGTCACTTAAATCTGCAAGTTCCTGTACAGTAAATCCTTTTTCGATTCGGTATTGTTTTATTCTCTTGCTGATTTCAAGTAAAATAGCTCCTTCCATGTTTAGTATTTGTATACAAAAGTTAATTAATAATAAACATTACTTTACGATTTGTTTACATATAGTAAACATTTGTATAGTAATATTGCACTGTAAAAATAAACAAAAGTATGGAATTAATTGTATTTGATATGGCTGGCACGACAGTCCATGATGAAAATAAAGTTGGCTTAACATTGCAAACCGTTTTAAAAGAATTTGGTTATGATTTTTCTCTTGATCAAATTAATGTAGTAATGGGTTACGAAAAACCAGTAGCGATTTCGATTTTATTAGAAGAAAAAAGACCTGAGTTAATAAATAAAATCCATCAAGTTTTTGTAGCAAAAATGATTGCTTTTTATGAGCAGAGCAATGATGTAAAAGCAACTTCAAATGCTCATGAAACGATTCAGTATTTAAGAAACATTGGTATAAAAGTAGCTTTCGATACAGGATTTTCTCGTCCGATTGCCGATGCTATTTTCGCAAAACTAAACTGGAAACAAGGTGTTGATTTCGATTTCAGTATTACTTCTGATGAGGTTGAGCACGGACGTCCTTATCCAGATATGATTTTTAGAGCTATGGAGCATTTTAATATCGCAGACGCTTCATTAGTTGGAAAAGTTGGTGATACAATGTCAGATTTACAACAAGGTCAAAATGCAAAATGCGGATTAGTAGTCGGCGTAACCACTGGAGCATACAGCCGCGAGGAATTAGAGCATCATTATCACCATTATATTATTGACGATTTATCAGAATTAAAAAACAAACTTTAATTTATTAAACACATGAAGGCTTTACTGTACATTGCAGCTGCATTATTCTTAACAACTTCGTATGCACAAGAAGTTAAAGGTAAAATCAGCAGTGAATCCGGTCCCTTACATCCGGCTTCGATTTTAGTTATAGAGCAATCTAGAATTGTAGACACAGACCAAAATGGTAATTTCTCTTTTAAACTTAAAGCAGGGCAATATCATTTAGAAATTTCAAGTGAAAACCATACTTCAAAAAAAATTGCAGTAAACGTTTCAACAAAGAATATTGATTTAGGAACTATTGTTCTTACTGGTAAGGAGGAAAAACTGGATGAAGTAGTTTTAGAGTATTATAGCAGCGGAGAAAGAAAAGCGATGGATATGCGCCAAAGTTCAAATGCGATTATGGATGTTGTAAGTGCAGATGCAATGGGTAAAATGCCAGATATTAGTGCAGCTGAGGCCGTACAAAGAATTCCAGGTGTAAGTATAGACAGAGATCAAGGAGAAGGAAGATATGTAACCGTAAGAGGAACGCCGTCGCAATGGAGTTCGGCAACTATTAACGGAGACAGAATGCCATCTGCAAAAACCTCAGGAGATTTGCTTGGTAATCGTACAGTACCAATGGATTTATTGCCAACAGAATTTCTGGAATATATTCAGGTTGTAAAAGCAATTACGCCAGAATATGAAGGAGATGCTATTGGGGGAACAATTAATTATATTCCGAAGTTTTCTCCAAAAAAAGAAACTTTTCGTGCGACAGTTGCTATTCCTGTTAATCTTCGTGCGGATGATAAAGTGGGGTATAATAGCACAGTATTATATGGTAACCGATTTTTTAAGAAGAAATTCGGCTTTCTAGCCATGACCAATTACAATCGACGTACTTATTCTACAGATGATTATGAGGTTGTTTATGGTAATGCATTACACAATGTAAATACGCTGGATGTTAGAAATTATCAGGGAGTGAGAACCAATACCGGATTTAATGTTGCAACAGATTTTCGTTTTAACAGCCGAAACAAAATTTATGCTCGTGGTTACTACAGTCAATTTCTAGACGAAGAGCAAAACAGAAAAACAATGCACTACTTTAATAAAACGACAAGTAATGCTGTATTGCGTTGGAGTACCGTAGATTATTTGTTTAAAAACTATGGAGGTGAATTTGGATATGAAAGTAAACTATCGGACAAATTAAAAATGAACGCCAAAGTTGCTGCTTATACTTCATGGGCAGGTTATAACGGTCCGTCATCAGCAACAAAAAATGACAGAGGTTATTATTACGGAAACTGGATACAAACTGTAAAATATGACAATTTGGTAAAAGTCGACGGTACAAATTATAAGTTTTTGCAAGGCGACGGACCAGCGGGTTATGTGGGTGATCCATCCAATAATATTCAGCCGCACTTTTCGGCTCCATATGATCCAGAAAAATATTATTTAGACAGATATGTAACTTCAATTCGTAATGTCGAAGAGAAAGATCAAGTAGCTGCCGCTGATTTTAATTATACTGCAAAAGAAAATTTAAAAATTAAGTTTGGAGGAAAATTTAGAAATAAAACCAGTACATACGACTACCGTTACATTACCTGGATTTACGATACAAAAGCACCAAAAGCTTATTTGAATCAATGGGAAAGAGAAGCATTTCCAAGTAATAATTGGTTTCCTGAATTGAATAATAATTATGATAATTTAAAATTCAATTATCCAACAGAAAGCTCTTTTATTGACCCAATGGGAAATCCTGCGATTGCCAAAAACTTAAAGTATAACTATCAGGATGTAACCAATTCAAGTTATGCAACAGGTAATTATGATGCGACCGAAAAAGTTTGGGCAGGTTACGGATCTGCAGAATGGAATATTAACGATGATTTTCGTTTTGTGGGTGGAATTCGATACGAAAACACAGCTGTAGATGCAAAAAGTTACGAGTTCAACGATAAAACCAAAGTAGTTACACCAATATACGGAAGTAAAAATTACGGTGCATTTTTACCAATGGCACATCTGATTTACAAACCATCAAAGAAATTGGATTTAAGAGCGGCAGTTACCAGAACTTTTGCCCGTCCGGCTTTTAATGAGTTGAGCCCGAGTAATAGAGTAAATCCCGATAATCATACGGTTGTAGAAGGAAACATCGATTTAAAACCAACATTTTCATGGAATTATGATGTAGTAGGTTCTTATTATTTAAACAAAAACGATTACGTAACCGGAAGTGTTTTCTATAAAGATCTTAAAGATTTAATTTATACATCGACGACTGACGAGATAAGAACTGTTGGTGGAGCCGAAGATTTGTATAAAGTTTCAAGACCTTTAAATTCTGACAATGCATTCTTGTACGGAATAGAAGTAGGTTTCAATAAGAAATTTAAAGAATTACCTGGATTTTTAAGCAATTTTAGTCTAAAAGCAAATTACACGTTTACAAAATCCGAAACCACATTATCAGATCGAGGTGACGAAAAAATAGGTTTAATGAATCAATCGCCAAACATCTTTAATGCATCGCTTATTTACGAGTACAAAGGTTTTGCAGCACGATTGGCGGCAAATTACCGTGAAGCCTTTTTAGTTGAAATCCGCGATAACAAAGGAGCTGACAGATATCAGGACAAAGATTTTCATCTAGATATGAACCTTTCTTATACAACGCCTAAGAATATTACATTCTTCATAGATATTAACAACCTTAACAATCAAGAGTTACGTTATTATCATGGCGTAGTTTCAAGACCAGAGCAGGTGGAGTATTACGGCATTCGTGGTAAAATTGGAGCAAGCTATAGATTTTAATAATTTCTAAACATAAAGGTAACATTCAAGTAGTACTATTGTGTTTTTTATAAAGATAAGATGAACAGAAGAGGTTTTGTAAAAAGGTCAATGCTCGGAATGATTCCGCTGTTGTTTCCTGTAAAAGTATTTTCATTATTTGCCCAAAATAACAATGCGTATTTTATGCATGGAGTGGCTTCTGGAGATCCTACAAACGATGCAGTGATACTATGGACACGTATTACTACAGAATTTTCAGGGATTTGCAATGTCGAATGGCAGATCGCTAATGATGATGCTTTTAAAAACATAGTAAAAAAAGGCTTCGTAACAACATCACAAGACCGCGATTATACGGTTAAGATTGATGCAACGAATCTAGGAAGTAATCAGGTTTACTTTTACAGGTTTATTTATAACGAAACGACTTCTGATATTGGAGTTTGTAAAACGTTGCCTGATTCGCTTTTAAAACCGCTTCAAATAGCAGTTGTAAGCTGCAACAATTACGAAGACGGCTATTTTACCTCATTCCGTCATATTGCAGATAATAAAGCCATTGATTATGTATTTCATTTGGGCGATTATATCTATGAATACGGAACAGGACAATATGCTAATAAAGCTTTTCTTGAAGAAAGCAATCGTTTAAACGACCCGCTTCATGAGCTTATTTCATTAGCAGATTATAGAAAAAGATATGCTCTTTATCGTAAAGATAAAGAGCTTCAAAAAGCACATAGTACAAAATCATTTATCTGTATTTGGGACGATCACGAACTGGCTAATAATGCCTATTTCGGCGGAGCAAAAAATCACCAGAGAAACGAAGGGAATTGGACTGACAGAAGCGCCGCTGCTGTACAAGCTTATTTTGAATGGATGCCAGTGAGAGCTAAATCGACAAGCGAAATGATTCGTTCGATTAAAATAGGAAAGGAGGCCAATTTCTTTTTCTTAGAAGAACGATTAGACGGCAGAGATAAACAGTTATTAAGCAGCGACCCAGAAAAATTTAATCCGCAGCGAAAAATGATTTCCAAGAAACAGTTTGATCATTTATCAGATGAATTGAAAAATAGTGATGCAAGATGGAATTTCCTTGTAAATCAGGTCATGTTTACAGGTTATAAAAGCAAAAAAATAGAAACAGTAAAAGAAGAGGATTGGTGGACAGGTTATCCTTACCAAAGAGAACAGCTGATCGAAGTTTTTGAGGGCTTGAAAAACCCGCCGATTATTTTAACAGGAGATCATCATCAAAGTCATGTTTTAGAATTAAACGCACCAGATTCGGCCAATAATAAACGTATTGCGTGGGAGTTTTTAACGCCGTCGATAACTTCTAAAAATGATGACCGCCTAACAAGCGAGCAAATTGCAAAAAAAAGCAAACTCTTATACAAGCTTAATCCGCATATGATTTACAATGATATTGCAGCTCACGGCTATTTTATTTTGAAAGTGAGTAAAAAGCAAATCAACATCAGTTATAAATTCAATTCTGATATACTGCTGCGAGATGGTGATGAAAGGCAAGGTCCTGATTTTACAATTGATAACTTAAACAACTTAAAGAAAAATGTGTAGTTCATGTGTTATGCTGTTTAATGAAAAAAACGGCAGTATTCTTCCAGAATATACGGCTTTGCCAACGTTGCAGACAGGCGAAATTTTAGTAAAAAATAAATACACGACTTTGTGCGGCAGCGACCTGCATACTTTTACAGGAAGACGAAAAGAACCATCGCCAATTGTTTTAGGACATGAGATCGTAGGAGAAATTCTGGAATTATCGCAAAGCGAGCCTTTTTATGATTTAAATGGAAATATCTTAAAAGAAGGTGATCTTATTACCTGGACCATTTTTGCCGCAACAGATACAGATGAGTTTGTAAGAGATAAAATGCCCCAGAAATCTGCGGGTTTATTTAAATACGGACATGTTCAGTTTACCGAA
Source organism: Flavobacterium sp. YO12 (assembly GCF_004119495.1). GTDB lineage: Bacteria > Bacteroidota > Bacteroidia > Flavobacteriales > Flavobacteriaceae > Flavobacterium. Next base: position 55,567 of record NZ_NRQU01000007.1, read on the forward strand.
AACGAGAAGTTTAACGGCGGATTAGGAACGCATTGTGTATTGAAAAAGGGGACAGGGATTTTGAAAGTGCCTTCGTCAATAGATGAAAAATTTGCACCAATTATTAATTGCGCCGGAGCTACAGCAATGGCAGCTTATCGATTAGTTAGTCAAATTGAAAGCAAAAATGTACTAATTCTTGGCGCAGGAGTTCTAGGTTTAATTGCTGCAGCGATTGCAAAACAGAAAAAAGCATCATCGGTTACGGTAATTGATATTGATGACAGGCGATTAGAGAAAAGTAAATCTTTTGGTGCCGATTATATTTACAACAGTTTAAATCCAATAGAAGAACTTACTCAGATAACGTCAGGATTTTATAAAAAAGGTTTTGATGTTGTTATCGATATGAGCGGTTCTATTGAAGCTATAAAAACAGGTTTACAGTTTAGTGCAGTAGGAGCAGAACACATTTGGATAGGCGCCGTAACTCCAACAGAAAGTATTGAAGTTAATGCTGAGGTGATGATTCGTAAATTGTTAAGCATTAAAGGAATGCATAATTATAATTATGAGGATTTTATTAATGCCGTTTCATTTTTTGAAAATCATTTTTCAGATTATCCTTTTGGTACTTTCATCGAAAAAGAATTTCCATTGCAAGAAACCCTGGAAGCATTTCAATATGCAATTAAACATAAACCATACAGGGTTTTAATTACAATTTAATGATGAGTAAAATCTCAAAAAAATACCAAATGCTTTTTATCACCATGTTTTGTTACCTGTTTTTTTATACAGGCAGACATAACTTTGGCTGGGCAACAAAAGCAATGCGCGAAGATTTAGGAATTTCATATACTTTTATTGGCTGGATAAGTTTCGCTATGCTGATAGGTTATTCGCTAGGACAGTTTATCAACGGAAATCTCGCCGATCGCTTTAATCCAAAATACCTAGTACCTATAGGAGCTTACTTGTCTATAGCCTGCAACTTAGGAATTAGTTTTACCCATTCGCCTTATATCATTTTAGTTTTATGGTTCTTAAATGGCTACTTTCAATCGATGGCTTGGGCTCCTGGAGGAAAAATAATTGCCAATTGGTTTAAAACCGAAGAGCAGAACAAAGCCTTTGGTTTGTATACCATGGCAGCTGGATTTTCATCGGCAGTGACTTTTGGTATTTCAATTTATATTACCTCGCTGCATTTAGACTGGAGGATGTTGTTTAGACTGCCGGTTTTATTACTGTTTGTGTCAGCCACCGTATTTTTAGTTTTTATAAAAGCATCGCCGGTTCCCGTAGAAAGAAAGTCAAAAGGTTTTGATTTTGCAGCAATAAAAAAGAGTTACAGTGAAGTTCTGGGACATAAAAAATTTAGATTAGTCTGCCTCTCATTTGGTTTAGAAAGTATGGCGCGCTACGGATTAATATTTTGGGTTCCTGTACATTTTTTAGGTGATAATTGGAAAGAAGATCCTTCTTTAATCTGGGTTACCTTTTTGCTTCCGTTAGGTATGGCTTTTGGCGCTTTTAGTTTTGGACAGCTGTCAACAACGCTTTTTAAAAGTAATTACAAATCTATATTTATGGGAATGCTGGTTTGCTGCGGACTTTCGTTTCTATTGTTTTTTATGCATAATGCAAATCTAGTTGTGATAGGATTTCTTTTGATTGCCTGCGGTTTCTTTGTTTACGGACCTCAAGCCAATTTTTGGGCTTTGTGTCCGCAAATAATGGGAAGGGAGCGAACAGGAACTGCAATTGGAACCATGAATATGTGTGGTTATCTTTTTGCCGCTTTAGGAGAACCTTTACTTGGATATATTATTGAAAGAACAGGAAATACAAAATTTTTATTCTTTGTCATTTCTATAATATGTTTATTGTCTGCTTCAATAATGGATTTGATTAAAGACGAGCGATAAAAGCAATTTGTCATAAAATAAAAACACCTCTAAAGCCAAAAGTTTTAGAGGTGTTTTTGATTGTAATTGTTTAAATGTGTGCAGAATTTCTATGTGTTTTGAAAGCTCCGCTGGAGCATTTTTTTAATAGTCTAATTTCAATGAATGAATGTTGATTTTACGATATTTATTAGATCTGAAATTTAAACATTACCCAAGCCTGAAAGGCGAACGGAGAAGCAATTAAAAATCAGTATTAATTACATCATCAAGTCCTTGAACTTAATAATATTGAGCTATCGGGAGCGCGAAAAAATATTAAACACATAGATTTAATTTGAAAACCAACAGAAATCTATGTGTTTAATACGCATTCAACAAGAGCAGAGGGAAATTTTACTTTTGCTCAGCAATTGTTGATTTATTAAGCTTAACAACTCGAATTGTTTTATTTGTGTTATCAGATAGAAAGATGCGATCATTAAGTTGTACCGCACTTACAATAGTACCAAAAGGATTTTGTCCCATAATGTCAGAAGCATTTACTCTTGGTTTGTATTCTCTATTGTTAAATTCGTCTTTTGGGTAAAGACGTAAATAAGATGTGTTTCCTGCGTTTTCTGATGTTATCGCCCAATCTTTGCTAAATACTACCGAAATTGGTTTTGCTTCTTCAAAAGGAGCTTTTACGGGTTCTAATGGAGTAGTTATTGAAGCTGCAGCATTAGCACGAATGCCAGCTAAATTATAATACAAATAACTTTTAGCATCTCTTCCTGCTACTACCAAATTTCCGTCCGTTACATCCATAGAATATACCTGATCGAAACCGCTTAAAGTGTTTAGTTTAGCAAAAGGTTTTAAATTCCAGTCGCTGGTTTCAGTAATTTGTGAAGCTTCAAAAACTTTAATAGATTTTTCTTTTTCCTTTACAAACACCAATCCGTCCTTTACAACAACGCCAAAAACGTGTACAAAAGTCTGCCACCATTGTCCGTTTCCAACCGTGTTAATTCCTAGAGTAGTACTTTCGTCAAGAACAAAAAGTCTCGATTCGACACTTCCCACATAAATTCTTCCATTATCAATAGAAACAGATGTCAGATTTACAAACGGAATTGTTGTACTGCCTTTTGTGTAGTTTGCAATTGTTTTAATATGCGCTAAAGTCACAGCATTAAAAACCTCTAAAACATTACCGTTGCAAACGTATAATTTCTCTTTCGAAATCGTGATTCCTTTAGGATCAAGCGTTCCGGATCCGTCGCCAATTTGTTTAGCTGTAATCGAAGCTTCGTTTGTAGGGTAGTAATAGTCGTAATTTGTTGGTTCAGGACCATCAGAATCTTTGCTGCAGCTCGTAATAAAACAAAGCAGCAGTATTAAAAAAGGTAGTTTGTTCATGTTGATTTTGCGGGTTAGTTCCATTTTCCTTCTCCTTTATATTTTAGTAAAAATGGGTTTTTAGGATTTATCTTAAACTCTGGTTTTTTGTATTTACCCGTTAGGTAACTTGTTTTGCTGTATCCTTTTAGTACTTCAGGATCTGTAAAAGGCAGATCGTTTAAGTAAATCAAGTATTTATAAAAATCAGTAAGCATTTCCTGTTGACCGCCGCCTTCACCGCTGTTTGCTAAGTTACTGCTGTGTCCCCAGCCAATATGATGAGAGTATTCGTGTGACCAAACCGACATTTCGCCTAACCAATGTCCTGTAACATAACCAGATTCCCATTGAGAAGCCAGTGCGCCGCCGCCTAAAGCTGCTGCACCGCCAACCATTGCCATATTTACCGTTCTGCCGTCAAGGTAATTCCAGTACGTTTTTTCTATTTCCTCTTTAGTTAAATAGTCGTAAGTTCCATCCTTATCTTCAGCATTACCATGCCAATTAAGCGCGCCATTTATTGCGGTTCCTGCTGTAGCAGCCTGTTCCTGTTTGTATTTGTTGAAATTTGTAAAAGTGCTGTAATACAAAGGATGACTTAAAGCATAAGAATAATTAATGATCATCGTTATGGCTTCTTTTGCCAAAACGGGATTCATCGGTAAAAACTTTCCAAGCTCGTTAGTATGATACGAAGCGCTAAATTGCACTAAGTGTGTAGACTTGATTTTTTTAAATTTCAGAAATAAAGGATCAGTTGATTCTACAGAAAACTCGATTGCTCCCGAAGAAAATCCTTCGATTTTGTCGATTGTAACTGTTTTGCCGTTTTCAAGTTCGTAATCATGTTTTCCCGCAGTTAACGGAATTTGATGAAAAGATCTGTGAAAAGCAGGCACTTTTGAAAATTTGTAAAGAACAAAGCGTTTTTCGTAGTTAGGTAATTTAGCATATATTTTCACATCAGTTAATCCAACTGGTGAATACAGTGATACCTGAACAGAATCTTTGCTTTTTTGAATTACTTGCAAAGGTTTATTTACTCTAAACCAACGGTCTTTATTATCGTACATTTTTGAAGAGTTTTCGGCGTCTTCAAACATTGTAAAGGCACGATTTCCTGCTGGTAATGTTGCAGCGTCAATGCTAGGCAGATAATTTGGCTTGTAATTTTCGCCGTCTTCCTTGTCACTGCATGCAAAAGTGATACTTGCCAGAACAGCAAGTACTGGAAAAAAATAATACGTTTTTTTCATTAGTAGGGTTTTGATTAAACTTGGGGTTTGTTTTTAATTTTTTAATATTAAAGCGCAAATTTCGTTTAAAAAACGGTATTTTAAATAAGAAATTTTTAATTTTTTAAGATTTATCTGTAAAATACTCAGAAACAGTAAAAAAAGCAAAGCCTAATGCTGTAAACAAAAGGCTTTGCCGAATATTAATTGAATTAGTAAAGCTGTTCGATGTAATTACTTCATCTGTCCGTTTCGCTCGAGGTTTAAAATTATTTTTAAACACATAGAAACATAGGTTTTATTTCTAGAAAGGAAAACTAAAAAGAAACACATTTCTCTCGCATAGTAGTTTATGTATTTTTGGTCAAGTGAAACATCTTTCTCTAAAGCCGTAAAACTATGTAGATAGTTATTTTGACTATGTTTTGAAATTAATTACGACCTAATTCTCGTTAGATGGTTTTCCAATTGTTGCTAAAATACCGCCGTCTACATAAACAATATGACCGTTTACAAAGTCACTTGCTTTTGAGCTTAAAAAGATTGCTGCACCTTGTAAATCGTCTGGATTTCCCCAACGTCCTGCAGGAGTTCTTCCCATGATAAACTCATTAAAAGGATGTCCGTTTACTCGAATTGGAGCCGTTTGACTTGTTGCAAAATAACCAGGGCCAATTCCGTTTGTTTGAATATTGAATTTAGCCCATTCCGTAGCCATGTTTTTGGTCAGCATTTTTAATCCGCCTTTTGCAGATGCGTAAGCGCTTACAGAATCTCGGCCAAGTTCACTCATCATTGAGCACATATTAATTATTTTTCCGCCTCCGCGCGTAATCATTCCTTTCGCTACATTTTTAGAAACAATAAAAGGGCCTGTTAAATCAACCTTTACCACAGCTTCAAAATCTGCAACTTCCATTTCGATAATTGGCGTTCTTTTGATAATCCCGGCATTGTTTATTAAAATGTCGATAGGACCAACTTCAGACTCTATTTTGTTAATTGCTTCGATTACTGCATTTTCGTCAGTTACATCAAATAAGTATCCGTAAGCCTCGATCCCTTCTGCTTTGTATTCGGCAATTGCATTGTTTACTGCTTCTTGCGACGAATGGTCGTTTACTACAATTTTTGCACCAGCATGTCCAAGTCCTTTAGCCATTGCCATTCCTAATCCGTGAACACCACCTGTAATTAATGCTGTTTTCCCTGTTAAATCAAATAAATTAATTGACATTCTTTTTTGTTTATAGTTAATAGTAATTCTGTTTTAGTTCTTTTTTACCGTTACAATCAACGGGTTGTTTACTTTTTGATAAAAAGCATTCAAGTAATCAAACCATTGTTTTGCAGTAGTGATTTTACCTGCTTTATCCCACGCCGCACCGGTGTAATACACAATTGGTTCGTTGTTTTTGACCGTTGTTTGTGTTAGTATTTGTTCTTTGTTACTCCACATAGAAGTTACTGGAGTAGTTACAATAGAACCTACAGCGGTTGTGCCGTCTTTTTCGAAAGTAGGTTCCCAGTATCCCATAATACCTTGTTGTTCATTTAAAGAAATAACACCTGTCTTTTCTCTTTTTATGATTCCCACGACAACAGGAATCGGTTTGTTGTCATTGAATGTATAAACGTTTTCGATGCGGTTAAGCTGTGAGCCAGCATCAAGCGAAATAGTTTTTATGGCACTCATTTTTATGCCGCCAGCGTTCCATTCGTCATATTTTAGTTGAAAAGTGGAGCGTAAAGGCCCATTATCTAAAACTTTCCATAGGTGATAATTGCCTGAGTAACGAATAGTGTCTTTGATAAATGGAGCCATATTTCCGGCGCCCAAGGTAAAACCTACGTGATAATAATCTAAACCGTCACCATGATCGATATGGTAATCATCGCGTTTGTAGCGGTCGTTTAATACTAATTTATCTGTGCGTTTTACCCAAACATCAAAACCGTAAGCATCACCTTCTGTTTTTTCTAAAGCTTTCCCGTAAGCACGAAACGCAATTTTATCATTTTCCCAAGCAAAATCATCTTTGCGTTCAGGAACGTAGCGCGCATATGTTTTTGCTGCAAAAGCTTCAGGTTTTCCTTTTTGAATAGAAAGGTTTAGTGTTGATTTTGCTTTAACATTTACCTGCAATAATAAATTTTGAACAGCAGCAGAACCTTTATGTTCCAATTGAAAAGGAACCTGCTTTTTTGTGCTCGTATTAATTACAATAAAGTTTGTCGTGTCGATTTGCGGATAGGAGGAAAGTATGTCTTTCCATTTTACAGAAACCACAGTTTCTGTTTGATCTACAGTCAAATTGTTTTTAATAGTAATACTTGCTTTTGTCTGCCCAATAGAAGTAAAGGGTAAAATAAAAGTAAGTAGAAAAATGTATTTTATAATTTTCATAAAATTTTAATTAATAGTTTGTTATGTTGTTTTATTTAAAGTTGTTATTTTGTTTGAAAAAGGCATGAAATGAGCTTGTCGATCAGAAATGAAATCATTTTGCCGAGTCTGTAATTTTCGAAATTATTGAGTTTGCCTTTGTGTAAAGACTTTGTTTTTGCAGCTGTTTAATTAAACAGGCAGAGGATTATAAAAGAGGCTTTTTGTTTGCATTAGTTAGTTTGTATTGTTGTTTCGTTATTCTTTTGGCTGCTCTAGTTTGGCTAAATATTCGCTCGGCATACAGCCATAATGCTGCTTGAAAGCGGTTGAAAAATAAGACGGAGAGTTAAAACCGCACATATAGGTAATTTGTGCAATTGTGTATCGCTTACTCTGCATTAATTCTACTGCTTTTTTAAATCGGATTCTTTTTATAAAATCCATCGCCGATTCGCCTGTAATAGCTTTGAGTTTTAGATAAAGATTAGAACGGCTCATACCAATTTGTCGGCTGAAATGATCTACTGAAAACTCAGAATCGGCCAAATGATCTTCTACAATTTGTATGGCTTGCTTAAGAAAATCTTCGTCAAGCGTGTTAAAAGCAATGTTTTCGGGAACCATTTCTTTCCCTACAGCATAATATTCCTTTAAACGTTTACGCGAGCGCAGCAAATTTGTAATTTTTGCGGCCAATATTGGAGTCGAAAAAGGTTTTGTAATATAATCATCAGCGCCCATTTCTATTCCTTTTAACTGCTGGCTGGTTTCGGTTCTGGCGGTTAAAAGCACTAATGGAATATGCGAAGTATTGATGTTTTGTTTAACACGTTTGCAAAAATGCAATCCGTCAAGTTCTGGCATCATTACATCGCTGATGATAATATCAAATTGGTGAATTTCTAGAAGTTCTAAAGCCATTTGACCATTGTAAGCGGCTGTTACATCATAAATTTTACCAAAGTAATCCTGCAGATAATCTATAATCTCTTTATTGTCATCAACTAAAAGCAGTTTTATTGGCTGATCTCTTTCTGCTAATTCGTTTTCTTCTTCAAGAGTGTTTTCGTTATCAAGTTCATTATCAGTAACGATATCTAATTCATATAAAGAATCCTCGATATGCTGATCGTTTTTATAAGCTTGATCAGAAAGAGGAATTGTTACTTTAAAAACACTTCCAACTTCTTTAGTACTTTCGGCAGAAATTTCTCCGTGATGCAGTTCGACTAAGCGTTTTGTAAAAGCCAAACCAACACCAGAGCCCAAATTCATTTCACGATTGTTTACCTGATAAAAGCGATCGAATACTTTTGATAAATCGTCTTCACTAATTCCAACCCCCGTGTCAGCGACTTTTATTTCTACAGTTTCATTTTTCTTTACTAATTCCAGCGTAATGCTTTGACCCGTTTTGGTGTATTTGAACGCATTGGATAAAAGATTAAACAAAATCTTTTCCATAGCATCTTTATCAAAATAAAATAAAAGCTGTTCTTCGTTTGTATGAAAGGTAAAATGAATATCGTTTTTTTCTGAAAGCGGTTTAAACGACTCGTAAATTTCACGTGTAAAACGAACAATATCACCTTTGCCCACTTTAAGCTGTCGCGTTCCCATTTCGGTTTTTCTAAACTCAAAAAGCTGATCGACTAAGTTGTACAATCTTTTTGCATTTATAAACATTAGTTCGTGTTTCTTCTTAGATATTTTGTCCGCAAACGGGGTCTTTAATAATTCCTCTAAAGGAGCCAGAATCAATGTTAATGGCGTTCTTAATTCATGCGAAACATTAGTAAAGAAATCCATTTTTACTTGGTTGATATAACTTACTCTTTCTTTGTCAATTCGTTCTAATTTTAACTGTTGTTCAGCTTGAATTCTTTCTTTAATAATTTTAAAACCAATATAAACCGCAATACCAATAATGGTTAATAACAACAGCGAAAACCAAAGCGTTTTATACCAAGGCGCAAGAATATCAATTGTTAGACTTCTTACCGCGCTCATTTCGCCATTTGGACCTACGGCTTTGATTTGAAAGTTGTATTTTCCTGCTGGTAAATTGCTGTAGCTCACTTTTAACTGATCTGTGCGCTGCCAGTCTTTATCAATGCCGTCGAGTTTATAATAGTAATACGTTCTATTAGAAGAAATATAGTTGAAGGTGTTGAAAAAGATACTGAATTGCTTGTATTCTGAGCCAATTTCGAGTTCTTTTACCTGATCGATATGTTGTTCTAAAATATTGGTTTCATCGTTTACCGCAACCGTTTTGTTTAAAACCTCGAGTGTTGTAAAACTTAGTTTTAAAGGCAGCGGTTTTTGTTTAATCATAGCAGGATAGAAGTACGAAATACCTTTGATACCGCCAAAAAGTAACATACCATCTTGTGCTTTACAAAACGAATATTCGTTAAACTGTTTGTTTTGCAAACCGTCACTTTCGTCAAAATTTTGAACCGTACGACTGTCTGGATTAAATTTGATCAGGCCGTGATTGGTAGAAATCCATAAATTACCATCATCATCAGGAACAATGCCGTAAATGGTTTCTTCAAAAAAGTCTTTTCGAGCTTTGAAGCTTATAAAAGATTCTTGGTTTTCGTCATACAAACGCAAGCCTTCTCTAGTGCCAATCCAAATTCGGTTTTTTTGATCTTCGGTTACACAATTGATAATATCTTCGCTTAGTTTTCCGTGCCCCACATTTCCAAACAAAAGCGTATCAGGATAAAAGAGTGTAACTCCGTTTGTAGTTCCTATCCAAATACGGTTTTTACTGTCTTCAAACAAAAAAGTAACAGCGTCTGATGTTAAACGTTTTCCAGCTTTGTCGAGATGAATGTGAGTAAAAGTTTTGGTCTCGGGGTGAAATTGGTCTAAACCAGTTCTGGTACCCACCCAAATACGACCTTTAGAATCTTTCAGCAAAGCATAGACTAAATCTCCTGCAATACTGTTAGGATTTTTTTCGTCATGACGAAATCGCTCTGCTGTTCCAGATTTTGGATTAAGAAGATTCATTCCGCCATTATGAGTACCAACAAGTACATTACCATTATCATCAAAAGCAATGGCTTTAATATTATTAGAACTTATACTGTTAGGATTGTTTTCGCTATTTGAATAATAACTGATTGTGCCAGCGTTTTTGTTCCAATAGTTTATTCCTTTGTCATTAGTTCCTATCCAGAAATTTCCTTTAGCATCTTGTTTAATTACGCCAATAACTTCATCGTTTAAAGATGGTTTAGCCGAGTTTTGGCTTAAAATATTAAACTTTATATCATTTTTATGATAATAGTTAATACCACCATAGTAGGTTCCCAGCCAGATTCCGTTTTGTTTATCCTTCAAAAAACAGCGTACCGAATTTTGAGCAATGGTGTAAGGTTGTGAAATTTGATGATAATAATTTGTAAAAGAATTAGCCGATGGATTATAAATAGAAAGTCCTCTAAAAGTACCAAACCAGATATTGCCTTCGGTATCTTTACCCACACAACGAATATTATTATCAGCAATACTATTTGATGATGAACTGTGTGTAAGACTTGAAGTCTGGCGGTTTTGACCATTATACAAAATCACTCCATAACCTTCGGTTGCAATCCATAAGTTCTTGTTATCTACAAAAACACTATTGATGTAAGGTTTGTTAGTTCCTAAATTCAGTTTTTTTAATTGATGTGTTTTTGGATTTAATTGAAAAAGACCAACATCGGTGCCTATAAGAAGCTGCTGCTGCCAAAAACCGACGTAAGCAATCTCTTTTATTTCGTGAGAAGAAGCTTTAAATTTAATATTGGTAAATTTTCCGTCTTTTGGCGAAAGAACAAAAATCTCTCCTGTAATTGATGCTGCCCAAATACGATGTTCACTGTCTTCTGTTATTGACGAAATATACCATTCGCCTAAACTTTTTGGAAACTGGTAATTGGTAAAGTTATCAGTATCATAATTATAAACACTTAAACCTTGATTTCCGCCTATCCATAATCGCCCTTTATGATCTGTAAACAAACTTCGAATGAAATAAGACTGTAAACTATTTTTAGCGTTTTTTAAAGGGCGATACACTTTAAAACCTTTACTGTCATAACGATTTAATCCGTCTTGCGTTCCTATCCAGATAAAACCTAAAGTATCTTGCTGGATGGCAAAAACAGAACTTTGCGACAAGCCCTTATCTACCGAAATAGTTCGGAAATAGCGATCTTGTACCTGCGCATAACTTTTCACGGAGAAAAGAGTTATGTAGAAAAACGTAAAAAGGAGAATCGTTTTCTTCATAAAGGTTTGAATTATAATTTATTGTTTGGTTTGGCTTCTTGTTTAAAAGAACGTAAGCTCTAATTTAAACAAAAAGAAAACACTTTATTCTTTTAATTTTTATCGTATTTAGCTGCGTCTGGCAATTCGTCAACAACTTCTTGTTTGTTTACTTTAGAATTGTAAATTTCTAGTAATACTGAACTTCCAGCAATTTTTGGTGCATATTTTTTTCCTTCAAACTCTAGAGATTGATTGCCAAAACTAAATGCTGATTTTGCTGATTTGCCAATTACTTGTAAAGCCGCTGTTTTCTTGCCGTCTAACTGTGCTAAAATTTCCCAATCTCCAACTTGTAAATGCTTTAATTCATTAACGTTTGATAATGTTTTAATGACTTCTGTTTTACCTTCTTTGATTTGAATGATCGTTAAGAATCTAAATTTTTGTTTAGGTTCTGAGGTAATTCCAGCATGCCATTGGTTTTTAAAATCTTTAATTTTACCTTCATCATCGGTAACTTTATTCCAGTTTACTGCCGCTTCAAAAAACTGATTGTGTACAGCCATTTTTAACGGACTTTCGGCATAAACATTAGCAGTAACATTTCCTAAGTCTGTTTTTACAACAAATTGCTGCTGATTCGATTTTTCTGCATTCTGACCTTCAATAGTATAATATGGGCAATGAAATTGTGTCGTCCATTTAACTGGATTTTTGGCTTCTAGTTCGTCGTACAAAACAATATATCCGCCTTCTAATTGCAGCATATGTCTTCTGTATAAGGTTACACCAGATTCTCCGTAACCGTTTTCTTTGCTAGGTACAACTTTAATTTGTTCGAATCTGTTGAGCCAGAATTCGCTTTTAATTTCGCCATAAGCATTGCTTGCATCTCCTAAAGCATACTGAATACGTTTTCCAGAAATCGCTCTCGGAATCCATCCGTAACCTTCTTCACCGATTTTTTGATTTAAACTGTCGGCCAAAATAGTGTTGTATGCTTTTGTAGATCTATAATGCAAAAGATTGTGTTTGTCGCTGAAATTGCTGTAGTAACCCGTTCCTCCAAAGATTACTTTTCCTTTATAGTTAATGGTAAAAGCATTTTGCGAAGCGTGTCCATGTCCCGAAGAACCAAAGGGACTGCTGAATAAATAACTGCTCAAAGATTTGTCGGCGTTGGCTAAATCTTCATGCATAGCAACAACTCCGATATCTCCAAATTTGCGTGTTTTAGGCAAATCTGAAGGAGATGAAACAGGTAATTTTCGGTTTGGTTTAAAATTTAAAAGACGGAAAAGCAGGAAATCATCTGTTCCATGATAATAAGACGGATATTCTTTTTTTATTCCGTCAACATACCAGTTTAAATAAGGATTATCAATTTTATAAGTCAGTGCATCTGCAAACCAAGCTTCGCCTTTTACAATGTAAGGAATATTCTCCCACATGTCGCCAATTGCAGTGCTTGCCGATTTATTAGGATGTGTATAAAGCATATAATAAGGCAGATTCTGCATCCACGGCAATTTGAAATAATCGACTCCGCTAAAATCGCCAAACATTTGAGAAAGATAAATTATCGATTTAAAGTTGACTCTAAAATAACCGTTTCCTTCGTGCCAGCCGCCGTCTGTTGTGCCAAGAACTGGAAAACGTGCCGACCATACTTCATACAAATAAGTAAGCCATTCTTTTGCTTCGGGCACATCGTTTATTACAGAAACTGTTGCAATAGCAAGGTTTCGCATCGTAATTTGCCAAACGTGATTGTCGCTTACGTGCAACTCAAAACGATTTGGAAGATGATCGTAAACTCTTTTAGATCTAAATTTAATAATGTTTTTAAAAAGTTCTTTTTCATCTAGTGATAAAAAATCATATCCTGCATCATAAAACCAGCCTAAAGCTTCAAGTACTGCACCGCTTGTAAAATCATCGCCAGTTGCAAGTCCGTCAGGATTCATATTGGCAATATTTATGGCTCTGCGTTTGGCATCTAAAATGAAACGTTTGTCTTTAGTAAGCTGATAAGCAATACATAAATTACGAACAGGAGTACCAACAGCATCTCCAAAACCATGATACATTCGCTCGATAATTATTTTTTTTCTAACGGATTTTTGCCGGTTGTATCAATTACGCGTTGCGGTTTCTCAGTTGGGAGAGGAGCAAGCATTAATTTTTCCGCGTAAGCGATAAACTTTTTAGCCTCAGGATTATCAAGATTGTTTTTGTAAAAATCTTCGCCAATTGTGCGCATATCCCACAAAAGCGGATGTGCTCCTTCATTTCTTTTTAAAACTTCGTTTACAGGCGGAGAAACTTTTTGGTTTGCATATTTTGAATCAATAACGAAATCATAAGTTGGAGACCACGTCCATTGATTGCTGTTTTTTAGGGCGTACCCATATTTCCAATACCATTTTCCAGATTTTAAAGCCTGATGCAAAGGATAAACCGCCCAACGTTGTTCGTTACTGGCAATTAAATCTTTAGTAAAGTTTTTATCGCTTGCCAGCATTACTTTGTATCGCACGTTGCCAATATTTGGATCTTCGGGAATTGCGCTGCCGCTTTCCATTGGTTTTACCATTTCTTTGCCGTTTGTTCCCGGCCAAAGCAGGGCAGGAGCATTTGTAGGCACCGTTATTCCGTTTACAGGATATGGCCATTCGCGTACTCTAGAATGTAATTTTTCGGCAGTGAGTTTAATTTCCGCAGGTTGCTGTGCAGCTAGTTTACCACTTAGAATTAGTAAGATCGCAAAACTTATTTTTTTTATCATGGTAATCATTACTTAGTTTTAGAATCATATTTTGCGACATCTGGTAATTCGTCGATTACTTCTTGCAGCATTGGTTTGTTATTGATAGTTTCAACAAGCATTGAGCTTCCGCTGGTTTGGTGTTGATACGTTTTTTTTCCTAGTTTAATAGCAGAAGCACCGTAATTAAAGGCTGCATTTAATTTTTCATTTTTAATGTTTAACATTGGAGCTTGATCACTATTTAATTGTGCAGATAGCTCCCAGTTGCCAAAATTTAGCTGAATGTTTCCATTTTTCAATGCAGCAGGTTTTATGATTTCTGCAGCTTTACCATCGATTTTAATGACGGTTAGAAAGCGCATTTTTTTACTTGGCGTTGAAGTTATTCCTGCATGCCACTGATTTTTGTATTCGAAAACTTTTCCGTCTGGGCCAGTTACTTTGTTCCAGTTTACGGCTGCTTCGGCAAATTTATCATGTACTTGCATTTTAAGATCAGTATTAGCAAAAACACTTGTATTGACTAAACCTACATCTGTTTTTACGGTAAAATTCTGCTGTTTACTGTTGGCTGTTTCTTTTGATTCTATGGTATAATAAGGCACTTGAAATTGTGTTGTCCATTTTACAGGTTTTTCAGCTTCGAGTTCGTCATAAATCACCACATAACCATCTTCTAACTGCAGATAATGCCTGCGATAAAGTGTAATATTTCGCTCTCCATATCCATTGGCTTCATTTGGTACGACATTAATTTTTTGAAAACGATCCAGCCAAAATTCATTTGTAATAGGACCGTAAGCTTTTGTAGCGTCGCCCAACACATATTGAATGTGTTTTCCGGTAATAAAACGTGGTGTCCAGCCATATCCGTCTTCGCCAATTTTCTGTCCCAAACTATCTGCTAAAATAGTAGAATAAGCTCTAGAAGTACGATAATCTAAAAGGTTATGACGATCACTAAAATTGCTGTAATAGCCAGTTCCTCCAAAAATTGTTTTGCCCTTATAGTTAATAGTAAATGCATTTTGTGAAGCATGACCGTGACCAGAAGAACCTATTGGGCAGCTAAAGAAATAACTGCTTAAATTTTTAGAAGTATCAGATAAATTTTCATGCATAGCCGTCATCCCGACATCTTTGAACCAACGTGATTTTGGTAATTCGCTAAAGGGAGATTCAGGCAGGTTTCGTTCTGCTTTGTAATTTAATAAGCGATAAAGCAAGAAGTCATCTGTTCCTTTAAAATGCTTTGGGTAATCCCTTTTAATATTGGCTACGTAAGTATTCAAATAAGGATTGTTTATTCTGTATGAAAGAGCATCGGTAAATAAAGCATCTACATTAGCAATGTTTGGTTCTTTTTCCCACATATCGCCCATAGCCATGCAAGATGCCGCCGATGGATGTGTGTAAAGTAAGAAATAAGGAACGTTTTGCATCCAAGGCAATTGAAAATAATCTACACCGCTCAAATCACCTAATAATTGCGATAAATAAAGAAAAGACCTGAAGTTTACTTTAAAATAACCGCTTCCTTCATGCCATCCGCCGTCATTATTACTTAAAATAGGGTATCGGGCAGACCAGACCTCATAAATATAAGTCAGCCATTTGTTGGCTTCAGGAAGCTCATCAACGGCTGCGACAGCACCAATTGCGAGATTTCGTAACGTAATCTGCCAAACGTGATTGTCATTTATGTTGATTTCGAAGCGGTTTGGAAGATGGCGATAAATTCGGTCACCTCTTAATTTGATAACAGATTTTAAAAATACTTTTTCTTCGGGAGTCAGAAAATCAAATCCAGCATCGTAAAACCATCCAACGGCTTCTAACACTGCACCTCCTGTAAAATCATCACGAGTAGCTAAACCGTCTGGATTCATGTGAGCAATATTCAACGCTCTGCGTTTGGCATCCAAAATAAATCTTTTGTCTTTTGTAAGCTGATATGCAATACAAAGATTACGTACAGGATTGCCTACCATATCTCCAAAACCGTGGTACATGGCTTCGATATTGATTTTTTTCTGAAGTTCAGATTTACCGGTTGTGTCGATGTAACGTCTTGGTTTTTCTTCGGGAAGCGGCTCCAACATCAGTTTTTCAGCGTAAGCGATAAATTTTTTAGCTTCAGGATTTGATAGGTTTTTTAAGTAAAAATCGCTGCCTATTTTGTTCATATTCCAAAGCCTCGGATGCTGTCCGCTAACACGCTGTAAAACAGTAGCGGCTGATGGTGAAACTAGATTGTTTACAGCAGCTGGATTAACGATAAAATCGTATGCAGGTGACCAAACCCAGTTTTGTGAGCTTTTCTGGCGATAGGCATATTTCCAATACCATTTTCCAGATTTCAAAGGCTGATGAAGCGGATACATGGCCCATTCTTGCTCTTCGCTTGTGATCAAGTTTTGCTTAAAATCAGGATCAGAAGCGAGCATTACTTTATAAACCACGTGGTGAATTTTTGGATCGATGGTGAAATCGTCTCCAATATCTCCTGATAATACAATATTCTTTTCGCCATTTGTTCCCGGCCAAAGCAAAGCTGGAGCATTGGTATTGATGGTTACTCCGTTTGCAGGATAAGGCCATTCTCTAAGTCTGCTATGCAGTTTTTCGGCTTTCAGCTGAATCGTTGCCGGCTGTTGACCATATATTTGAAATGTTATTACAAATAGCAATAACATAAGTGTTTTTTTTTGCAACATAATCTTGTTTTTGGTTTACAACCCAGATTGAAAAGTATCTCCGTTTTCTTTGCACCATTGTTTTAAATAACGGCGCATTTCATTCAGCTGTTTTTTATAAGCTGAATTAACGGCTAGATTTGTAATTTCTCCTGGATCATTGGTTAGATTGAATAGTTGTTCTTTTAAATCGCCTTTGTTGTAAACGATATACTTAAAATCTTTAGAAATTACAGCGCGTCCGCTGATGCCTAAAAGATCTTCGTTATCGGCAAAATCGGTTTCAATAACCAATGTATCGCGTAGGTTTTGCGCTGGATTGGCTATTTTTTTGCTAAGATCGATTCCTTTTAAATAATTAGGTTTTTGTACTCCGGTAAATCCGCAGATGGTTGGGATAATATCAATTCCGTTACAAACCAGCATTTCGTCAGTTCGTGGTGACCATTGACCAATTTTCGAAATAATGAAAGGTACTTTTGCTGACTCTTCGTATAATATTTGTTTTTGGTTCCAGCTGTGACCTGCGTAACCGTCACCATGATCTGCTGTAAAAACGATGATGGTATTTTTTTCGATATTGTATTTTTTTAAAGAGGCAAGAACCATTTCGATATAAACATCTACTTTTTCTACCAAACGGTTATACGCCCAGCGGTATTGACGCCATTGATCCTCTGTCCAGTTAACGCTTGGATAAGTTCCTGGATTTACTTTTTGCTGTTCACGTACAATTTTAGGCTCGTGATCTGGAATTTTCCAGTTAAGAGGCAGGGGTGGACATTGTGCTGCGGGTGGAGCTTGTTCTAAAACATCCATTTTTAGATCTTCATGGCGCGCCCACTCACAAATGTCATGTGGATTTAAAAATGAAGCGACAAGCAAAAATGGTTTGTCTTTGTTTTCTTTGATAAAGCGTGCACAGAAAGATGGAGTTGCAGCATCATTATAATCTTGAAAAGTTGTGTTTTCGATGTATTCAAAACCATGCTGGCTTTTCTTTGCAGTTGGTACGGGTAAATGCCATTTTCCAACATAACCTGTTTTATATCCTCCGTTTTGGAAAATTTTTCCCATCATGAGTAAATCTTCCGGCCATTGTCCGTCTTTCTCAGGAGCATTTCCAATGAAACCATTTTCAAAAGGCATTTTTCCGCTCATGATTGAACTGCGAGATGGCGAACACAAAGGCTGCGCACAATAGGCTCTAGTAAAACGCACACCGTTTTGTGCCAATTTATCCATTGCAGGTGTATGTAAATCTTTATTTCCTGCAATACTCATAGCATCAGCAGTCTGCTGATCGGTCATTATAATTAGAATATTAGGACGATCGCTGGTTTGAGCCTTACTCGTAAACGGGGCGGCGATCAAGCCTGCTAGAGATAGTAGTACTATTGTTTTTTTTAATAACATAATGGTCAGGTTTATTTAATAGCTAGCTGTCTTTTTATAGAACATAGAGTCTTTGAAAGTACAAAACGAATTTAGGGATCATTGATTTAAGATAGTTTTGATTTTGTACAAAATGATATTAATTTTAATTAAAAACGAATGCCTGTGCGGTATTTCATACTGATTTTGCCCTTTAGTTTTGTTCGCTTTTGAAAATATTCTTCAGTTTGGTGGTTTTATTGTTAATGATAGGTTTTGCGCTGTACGCTAAAAATAAAATATAGCCAAGTGTTACAAACAGAAAAAACATAGCATAACGAAGCCCGATGCAATCACCAAGAGTACCAATAATTAAAGGCACTAGTGCGCCGCCAAAAATACCAGAACACAGAATTCCTGAAAATGAACCATGATGTTTATGGGTAGAATTGAGTGCCAGCGAAAATACAATTGAAAACATAACCGAAATAGTAAAACCTAAGGTGATAAATGCCACAACTGCCATTTCTGAATCACCAAACAATGCGGCAATTAAGACGATCATAGAGGAAATACTGGCTGTTTTTAAAACTAGTTTAGAATCCCAAAGTTTTAAAACGACAAGTCCAAGTAAACAACCGAAAGTCATGGCTCCCCAAAACCAAGCAACGGCACTTGCACCTTTAGTAGCGGGATCAAGACCATGATAGCTTCTTAAAAATTCAGACATCCAGTTGGCTAATGATTGTTCTGTTCCTACATAGGCGATAATTCCTAAAAAGAAAAGCCAGATTTCGCGTTTTTTCAGTAATTCTAAATATACTTGGGAAGTTCCAGTTTTTTCATCATCGTTGAGTTTTACAATTGGTATTTTCAGGAATGCTACTACTAGAATAATTACGATAAAAATCAAAGTAAACAACCAGTATAAGATTGTCCAGTTTAAATCGTTTTGAACTAGATTGTTAAAAATAAAGTCTAGAAAAGCATTGTTTTGATGTAAGAGATAGGTAAAAACAAACGGACTGATAAATGAGGCTAATCCAAATGTAAGCTGTGCCATAACAGAGTAAAAAGCAAAGTTTTCTTCGCCTCCTGCTGTGCGCATTAACGGGTTAATAATAACTTGAAGCATTGCCATTCCTAATCCAATAACAAATAAAGAGCCTAGCGCAGTGCTGTAAAGAGGATTTAGAGCAAAGGCTGCTGAACCTATTAAATTTAAAGAAAAAGCGAGCAGCATTGCTTTTTTTTCTCCCATTTTTTCGATTAGTATTCCTGCGGGAATAGACATAATTCCATAAGCTAAAAAGAACGAGAATGGTAAAAAAGCCGCCATTGTAAGGCTGAGTTTGTATGTTTGAATGATGATAGGCATTAATGGACCTAAAATATTGGTTACAAAAGAGATTACGAACCAAATAACGAGAATCATTACAACCAGAAAATTATTTCGTTTCATAATGCTCCATTTTAAGTTTCTGAAAAACATTTGCAGTACAGCCCAATATACCTGCCTGATTTCCTAATTTGGCAGCAACAATCTGGGTATGAATGGAGGCCGCTGGAATAGACAAGGTTTTTGCTCGGTATCTTAATTCGTCGATATAAAATGTCCCCGCTTCACTGATTCCGCCGCCAATAATTACTTTTTGCGGACTGCAGATATTTATAAAACCAGCTATGCCTGCGGCTAAAGAATCAAAATGATGTTCCATGGCGCGAACGGCATATTCTTCGCCAATTAGGTATTTTTCGACAATATATCTGCCGTCAACTTCTTCAGAAGGAAATTGGTTTTGTGATTTATAATCTTCAATTAAAGCGGTTACAGATGCATAAGCTTCCAGACAGCCGCGTCCGCCGCAAGTGCAGGGCAAGCCATTTTGCTGTATTATGATATGACCTAGTTCACCGCCGCGATTGTTGAAACCGCCGTAAAGTTTTTTGTCAATCATAATGGCTCCGCCAATACCTGTGCCAACTGTTAGAAAAACAGCATCAGAACAATCTTTTGCCGCACCATAGGTTAATTCGCCAAGTCCCATTAAATTGGCATCGTTATCAATAACGATAGTATGACCGGTTAGTTCTTTTAAAATAACACCTAATGGTAATTCTTCGAAACCGGGTAAATTATCTGCACCGCCAATGATTACGTTATTTTCTACAAGACCCGGAAAACCAATACCCACACCAACAATTGGTTCTTTTAATTGTAATGTGCATTGTGTGATTGCATCTGCGATTAATTGTATAATTTCTTCTTGGGTGCCGGCATTCTGTAAGGGAACTAAAAAGGACAGTAAAATTTTGCCTTCTTCATTGACTAGACCGCATTTAAGTGAAGTACCGCCAATATCGATTCCAACTGCGTAAGATGATGACAGTTCAGAATTATGTAAGTTTATCATAATTGTAATTTTAATTATCCTCTTGAAGTGTTTATTTTAACTTCGAAGGATAAATTTGAGAGGAATGTTTAAGTAACATTAGATGAAAAAAAGTCGTTTTCAACTCAGATGAAACAATTAATGCAGAACGAGGTCCTGCATTAATGTTAAAAAAAGATATTTTTTACGAGGGGAAAATGAATTGTAAATATTCAAGAACCCACCGTTTAATATTTAGGATTTTGTCGTGTAATATTCCTATTTACGTCGGTTTCATTTTGAGGATAAGGATAAAGTTCATGTTTTCCTGCTACAAAGTTTCCTACTGAAGGATAGAAATAGTTGGAACGAATAAGTTTCACAGCATTAGCAGTTTCAGTTATTTTATCTCCTAAAATTCCCCATCTAATCAAATCGGCTCTTCTCATTCCTTCAAAAGAAAGTTCCCAAGCTCTTTCTTGCTGAACGGCTTTTAGGAAACTAGTTTTGTCAAGACCTGTTGGCAAATTCATCTCTGCTGTGGTTGGTTTTGGTAAAATTCTAGCAGTTGCCGTTGCGCCTGAGCCTTTTCCGTCGACACTTGTAATTGTAACAGTTGGTACAGAAGTATAACCGTCTCCAGTACGAAGCATTGCAATTGTGTTGACAGCACCGCTTGCCAAAGTTACAACAGCTGCTGATGCATCAGAACCACCGCCGCCTGTAATTTGGATTACTACATTTGCTGCAGAACTATATCCAGTACCTTTTGTTTTTAAGTCAACAGCAATACGGCTTCCTTGTACGTCGGCACCAAAACCTCTTCTGCGAACTTGATTAATGGCATCGTAAGCAATGGCATTTGGACCTTCATTTAATTCGTTTTCTACTTCGGCACGCATTAAAAGCAAATCAGAATAGCGCATAATAACCCAGTTAATGTGGCTGTATGCTTTTTCTTGGATTGAATTGGTTTGAAATTCACGGCTCCATTTTCCAACTGTCCAGCTCTCGTCTTGTCTTGTAGTTAAAAGCGGAACTTTATTTCCAGCTGCATTTAGCGTATACATGGCAATTGAGAAATCTCTTCTTTGATCTGCAGCATTAAATCCGTTATAAAAAGGTTTTGGAACAACACATCTTGAATTGGTCGAAGAATAAAAACCATTTGCAGTTGTTACACCATTAAAATTACCAATGTTAGAGGAGTTTTCTCTATATCCTGCTGGATTGTAAAAGGCAACTTGAAAAATGTTTTCAGTAGGCTCTAAAACGTGCAGACATTGGTTTTTAAAAACCTTTGAATACGATGGATTCAACTTATATGGGTTTTGTGCCATTACTTCGTTGATTTGCTGTTGTGCCAGTTTATAAAAGTCTTTATAGTTGGCAGGACGACTCATTACACCGTCAGCACCCAATGAATATCCGCCGGCAAATAGGGCAACTCTTGCCAGCATAGCTTTAGCAGCCCATTTGTTTACACGTTCATCTGTAGGAATTTGTTCCGGCAATAGGAGGGCAGCTTCTTGCATATCTTTGATAATCTGGGTGTAGATTTCTTTTTTGTCTACAAGACCGCCTTTTAAATCATCTCCTGCCTGTGAACTTTTTGTTTTAAAGGGAACGTCGCCCCATAAACGCACTAACTCAGAATAGTAAAAGCCGCGTAAAAATTTAGCTTCGCCAATAAATTTGTTTAATTGGTCTTTTTGAGCCTGTGTTCCTTCTGTGTACAAGGCCATTTGTGGAATTCTTTCGATCGCAACATTGGCTCTGTCAATTCCTTCGTATAATTTGCTCCAAACGGCATAAAAAACGTTAGTCTGCGAAATACCTTGATAATGAGGAATCATACGCCAGTCATCGGCACTTAAACCGTTGATTTGTTGAATGTCTGTATCAGTATCAAAAAGTATAGAGATATTCCATCCATAACTGTCAAAAGAGGACATTGCTTCATAAACTCCTAATACGGCCATATTGGCTTCGTCTGAAGTTTTAAAGAAATTGGCTGTTGTAAAATAAGAATAGGGTGTAACTTCTAATTCTTTTTCACATGAATTAAGCGGCAGTAAAAGAAAAGATACACTCGCTGCTATAATTGCTCCAGAGGAAAATATTTTGTTTTTCATTTTTTCTAATCTTTAAATTATAGTGAAATATTTAAACCAGTGATAAAGGATTTACTTCTTGGATAAGCACTAAAATCTACTCCTCTGGTAATCGCATTATTAAGTACGCTGACTTCTGGATCAAATCCTGAATATTTCGTAAATACATATAAATTATAAGCTGTAAAATAAACTCTCAAATTTGAGATATACGATTTTTTCAGCCACGCTTTAGGTAATGTGTAACCTAAACTGATATTGTTGATTCTTAAAAAAGAACCGTCTTCAATAATATCGCTGTACAAACGTCCTGTAGTGTTACCATTAAAAGCAGGGTTCGTTTTACCAACATTTAAAGCCGCTAATTCCGTAGGATCAGTTACACGTTGTCCAGCAGCATTTATAGTTGTCCATCTATCAGCAAACATGGCAAATGTATTTAGATTGTCTAAATTAAGTCTTGAATTGTTTAGCACGTTTGCATTGTAAATATCGTTACCAACAGTAAAATCAAGGAAAACACTTAAATCAATCCCTTTATAACTGAAAGTATTGTTTAAACCTCCTGTATATTTTGGGTTTGCATCTCCTATTGCGGTTCTGTCAAGATCATTGATAACACCGTCTGGAGTACCATTTGGACCACTGATGTCTTTAAATTTAATGTAACCTGGCTGTACGGCAAGATTATCACTTACTACACCGCTTTTTAAAGTATAAGTACCAGCAGTTGCGTTATAATCAAAATCACTTACTTGATATAAACCATCGTTTACATAGCCATACATTACTCCAACTGGTTGTCCCACTTTTAGGATGTAGTCATTTTTGTCTGTATAACTATTAGTGATAAGTGATGTTTCGCCTTCACTTAAAGCCAGTACTTTTGTTTTGTTAAAAGCAATATTAAAAGTGGTGTTCCAGTTAAAATTTTCATTTTTAACATTAGTTGTATTCAAGGTAAATTCTATACCACGGTTTGAAGTTGCTCCAATATTCTGAAATTGTTTTTTAAATCCAGAACTTGCTGGAACACGAGTATTGTAAAGTAAATCTTTAGAACGATTTTCATACAACTCTGTAGTAAGAGAAATACGTTGTTTAAAGAATCCTAAATCTAAACCTATGTTGGTCGATTTAGTAGATTCCCATTTTAAATACGGGTTTGGAAGATTACTTTGAAAAGCAGTAATATTTACTTGATTGTTTAAAGGATATGATCCTGAATTGAAAATACCTAAAGCAGCATAATTTGCAATTCTGTTATTTCCAGCTTCTCCATAACTTAAACGGAATTTTAAATCAGAAAATGCAGGAATGTTTTTCATGAAATCTTCTTCGATAACTCTCCAAGCAGCAGAAACTGATGGAAAAACTCCCCATTGATTTTCAGTTCCAAATTTAGAAGAACCATCTGCACGTAAACTTGCTGATAGTAAATATCTGCTTTTGAATGAATAATCAGCTTTTCCAAAAAATGATAATAATTTATCATCTTCAGCAAATGAAGTAGGGATTGCGGCAATTGTACCAAGCTGTAATTTATCCCATCCTAAATTTACATTAGGGAATGCTGACGCTGCTGCTGAAATTCCTTCAGAATAATTGTAAATATACTCTTGACCGGCTGTTACGCTAAGTTTATGTTTTTTAGCAAATGTATTATTGTAGGTTAATACGTTGTTGTAATTTAAACGAGTCGAAAGATTATGTGTAATACCTCCGTTTGCTCCGCCAGATCTAATAGCTTGTATTCCTTCAGCACCATTAAAGTACTTACTTTTAACGCTGTTATCCGTGTAACTTACCAAACCGCTGTAAACTAATTTTGGTGTAAGGTAATACGAAAGTTGAAAGTTCATGTTGATAGAACGATTGACTGTTTCTCTTTTTTGGCTGTCTATAGTGATAAGCGGACTTTGAAATGCTGGTGAAGCTTGATTGTCTAATGGATCAATCAGTAAATATTTAAGATCATCGTCAGAACCACTTTTTCCAATAGTAGGGCGATATTGTAATAATGTTTGCAGCATACTTAATCTCGCATTTCCACCATCATTTGTAGATAATCCTGTAATTTTTTGATTAGAATAATTGACAATAGCATTAACTGTAAATTTTTTGCTTATCGCTTGTGTTACCTGCAATTTTGCAATGTTTTTTAAAGATTCACTGCCAATCATAATTCCTTGATCATTATTAACAGAATAAAAAGCATTGTATTTTGTATCACTTTCGCCGCCGCTGATACCTATTTTATGATACTGATTTACAACAGCATTTCCAAAAACTTCATCTTGCCAATTGATTCCTGCTCTGTTTTTGTAAAGACCTTCCATTTCATCATAGGTTCCAAAAGTGTTCAGGTATTTTTGCATTCTGGTGTCGTCTGTCGCACTTTCGTAAACCAATTGTGTGTATTGGTACGGATTCATTACCGGTAATGTTTTGGCAATTGTTTTTATACCACCATAAGTATCGTAACTTAATCTAAGTTTTCCGCCGGCAGATTTTTTTGTCGTTACCAAAATTACTCCATTTGCACCTTGTGCACCATAAATAGAGGTAGAGGATGCATCTTTTAATACATCAATAGATTCGATATCCATTGGATCTAAAAAAGCAAGACCGCCAGTTTGTGCGACACCATCAACTACATAAAGCGGTTCATTACTCTGCGTAATCGAAGTTCCCCCTCTAATTCGTAATGAAGGCTGTGCACCAGGAGTTCCGTCAGGCATAGTTACCTGTAATCCGGCAATACGACCTTGCATTGCTTGTGCTACGTCCTGCACAGGAATTTTAGCTATTTCAGTTCCTTTTACAGAAGATATTGCACCAGTAAGGTTTTTTCGTGTTTTTGTTCCATATCCTACTACAACAACCTCATCAAGATTATTAGCATTATCAATAAGTTTTGTATTGATGAGTGTTCTGTTTTTTACTTGCTCTTCAGTAGTTTTGGTTCCTATAAAAGTAAATACTAATACAGCATTAGATTTTACTTTAATTTGATATTCACCATCCATAGAGGTGACTGTGCTGTTTTTAGTTCCTTTTTCAGAAACGGTTGCCCCAGGCATAGGCATATTTTGGGAGTCGGTTACAACACCTTTAACTGTAATAACATCTTGCCCGTACATCACGCAAGTTGTCAGCAGTAAGAATAAAAATAGAGTCCTTTTCATAGTTTTGGTTTTTTATCGGAATATTTTTTCATTATTCCAGATAGCTATTATTTAAGTTAGTTTTTTAACCTTGTTAAGTAAAAGTTATAACTGCTTTAATTCGAAAGCTGTAAAAATTGACTTTAGTAAGGTTTGGTTCAATGTCGCTTAAATTGTTTTCTTTATAAATCACAATTGATTTATTGTGGTTTGTCGAGAAAAGTATAACAATTTATGAACTTGTAAAAATACCTTAGGTATTTTCTGTCGTGTAAACAAAAGATGTTTTTGTAAAAATTGATTCATTAGCTTTTGATTAGTCATGTTGGTTATTATTTGATAGAAACAAATATAGAAATCGACCTAAAATGACAGTTTTGAAAACGTCCAAAATACTATTGATTTTGATTAAAACAAGCTTTAAACCCCAAAAAATTAAGGGTAAAAATGTGTTTTTAATATTTTTTCTTACTTTTTATTTAGTATTATCTTTTTCTATTTCATGCAAAAGATAAATCAGGTTTAAAATGTGTTTAAATAAGTGAAAATTAATGGTGATATAAGCCGTTGATATTTAAGTAGAAAGTAATTTTAATCTCTTACTGCTTACTATTTGCTGTCGAGATTTTAAAAACCATACGCATTGGTTATTTGCTAAAAGATTGGTTTAGTTTTTTTGTAAGAGACAAAATTAAAAAACAAGACAAAAAAAAGACGTCCTGTTGAGACGTCTTTGAAATAGAATATTTGAAATATTATCTTTTGCTGCTTTTATAAGGATGTTTTAATGTCGCTTTTCTTGCCGTCAATACTAATTGTAAGGCTTACGATTCCTTTTTCCAGATTATGATCAGCATTTGGTTTAATACTGATTTCAGGAGCTTTAGAACCATTGTAAGGATATACGATACTTATGAAATCTTGTGTTTTATTATCGATCTTATTTTTTTCGAATACAAAAGCAGGTCTTGGAGTTTCTTTACCGTATGCATAAGATACTTTTCCATCTTCTTCACTAAGAGCTATTTTATCTGAATTTAAAGATTGTATCAACAAGTTGTTGCCGTCTTCATAAGTGGTATATACCTTATTATTAGTTTTGTCAAAAAATGGTTTGCTGTCTTCTTTTAACTGAAAATGAACTCCTAATTTCCCAACCGCATTTCCAATAGCTTTATCAATGATCAAGAAATATTTTTTATTAATAAAAAGCACACTTCTTTGATGGTTTAAATCTTTATAACTTGGATTTGTGTAGGTTAAAATATCTAAATTTTGTCCAGTCTGCCATTTGTCTTGTTTTGCTTTGGTGATAACCATATTTTGGTTGTCTAATGTCAAGGTGCTGTGTACTTTGGTTTGGCGATACCAATTTCTCATTTTGGTAACTTCCGCATCGCCGCTGTAAATGTAACAGCCTGTATCAGGCATAAAATTACGTCCGTTATTCCAAAGTTCAAAAGTTCCATTATCAGGTTGCGCATGAAATTCTCCCGGAGGGCCGGCTTTTAAAATCATTACCGTTGACTGTTCGTTCCATCCATTTCTAAAGGTATAAAAACCGCCGTCTGGCAATGCATTTGATAAGTTCGACGGTAATTTTCCTGATGCGCCATCTGTTGCAAAATATTTGATTTCTTCGTTTTCAGGGAAAGCTTTTGACCATACTGCAAATTGTTTTAGTCTTGCATTTTTTTCAACCAGCCATGCATCGCCAAACATTGGAATGTTGTAGTTAGGAAAAGTGATATTTGCCAGTGCAATAATCATCTTTTCAATTGTTTTTGAAAAAGAATCTGGAAATTCTTTTTCAACTCCTGCCATTTTAGCTGAATTATATGCCTTTAAGAAAATATCAATTGTAGCAACATGATAAGTTGGCGAAAGTTCCCACTGAACTCCATCTGGCAATACCTGTGATTTTATTTCACGGTTTAAAACGTCAATTCCGCTTTTACGCCATGCAGCCGCATCTTTTAGTTCTGGAAAAAAAGCGCCAGCACCTAAAATTCGTTGTGCTTCAAACAATAAGTGATTTCCATCTTTAGTGTAATGAGCAGGAATATAGGCAGCTTGTTTAGCATAACAGTTTAAAAACTCAATTAAAAAAGCTGGTGTAAAATTTGGAGAAGGCACAAACAAATTGAAAGTACCAGGCAGACTTTGTACACGATCAGAAACTTCCAACGGACGCCATGCATATCGATCATTGTCTTTAGAAAGTCCTAAAGGATTCTTTTTCTCCCAATCTCTAAATTGAGAAATCCATTCTTTTGCATATTTTTCATCTCCAGAACTTCTATACACAATTCCCATAGGCTGCCACCAATTTACTCTGTGAAGCTGCCAGCGCATTTCGTTATCTTTTATAGGCCAATAATTCCAGTCTATATCTGCACCGTAATCAAAATAGCTGTAACCTTTTATCGGTTGAAATTTATGCTGCAAAGCATTGTCGGCTTTTTCCTGATTCGCTTTTCCAACATCTTTCCCTTTTAATCTATTTTCATCTCCTACATTAAATTCAGGATGTTTTATGTTTTTGCGATTGCGGTAGTAACTTAATAATTCTTTTGCTGCATCATTGTATTGTGCTGCGTCAAAGAGTTTTTTTGTTTTTTCTAAACCTGGATAGTTTAAATTTACAACGTCAAAGTTTTCTTTTTTAATTGGAGTTTCTTGAGCATTGACAAAGGATATTGTCAACGAAAGAAACAATACGCTTATACTGTTTTTTAGGTTTTTCATTCAGATTTTTAATTTAATTAGTTGCATAGATTGTGGTTATTTTAATAAAATTAAAAGCTGTTTGATTTCAGTTTTTCTGAATTCCAAAGATAGCTTCGTAAAGTTTTTGTTGTATCACTAAGGCAATAAAAATTGTACTGAGTTTTTTAATCTTTTAGGGATTAAGGTTTTGTTGAATTTGGCTTATTTTTCCATTTATGGTTAATGTTATATCAATTTTACCATTTGACAGATCATGTCCTTTATTCTCGATGATTTTTATTTCTGGTGGTTTGTTACCAGTGTATGGATAAAGTATAGAGATAAAGCCTTGTGTATTTTCATTGTTTTTAGGTTTTTCAAATACAAAAGCGGGGCGATTTGTCTCTTTTTGATATTGGTAGGAAACAAAACTGGATTCTTCTTTTAAAGTAACTTTATCTTTATTAAGAAGTTGAATAACGAGATTGTTTCCATCTCCGTAATTTGTAACGATGCTGTTGTTTACCTTATTTATGCTCGCGTTGCTATCTTCTTTTAAATTGTAATGAATTGCTAAATTGCCTCTTGCGGTTCCAATTGCTCTGTCGATAATGATGAAAAAAGTTTTATCTACGAACAAAAAGTTTCTTTCATGATTTAAATCCTTGTAACTTGGATTTAGGTACGAAAGTAATTGAAGATTTCCATCTGGCTGCCACTTAATTAGTTTTGCATCATTTTGGATGTTTTGATTATCAAGAGTTAAGGTTTGATGTGCTTTCGTAGAACGATACCAATCTCTTTTACTGTTTTCTTGATTGCCAACATTTGCATAAACAAAACTACCAGCGTCAGGAGTAAAGTCACGACCTTTTATCCAAAGAACAAAATTTCCGTTATCAGGTTGAGAATGAAACCCGGCGGGAGGTCCAGCTTTAATTTGCATTACAGTTGATGTTGTGTCCCAGCCGTTTCTAAAGGCATAAAAACCCGCATTGGGCAGACTGCTGGAAAGATACTCAGGTTTCAAACCTGATTTTCCGTCTGTAGCATAATATTCAATTGTTTTATTTTGAGGAAAAACCTTTGCCCATACTTGATAATTTTTAAGCATGGCACTTTTAGTTGTTAAGAAAGAGTTGCCATATAATGGAAATGTATAGTCAGGAAATGAATATTTACCAACTGCCAATATCATTTTTTCGACTAGATTATGATAGCTTTCTGGAAACTCTTTTTCTACACCATTCAATTGTGCAATTTGCAAGGCATCTAGAAAGATCTTAATTGTACCAATATGATAGGATGGAGACAACTCAAACTGAACTCCATCAGGTAAAACTTGTTTTTTGATTTCGTCGTTTAAAACTGTAATACCGCTCTTACGCCATGTTTCGGCATGATTCATTTCTGGAAAAGAGCTTCTGGCATACATCATATGAAGTGCTTCGTATAAGCGATGATTTCCAATATCGGTATAATTATTCATTACATAATCAGCTTGCTCCTTATAAGAATTTAAAAATTCCATTAAAAATGCAGGAGTAAAATGCGGCGAATTAATAAACATATTAAAATACGACGACCAGTGATTAAGTCTAAAAGAAACTACAAAGGCTTTCCAAGCATACTGTTTATCATCAGGATAAGCGCCTTGTTTGTTTTTTTGGATCCAATCGCGTACTTCAAACACCCATTCTTTTGCATATGTTTCATTACCAGTACTATTGTAAACAATTCCTAATGGCTCCCAAAAAGCAGTACGATGCAAAAAAGTAGTCAGCAATTGATCTTGAACAGGACGATACTGCCAGTTGATGTCTTTTCCGTAATCGTAAGCAGGATAGCCTTTGTGCGGTTTAAATTTGTGCAATAAAATATCATTCGCCAGTGCTAAGGTATTGTCGCTTACTTTTTTACCAGCATATTTTTGTCTGTCAGTAGGGTTAAAATCTAAATTTTTAACATCAGTACGACCGCGATAATATTTTAAAAGCTGTTCACTGGCATCTTCGTACTTTTTTGCAGTAACCAATGCTTTTACTTTTTCAAGTCCCTTATAATCTAGATTAATAAGGTCGAAACTCGTTTTATTTATTTTGGTTTCCTGTCCTAAAATGTTTTGTACAGAGAACAGAATAAATGCAAAAATGAATAGGTATTTGTTAGTCTTCATCTTTAATTTATGGAGTTACGATTTCTCTGGAAAATCTATTTTTTTAATTTCAGCATATCTTTTTAATGCCTCTAAATAATAATAATCTGCATAATCCAGTGGTGTATCAATTTCAGAATTGTATAAGAAAGCTCCAACACTATGTTTTAATAGGAAGTAATTGTTCTCGCCTGGTTTAGCTAAATAAGCTTCTGATGATAAGGATTTTAGTATTTCTTCAGCATAATCGAAGTATTTTTTTCCGTCTTTAACCTGAGTACTTAAATCAAGTAAACCTGAAGCTATTACTGCGGCAGCCGATGCATCTCTAGGAGCTAGTTCGTCAGTATCCATCGCATTATGAACATCAAAATCCCAAACCGGAACTTTGTCTTTTGGCATACGAGGGTGGTTCATTATAAACGAAGCAATATTTTCTGCCTGTTGCAAAAACTTCTGATTTTTAGTATTTGCATAACACATCGCATAACCATAAAGTCCCCAAGCTTGCCCGCGTGCCCAAGCCGAATCGTCTGTTACTCCTTGGTGTGTTGCTTTGCGCAGTACTTTGCCCGTTTTTGGATCGTAATCTACCAAATGATAAGAACTATAATCTTTTCTAAAATGGTTTTTAATTGTTGTTAAAGCATGAGAATTAGCAGCATTTGCATAATCGGGCTTATTAAATTGATTAGCGCCCCAATACAAGTATTCAAGATTCATCATATTGTCGATAATAACAGGGTAGTGCCACCAAGCAAAATCCCAAGAACGAATGGCTCCAACTGTTGGACTAAAACGTGCGTATAAATTTTGGGCACCATCTGCAAGTGCAGGAAGATAAGTTTTGTCGCCAGTTATTCTGTAGGCATTCCCATAAGAACAATAAAGCATAAAGCCCAAATCATGTGTGTTTTTTATATGTCGGATAGAATCAAGTGCTAGAGTGAATTTTTGTGCATCTTGAGCTAGTTTTTTGTCGCCGGTTAATTCATATCCGTACCAAAGACTTCCAGGAAAGAATCCAGTTGTCCAATCCGTTAGACCAGCAAGTCTAACTGTTCCGTCGGGATTTGTAGAACGAGGGTTTTTTCCAGGTTTATACGTTTCTGCAGCTTTGCTCAGCTGGTAATGGATTACTTCAGATGTTTTTTTTAACCAATCCAGCGAGGGATCATTTTGATTGGTTTGCGAAAACGAACTGAAGGTAATTAGAAAGGCAGTAAAAAAGAGGTTAAAGGTTTTTTTCATAGTTTAATCGTTTTTAGATCTATATCCATTTTGATTGGATTTTTACAAAAGCGAAGTTAAACTTGAGATGCAAATTCGTCTTTCAGTTTTTGTTATAATTGTTTTGAATTTGTCTAAACACTCCTGTTTTATTGGGATTTTTTAGTAATTCTATTGAAAATAGTACAAAAACAAAAACGGTCTGAAAAGACCGTTTTTGTTTTAAAATAGAATTAAGAAATTCCCGCTTTTATTCTTTCACTATTACGATTGTTGCTTTGTAACCTGTACCAACATTCCATTGACTAGCTTCAATAACAACACCTTTATCATCATAAACTTGAAACTCTGCTGTATTTGGTGAAGCAGATCCTTCATTCAAAGCTTCAAAGTCAATTTTATTAATTCCGTTTACCAAATTAATTTTAAAACCTTTAAACTCTCCATCTAAGCTTACTTCTGGTTCAACCACTTTATCGTTTAAATATACTTTTATTTTATCGCCGTCTACAAAAGCAGCATCACGATAACGAATTGTAGAAGTAAAAGAGGTGGTTTTAAAACTTCCTAAAAATTGATTTCGTCTATAAAAAATACCATCAACATTTGACTCTTTTTTATATATACTGGTATCTTTAAAAAGCTCCTCTGGATTAACTTTTAAAGGATCTGGTTTTTCGGCAGCAACGGGTGGTTCTGCTTTTGGAGTATTTTCTTTAGGAGGAGGAATTACTTCTTTAATTTCTGCATTCTTTTTAGGAATCGGTTTAAATTTGGCATTGAGTTCATCCTGCGAATATCCTTGTAAGCAAACACTAAACATAATAACTAAAAAAACTATTTTTTTCATATCTCTGAACTATTTATTTATGGATTAAACACTATTGAGGTGTATTTATAAAAACAATTAATTGAAATATTTATTGTCTTTACAGATAAATTAATGCACTCAATGCGAAAATTAATAGATGCAGTTTGAGTTCAAAGTTTTTATATTTTTCTCTCTTTTTAGATTGTACTGGTTTTTCTTTCGGCGGGTCTAAAATACCAAGACACAATAGTTAAAACGATTAACAATATTGGACCAAAATAATCCTTAGCAGAATCTCCTACTGCAAAATGTGAAAAAACAGCTCCCGTCATGGCAAAAAAGAATCCGGCATATGCCCATTCTTTTAATAAAGAAAATTTAGGGATTAAAATTGCAATAACTCCAAGAAGTTTCCATACACCCAAAAGAGTTAAAAAGTATAAAGGATAACCTAAGCGCGTTATCATTTCAGTTTCATCTTTTATTTTTAATAATTGCACAATTCCTGTTGCAGTCATTCCTAATGCCAGCCAAAGCGTAGCAATCCAATAGATAATTTTGTTTCTTTTACTCATAATATTTTAGTTTAATGTTTTACTCAAAATTTCTTGTAATCGATTATGTGCCATATTAATACCTTGTGCAAAAGGCATTTTTAATGTTTGATCTCTAAGTTCAATAGATCTGTAAATAATTTGAATAGTAAGTCTGCTGGTTTCGTCAGTGATTTTTTCAAATTCTAAAAATTCCAATTGAGGAGAGAAGTTCGTGTTTTCCATTTCAAAAGTTCGGGTTATTTTTTGATTAGGAATATATTCATGTATGACACCATTTGCTTTAAAAACTATATTTCCATTAGGATCTGAAGTTTCAAACTGCCAGCCGCCGTGTTTTTTATTTTCAAGTTTCAGTACTTTGGTTCCCATCCATTGCTCTACAAATTCGGCTTCGGTATATCCTTTGAAAAGTAATTCCAACGGAAGATCAAAATCTCTAGTAATCACTAATTGCTGCTGTCCATTTACAGCGCTGACTTTAGTTTTTGGTTCCATAATATTAATCGTTTTTGGGTTTATAGTTCTTCATTATACTTTCTAATTTATTAAACCTGTCATCCCACATTTTGCGAAAAGGTTCAATAAAATTGTCGATTTCCTTAATTTTTTCTGGATTTAAATGATAGTGAATTTCTCTTCCCGTTTGTGTTTGGTGAAGTAACTCACATTCACTCAATATTTGTATGTGTTTTGAAATAGTCTGTCTAGACGATTTAAAATTTTCAGCAATAGCTCCCGGAGTCATTGCTTGTATGGCCACTAAGCTCAAAATAGCTCGGCGGGTAGGATCGGCGATTGCTTGAAAAACATCTCTTCTAATTTCCATTGTGCAGTTATTTGACTGCAAATATAATGCAGTTATTTGACTGCGCAATGTTTTTTTCAAACTTTTTTCATAAAAAAACTCCTAAACGAGTAGTTTAGGAGTTTTGAATGTCTTTATTTTTTTTGAATTATGATTCTGATTTTAAAAATGTTACATTAAACTTAAGTTAGATTTTCTTAAGTGTAAGTTTCATTTCCTTGGTATCTAAAACCAGTTCATCTGATGTAATCGTGCTTTCACAAGGGTATGGAGTACCAACTTCATCTTTTATCACTAAACTTTTTCCACCTTTTGTCAATGCATAAGTACCATTTGTAATCTCTCTAGTTAAAAAGCCAGTTACGTGCCCATCTTCTGTAAAAGTTAGGGTTCCGTCGCTTAGAATAACTGCTTTTAAAGAATCTGAAAGTGGCATTTTAGCTTCTACAGCAGTAATTTTCCAAGAATTTACTAGTTTATTTCTACCCTTAGCGCATGAAATAATTAATACCGCAGCCAATGCAATTCCGAAGATAAATAATTTAGATTTTTTCATGATTTTGTGATTAAAAATTAGACAGGAAAAGTTACAAAAAAAAGTATTACTCCTAACATTTTATTAACACAAAATGAATTAATGTATCTGATTTATAATATTTTATTGAAATTGCTGATGCCTTGCTCTGATTTTGTTTATTTCTAGAAAGGCTTGGTACGATCCCGTTTTCTGTCTGCTAAAAAAAACTAGTTTAGAGTCAAAGCACCTAAAATTTCTTCGTACATAAATGGTCCTCCCGGATACTTAGCAGTATAATCGAGATTCATCCATACCTGACCACGTTCATCAATGTGATAGTGAATTTTCTTTTTATAACTTTCCTTTGGAAAAAGCACATTTTTGATTAGATAATTGACTTTTTCCAAATCGATTAAAGAACCAATTAGTATTTCAGGATATATATGTCCTTTTGTGTGAATTAATCGCGGAGTACCGCCAATAGAACGAATTGCGGCCGCCATTAAAATAGAATGATCGTCGCAGTCTCCAGAAAAATATTCTAATGATTCGCTGGCGGTTGCAATATAATCGCCTTCTTTTGGATCATTTACATAATTCCAACGGCTGTTTATCTCTTTAAATACAGCAAAACATTGAATTATAGTTCTATAGTCAGAATATCCTTTTATTCCTTTAAAATGTTTAGTAGTCGCCATGATAGCAAAATTCCTAACTTTTGGATTTTGATATTCGATTGCGTTTATAATTTTTGATTTGTTTGGAAACGGAAGCAGTTTTGCAACAATAATATCCTGAGGAAAAGGATTGTCTGACATGGTGTAAATCATCGAATTATAATCCTCAGAGATTTCGCTGAAACCATAATTTCCAATGACCGTTCCATAAATTAGAATCAATAAATAAACAGCAACACATAAAATTATTATGGTTCGCAGCAACATTAAGAGAAAGAAAATTGCAGCAAAAACGAATATAAAAATAAACACACGATCTAAATTGAATGCCCAATTTAAATCGCGTAAATTTTGATGCAGTATGATAAAAATGGGTATCGTTATCAAAAGACTCAACAGCATAATAATCACCCTATCCCAAGGTGATTTCACCTGTAATTTGGATTTTAATTGCGGAAAGTCAATTTTAGGAAAATTTATCATAAGAATCGAAAGCAGTTTTTACAGCGCTTTTACCGTTTCAACAAAAGTACTTTTTTTATCAATAATTCCCAGATCAAATAATTGATTTTGGATTTTGATAAAAGCTTTCTCATTTAAATGTTTTTGAGACCATTGTGTTAATTTCAGCCATTCTTGAATGTCTTCTACTTTTTGATTGAATAATTCCGCTAATGTTTTGTCAATACTCGGAATTTGAGCAAAATCAACCGTAGTTTTGTTTATAATTTCTAAGACTTTTTCAACTACTTTTGGATTTTTCTTCAAAAATTCGTCGCGAACTGTTATTACAAAAGACGGCCATGGAGTAGGACAGTCGCCAATGCGTCTAAAAACACCTTTATCTACAAGTGGTTTTGTCATAAAACGTTCCCACATAAAATAATCTGCAGTTCCGTTTGTCAAAGCTTCAACAGCGCCATCAATTGTATTTATAATCTCAAATTGCAAATCATCACTATTCCAGCCTTGCTCGTTTGCATTAACATAGGCCATCAATTGCGAGCCTGATCCAATTCTAGAAATCGCAGCTTTTTTATTTTTTAAATCTGTAATATTCTTAAAATCAGATTTTGCAGCCACGTGAATTCCCCAGATTAATGGCGATTGCACATAAATTTGAACAATTTTACTAGGATTCCCTGCAACAATATCTTTTACAATTCCTTCGGTCAAAATAACTGCCATATCCGTTTCTCCGTCGCGCAGCATTTGGCACATTTTACCAGTTCCTTCTGGAATATCTTTCCATTGCAAATCAATATTTTCTGCTTCAAATTCACCATTTTCAATGCATAAATGCCATGGCAGATTGAAGTGTTCCGGAACACCTGCAATTTTTACCGTTTTCATTGTAGTTAAGTTTAAGTTAAGTTTGGTATGCGTATTTAAGTTTGTTTAGTTTTTTAATAAATCAGCTCGATGTTTTTCAGAAAGACACGGCTCTGCAAATTCAAAAACAGAAAGCGTTTCATATTCATTTAAAACACTTCGCACAATCGAATAATCTGTTTCTCTTGCAATTTCGACAGCTAGAAAAGTATCATTTAAACTTTCAGACAAACAATTAATTGCTTTCAGTTTTTCGATTATAATTTCCTTGTCAAAATCTTTTTCTAAAATTAAAATCTGAACTATCGAATTTCCTGAGCTTTCAATCGTTTTTTGATAGACCAAACGTTCTTCTTTTTCATCTAGTTCGGCATAAAACAAATCGTCTGTTGCAATTAATGCTCCAAAAAAAGGAATATTATCTAATTTAAAAAGTCCCTTTTCTAAATCTACAATTTCAGCCCACATGGTTTCTGAAACCGTATCTTCTAAATAATCACTATAGTATTTGAATAGGATTTTTTTATGTGTTTCTGCCATTATTTATTTTGTAATATTTTTTTTCGCAATCTCTTTTCATTATCTAATTCTCAAATTGACCAATTATCTAATTCTATGAATTGCTTAATTAATTTCACTTATTATTGCTTTCAATGGAGATATAACAATTCTATAACCATCAGGATCCTGAAACATTTTTCCGTTTTCATTCCAAAAAGGATTTACGGCAGTTATAGTAGAAATGTTATGATGCTCAAGCTTATCTATTAATTCGTTATAATCTAAAATTGTTTTTGGATAAAGGATAATAACATCATCTTCATCAAAAGAATGATTGGCTTTTACTTTAGATTGTGTAAACTCAAAATGCCAGTCTAAACCTGTTTTTCCAATAAAAACGCCGTCATAATCTTTATGATTCTGAAAATCACCTAATCGCTCAAAACCAAGAATATTGATATAAAAATTTTCAATTATTTCTAAGTTATCCGTGTGTCTTGCAACTCTTAAAAACATAATTTTAGATTTTTAAATTATCTTATTTTTAAATTAGCAGATTATTTGACATCAACCTTCTAATTTTTCAATTAAAATTATGAAGCAAATAAAAAGCAAAAATCCAGCAAACAAATTCTTTTGAGATGTGCTAAATCCATTATTATCGGTGCTTTCATTATCATGATCCCAATAGTAATCTAAACTTTTAGGATATTTTCTTCAATAGATGCGTTTAGGATTTGGAAAAACATCCATCTAAATAAA
Organism: Flavobacterium sp. YO12; assembly: GCF_004119495.1. Lineage (GTDB taxonomy): Bacteria > Bacteroidota > Bacteroidia > Flavobacteriales > Flavobacteriaceae > Flavobacterium. The sequence continues at coordinate 93,293 of NZ_NRQU01000007.1, forward strand.
CCTCCTATACCTAGGGTGAATTTTCTTATTGGTTTGAAAATCAAGTGATCAATTACAAAACCAAACATTATTTCCCCGCTAATTTATTCAATGTATAAGTAATAAGCTCATCAACTGCTCTATAAGGATCCTCACTGAATGTTCCTGACGCACGGTTGGCAATAATGGCATTTAATGATAAAGCATTATGACCTAAAAGCGCCGAAAGTCCATAAATTGCAGCTGTTTCCATTTCTAAATTTGTGATTCTTTCATCCTCAAATTTAAAATTATCCATTTTACTATTTAATTCCTCATCCTGAATATTCAAACGTAAAACTCTTCCTTGCGGACCATAAAAACCTCCAGCAGTTGCAGTAATTCCTTTAAAAATTTTATCAGATTCTATAAGTTGTTCCAGTTTTTCTGAACACGGAATTATATAAGGTCTTCCTTTACGGCTGTCCCAATTAGTATGTTTGATAAAAGCATCTTCAAGCGCTGCATTTGAAACTTCGTCGATTAAATAGGAGCGAAGCATATTATCTAAACCAAGTCCAAATTTCGACATTACAAAACTGTCTACAGGAATATCTTCTTGTAAAGAACCAGAAGTTCCAATTCTTATAATATTTAATGAAGTTAGGTTTTCTTTTGGTTCACGGGTTTTAAAATCGATGTTTACCAAAGCATCTAATTCATTTACAACAATATCAATATTGTCAGGGCCAATTCCCGTTGATATTACAGAAATTCTTTTGCCTTTGTAAATTCCAGTTTGAGTTTTAAATTCTCTTTTTTGCGTCGAGTATTCAATTGAATCAAAAAATTGAGTGATTTTTTCAACTCTATTTTGGTCACCAACAAAAATTATATCATTGGCAATATGTTCAGGACGAAGGTTTAAGTGGTAAACACTTCCGTCTGGATTAAGGATTAATTCTGATGATTGTATCATTTTTTTTTAAGTTCTAAGGTTCTGATATTCTGAGGTTTTTTGTTGAGATGCACGGCTGTGTGTCTTGTTGAAATTCCAATTTTAAAATTGAGATTTTCTATTTATCCTCCAACGCGTTTTGTTTTAAATCCTTTTTCTTTTAAAATAGCCATAATTTTATCGCGGTAATCACCTTGAATAATTATAGAATCATCTTTAAAAGTACCGCCAACGCTTAATTTGGTTTTTATTTCTTTGGCCAATAGTTTAAAATCTTCATCGCTTCCTTCATAACCTTCTATTATGGTAGTTGCTTTTCCTTTTCGTTTTTCAAACTTGCAGATCATGGGTTCTTTCTGAATGTAAAGAACATGATCCTGCTCTTGAACCTCTTCTGGTTCGTTTGATTCGATATGATCGGGGAATAAATTTTTTAATTGATCTTTAAAATCCATATGTTTTCTTCTTCTAAAAAAATAAGCTCCAATTTAAAAATTAAATTCCAAATTCCAATGAAAGTTTGGAATTTGGAATTTTTAAAATTGAAACTTAAATAAGTTTTATTTTTTGATTAAACCTAGATCTACCAAACGTTCGTATAAATAATCACCAGCGGTAATATCTTCGAACTTCTTTGGGTTTTCTTCATCAATACAATTTTCTAAACAATCTAAACGCATATCACTTACAGGATGCATAAAAAACGGCACAGAAAAACGTGAAGTTCCCCATAATTCTCTAGGTGGATTCACTACTTGGTGAATAGTTGATTTAAGTTTATTATTAGTATGTCTAGACAACATATCTCCAACATTAATAACCAATTCGTCATCGGCTGCAATAGCGTCAATCCAGTCACCATTGTGGTTTTGAACTTGAAGTCCTTTACCTTGAGCGCCCATTAATAATGTAATCAAATTAATGTCGCCGTGAGCCGCTGCACGAATTGCGTTTTCTGGCTCAGAAGTAATTGGCGGATAGTGAATTGGTCTTAAAATAGAGTTTCCGTCTTTTGCATATTGATCAAAATAAAATTCATCTAAACCAAGGTGCAAAGCTAATGCTCTTAATACATAAACACCAGTTTTTTCAAGCATCTGGTAAGCTTCTTTTCCTACAGCATTAAAACGAGGCAACTCAGTAACTTCTACATTTTCAGGATATTCTGATGCGTATTTTGAGTTTTCGTCAACGTATTGGCCAAAATGCCAAAATTCTTTCAAATCTCCCTCTTTGCGTCCTTTAGCATGCTCTTTACCAAAAGAAACATAACCTCTTTGTCCGCCAATTCCAGGAATTTCATAATTATGCTTAGTTTCTACTGGCAAGGCGAAAAATTTTCTAATTTCACCATAAAGTTCGTCTACCAATTGGTCGTCAAGAAAATGACCTTTTAGGGCTACGAAGCCAATGTTTTCAAATGCACTGCCGATTTCATTTACAAATTTTTGTTTACGTTTCGGGTCGTCCGAAAGGAAATCACGTAAGTCTACACTAGGAATGTTTTGCATACTTTACATTTTTATTTAAGAAAAAAAGGCTTTAAAAGCCTTTATATAACAAAGGTAGAGAATATTTTAGAATTGAATTTTAAAAGTTATAATAAAATTAAAATTTTATAACATAAATAAGTAAAATTGTTATATTTTTTTATATTTGATATATAAAAACCAAGAACTATGATCTTTTATAGAGAAAAACTTACAGATGAGCAGTTGTTAGACCTATACAAAAAACTGCTTAAGCCGCGTTTAATCGAAGAAAAAATGCTCATTTTGATTCGGCAGGGTAAAGTATCTAAATGGTTTTCGGGAATAGGGCAGGAAGCAATTTCTGTTGGTGTAACTTCTGTTTTAGACGAGTCGGAATATGTTTTGCCAATGCACAGAAATCTTGGAGTTTTTACTACACGAAATATTCCTTTGCACCGATTATTTTCGCAATGGCAGGGAAAAGCAAATGGTTTTACAAAAGGGCGTGACAGAAGTTTTCATTTTGGAACTCAGGAATATAATATTATTGGAATGATCTCGCACTTGGGGCCGCAGTTAGGAATTGCTGACGGAATTGCGTTGGCGAATAAACTTCAAGATAATAAAAAAGTTACGGCTGTTTTTACTGGCGAAGGCGGTACAAGTGAAGGCGATTTTCATGAAGCATTGAATATTGCAGCTGTTTGGAAACTTCCTGTAATGTTTGTTATTGAAAATAATGGCTACGGATTGTCTACGCCAACGAAAGAACAATATTCTTGCGAGAATTTAGCCGATAAAGGAATTGGTTATGGTATTGAAAGTTATATTATAGACGGCAATAATATTTTGGAGATTTATAATAAACTGTCAAAATTAAAAGCAGATATGCAAAACGATCCGCATCCTGTTTTGCTCGAGTTTAAAACTTTTAGAATGCGCGGTCACGAGGAAGCAAGCGGTACCAAATATGTTCCGAAAGAATTAATGGAAGAATGGGAAACTAAAGATCCTGTTGTAAATTATAGAAACTATTTAACCGAAATTGGAGTTCTTACAACTGAACTTGATGAAGAGTTTCACAATGAAATAAAACAGGAAATTGACGAGAATCTTGCCATCGCCAATGCTGAACCTGAAATAATACCTATTTACAGCGGCGAATTAGAAGATGTTTATAAGCCATATCAATATGAAGAAATTATTTCAACATCCGAAAGCAAGAATATTCGTTTTATAGATGCTATTCGTAATAGTTTGGAGCAGTCGATGCAGCGTCATAAAAACCTTGTTATGATGGGACAAGATATTGCTGAATACGGTGGTGCTTTTAAAATTACCGACGGATTTGTAGAGTTTTTTGGTAAAGATCGTGTTAGAAATACTCCCATTTGCGAAAGTGCAGTTGTTTCGACTGCAATGGGATTGTCTATAAATAATTATAAAGCAATTGTCGAAATGCAGTTTGCTGATTTTGTTTCAACGGGATTTAATCCAATAGTCAATTTGTTGGCAAAATCACATTATCGCTGGGGCGAAAAGGCCGATGTTGTGGTTCGTATGCCTTGCGGCGGCGGCACTCAGGCGGGACCGTTTCATTCTCAGACAAATGAAGCTTGGTTTACCAAAACTCCAGGTTTAAAAGTAGTTTATCCTGCTTTTCCTTATGATGCGAAAGGTTTATTGAATACTGCGATTAACGATCCGAATCCAGTTTTGTTTTTTGAGCATAAACAACTGTACAGAAGTATACATCAAGATGTTCCTACTGATTATTATACAATTCCGTTTGGTAAAGCAGCTTTGTTAAAAGAAGGAACTTCGGTTACGATTATTGCTTTTGGTGCTCCAGTACATTGGGCGTTGGAAACGTTAGCGAAATATCCTGAAATAAAAGCGGATTTAATCGATTTAAGAACATTGCAGCCACTTGATACTGAAACTATTTTTGCCTCAGTAAAAAAGACAGGAAAAGTGATTGTTTATCAAGAAGATACTCTATTCGGAGGTATTGCAAGTGATATTTCGGCTTTAATTATGGAGGAATGTTTCGAGTATTTGGACGCTCCAGTAAAAAGAGTGGCAAGTCTCGATTCGCCAATTCCGTTTACAAAAGCCTTAGAAGATCAATTTTTGCCTAAAAATCGTTTCGAAGAAGTTTTGTTAGAATTGTTGAAATATTGATTGTAAAAGTTATATAGTTTTGCATAATGAACATTTTTTTTATCTTTAAACCATAAAAAAATAAATTATGAAAAAACTGTTTGTTTCAATTTTTGCGATTACGCTGCTTTTTTCCTGTAACAAAAGTACTAAGTCTAACGAAGATAAAGCTTTAGATGGAAAATTTGATAAATACAAAGACGGCTTTGTAACGGCTTTGTGGGAAATTAATCCTGGCTGGGCTTCTGGCGTTGGTTACCATAAATACGATAGCATATTATCTATTTATGATGCGAATGAAGAGAAAAGACAACTTGATTTTGTTAATGCGCAATTAGATTCATTAAAACAATTTAACGTTGAGGATTTGTCTGATAATAATAAGACCGATTTTCAAATGATTAAAAATCAGCTCGAAAGTACTATTTTTAGTATCAAAGAGATGAAGTCGTCTGAATGGAATCCTTCTGAATACAATGTATGCGGAGCTTTTGCCGAAATTTTAAACGGAAATTATGATTCTCTTGAAGTGCGTTTGCGTGCCTTTAACAAAAAGATGAACGCAGTTCCTGCTTATTATGAAACTGCCAAAAAGAACATTAAAAATCCAACTGTTGAACATACAGAACTTGCAATAGCGCAAAACTTAGGTGGATCTTCTGTTTTTGATGCCGATTTAAAAACGGCTTTAGAAAAAAGTAAATTAAGTGCTGCTGAGAAAAAAGAAATGCTTGATAAAGCTGCTATTTCGATAAAAGCAATCTCAGATTATGCTGCTTGGTTAAAAGCTTTACCGAATAAAACTCCGCGATCTTTTAGACTTGGTTCAGCACTATATGCTAAAAAGTTCAATTTTGATATCCAATCTAGTTATACTCCTGACGAAATTTATAAAATTGCTGTAGATCATAAAAAAGATCTGCACGATAAAATGTTTGTTCTGGCTGATAAACTTTGGACAAAATACAAAGGAAAAGATCCAAAACCAGCTGATAAATTAGATTTAATCAAGCAGGTTATTGATAAAATATCTTTACAGCACACCACTCCAGAAAAATTTCAGTCTGAAATTGAGAAACAAATTCCTGAATTAACAGCTTATGTAAAAGCTAAAGATTTATTATACATCGATCCATCAAAACCACTTGTGGTTCGTAAAGAGCCTGCGTATATGGCGGGAGTTGCAGGTGCATCTATTTCCGCACCTGGGCCTTATGATAAAAATGGAAATACATATTATAATGTAGGAAGTATGTCTGGCTGGACGGCTGAAAATGCTGAAAGTTATTTGAGAGAATACAACGATTACATTCTTCAGATTTTAAATATTCACGAAGCAGTTCCGGGACATTACACACAATTAGTTTACAGTAATCAATCTCCAAGTATCATTAAATCTATTTTAGGAAATGGTGCAATGGTTGAAGGCTGGGCTGTTTATGCTGAAAAGATGATGTTGGAAAGTGGTTACAAAAACTCTGACGAAATGTGGTTGATGTATTACAAATGGAATTTAAGAGCAACTTGTAATACTATTTTAGATATTAGTGTTCATACAAAAAACATGTCTAAAGAAGCAGCGTTAGATTTATTGACCAAAGAAGCTTTTCAGCAGCAAGCTGAAGCTGATGGAAAATGGAAACGCGTAACTTTATCTCAAGTGCAGTTATGCTCTTATTTTACAGGTTATACTGAAATTTATAATTTAAGAGAAGAACTTAAAAAGAAAGAAGGAGATAAATTTAATTTGAAAAAGTTCCATGAGAAGTTTTTAAGCTTTGGAAGTGCTCCAGTTAAATACATTAAAGAGTTAATGCTTTCTGAGGAATAGATTTCTGAAAAGTATAGTTTTAAAAACAGGTTTGGTAAGATTAATAATCTCGTCAAACCTGTTTTTTTATGCTAAATAATTTCTGAAAACAATAGTTTAATTTTCTGTTTTGTCAAATTCAAACAACTGCACTTGACTTTTTAATCTGTCAATCAATAAATTCATCATGCGTTTGTTTAAATCAGAAGAATTTTGGATATAAGTATCGTATTCTTCAATCGTAAAAAGCGCCATAACAATTCCTTTTAGAGAATTTCGAAACTTAATATCTTTTTGAATCGAATTTTCTATAGTCTGGAGTTTCTTTTCGATGGTGTACGAATAAAAATCGGCTTTGTTTTTATTTACATAATTAATAAAAACGGCTATGAATAAATCATTTTGAAGCTTTAAAATAGGTCTAATCGTTTGATTTTGAAATAACTCATCTGCCGAAGATTGAGCACTTACAGTTCCTAAAGTTTCGCCTCTGAATTCTTTTAAAAAAGTGTCTCTATCTGCCATGTTTTTTCTTTAAATTTATAAAAATTTCAAATACAAAAAACTCTATTTTTACTTTTATAAATTAAAATTATGCGATTTCATACTAGAAAGTGGGTTAAGCCCGAAGATTTAAATCCTAACGGAACTTTATTTGGAGGAAAATTATTAGCGTGGATAGATGAAGAGCTGGCGCTTTATACTATAATTCAGTTAGAAAATCCGAGAGTTGTAACCAAACATATGTCTGAAATTAATTTTAGAAGTTCAGCAAGACAAGGAGATATTGTCGAGATTGGGATTGATGTGGTTAAATTTGGAAATACTTCGGTAGTTTTAAAATGTGCAGTTAGAAATATGATGACGCGTGAAACCATTATTACAATCGACGAAACTACAATGGTAAACCTCGATGAAAATGGTAAGCCTAGTGCCCACGGAAAAACTCAAATTGAGTTTGTAAAAGATCGCTTGTAAATTACTTAAATCATTATAAATGATATAAGTAAATCATACAGCAAATAAGTTGTGAGTAATATTAACTTATGTCAAAATAAATATATACTATGAATTTAAAATCACTTTTGTTTCTTTTTTCGATTTTTGCACTTATCATTTCTTGTAATTCTAAAGAAGAAAAAACAGGTTACAAACAAGTTTTTTACCGTGCCGTAAATAATAATGATACTGCAATTTTGGTTTTAAATATCAGTGATAAACGTTTTTTTGGACGTTATGAAATATTGTATAATAGGATTGGTAAAGATTCAGGAGATGTAAGAGGCGATATAAAAGGAGATACTTTTAGAGGCGATTTTCATTTTATATCTAATGGAGGAAGCTGGAAAAGAGTTCCTTTGGCTTTTTTGCGAAAAGAAAATAAACTAGTTTTAGGGAATGGTGTAGTGGGGACTTATATGAACCTTCCTTGTTTTTTGCCGGGAACTTTAAATTATAAAGACCCAAAATTTACTTTTGAAGAGGTTAAATAGTGAATTTAGTTTTTGATTTCAAGATGTTTTTTACAAAAACTTTGCTTTTAGTTCTGGCGTAGGAATCATGCAGCTTTCTTTCTTGCCGTACCATTTGTAGCGATTAGCAGCAATATAATCGTAAATGTAATTTCGAAGCTTTTCTGGAAGAATTTTAAAAATTGCCATTAAACTATACAATCCGCCCAAATCTTCGGCAATTTCGATTACAGCGTCAGATTTATAATAGTAAGCAACACCAGGATTGTACATAATGATACTGTCAATTTTAGTTTGATCAACGCCAATATAAGTACAGATTTCTTTTCCTAAGTCAGATTGCAAAGCCACAAAACGGAAAGTATCTTTTTTATCGTGTTTTATAACAAATTGAACGGCGTTGCTGCATAAATTGCAAACGCCGTCAAATAGTATTATTTTTTTGTTCTCTGCAGTTTTTTGAAGCAGCGAAACAATTTCACTCTGTTTTTCCATTTTATATATCTGCTTCATTTCATTGTTTTCCGAATAAAGCTCCAATTTGGATCTAAAAATCCATTGATGATTAAGTATTAAGAATCAAGTATTAATAAACAACTATCAACCAAAAATCAAAAACCATCAACCATCAACTATTTCTTAGCAGCTTCAACAAGCTCCAATTCGTCTAAACTTACTTTTGAGGTAAAGATACCGTAGTTTACCGTTGCTTTATTTTTTTCGATAGAATCAATACTTCCCACAGATCTTCCGTCGAGCATTCTAACTCTATCGCCAACTTTTAAAATAGGTTTTGGTTTTTCGATAACTGGTTTGAGTTTCTTTTCCTTTTTCTCTTTTCTAATCTCTTCCACTTTCACAGAAACCTCTGCAATTACTTCTTTTTTCTTTTCAATAATTGCTTTACTTTCTTTTGGAGTTGCTTTTTTACGTTTAGAGTTTTCGATTTCAACAATTTTTAAAAACTCGCCAATAAGTTCTTTTTTGTTTTTATTGTTAAAGTATTTTTCTGCAATATCTTCGATTTTTTGACCAATGTAAATTGTTTTCTGATTGCTGTCGTATAATTCCTGATAGCTTTCTAGTTTTTGTTTGATTTTTACATTGATGTTTTCCATCTTTTTGCTTTCCTCGCGTGCTCGAGTTTCTTCTTCTTTTAAATTTAAAGAAGTTTTTTCCAGTTTCGATCTTTCTTTTTGAAGTGTTGCGATGGTCTTGTCAAAGCGAACTTTTCCAACTTCGATTTTCTTCTTTGCACGGTTAATCAATCCAAATGGGATTCCGTTTTTTTGAGCAACCTCAAATGTAAACGAACTTCCTGCTTGTCCTAAAGCCAATTTATACATTGGTTCAAGCGATTTTTCATCAAACATCATATTTGCATTTGTAGCAAAAGGTAATTCGTTTGCCAAAATTTTCAAATTAGAATAATGCGTTGTGATAATTCCAAATGCCTCACGATGGTAAAATTCTTCTAGGAAAATTTCGGCTAAAGCACCTCCTAATTCAGGATCAGAACCTGTACCAAATTCATCAATTAAAAACATGGTTTTCTTGTTGCATTTCTTCAAGAAATAATTCATGTTTTTTAATCTGTAGCTGTATGTGCTTAAATGATTTTCGATAGATTGATTATCTCCGATATCTGTTAAAATTCGATCGAACAAGAAAGTCTCGCTTCGCTCATGCACAGGAATCAGCATTCCAGATTGCAGCATCAATTGCAGTAAACCAACTGTTTTTAAGGAAATAGTTTTACCTCCGGCATTTGGACCAGAAATTACAATAATTCTATTTTCTTGTTTTAATTCAATAGTCTGCGGATGCGTAACTTCGTTTTTTTGTTTGTTATTTAGATATAAAATTGGGTGATAAGCTTCTCTAAAAAACAATCTTCTTTCTTCTGTAATCGTTGGTAAAATGGCATTAATTCGGTTAGCATATTTTGCTTTTCCAGCAACAACATCAATATCACTCAGAAATTCTTGGTATTCAATTAAAAGCGGTAAAAACGGACGAATTGAATTTGATAACTGTTTTAAAATTCGAGTGATTTCTTCTTTTTCCTCGTATTCTAAATTGCTTAATTCACGCGAGTATTTTAAAGTTGCTTCTGGTTCGATGTAAGCAATACTTCCTGTTTTAGAACTTCCTAAAATAGAACCTTTTACTTTACGACGATACATAGCAAGAACAGCCAAAACGCGGCGATTTTGAACAAAACTTTCTTTAATGTCGTCCAAATATCCTAAGCTGTTGTATTGTGTCAATGCAACACCAAAACTTTGGTTCACTTTTCCGCGTACTAAATTCATGCTCTGACGGATGCTCAAAAGAGCAGGAGAGGCATTGTCTTTTATTTCACCGTATTTATCTACAATTGCATCAATTAAAGAAACAATGTCTTTTGTATACTCAACTCTTGAAGCCCTTGCATTTATATTGGGATAATAATCATCAAACTTTTTTAGAAAAGTAAGCAAGGTATTTGTTGTTGACGAAAGTGTAGCAATTTTTCTAAAACTTCCTACTTCTAGAAAACTGTCTTCGATTGCCAGAAATTTAATTTCGTGCGTTATTGCATCAAATCCGTGATTTGGCAATGCGTTATTATTTTGAAAAGAAGAAACATACTCTGAAGTTTGCATTAAAGCCTGCATCAATGTTTCTTTATCTCTAAAAGGTGTTATTTGTAAAGCTTTTTCTTTTCCAATATCTGTGTTACAGCCAGCCGAAATAGTTTCGAGCACCGTTGGAAATTGTAAATCTTGTAATGTTTTTTCGGTAATAGATATCATTATATATCGTAAGTTGTAAGGTTTCAAAGTTACAAAGTTTTAAAAACTAAATAGTACTATTGGTTAGTAGTTTGAAAAAAACTTTGCGTAATTTGTGATAAAATTTTAATTGATGAAAAAGGAATTAGTTGATTATGAAGATAATTTAGTTTTTGGAATTATTAGAAATAATATTTTGAATGGAAAATTAGAATATAAAAAAGCGAAAGTTTTTGTAAGTGGTTCAGATATAGATTTTAAGGATGAAATTAATACAGATCCATATGTAATAAAAGTAGATGTTGCTGGTTTCGACGAAGAGTTAATTAAAGAAGCAATTGTTAAAATGTCAAAAAGTTCCTTTATTGAAGGAGACGGTTTTAGTTTTTCTACTTCTATATCTTCTGCATGGTGCAAAGAGGAGAGCTGGCTAGAAATTAATATATCGCACTTTTTATTTTATACTATTTTTGAATTTAACTTATAATTTATTGGAATGAAAATTAATTTATCTCAAGATTGGCAAGGCGTTTTAAAAGACGAAATTCAAAAGCCTTATTTTTCTACATTAATGGAGGCTTTGGATACTGAGTATAAAACACATACTTGTTATCCTCCAGCTGAGTTGATTTTTTCGGCTTTTAATAACTGCAGTTTTGCCGATTTGAAAATTGTAATTATTGGTCAAGACCCTTATCATGGAGAAGGAGAAGCCAATGGTTTAAGTTTTTCGGTAAATGATACGGTAAAAATTCCGCCGTCACTTCGCAATATTTTCAGAGAAATAAATACTGATCTGGATTCGATTTTTATGCCGTTATCAGGAAATCTTGAAAAATGGGCAAAGCAGGGAATTTTACTTCTAAATGCTTCGCTGACAGTTCGTAAAGACAGTCCAAATAGTCATAAACATTTAAAATGGAATCTTTTTACAGATGCTGTAATTCAAGCTGTTTCAGACCAAAAAGAAAATGTCGTTTTTCTGTTATGGGGAAGTTTTGCTCAGAAAAAAGGATTAAAAATAGATCGCTCTAAACATTATATTTTAGAATCAGGCCATCCGTCTCCTATGAGTGCAAATCAAGGGAAATGGTTTGGAAATAGACATTTCAGTCAAACAAATGCTTTTCTAAAATCAAAAGGGATTAAAGAAATAGAATGGTTGTGAGATTGATCTTGTCATTTCTCCTTTGTCGAAATGACAGAAGCTCGGTAAATTTAAATTTTACAGACTAGTGATCTGCTGGTTTCTTTGTTATTTCTTCTAGTACAGCTTTCTTTTCGTAGTTTACTACTTTTAGAATAATCTCTTGATTTTTAGCTGTTTTTCCTTCAATAATGTATATTTTTCCGTTTTTGAACGGAACATTACTTTGGTCAAAATCTACATCGCCATAGGTTAATGTATTTTTTACATCGGCAGTATCAACCCATTTTTCATTTAAGGTCTGAACGGCCTTATCAGAATATTGAAAAGGTTTTGTTCTTAAATCATTTAAAACTCTGGCATTTGGGAAATAGTTGCAACGAGTATCTTTACCACTAAAAATAAGGGCTACAACAAAACAACCCATTACTAAACCAATCAAATAATATGCAAAACGGTGTACGAACTTCATGAAATAAAATTTTTGCAAAGGTACATTAAAGTTCCTTTAAAATACAAGTAAATTAATATCGTTGTCTGGCAGATCAAACCAGTCGCCAATTGCTTTATTTGTTAGAATTCCGTGGTATAAGTAAATTCCGTTTTTAAGCCCTTTGTTGCATCTTATAGCACTCTCTAATCCTCCGTTTTCAGCAATTTGATGAAGATAAGGAGAAAGTATATTACTTATTGATAATGAGGCAGTTTTTGAGTAACGGGAAGGAATGTTTGGCACACAATAATGCAAAACATTGTTTTTAATAAAAGTAGGCTTTTCGTGTGTTGTTACTTCAGAACTTTCAAAGCACCCGCCAGTGTCGATACTAACGTCAACGATAACGGCACCTTTTTTCATGTGCTCTACCATAGTTTCGGTAACAATAATTGGGCAGCGTTCTTTGCCTCGCATGGCTCCAATGGCAACATCACAACGTCTTAAAGCTTTTAATAATGCTTTTTGTTGAATTGTAGAAGTAAAAATACGCTGGCTTAAATTATTCTGCAGTCGGCGTAATTTAGTGATAGAATTATCGAATACTTTTACATTTGCGCCAAGTCCTATTGCAGTTTTTGCAGCAAATTCGCCAACGGTTCCCGCTCCTAAAATTACGACTTCGGTAGGAGGAACGCCGGTAATATTACCAAATAAAAGTCCTTTTCCAAATTCAGTTGTAATCATTAATTCGGCAGCAATAAGTATTGAAGCTGTTCCAGCAATCTCACTTAAAGATTTTACAGCGGGATAAGTGCCGTCTTCGTCTTTTATATATTCAAAAGCTAATGCTGTAATCTTTTTTTGCGCCAAAGCTTCAAAATAAGATCTTTTTTTGTTTTTAATTGAATTGCCGAAATGATAATAGTTTCTGGATTTATCATTTCGATTTCGGCTAAAGTAGGCGGTTCTACTTTTAATAAAAGCGGACAACCGAAAACTCTTTTGGTGTCTTTAGTGATTTCTGCACCAGCATCAGAATATTCTTTGTCCGTATAACTCGAACTTTCTCCAGCTCCAGATTCTATCATTACGCGATGACCTTCATAAGTTAAAGAATTCACGGCATCGGGAGTCAGACAGATACGTCTTTCCTGATAGCTGGTTTCTTTTGGAATTCCTATAAAAAGTTCTCTTTTAAAACGACCAACCTCAAGTTTTTCTTCTTGTGGAATTAATTGTTGCTTTGTAAACGGAGTTAAGGTAATTGACATGAGTTATGCAAAAAATTAAGAGTACAAATTACGTAAAAAGTTTTAGAATTAGTGTAAAAATTCTGCTAATACTAAGGTCAAATGTTAAGATATTATTTTCTCCATTTTAATATCGGCTCTTTTGTAAACCCCTGCTTCTAAAGGGATTTCTGCGAAACCAAATTTTTTGTACAAATGAATTGCAGGAAGTAAAGTTGTATTAGAGTATAAAAAGAGTTTTTTTATGTCATTTTCTTTCGCAATATCGATACAATGTTCAAGTAGTTTATTGCCAATTCCTAATCCTTGCGCAGTATCAGAAACAGCCATTTTGCTTAATTCGAATGTTGAATCGTCAACTTTTAGTAAAGAAACCGTTCCAATAATTTCGTCGTTGTATTTTGCGTAGAAAATCATTCCGCCTTTGTCAATAATTTCTTCTTGCGGATTTGAAAGCGTTAATTCGTCTTTTTCCTCTACTTTAAAATATTTGGTCAGCCAAGCTATATTTAAAGTTTTAATGTGCTCTTTCAGATCTTGTGAAAAAGGGATGATTTCTACAGTATTCTTCATTCTGTTTTTTGTGCTTCTTAAGTTCGAATCATTACATATTTTTAAGAGAAAAATTTACGGCAAAGATTCTTCAAAGGTATTTTAAGTTTTTTAGACCAATTTTAATTCTCTTTTTCCGTCTGCCAATAACTCAATTGTAATAGTTGATGTGTCTTCAGGAAGAAGACTTGCAATTTTTTCAGACCATTCTATAAAACACCAGTTTCCAGAGTATAAATAATCATCAACACCCATATCCAGAGCTTCAGTTTCTTTATTTAAACGATAAAAATCAAAATGATAAACGATCTGATTATTAGAAGTATAGTATTCGTTGACCAATGAAAAAGTAGGACTGCTGGTAGCGTCTTTAACACCTAAATTTTTGCATAACTCCTTGATTAAGGTAGTTTTTCCAACGCCCATTTCACCATTAAAAAGAATGATTTTTTTAGGATTTGAATCTAAAATTTGTTTTGCTGCTTCTTGAATTTGATCTAGAGAAAAAACGATATTCATTGTTATGTTATTTTTGCCACGAATTTCACAAATTTTCACGAATTAAAATTTACTTTTTTTACATAAAATAAAAATTCATGAAATTCGAGGCAATATTTTTTTATTTCGGGTTAAAGACCAAAAACGGAATAATCATTTCTTCTAGTGAGATTCCCCCGTGTTGATAGGTATTTTTGTAATAACTTACATAATGATTGTAGTTGTTTACATAAGCCAGAAAAAAATCATTTTTGGCAAAAATAAACGAACTGCTCATGTTTATTGCGGGTAAACCAATTGTTTTTGGCTCCTTTACTACGTAAACATCTTTTTGTTCATAGGTTAAGCTGCGACCCGTTTTATAACGCAAGTTTAGACTGGTGTTTTTATCTCCTACAACTTTCGACGGATTTTTGACATTAATAGTTCCGTGATCTGTTGTTAGAATTAACTTAAAACCTAAAAGTTGTGCCTGCTGAATAATTTCTAATAACGGAGAATTTTTGAACCAGCTTAATGTTAAAGAACGATATGCTTTATCATCAGAAGCTAATTCTTTTACCACTTCCATTTCTGTTTTTGCGTGCGACAGCATATCTACAAAGTTGTAAACCACTGTAACTAAATCATTTGTTTTTAAAGCTTTGAAGTTTTCTGCTAATTTTTTACCGCCGGCATAATTGGTGATTTTAAAATAATCTTCTTTAATGTTTAAACCCAAACGTTTTAATTGTGCCGACAAAAATTCTGCTTCGTACAAGTTTTTTCCGCCATCTTCTACATCATTTTTCCAATATTGCGGAAATTGTTTTTCCATATCCAAAGGCATTAAACCTGAGAAAATAGCATTTCTGGCATATTGTGTAGCTGTTGGCAGAATTGAAAAATACGGAACTTCTTTTTCTAATTTGTAATAATTGGAAATCACAGTTTCAAAAGATTTCCATTGGTCGTATCGAAGGTTGTCGATTACAACAAACAGAATTGGTTTGTCTTTCTTTTTAAGTTCTGGAACGACTAATTCTTTGAATAAATTGTGAGACTGAATAGGTTTGTCGGCTTTTGGAGCAAACCAGTCTTCATAATTACGTTCAATGAATTTTCCGAATTGCGAATTGGCTTCTACTTTTTGAGATTCCAGAATTTCAATCATCGCTTGATCGTTGATATTCTCTAGTTTTAATTCCCAAAAAAGGAGTTTTTTATAAAGCTCAATCCAGTCTTCATAAGAATTAACCATCGCTAATTCCATTGAAATTTTTCTGAATTCTTTTTGATAATCTAAAGTGGTTTTCTCTGAAATCAATCTTGAATCGTCTAGATTTTTCTTTAAACTCAATAAAATCTGATTTGGATTTACTGGTTTAATCAAATAATCGGCAATTTTAGATCCAATTGCTTCTTCCATTATGTATTCTTCTTCACTTTTAGTGATCATAATCATAGGAATAGCTGATTTTTTCTCTTTCATTTCAGAAAGTGTTTCCAAGCCGCTCATTCCAGGCATATTTTCATCCAAAAAAACAATATCAAAATTGTCTTCCTCAAATAAAGCAATGGCGTCAAGACCATTATTACAGGTTGTTACAGCGTAATTCTTTTTTTCGAGGAATAATATATGTGGCTTTAAAAGATCGATTTCATCATCGACCCAAAGTATTTTTATTTTGTCCATAAACGAGTTTAATTTTAATGCAATTTAGAAGTATAGAACTTAAAAAGTATTAAAAATAGTATAAAATTAGGAATGTTAATTATAAAATAATTCGGCTTTGATTTTGTTTATTTGTAAATTTCAGGAAAATACTGATGTTAAATCTCGATATTTTAAGTTAAAAACTAAAACCTGTTTATAGTTAATTACTTATATTTGTTGACCAAAAAATAGCCAACTAGTGACTCATTATAACAAGCTTAAAATATTCAACGACCCTATTTACGGGTTTATTTCTATCCCGAACGAACTTATTTATGATTTAATTCAGCATCCGTATTTTCAGCGTTTGCGTCGTATTTCGCAAATGGGAATGTCGTATTTGGTTTATCCCGGAGCAAATCATACCCGTTTTCATCATGCGCTTGGCTGTATGCATTTAATGCAAAAGGCTGTAGATACGCTTAGATTTAAAGGAGTTGCGATTTCTGGAGAAGAAGAAAGCGCATTGTATATTGCAATTTTACTGCATGATATTGGGCATGGACCGTTTTCGCATGCTATGGAAAAAAGTATTGTTGAAGATGTAAATCATGAAGCTATTTCATTGTTATTCATGAATCAGTTAAATGATGAGTTTGAGGGGAAATTAAGTTTAGCCATTCAGGTTTTTAAAGGAGATTATCATCGAAAATTTATGCTTCAATTGATTTCAAGTCAGTTGGATATGGATCGAATGGATTATCTAAAACGTGACAGTTTTTATACTGGTGTTGCCGAAGGAAATGTTAATTCTGAACGTTTAATTCAGATGATGAATGTGGTTGACGGTGTTTTGGTAATTGAAGAAAAAGGGATTTATTCGGTAGAGAAATTTTTACTTTCAAGAAGGTTGATGTACTGGCAGGCTTACTTGCATAAAACAAGTTTGGTGGCGGAGCTGATTTTGATGAAAGTTTTAAAAAGAGCAAAAGAGCTTACATTAAAAGGAGTCAAACTGCCTTGCAGTGAGCCGCTTTTGTATTTCATGCAAAACAAAATTACAATAGAAGATTTTGATGCTGAAAAATTGGATTTGTTTTCTCAATTAGATGATTTTGATATTATAAGTGCCCTTAAGGCATGGCAGAAACAGGATGATTTTATTCTTTCTACTTTAAGTAAAATGTTAATCAATAGAGATTTATTGAAAATTAAGCTGAGTGCAGAGAAAATTCCGATGGAAGAATCACAATCTTTAAAAGAAGAATTTGCTGAGGAACATCATATTTCACAGTTAGAAGCGGGTTACTTTATATTTAGAGGAAAAATTAAGAATCAAGCTTACAGTAAAGAAGCGGAACCGATTCGAATTTTGAAAAAAGACAAAACAATTGAAGATGTTGTAGAAGCCTCTGATCAGTTGAATTTGAAATCGTTATCTAAATTGGTGACAAAATATTACATCTGTTTTCCAAAACAACTTATCTAAAATTAACATTTAAAATCTATTTTTTATATTTTTGTCGCGATGAAATTTACAGCAGAACAAATAGCGGGAATTTTAGAAGGAGAAGTTGTTGGGAATCCCAATGCAGAAGTTTCTAGGCTTTCTAAGATAGAGGAGGGCGAGGAAGGATCGCTTACTTTTTTGGCTAATCCCAAATATATCAATTACATATATACTACAAAAGCAAGCGTTACAATTGTTAACGACAGCTTTATACCTGAGCAGGAAATTACTACAACTTTAATAAAAGTAGAAGATGCTTATGCTTCTTTCTCTAAACTTTTACATTTTTATAACCAAGTAAAATTGAATAAGAGCGGAATTGAAGCGAACTCTTTTATGACAGAAGGAACTAAATATGGTGAAAATCTATATTTGGGCAGCTTTAGTTATATAGGACAAAATGTTGTTTTAGGTAATAATGTAAAAATTTACCCAAACAGTTTTATTGGTGACAATGTAGTTATTGGTGACAATGTATGTATTTTTGCAGGCGCAAAAGTATATTCAGAGACCGTAATTGGAAACAATTGTACAATTCATTCCGGTACTATAATAGGTGCAGATGGTTTTGGTTTTGTGCCAAATGAAGAAGGAGTTTATAGTAAGGTACCACAAATTGGTAATGTTATTATTGAAGATAATGTTGACATTGGTGCTAATACTACGATCGACAGAGCAACTCTTGGTTCTACAATTATTAGACAAGGAGTTAAATTAGACAATCAAATTCAGATCGCTCATAATGTAGAAATTGGTAAAAATACTGTGATTGCTGCTCAAAGCGGTGTTGCGGGTTCTACTAAAATTGGCGAAAACTGTATGATTGGCGGGCAGGTTGGTATAGCAGGCCACTTAATAATAGGGAACAATGTTAGACTTCAGGCACAGTCTGGGGTTGCGAGAAACATTAAAGACGATGAAATTCTGCAAGGAACACCATCACTTGGATATACCGATTTTAATAAATCGTATGTTCATTTTAAAAACTTTCCTAAGATTGTTGCCGAACTGGAAGAATTAAAAAAACAAATAATAAACCCAAAAAATGGAAATAATGGTTAAACAGAAGACCATCAAAAATGAAATTTCACTAACAGGAGTTGGATTACACACTGGAAAAGAAGTTACAATGACTTTTAAACCAGCTCCAATTAATAACGGTTTCACTTTTGTCAGAGTTGATTTGCAAGGTCAGCCAGTCATTGAGGCTGATGCTAATTATGTTGTTAATACACAAAGAGGTACTAACTTAGAAAAATTAGGTGTTAAGATACAGACTCCAGAACACGTTTTAGCTGCATTAGTTGGCTGCGATTTGGACAATATTATTATTGAATTAAATGCCTCTGAACTTCCTATCATGGATGGTTCATCAATATATTTTGTTGAAGCAATTGAAAAAGCTGGAATCGAAGAACAAGATGCCAGCCGTAATGTTTATGTTGTAAAAGAAGTTATCTCATTTACTGACGAAGCAACTGGAAGCGAAATTTTGGTAATGCCAAGTGATGACTATCAAGTAACAACTATGGTGGATTTTGGTACAAAAGTATTAGGTACACAAAATGCTACACTTAAAAGTATAGCTGACTTTAAAAATGAAATTGCTAATTCAAGAACTTTCAGTTTTTTACATGAATTAGAGTCATTATTAGAGCACGGATTAATTAAAGGCGGTGATTTAAATAACGCAATTGTTTATGTAGATAAAGAGATTTCTGAAACTACAATGGCTAATTTAAAGAAAGCTTTTGGTAAAGACGAAATTTCTGTTAAGCCAAATGGTGTTTTAGACAACTTGACTTTGCATTATCCAAACGAAGCTGCTAGACACAAATTACTTGATGTTATTGGTGATTTATCTCTTATTGGAGTTCGTATTCAAGGAAAAATCATTGCAAATAAACCAGGTCACTATGTGAATACTCAGTTTGCTAAAAAATTGGCAAAAATCATTAAAATTGAACAAAGAAATCATGTTCCAGTTTACGATTTAAACCAAGAGCCATTAATGGATATCCATAAAATTATGGCAATGCTTCCTCACAGACCTCCATTTTTGTTGATTGACAGAATTATCGAAATGTCTGATCGTCATGTGGTTGGTTTGAAGAATGTTACTATGAATGAAAATTTCTTCGTAGGTCACTTTCCTGAAGCTCCAGTAATGCCGGGTGTTTTAATTGTTGAAGCAATGGCACAAACAGGTGGAATTTTAGTATTAAGTACAGTTCCAGATCCTGAAAATTATTTAACATATTTCATGAAAATTGACAATGTTAAGTTCAAGCACAAAGTATTGCCAGGCGATACACTAATTTTCAAATGTGAACTTATTTCTCCTATCAGAAGAGGAATCTGCCATATGCAGGCAAATGCTTACGCAAACGGAAAATTAGTTACCGAGGCAGAATTAATGGCACAAATCGCAAGAAAACAATAATAAATAATCAATTTTATTGTTTAGGTTTACTGCCCCAAATTAGATTATTTTAATTTAAAATATAAAACATAGATGAATCAACCATTAGCATATGTTCATCCTGGCGCTAAAATCGCTAAAAACGTTGTAATTGAGCCTTTTACAACAATTCACAATAATGTTGTTATTGGTGATGGTACTTGGATTGGTTCAAATGTAACCATCATGGAAGGTGCCCGTATTGGTAAAAATTGCAATATTTTTCCTGGTGCTGTAATTTCAGCTGTGCCGCAGGATTTGAAGTTTGGCGGCGAAGATTCTCTTGCTATTATTGGAGATAATTGTACCATTAGAGAATGTGTTACTATTAATAGAGGTACAGTTGCTTCTGGACAAACTATTCTGGGTAACAATTGTTTAGTTATGGCTTATGCGCACATTGCGCACGATTGCGAAATTGGTAACAATGCCATTATTGTAAATGGAGTTGCTTTAGCGGGTCACGTAGTAGTGGGTAATCATGCTGTAATTGGAGGTTTAGCAGCTATTCATCAATTTATTCATATTGGAGATCATGCCATGATTTCAGGTGGTTCATTGGTTAGAAAAGATGTTCCGCCTTATACAAAAGCGGCAAAAGAGCCATTGTCTTATGTTGGAATTAACTCTGTTGGTTTAAGAAGAAGAGGTTTCAGTACAGATAAGATCAGAGAAATTCAGGAAATTTACAGAATTCTATATCAAAAAAATTACAATACAACACAAGCTTTAAGTATTATTGAAGCCGAAATGGAAGCTACTCCTGAGAGAGATGAAATTCTAGATTTTATTAGAAATTCATCACGAGGAATTATGAAAGGTTATTCAGGAAACTATTAAAAATAAAATTTAATTGTTTATTTGTATAATCGTTTAGTCGAAACAAATAAACGATTAAGCGATTGAAAAAAAATTAAATAAAACAAAAACAAATGGCATCTACATCAGATATTAGAAACGGATTGTGTATTAAATTTAATCACGATATCTATAAAATCATTGAATTTCTTCACGTAAAACCTGGAAAAGGTCCAGCTTTCGTAAGAACTAAATTAAAAAGTTTAACAACAGGAAAAGTATTAGATAATACATTTTCTGCTGGACATAAAATCGAGGATGTTCGTGTTGAAACACATACTTTTCAGTTTTTATATGCTGAAGGAGATGAATTTCACTTCATGAATGCTGAAACATTTGAGCAGATTTCTTTAAACAAGAACATCTTAGATGCGCCGGGATTATTGAAAGAAGGAACAAATGTGATGGTTCAAATTAATACTGAAACAGATTTGCCTTTATCAGTAGATATGCCTGGATCTGTAATTCTTGAAGTTACTTACGCAGAGCCAGGAGTAAAAGGAAATACAGCTACAAATGCAACTAAATCTGCTACCGTAGAAACTGGTGCGTCAGTAAATGTTCCGTTGTTTATCAACGAAGGAGATAAAATTAAAATTGATACAGCTTCAGGTTCTTACATGGAGCGTGTAAAAGAGTAAATTATTAATTAAGATAATTTGTCAATGAGTCAATTAGATAATTTATGAATAAACATAATTTTGAATATTCATTTTCTATTTGACTCATTTTCTAATTGACACATTTTCTAATTGACAAATTTTCTAATTATAAAATATGAAATTTCCAAAAGTTCACTCTTTAGAAGAAATTGCAAATTTGCTTAACTGCGAATTTATTGGTGATAAAAACTTTCCCGTTTTAGGCATGAACGAAATTCATGTTGTAGAACCTGGAGATATTGTTTTTGTTGACCACCCAAAGTATTATGACAAAGCTTTACAATCTGCTGCGACTATTGTTTTAATTAATAAAGAAGTTGAATGTCCAGAAGGTAAAGCTCTTTTAATTTCTGATGACCCTTTCAGAGATTTTAATACCTTAACCAAACATTTTAGACCTTTTCAAGCGACAACTGTATCGATAGCACTTTCTGCGACTATTGGAGAAGGAACTGTTATTCAGCCTAACTGTTTTATTGGAAACAATGTAACTATTGGTAAAAACTGTTTAATACATCCAAACGTTACTATTTACGATCATACCGTAATTGGAGATAATGTTATGATTCATGCAGGAACTATATTAGGAGCAGATGCTTTTTATTATAAAAAACGCCCTGATGGATTTGATCAGTTAATTTCTGGCGGCAGAGTGGTTATTGAAAACAATGTTGGAATAGGAGCACTTTGTACAATTGACAAAGGTGTAACTGGAGATACAACTATTGGAGAGGGAACAAAGCTGGATAACCAAGTACATGTTGGACATGACACAGTTATTGGTAAAAAATGTTTAATTGCTTCTCAAACTGGTATTGCCGGCTGTGTAATTATTGAAGATGAAGTGACTATTTGGGGACAAGTAGGTACAACAAGCGGAATCACAATTGGAGCAAAAGCGGTTGTAATGGGGCAGACTGGTGTTACGAAATCGGTAGAAGGAGGTAAGTCTTACTTCGGAACACCAATTGAAGAATCAAGAGAAAAGTTAAAACAATTAGCCAATATCAAAAAGATTCCTGAAATTCTAACTAAATTGAAGTAATATGTCTATAAAAGAGTTTGTTCAAAAATTTTATAAGTCGGATGCCTTAATTGATAGTGAAATTCTTAAAACGTATCTCCATCCTGAAGTTATTTTAGAATGGAATAGCAGTAAAGGATATATTGAGATGAATCATGACTCAATGCTGGAAATGGCCAATGAGCTAAGTCGAGCTTATGTTCGTTCAAAAGTGCGAATCAGCCATATTATTGCCGAAGAAGATCTAGTTTCAGTACGTTATTCTCACTATGTAAAAACAATTGAGAATCCTCGTGAAGAGATGCTGTTGGCGCATTTTTCTGCATTTTGGCAGATAAAAGATGACAAACTTTATAGAGGTTATCAGATGAGTCAATTTTCTTAATATTTTTTTGACAATAAAAGAGGCAAAATACATTACAAAACCTTATTTTTGCAACACAATTTTAAAAACTACATAAAATATATATCATGAGTGTTTTAGTTAATAAAGATTCCAAAATAATTGTTCAAGGATTTACAGGGAGCGAAGGAACTTTCCACGCTTCTCAAATGATTGAGTACGGTACTAATGTTGTTGGTGGTGTTACTCCAGGAAAAGGAGGAACGAGCCATTTAGATCGTCCAGTTTTTAATACAGTAAAAGACGCTGTTGATCAAGCTGGTGCTGATACATCTATCATTTTTGTACCGCCTGCTTTTGCTGCAGATGCAATTATGGAAGCTGCTGATGCTGGAATTAAAGTAATTATTGCTATTACAGAAGGAATTCCTGTAGCAGATATGATTAAAGCAAATAATTATGTTAAAGAAAGAAATTCTAGATTAATTGGACCAAACTGCCCAGGAGTTATTACTCCAGGTGAAGCTAAAGTTGGTATTATGCCAGGTTTCGTTTTCAAAAAAGGTACAGTTGGAATTGTTTCTAAATCAGGAACTTTAACTTACGAAGCTGCTGACCAAGTTGTAAAACAAGGTTTAGGAATTACTACAGCTATCGGAATTGGTGGAGATCCAATCATTGGAACTACAACTAAAGAAGCTGTTGAATTATTAATGAACGATCCAGAAACTGAAGTAATCATTATGATTGGTGAAATTGGAGGTCAATTAGAAGCTGATGCTGCAAGATGGGTAAAAGCTGATGGTAACCGTAAGCCAGTTATTGGTTTTATCGCTGGAGAAACTGCTCCTGCTGGTAGAACAATGGGTCACGCAGGTGCTATTGTTGGTGGTTCTGATGATACAGCTGCTGCTAAAAAACAAATTATGAAAGACAACGGTATTTATGTTGTTGATTCACCAGCTGAAATTGGTAAAAAAGTAAAAGAAGTACTTGGATAATCTTCAAGTTATTTAAAATAACAAATTCCAAAAAAGTCTCAATATTTTGTTGAGACTTTTTTACATTTTTAAAATGTTGGAATATAAATTAAAAACGGAGCAACTTTGTGTCTCAGTATCTTAGAAGCTTAAAAATAAAAAACGATGAGTAAAGAATTAGAAAAGTTTAAATCAAGTAATAGTTTTACTTTTACTGTTAATGATAGTTTAGAAGAAGTTTGTAATGCTCCTGAGGGGAGTGCTGGGATTTTTGTGGTTTATGAAATTGACGGAGATTCAAAGGAATTAATCATGGCAGGTTCTACAGGTACTGTGCAAAACGACGGAACACTTAAAAGCAAAAGCGGAGGATTATATGATAAAATTGTAAATGGACATCAGTTTGCAAAAACAGGAAGAAAATACTCTTGGCCGGCGCAAATGAAATTAGAGAATATCTCTGTTCTTGAAGTAGTTTGGTATGAAACTTTTAATGCAGATGTAAAAGCAATTCCAACTGCTGTTGAAGGACAAGTTTTACAAAATTTCTTAGATGAAAACGGAAAATTACCAAGATGGAATGTAGCTTTCTAAAAGTCATTTCGTAGTTTAAATTATAGAAGCCTTACTTTTTAGTAAGGCTTTTTTATTGAGTTGATGTAAAATTTTCGAGTAGTTTAAATCTTACTTTTTGTTGTTTTGAAAGAATGGATATTTTTTTAACATTTATTTAAGAACGCTGACGCAGTCTAAGTTAAGGGCATTTTTTGTATTAAGAAACCGCGTCGTTTATGTAAAATAATTGGTTTTAAATATTTGCTTTTATATATTTAGCGAACAAAACAAAAATTTAATGTTAAAATAATGTGTTCTCTGCATTAATAAAAAATGTCTTCTTGTTTAGATAATAATTGTCAATTATGAAAACCCGAATCTTACCAGTCAATTCTATTGATGACAATACACTTTGGAATGATTTAAAAATAGGAGATGAGAAATCATTTTCACTTCTGTTTGAAAGACACTACAGCGATTTGGTGAGCTACGGGAACTCGCTTTCTCCATATGCAGAAAAAGTTCAGGATTGCGTGCAAGATGTATTTACAGATATTTGGCTTTATAGAAATTCATTGCAAGGCTCAGTTGTAGTAAAAGCCTATTTGTTATCAAGTGTAAGAAAGAGAATTGCTCGATTGTACGAACGCGATCATATTTTTAGAAAAACAGCAAGCACAGATGCTGTTGAGTTTTTATTAGAATTTGCTGTCGATAATGAACTTTTGGACGATGATTATGTTACAAAAGAAAAAGTAGTTCATTTGAATAAATTGCTCAACGAATTACCTCCAAGACAAAAAGAAGCCCTTTATCTGCGTTACCATCAGGGTCTTAGTGTTGAGCAAATCGCCGAAATGCTGGATATTAATTATCAATCTGCAAATAACTTGCTGCACCGTGCTTTACTTACTCTTCGTAAAGAATGGAAGGGTAGTTTAACTATTATTACAATACTGTTTTCAAGCACTTTTTAAATAAAGTAAAAAAAATAAAAAAAATCACAATTTAGTGAGTATATAATAAGAAAGCTGTCCTCTATGTTTTTGTAACCTTATTTTTAGATGCAAAAACGTAACACATATACCGAAATAGAAGATTTTTTATCTGATGAATCATTTCAATCCTGGATTCTATTTAAAATAGATCAAGATGGATGGGAGGAATGGACTTTAGAAAGTCAACAGAGAGCAAAACTAGTAGAAGATGCCAGGTTAATGCTTCTTTCTATGAAAGTTCCAGAAAGTGAACTTACAAAATCTGATATTCACAGAGCGTTACAGAATACTTGGATAAAGATTCGTGAAAAAGAATCTCAAAGCGCACAACAAGATTCAAAAATTACTTTTTTTAGAAGATATCTTTTTTCTGGAATTGCGGCATCTTTTCTTTTGTGCTTGATGTCTGTTTGGTGTTATAATCAATATTTTAAATCCGAAAGTAAAATAGTTACTTACAAAGAACTTATCGATGATAATAATGAAGGTTTGGTAGAACAGACTAATAATTCTAATAAACCGCAAATTATCACATTATCAGACGGCAGCTCTGTTTTATTGCAGCCAAATAGTAAATTAAGTTACCCTAAAATCTTTACCGGAAACGAAAGAAAGGTGTATTTATCCGGCGAAGGTTTCTTTGAAATTAGTAAAAATCCTCTTAAGCCTTTTTACGTTTATGCGAACGAGATTGTCACCAAAGTTGTAGGAACTAGTTTTAGAGTTAAAGCTTATTCTGATCAGCCTGATGTTGAAATTCTTGTTCGTACCGGTAAAGTTAAGGTAAAATCAAACGATATGATTTCTAAGTCAGATCAACAAGAGATTGTACTGCTTCCAAATCAAGCTTTACGTTTTTTGCGTAATGATTTGAAATTTAATAAAATAACTGATATTACTCAAGATGTAGTACTTGCAAAGAGTGTTGGTAATATTGAACAGTTAAGCTTTGAATTTAACGATATCCCAGTTTCTCAAATTTTTGAAACAATTGAGCAAGCTTATTTAATTGATATTGATTATCCAAAAGATAAATTAAAAGATTGTCATTTAACCACTTCATTGAGCGATCAGCCTTTAACCGAAAAATTAAAAATTGTTTGTAAAAGTATCGGGAATAGTACAAGTTTTGAAATGAACGGAAATCAGATAATTATAACATCCCAAGGCTGTAATTAATCTTTAATGCAACTGTAATTGCATTTAGATGTTTTGTCACTAATCGGAAATTTTTCGATGTAAAAACTTTCAGTTGTGAAACTAATTGTAGTTTATTTCATATTTAAAAATATAAACAAAAAGACCAAAAACTAAACCAACCAAAAAAAATGAAACTGCCTATGTGAAAAAGAATGCTGTAAAAAAAAGTGCCGCGATGCTGTAACACCACGACACTTATTAAATTGAATTTTCTCTCTGTAAAGAGTAATTCATTCGTTTCTTAGAATACACTCGAATAAGTATTAATCAAAACAAATCAAAATTATGAAAAAACCAGTTGTTAAACAACGATTACTCTATAGAATCATGAAAATAACACTATTTCAGTTTGTCTTAGCACTTGTGTTTTCAAGCTTTGCTATGGCAAATAATGTAAATGGGCAAAAGAAATTAGATACAAAAGTTACAATTACAGTTGAGAATTTGACTCTTGATAGTGCTTTGTCTAAAATCGAAAAGTCTGCACATGTAAAATTTTCGTATAATTCACGACTTCCTCAATTGAGCCGAAAGGTTAGCATTGAGGCAAATCAAGAGACTTTATCTAGTATTCTTAGTCGAATATTAGTTCCCTTTAATATTGCGTTTTCAGAAGTAAGCAATCAAATTATCTTGCAAAAAACGACAAGCGAAGATCCGTTTGCAAGTGCAGATAATCATGATTCACTTTTTGAAGTATTAACTGCAGGACCAATTATCAAAGGAAAAGTAACTGATGCGAGCGGAAGTCCTCTTCCTGGTGCAACAGTAATGGTAAAAGGAACAAAAACGGCTGTATTAACAGATTTTGATGGTAATTTCTCTATCGAGATGCCTTCAAACTCTGATAAGCTTGTTATTTCTTACGTTGGTATGGAAACTAGAGAAATAGGTATATCTAATACTACTCCAACGGTAGTTCTTAGTGAAGTAGGACAAAACTTAAAAGAAGTTGTCGTAACTACAGGTTATGAGAAAACATCAAAAAGAACCTTTACAGGGGCAATCAGCAAAATTTCTGGTGCTGAATTGAAAGTTGATGGTGTTGTTGACGTAAGCAGAATGATCGAAGGAAAAGCTGCAGGGGTTACAGTACAAAATGTTACAGGAACTTTTGGTACTGCACCTAAAATTACGGTACGTGGATCATCTTCTATTTTTGGAGATACTAAACCACTATGGGTAATTGATGGAGTTGTTCAAGAAGATATTATCAATTTATCGTTCGCGGATTTAGCTTCAGGAAATTCTGAAACATTGTTAAGCTCTTCGGTTGCGGGATTAAATGCAAACGATATTCAAAGCATTGAAATTCTTAAAGATGCATCTGCAACTTCTATCTATGGATCAAGATCATTAAATGGTGTTGTTGTTGTAACTACAAAGCAAGGACGTAGAGATTCTCCATTAAAAGTAAGTTATGGTTTAGAGCAAACAGTAAGAGCAGTACCAAACTACAGCCAATATGATATTTTGAATTCTCAGGAGTCAATGAGTATTTTTAAAGAAATGGAGTCTAAAGGGTATTTAGATCTTCCTTCAACGGTAAATGGAAGATATGGTGGAGCTTATAATATTTTAGGGCGTGCTATTAATACTTATATTCCTGAAACTGGTGGTTATTTAGTAAATAATGATCCGGTTAGTCGTAACAATTTTTTAAAGAAATATGAATTAGCCAATACAGATTGGTTTAATGTGCTTTTCAGACCATCGATCACTCAAAATCATTCCTTAAGTTTTTCTGGAGGAGGAAAAAATAATACATTTTATGCCTCTTTAGGATATTATACAGATCCGGGATGGACTATAGCTGATGATGTAAAACAGATTTCAAGTAATATCAAAGGGACATTTTATGTAAATGATAGATTAAATATTACACTTTCGACTCTTGCGTCTATTCGTGATCAAGGTGCCCCTGGTAGTTATGAAAGCGAAAAAGATGTTGTTTTTGGTAAAGTAACACGTGATTTTGATATTAACCCATTCAACTATGTTTTAAATACAAGTAGAACTTTGAGACCTTATGATGAGAACAGAGAACTGGAGTATTACAGAAACAACTGGGCAAAGATGAATATCATCAATGAGTTAAAAAATAACTATATGGAAATTGAAGTAAAAGACATTCGTTTTCAATTAGATTTAGATTATAAAATTAATAAACATTTAACGTATAACTTAACAGGTTCTGCTCGTTATGCAAACACAAGCCGTGAGCATAAAATTTTAGAAGGTTCAAATGTAGTAGGAGCTTATAAAGCGGGTACTCCTGAAGGTGAAGATGGAGTTAATACATTAGTTAGAGATCAAAACATCTTTTTGTATCAAGATCCTAATGATTTAACAGCTCCAAAAGTTTCAGTATTGCCAAATGGAGGTTTTCTTAGAAAATTTACAAATGATTTAACTTCTTACAACCTAAGAAACAGTGTTAATTATAGAAACACATTCAATGAAAAACACGAATTAGAAGGTTTGTTTGGAACTGAAATGAGAGTTGTAGACAGAACAAGTGATAATTTTACAGCTGCAGGTTTACAATACGACAGAGGTTTAACAGCATTTACAGATCCAAGAATAATCGAAAAAATAATAAACGGAGGAGATTCGTATTATGGCTTCAACGAAGAAAAAGAAAGAACAGTAGGTTTCTTCGGAAAAGTTGGTTACACTTATGATCGTCGCTATACAGCTTCTGTAACAGGTCGCTATGATGGATCTAACAGACAAGGAAACAGCGATTCATCAAGATGGCTTCCAACTTATACTTTTAGTGGAAAATGGAATGTTGCTGAAGAAAAGTTCATGAAAGATGTTGAATCGGTAAACACTTTAGCGCTTAGAGCATCTTATGGTTTAACAGCTACTGCTGGTCCGGCAACTAACTCATTGGCAATCTACAAAAGCTTTATCACAGATCGTTTTCTTCTTGATGACAGGGAATCTGGAATTAGAATTGATGAGTTGCAAAATGGTGACCTAACTTGGGAAAAACAGTTTGAAACAAATATTGGGGTTGATCTTGGAATGTTTAACAACAGATTACAGCTTACAACAGATGTTTATCGTCGTCAAGCATTTGATCTAGTGGATTATGTGATTACTTCAGGAATTGGGGGTCAAAGAATTAGACAAGGAAATAATGCTGATATGGAAACGGAAGGTTTAGAGATTGGTGTAACTGGGAAAATTCTAAGTTCTCCGAGTTTTAATTGGTCTTCTACAGTTAATTTCTCGGTATTTACACAAAAAATTACAAGATTGCAAAACACTCCAACAGCTTTTGATTTAGTTGATCCAAATGGAGGAAACACACTTAGTCATCCAAGAAACTCAATCTATTCTTATCAGTTTACAGGATTAAACAACCAAGGTTTACCAACATTTATCCTGCAAGATGGTGCAGAGAATAATATTACGGGTGCTAATTTTCAAGATAATATTGATGTAACAAAATATTTGAAATATGAAGGTTCAATTGAACCGAATAAATCAATAGGATGGGCTAATACATTTACTTATAAGAATTGGTCATTATATGTGTTTTTTGTAGGCTCAGGAGGAAATAAAGTTCGTTTAAATCCTATTTATGATAGTGCTTATGACGATTTAACAGTTTTTACTAAAGATTTTACAAATCGTTGGATAAATCCAGGGGATGAAAATCATACTAATGTTCCTGTAATTGCAGACAAGCGTTTGAATGCAAATTACGACGGCGAACGTACTCTTGCAAGAGCATATAATACTTATAATTACTCTGATGTTCGAATTGCTGATGGTGATTTTGTGAGATTAAAAAATATCTCTTTGAGCTGGGAGTTTCCTAAAGATTTTAAAAGAAAATTAGGACTTAGCACTTTTACGTTAAAAGGTTCTGCTGTTAACCCATGGTTGATTTATTCTGATAAAAGATTAAACGGCCAAGATCCTGAGTTTCGTAATTCTGGAGGAGTTGCATTACCAGTAACATCTCAATACACATTTACTTTAAATCTTTCATTATAATAGTCAAAAACATGAAAAACTTAAAAATAACACTATCCCTATTAATACTTATTTGTATTACTGGTTGTGATGATTTTCTTTCGGAAAAACCAGATAACAGAACTGAAATAAACACGCCTGAAAAAATATCAGAATTGTTAGTTGAAGCTTATCCTCAAATGAGTTATTTTGAGATTGCCGAAACAATGTCTGATAACGTTTTTGACAGCGGACTGCCGGAAACAATAAGAAAAAATGAACAAAACTATAACTGGGAAATTCAAACAGAAGCAACAGAGATCGATACTCAGGCTTATTATTGGGATGCTTGTTATAGAGCTATTGCACATGCAAATAAAGCTTTACAGGCAATTGATGAATTAGGAAATACATCAAATTTGAACCCACAAAAAGGAGAAGCATTAATAGCAAGAGCTTATTCTCATTTTATGTTAGTTTCACTTTGGGCCAAACGTTATAATCCGGCTACAGCAGCTACAGATTTAGGAGTTCCTTATGTAACAAAACCAGAAACAGAATTAGTGACTAAATACAAAAGAAATACAGTTGCTGAAGTTTTTGATTTTATAGAGAAAGATCTTGAAGAAGGTTTAAAATATGTAACAAACAATTACAAAGAACCTAGATTTCACTTTAACGTAAATGCTTCAAAAGCTTTCGCCAGCAGATTTTATTTAATAAAAGGAAATTGGGATAGAGTAATTGAATTATCTAATGACTTAGGTTCAAAACCAGAAGGAAAACTTAGAGATTATTCAGCTTACGAATCTTTAGGTGTAGAAGATCAGCAGTTAAAGTACTCAAGCAGCGCTGCCGAAACAAATTTATTGATCGTTTCTGCAAATACAATTGTAAGCAGAGTATATCATTTAAACCGTTTTAACCTTTCAGGTGCGCGTCAGCCAGAAGTTTTTGGCCCGACCACAAACCTTTTTGGAAAACCATATTATTACAACCTATATTCATCAAACAGCAGTATAACTTTATTTGTGCCTAAATTTTATGAGTATTTCAAATATTCAAATGTAACTGCAGCAATTGGAGAACCATTTGTCGCTGAAGTTTTATTAAGCAACGATGAATTCTTCTTAAACAGAATTGAAGCACATGTAATGAAAGGGCAAACTGCTTTAGCAAACGATGAATTAGAATATTTCTTAGCAACAAGAACACCAACCTATGCCCCAACAGATAAATTAACGGAAGCAAAAGTAGTTGCTAAATTTCCAGTGGTTGCAAATGAATATACGCCATTCTATGCAATGACACCAGTACAGACATCGTACATAAAAGCAATTGCAGAAACAAGAAGAAGAGATTTTATACACGAAGGACTTAGATGGTTTGATATTAAACGTTTTAATATTGTTGTAAAACACGAAACGGCAAACAAACCAGTAAATACATTAGCTAAAGATGACAACCGCAGAGCTTTGCAAATTCCATTGCATGCATCAAGTACGGGCGTTGAACTGAATCCTAGATAATCTTAAAAGTAAAATTATGAAATTATTAAAATATAATAAAATTGCGATTTTAGCAATAGTTTCTACAGTACTAGTTTCATGTGGAAGTGATGAAATGCCGGGAGAAAGCCAGTTAGACTATACACAGCCAATAAAAACGGAGCTAGATAATTGGATTACAACAACCTATTTAAATCCATACAATATTAATGTGCAATACAAATGGAATCAAAATACAGTAGATAACAGTCGTTTTCTTTTTCCTCCATTAACAGAAAAAGTGCAACCAGCACTTGAAATTGTGAAAACAATATGGCTTAATAGTTATTTAACGATTGGAGGTCCAGATTTTGTAAAAAAAATTGCTCCAAGAGAAATTGTTTTAATAGGCGGTGTGAATTTAAATAGTGTAGGAACCAGAACTTTAGGTTTGGCCGAAGGAGGGCAGCGTGTTACATTATTCGAAACCGATTATATAGATCAAGACAATAGAGAAAATGTATCAGAGTTTGTACATACAATTCAGCACGAGTACATACACATCTTAAACCAAAATAAACCATTTGATGAAAAAGCGTGGAAAACCCTGACACCAGGTGGTTACACAGCAGATTGGTACAATTATGAGATACCAGAATCAAATGAACTTGGGTTTATAACCAGTTATGCAAGATCAAACATCAATGAAGATTTTGCCGAAACTGCATCTATGATCTTAATTTATTCAAAAGCTGAATATGCGGCATTTTTAAAAGGTATTAAAAGTCCAACCGCTTTAGCCGCATTAAAAGCAAAAGAAGCAATTGTAGTAAAATATTTTAAAGACGCTTTCAACATGGATTTCTATGCTTTAAGAGATGAGGCAGAGAAAAATACAAGTGCAGTAATAAA
>NZ_NRQU01000008.1 GCF_004119495.1 Flavobacterium sp. YO12
CCGTTTTTCTTGTCATGAAAAGTATAGTATTTGCTTTCGAAGGAATAATAGGCAGTAAAAACGAAAAAATCCCCTTGAAATAAAGAGGATTTTGGAGAGGTATATTTATTTTAAAGTTTTTAATTATGATAAAACGTTCATCTTTTTTATGAAATCTTTATAGGTGTCACTCAAGGTTATTTTGTGGTTTCCTTTTAAAATAATCAAATTATCGGCAAGAATGATTTCTTCTATTTTTTCTGAATTTACAATTGTGTTGCGATGCGTTTTTATGAATTTGTTTTTATCTAATAAATCACTGATTTTGGTAAGCGAAATCAGGATTACAAATTTCTCCTTTTCGGTTATAATATTACAATAACGTTCTTCAACTTCTATATAGAGAATATCAGTTAAAGCAACTTTTTTCAAAGTGTTCTTTTTCTTGATAAACAAAAAGTCGTTACTGATTACTGTGTCTTGTTCTTCGCTCAAAAAAACATTCGTTTGTTCGTAAAACTTTTCAACCGCCATTTCTATAGCATATAGAATTTCCAACTCATTAAAAGGTTTCATTAAAAAACTAAAAGGTTTTGTGAGTTTAGCTCTTTCAAAAATCTGTCGGTCTTGAGAGCTTGTTAAAAACACAAATGGCTTCGATGCATTTGGAATTATATTAATTGATTCTGCAAAAGTAATTCCGTCTGGTTTTCCGTCTAGAAAAACATCAATCACAATAATGTCAACTGTTTTTTCGTAAAAAAGCTGTAGAGCATCTGTAAAATTTCTTGCCACTCCCGCAATTGTATAATTATTTTCAAGCAGTACTTTTATTAAAGCATCACTTTGTTCCGGAGTGTCTTCTATAATTAAAACATTAATATTATCCATACTATTTTGCTTTAGGTAATCTCATTATCATTTTAGTTCCTTTGTTGATTTCGCTTTCAATAAAAAATGTACCGTCATTTTTTTTGATCATTTGTTTACATAATTGTAAACCTAATCCAGTTCCAATAATTTCGGAGTTCTCTTTTTTTGATAATAAGTCAGTATCTTGAAGTAATTCATCAATGCTGTTTTGACTCATTCCAATTCCAGTGTCCTCAATTATAATCTCGCAAAAATCGGAATCTATTTCTTTAGTATAAAATTTAATTTGACCATTTTGATTGCTAAACTTAATGGCATTGTCTAGTAAGTTTCTGAATACAATTTTTAATGAGTCAAGATCTACAAATAAGAAGATGCTTTTTGAAGCCAAATTTTCAAATGTTATTGCTTTGTCAAAAAGTAAAGGTTTGTAGTTATATTCGATTTGTTGTATTATTGAGTGCAAATGAACCGATTCTTTGTGAAAGTACAATTGTTTGGTTTGCAATAATGCCCAGTGTAATAAATTATCTAATAAACTGTAAGTACCGTTTGCGATGCTGCTGTTTTGGATAATTAATTGATTTAATTCGTCGTAATTTTTAGTCTCTAATGTCGCAGATAATTTAGAATTACTGGTTTTTAATGCATTTACAGATGAACGCAAGTCGTGACTGACGATTGAAAATAGTTGATCCTTTGCCGCGTTTAATTCATCAAGTTTGTTTTTTTGTAATAAAATGATTTT
This sequence comes from Flavobacterium sp. YO12, assembly GCF_004119495.1. Lineage (GTDB taxonomy): Bacteria > Bacteroidota > Bacteroidia > Flavobacteriales > Flavobacteriaceae > Flavobacterium. The sequence goes on from NZ_NRQU01000008.1 coordinate 1,601, forward strand.
GCTGTTTTTTACTTTTTGGGCATAGAGATAAACTCCTCCGGTTATAATTAGCAGCAGACCAATTGCAGAGAAAAACAAACCATTACGCTGTGAGTTTTTTAGTTTGTTTTCTATCTCGAGTACTTTTATTTGTTTTTGTTTTTCAGCAACGGCGAATTTTTTTTCATAATTTGCCAGTGCCCATACTTTATTTTGATTATTGAGAGAATCTTTCCATTGTTCGGATTCTTTTCTGTACTCTAAAGCTTTTTTAAAATTGCCTCTATTTTCTTCTACCATCGCCATGTTGAATGCCGTGTATTCTTTTTGATCGAAATCTTTTGTTTTTTTCGAAAGAACATATGCTTTTTCAAAATATGGAATAGCTTTTTTGTCTTGATATTGAACGTAATATAAATTAGCAATATTCATGTACAGTCCAATTAAAGAAAGAAGATCATCCTCTTTTTCTTTTAACTTAAGACTTTTAAAAAAGTATTCTTCAGCTTCAGAAAATTGTTCGAGATGCAAATAACAAATTCCTAAATTAGAATAAATTGCACTGATTTTGTAATCTTCTTTTGGTAAAGCTGATTTTTGAACTTCTTTAAAGTAATATATTGCTTTTTTGTAATCTTTTAATTGCAGCGAAATCTGCCCGAGAGTTTTGTTGACTAATGGGTAAAATAAAAAGTCTTTAGAAATTAAATGAAGTTCAGTTTGTGCTTCTTTAAATAATGATAGTTTGCTGTATCCGCATCCTCTAAAAAAGCGACAATAATTTGTCAGTTCTTTATTACTGCCTAAACTAATTTGTTTTATGGAGTAAATTATGGTGGAGTCCCATTCTTTTTTAATAAAAAAATGTTGTGCTTTATTGAAATTAATTTCGCTTTTAAAATGAGCTGCTTTTTTTTTAAGGATATCATTTAAGGCATCATTTGTAGATTGCACTTGAGATGAAAGTGAGGAAAAGCTTAAAATAAATAAAAGGACAAGTACGAAATGAGATTTTGACATTACTTTATTTATTTAAAAAAAGACATCCTTTGATAAGATCTAAAGATGTCCTTTGTTTGGTTTTTTTGTATTAATTAGTCATCCACTTTTGTTTTGGTACCTCTAGAAGTTTCAGGGTCAAGATCTTTTAAGTAGGAAACAACTTCGGTAATATTTTTAACAGTATCTGAAGTATAATCTAATTCAACGTACCAAACATCGCAGCTTTCTGGTGTTTCTTCAGAAAAGTCATAATCAAAATAGATTTGCAATGTATCTTCCAATTCGGTTGGTTCCTCTACAGTTGGGTTGTTAGGGTCTAGAGAATTAATGTATAATGTAGCTCTAATTTTTAATGTTGGTACTCCGTTGGGCTCGTACAATTTTACCGAAACTAATGGTTTTACAGGATAGGTAACAGTGTCGGGGTGTAAGAAAATAAAATCATTGGTATTAATTCTAGTGTTTTGTAGAACTTGATAGGCCATAATTATGGTTTTAGGATTAATTATTTGTTATTGGTAGTTAAAGATATTTTTTTTATTTCAATATAGTGAGAAAAAAGAGGTGTTTTTTTTAGTTTGTTTTTGCTTTTTGGTCATTAAAATATTGAAATGCTTGGCTTTTTTATTGAAAAGACAATAATGAAGTTTGAGGGGGTTTGAGATAAAAAACGAAAAACCCCAATTCAACTAAATGAATCGGGGTTTTCTATGAATAAACCTTTAGTAAACTAAGATCTGATTACTCTTTTTTCTCCTCACGTGGAGGTCTTGGAACAAGCGCTTTTTTAGACACTTTTTCTTTTTTAGTTTTAGGGTCAACTCCTAAGTATTTTACTTGGAAAACATCTCCCATTTTAACTACATCAGCAACGTTTTCGGTACGTTCCCAAGCTAGTTCAGATACGTGAAGCAATACTTCATTTCCTGGTGCAGCAGTATATTCTACAACAGCTCCAAAATCAAGCATTTTGATTACTTTAACTTCGTAAGCTTCTCCCATTTGAGGTTTGAAAGTGATAGATTGGATTTTTGCCAATACCGCTTCAATTCCAGCAGGATCTGTACCTAAAATTTCGATAACACCTTGCTCATCAACTTCGTTGATTACAATAGTTGTTCCAGTAGCTTTTTGTAATTCTTGAATTACTTTTCCACCAGGTCCAATTAAAGCTCCAATAAAGTTTCCAGGAATAGTTCTGGTAATGATTTTTGGTGCGTGAGCTTTTACGTCAGCTCTTGGTGCAGCAATAGTTTCAGTTAATTTTCCTAAGATATGTAAACGTCCATCACGAGCTTGAGCTAAAGCTTGCTCCATAATGTCATAACGTAAACCATCAATTTTGATGTCCATTTGACAAGCTGTAATACCGTCAGCAGTTCCAGTTACTTTAAAGTCCATATCTCCTAAGTGATCTTCATCTCCTAAAATATCAGACAATACAGCAAATTTCTCACCGTCAGTAATTAATCCCATAGCAATACCAGAAACTGGTTTTACCATTTGAACTCCAGCATCCATCAAAGCCATTGTTCCGGCACAAACCGTTGCCATAGAAGAAGAACCGTTAGATTCTAAAACCTCAGAAACAACACGAATTGTATAAGGACAATCAGCAGGAATCATATTTTTTAATGCTCTTTGAGCTAAGTTACCGTGACCAACTTCTCTTCGTGAAGTTCCTCTTAGTGGTTTTGCTTCACCAGTTGAGAAAGGAGGGAAGTTATAGTGTAAGTAGAATTTCTCTTCACCTTGTTCAGATGGAGAATCGATTTGGTTTGCTTCTCTAGAAGTTCCTAAAGTTACTGTAGCCAAAGCTTGAGTTTCTCCACGTGTAAATAAAGAGGATCCGTGAACTCTTGGTAAATAATCAGTTTCACACCAGATTGGTCTGATATCTGTAGTTTTTCTACCATCTAAACGAACACCTAATTCTAAAACTACATTACGAACAGCTTCTTTGTTTGTTTTGTAGAAATATTTAGAAACTAAATCACCATCAGCAGCTAATTCTTCTTCAGTAAATAAAGCTTTTACTTCTTCTTTTACTTCAGCAAATGCAGCACCTCTTTCGTGTTTAGCTGAACCAACTTTTGCAATTGCATAGATTTTATCGTATGCTGCAGCTTTTACTTTTTTGTAAATTTCTTCGTTTTCTTTCTCACCTTCGTAAGTACGAATTTCTTTTTTACCAAAAGCTTCTTGTAAACGGTATTGAGCTTGAATTTGAACTTTAATAGCTTCGTGAGCAAATTTAATAGCTTCGATCATTTCAGCTTCTGAAATTTCTTTCATCTCACCTTCAACCATTGCTACAGAATCCATAGAAGCTCCGATCATCATGTCGATGTCTGATTTTTCTAATTCTTCTCTGCTTGGGTTGATAACTAATTTTCCGTCAATACGTGCAACACGTACTTCAGAAATTAAGTTATAAAATGGAATATCTGAAACTGCTAATGCTGCAGAAGCAGCTAAACCAGCTAATGCATCTGGCATAACAGTTTCGTCATGAGACATTAATTGAATCATAACTTGAGTTTCAGCATGGTAATCGTCTGGGAAAAGTGGACGCAAAACACGGTCAACTAATCTCATTGTCAATACTTCGCTGTCGCTTGGACGTGCTTCTCTTTTAAAGAAACCTCCTGGGAAACGACCTGCTGCTGCAAATTTTTCGCGGTAATCTACCGTTAATGGTAAAAAATCAACGCCAGGGTTTGATGTGCGAGCTGAAACTGCTGTTGCAAGAATCATCGTGTCGCCCATTCTTACTACTACCGAACCGTCAGCTTGTTTTGCTAAACGACCCGTCTCGATTGTGATGCTTCTGCCATCACCTAAATCGATCTTTTCTACAAATAATTGTGGAATCATAATTTTTCCTTATTGGTTATACAATGGGTTTTAGTTGTGTTGTAGTTGTTGTTGTGTGTAGTTGTTGTTTCTAAAACCCAATGAAAAACCAAACTTTTTTTCTTATAAATGCTTGTAATTAAATACAATTCTGTAAAAAACAAAAAGAGGCACTCTCGCACCTCTTTTCTATATTGATTATTTTCTGATATTCAATACTTTGATAATCTCACGATATCTGTTGATCTCTTTCTTTTTCAAGTAGTCCAACAAAGCTCTTCTTTTACCTACTAATAGTACAAGAGAACGCTCAGTGTTGTAATCGTGACGATTTTTTTTCAAGTGTTCAGTTAAGTGTGAAATTCTGTAAGTGAACAATGCAATTTGACCTTCTGCGCTTCCAGTGTTTGTTGCGCCACCGTGTTGTGCGAAAATCTCTTCTTTCTTTTCTTTAGTTAAATACATTCCAATATTATTTAATGATTTTTATGTATGTCAATACAACTTTTGTAAGACGGGTGCAAAATTAGATTAAAAAAAGAAAAAAATCAAGCAAAAACAAAAGAATCTATAAAAGATTTCTCTTTCGAAGTTTTTGAGTAGTTAATCTTGATAATTACTTATTATTGTTTAATAATACTTAATCATATTTGTTCTTCCTGTTGATTGTATAGTTATTGGTAATGAGTATAAAACATCTGCAGGGATCCCTCTCATTTTTCCAGGAATCCATTTGCCATAACTAATGATTGTTTTAATAGCTTCTTCTCCGGTGCCGTAACCAACATCTCTTAATATTCTTAATTTGGTTGGATTTCCATCTTCATTTATTACAAAAGTAATGTATACTTTTCCTTTAAGTCCTTCTACTTTGGGTGTTTGATAATGTTTTCCAATAAACTTATAAAAGTGATCCATTCCTTTCGCTGGAATAGGTTTTTCAAGTACTGTTTTATATGTGAATTTGTTACTATTTTCATCGGTACTTGTTCCTGAAATAAAAATTCCTTCATTATAGAATTCTATAAAACTATATTTTCTTTTAAGATTTTTTCCTTCCCAGAGACCATGTTTTTCTCCATTTTTTATTTCTCCTTTTTCATAGAAATAATTATCTGTTTGTTCAATCTGACCATTTCCATTTATAACGGTCTGTTCTTTTTGTGGATTCCAGAAGTTGTTAGTTTTAACTTCGGTAATTTCGTCTTTTCCTTTTTTTACGTTAAAGTATTCCAATTCTGATTTTATCTCCCCATTTTCATACCAATTGAACTCGCGTCCTGTTTTTTTATTATCCGAATAATTAACAGTTGACTGTTTTTTGCCATTTTCGTAATAAGAAATGTATTGTCCATTTCTTTTTATGATATCTTTATTTAATGTGGTGCCTATAGATTTTATAGCTGTTGATTTGTAGTATTCTTTGAAAATATAGCTTTCTTTGCTTGAGAAATAATCTTCAACAAGTCTAGTATATTTATAATTGTCTGGTGTGCCTTCCGCCCAAGTTGAGTCCAGATAAATTAATTTACTAACAGGAGCAGAGGTTTGAGAGAATAGTTTAATTGAAATTAAAAGGAAAAACAATAATAGACGTAAAGCTGATTTCATAGTTTGGTTATGATAATAGGTACGCTAAAGTAATATTTTTAATACAATTTAGCTACTTCTTGATTTACAAATTCTAAAAATCTTTCGTCAGCCTCGGTAAATGGATCGATTACGTGACTGTCAATGTCGATTTGTCCAATATTAATTCCATTTACAAACAACGGAACAACAATTTCTGATTTTACTGTAAAACTACACGCAATATAATTATCCTGTGCTTTTACATCAGGTACAACAAAATTGGCATTACTTTCAGCAACTTGTCCGCAGATTCCTTTTCCAAAAGGAATTACAGTGTGGTCAGTTTCAGCTCCTACATATGGACCTAAATGCAGTGTTTTGTTTTCGTGATTTGCAAAATAAAAACCTACCCAGTTGTAGTATTCTATATTTTCATTTAATAATTGGCAGATTGCTAGTAGTTTTTCATCTCTAACAAGTTTGTTGTCAGATACTATAGCGCTTATTTTTGGTTGTAATTCTTGAAAAGTCATAATTTGAAAATTTTATACAAAAGTATTTAAAGCTGAACTCAAAAAAGATATAAATTTGAAAAAAAAATCTGTTGAAAAAATATTTAATTCAGTTCAAGCCTTTTCTAGTTTTTTTGAGCACTTTTTTTTCGGTTTATATTCTATTGACATTATTGTACAAAGTGTATTTGAATGAGTTTAAAACTTATGAAGTTGACGGAATTACCAGTTTTGTCGGCCGAAATGTTGAACAATTATTACGAGGGTTTAGCTATAATGCTAAAGTTTTGAAAAATTCTTCAGGTTCTTGGTTGGAAGTTTTTTTAAATAATGAAGATGTAGTTCGTATTATTGAAGGTTGTAATGCCGTAAGTATTATGATTCTTTTTATTTCCTTTATAATTGCATTTTCAGGAAAATTTAAGGCTACAGTGCTTTATACTTTGTTTGGAGTTGTATTAATTTACATTTTGAATGTTTTGCGAATTGCAGTATTGACTGTTTTGTTGTTTTATTTTTCTCAGTACGCTCATTTTTTACACGGAGTTCTCTTTCCGTTGATTATCTATAGTTCTGTTTTTATCTTATGGTTTGTTTGGGTCAACAAGTTTTCTAAGTATGCTAAATAGATTTAAAGAACATCAATCTAAAATATTGGCTGCTGTTGTTATAGTGATATGTTTTGTGCTGATAAGAGCTTTTGAAACATCGTTGTTTTATGATCCTTTTTTGCAGTATTTTGAGTCTGATTTTAGCAGCGCTCCATTGCCTGATGTTGATGCTTTTAAACTTTTTTACAATCTTTTGTTTCGTTTTGCTTTAAATACAGTTTTATCTCTAGTGCTTATTTATATACTGTTTAAGGATCTAGAAATTCTAAAATTTACAACCTATTTGTATTTGTTTTTTTTCTTGATGCTTTTCTCGATGTTCTTTATAACTATCGAGTATTTTCAAGACTGCAGTTGGGTTTTATTTTATGTGCGAAGATTTATTATTCAGCCATTGTTAGTATTATTATTTATTCCTGCATTTTACTATCAGCTTCAAGATTTGAAAAAATAACATTTTATTAAGTTTTTAATCTGAGACTTTTTGGATACTTTTGCAGTATGAATTTAAAAAAGTGCACAGTGTTATTTTTAGCGTTCTTGTTGTTGGTTTCCAACGCAGGCTTTGCTTTTGATGTGCATTATTGTGGAGGAGAAGTAGCTTCAGTATCTTTAAATACTGCAGCTTCTGCAGCGCCGCAAAAGAAATGTTGTGAAACGAAAGAAGAAAAATCATCTTGCTGTAAAGATAAAGTTGTTCATTTTGAGAAAAAATCTGACAACGCAACTTTCAAAGTTTTCTTTTTTCAACTTATAGCTCCAGCTATAATTCAAGAGTATGACCCAGTCGTATTTTTGTCTATTCCAAATTTCAAAAGCAATCAGATTACTTCTTATTATTCTGATGCGAATGCACCCCCTTTATTTAAATTATACAATCAATATATTTTTTATTCCTGATTTTAATATTTAGAATCAAGCCTTTGCGGCTTGTTATGTGCTGTTTTGTTGTTTCGTATTGAAACTAAAACAGAAATTTCTAAATAATATTAAAATCTTTTTTTATGCAAAAAAATATCACGCTTTTTGTGATGTTGTTGCTTTCTGTTTCTGCTTTTTCGCAGGAAAATCTTGAGGAAGTAAAAATTACAAAAAAGCAAAAAGGACTTAAAAAGTCTTATACCCTTACCGCAAATACATCATTAATAACTAGTAAAGAACTTTTAAAAGCGGCTTGTTGTAATCTGGCAGAAAGTTTTGAAACTAACCCCTCAATTGATGTTAATTTCTCGGATGCTTTAACTGGAACTAAACAGATAAAAATGCTGGGCTTAACAAGTCCTTATTTGCTGATTACTGAGGAAAATGTTCCATCAGTTCGTGGTGCTTCTCAAGCTTACGGATTGTCTTTTACTCCAGGAACATGGATAGAAAGTGTTCAAATTACAAAAGGAGCAGGAAGCGTTGTAAATGGTTTTGAAAGTATTTCGGGACAAATAAATACCGAGCTTTTAAAACCGTTAAATGACGATCCTTTCTTTTTAAACTTTTACGGATCTACAGATGCGCGTTTTGAATTAAATACTCATTTTAATAAAAAAATATCTGATAAATGGGCAACAAGTTTGTTTGTTCATGGAAATGCCCGTGTAGCTAAAAATGATATGAATAACGATGGGTTTTTAGATAATCCGTTGGGAAAACAAATCAATGTTTTAAACCGTTATCAATATTTTAATCCAGAGAGCGGCTTCGTTAGTTTTATCAATTTTAGATACATGAATGATAAAAAACAAACTGGCGAATTGGATTTTGATAAGGATACAGATCGTGGTACAAAAAATCACTGGGGATCGGAAATCAACACAGAGCGTTTTGATGTTTCTACAAAGGTTGGATATGTTTTTAAAGATATGCCTTATCAAAGTATTGGTTTTCAAAATGCCTTCAATACTCATAATCAAAACTCTTACTTTGGTTTAAATCAGTATAATATTAAGCAGAATAGTTTTTATTCTAATTTAATTTTCAATTCGATTATCAGCAATACAATGCATAAGTTTGCAACGGGTTTAAATTTTACATACGATCAATATCAGGAGTTTGTAAATGTAAATGATTACAGTCGTATCGATAATTCTGTTGGAGCCTTCTTTGAATATACTTATGATAATACAGACAATTTTAGCTTGGTTTTAGGAGGAAGGGTCGATAATCATAACCGACTTGGTTTTTTCGTAACGCCAAGATTACATATGAGATATAATCCTTGGAAAAATGGAGTAGTTCGTTTTTCTGCTGGTAGAGGAAAACGTTCAGCTAATATTTTTGCGGAGAATCAGCAGCTTTTTGCAAGTTCAAGAACATTCTCGATTTTAGATAACGGAGGAAAAATCTACGGTTTAAATCCTGAAATTGCGTGGAATTATGGTGTTAGTTTCTCGCAAAAATTCCGTCTTTTCAATAAAAATGCAGAAGCTGGATTTGATATCTATCGTACCGACTTTAAGAATCAGGCAGTTGTTGACTTAATGCAGAGCCCGCAAGAAGTTTTGTTTTATGATTTAAAAGGAAGTTCATTTGCGAACAGCCTTCAGGTTGAGTTTAATTATGAGTTGATTCATAATTTGAATTTAAGAACGGCATATAAATATTATGACATTCAAACAGATTATTTGAGAGGAACATTTCAGCGTCCGCTTCAAGCCAAACATCGTTTCTTAGGGAATCTTGAATACGAAACTAATTTAAATAATAATAAGCAATGGAAATTCGATTACACTTTCAATTGGTCGGGTAAACAGCAATTACCTTATACAGCGTCAAATCCAACCGCAGATCAATTTCCTAATTACTCGCCTTCTTATGCAGTGATGAACGTTCAGGTAACAAGAGTTTTTTCTCCTGTATTTGAAGTGTATGTAGGTGGAGAAAACATTGGTAATTACAAACAGGAAAAAGCTATTCTTGGAGCCAATGATCCTTTTGGACCAAATTTTGATGCTTCTATTGCATATGCGCCAATTTTTGGGCAAATGTATTACGCAGGATTACGTTTTAGAATAAAATAAATTTTAATATAAAAATAAATAAAAAATGAGAAATATCGTATTAATCGCAATAATGGTTTTTTTAGGTTTTTCAGCTCAAGCGCAATCTAAAAAGAATAAAAATTTAAAATATAAAACGGAGGTAAACGGCAGTTGTGAACTTTGTAAAAAACGAATTGAAAAAGCGGCTTATAATGTTCCAGGTGTAAAAATGGCTACATGGGATATTGGCTCGCACGAGCTTGCAGTAATTTTAAATGAAGAGAAATCATCAACAGCAGACTTAAATGCAGCTATCGCAAAGGTTGGGCATGACACCAAAGAGGTAAAAGCGACTGATGCTGATTATGAGGCTTTGCATTCTTGTTGCAAGTATGTAAGAGAATAGTAGAATCTTTTAAGAGCCCAAGTAAATCTTGGGCTTTTAATAGTTAATTTATCTTTAAAATATGGCATTTAATTGTGGTTAAAACAATTTATTGTTAATTTCACGAACTTATAAGTATAACCAAATTCTTTTTATGAATAATTTTGATTGGACGCAGTTAATAAACCCTGAATTTTATATAACGTTAAATATTGGAGGTTTTGAAATTGGGTTATTTATTGTTCTGTTTATAGTTTATGCTGAAACAGGACTTTTTGCAGGCTTTTTTCTGCCAGGAGATAGTTTACTTTTTTTAGCAGGTATTTACAGCCGTGATTTAATTCAAAATGTGGCATATATTCCAGGCGATTTTTTAAATGTATTTTTGCTTGCATTGGGAGTTGCTGTAATGGGAGTTTTGGGTAATATGACAGGCTATTGGTTTGGTGCTAAAAGCGGTTACTATTTATTTAAAAAAGAAGATTCATTTTGGTTTAAAAAGAAATACTTGCTGCAGTCAAAAGATTTCTTTGAAAAATATGGTGGTAAAGCAATTATTTATGCTCGTTTCCTGCCAATTTTTAGAACTTTCGCGCCAATTGTAGCCGGGATAGTTTCTATGGATAAAAAGAAATTTATGTTTTACAATATTTTAAGTTCTTTCTTATGGTCGTTTATCTTGATTTTTGCAGGACATTATTTATACGGTGTCTTCTTGAAACAAGGAATTGATTTAAAACACCATATTGAATACATTATCATTATTATTGTTATCATTTCTACTTTCCCTGTTTTGGTTAAACTTTTAAAGAAAAGACCAGCTGAGAAAATCTAAAGAAAAATATATAATACAAAAAAGTCCGAAGCTTAAACTTCGGACTTTTTTTATATCTGCTATTTAGGTGTTAAAGTTTTTGTGAGTAGGCTCCAGCTTTAGCTGGAGTTTTTATAAAATCAATTATGAATGGCTTTAGCTAAAAACGTCAGATTTGGCTAAAGCCCTTATTGTTGCACGTATTAAGTATCTCCAGCTAAAGCTTGAGCCTATTCAATAAATTTAATATTAAAGAAAACTTAGCTTAATGACTTAATGGCATTGGGGTAAAGTCGATGGTAATGATAATAAGCTAAAGGAATAAAAAAAACTACAACTCAGTTTCAAAAAACCTGAGTTGTAGTTCTATATTAAATGTTTATCGTTGATGCAGAATACATTTCTGCAATTGGAATTTAGCTTTTGTAGTTTTAACCTACAACTACCATTCATTTACTTTATTAGCATCCATCTTTAAGAAAATGAACAACAAGATCGTGAATCCCCATAAACCAGAACCTCCATAAGAGAAGAAGGGTAATGGAACTCCAATGGTTGGAAATATACCAATAACCATGGCAATGTTTACAAAGAAATGGGTGAATAAAATTCCCGCAACACAATAGCCATAAACACGGCTGAATTTGGTTTTTTGCCTTTCAGCTAAATAAATTACTCTCAAAAATAAACCCACAAAAAGTAAAATAACGACCAAAGAACCTGCAAATCCCCATTCTTCACCTACAGTTGTAAAAATGTAATCGGTATGCTGCTCAGGAACGAATCCTCCTTTAGTTTGTGTGCCTTCTAAAAAGCCTTTTCCAATCCATCCTCCAGATCCAATTGCAATTTCAGATTGGTTGGTGTTATAACCAATACCTTTCATGTCTACAGTTTTTCCTAAAAGAATGTTGAAACGATCTCTATGGTGTTGTTTAAAAACGTTATCGAATACATAATCAACAGAAAGAACAAAACCTGAAATTATGACTAATAAAATTGCACTTAGAATAATGTTTCGGTCTACCGCTCGTCCTTTAAAATGGATAATGATAAGAACTCCTAAAGCTATCAAAATAACAGCGTAGGGTTCTAAAACGAGAGTTAATACAAATAAAAGAATAGTGATAAAACCTGTCCACACGTACCAAGAAGGCAATCCTTCTCTAAACAAAACAAGGATAAAGACGCTGTATATTAAAGCACTTCCTGGATCGGGTTGAGGCAGGATCAGCATTACAGGTAAAAAAACTATTGCTAGTGCCTGCAGTTGTCTATTGGTTTCTTTAAGGTTAATTTGTGTGTCGCTCAAATATTTAGCTAATGCTAATGACGTAGCTGCCTTTGCAAACTCAGATGGCTGTAAAGTAAAGCTTCCGATGGCATACCAGCATCTTTGTCCTGCAATCGTTTTTCCAAACAGAAATAAGCCTGCCAATGACAATAAGGATACACCAAATATTATACTGGCGTATTTTTCGTAAAATTTTCCATCAACAAAAAGCACAACAAAAATTAAAGGAATAGTACATCCAATAAAGATTAATTGCTTCTGGTATGTCCCGTCAGTTGATAATAGTGATGACGAATAAATATTCAGCCACCCTAATATTACCAATGCAATATAGATAAAGACACTTATCCAGTCGATGTTATTTTTTACACTTTGATTTTTCATTTGAAATAATCTTTCTTAGTTCTTTTTAGTAGTGTCTATTGTTGTTTTTTTAGTCTCTGTTTTTGGAGCGGTCGTTTTCGGAGCAATAATTTTAGCTTTTAAAAGAGAATCTTTTGGTGTAGATTCTATCGCACTCGCTTCGCTCATTCCTCCAAGTTTAGCATATTCGCTCGCCAAACTTTTATTTAAAACACGAATCTCTAAATCAGTTCTCGTTATTTTTTTTCTTAAATATTTTTCTATCATTAAACTCGCAATTGGACCTGCTACGGTAGCTCCAAAACCTCCATTTTCAATCATAATCGCAATCGCAATTTTGGGATTGTCTTTTGGTGCAAATGCCACAAAAATAGAGTGGTCTTTAAGCTGTGTTCTCTTGCCGTTAATTTTAGCAAAGTTTTCTGCTGTACCCGTTTTTCCGCAAATATCAATTCCTTCAACTCTTAAAGCATGTGCTGTACCTTTATTGTATACGTCAAACAAACCGCTTATAACTGGCGGAAAGTACTTTTGGTCAATTGAAGTAGTGTGTTTGGTTGTAAATTTTGAATCAATTTTTTCACCCTCAATTTTTTTAATGATATGAGGCGTGTAATAGTATCCTTGATTTGCAACAGTTGCCATCATATTAGCAAGCTGAATAGGTGTCATTAAAACCTCTCCCTGACCAATTGCATTCGATACAATTGTTGTGCTTCTCCAGCCTCCGTTAGGATAAATTCTTTTATAAGTTTTAGAGTTTGGGATATTACCTCTTTTTCCAGTTGGTAAATCATATCCCATAAATTGACCTAAACCAAAACTTCTCATATGATCACTCCAAACATCTACTGCTTTGCCTGGATTTGCATATTTGTTAATCGTTAACATATATGCTTGGGCAAAATAAGTGTTGCAAGAGTTGTAGATACCGTTATGTAATTGATGAGGTCCAAATCCGTGACATTTCATAAAGCGGCCGCGTCCATAACTAAATCCATGATGACACATAAAGGTTGTTTGCTCGTTGACAACACCTTCTTGCAGAGCCACTAAACCTGTTAAGATTTTAAAAGGAGAACCAGGAGGATACTCGGCTAAAAGTCCTCTGTCGTACAACGGTTTTGCAATCGAATCATGATACAAAAGAGTATAGTTTTTAGAACGTTGTCTTCCAACTAAAATTCCTGGGTCATACGATGGAGCGGTTACTAATGCTAAAATTTCACCAGATTTTGGTTCGATAGCAACAATTCCACCTCTTTTATTAATCATTAGCTCTTCGCCATACTTTTGAAGTTCAGCGTCGATTGTTAAATTGATGTCTTCACCAGCAACGGCAATCGTGTCGTATTTGCCTTCTTTATAAGAGCCAATTTCACGATTGTATTTATCTTTCTGAATGTATTTTACGCCTTTTATACCACGTAAAATTTCTTCATAACTTTCTTCAACTCCTTGTTTTCCAATTAAATCACCACTGTTGTAATAGGGGTTCTTTGCAATTTGTCGCTCGTTTACCTGCGTTATGAAACCAAAAATATTAGCGCCATAATCTACTTCGTAATCACGAAGTGAACGTTTCTGAAAATAAAAGCCTTCAAATTTTCTGATTTTTTCCTGAAAAGCAGCAAATTCATTTTTATTTAATTGAGATAAAAATACAGACGGTAATCGTGGACTGTAAACTTTTGCTTTAGCAACTCTTTTTTCGTAATCTTCGGGAGTAATATTTAGTAATGCGCAAAACTCTGGAATATTAAGATTCTCTTTAATATCTCTAGGAATTACCATGATATCGTAAGAAGCCTGATTGGCAACCAGTAATTTGCCATTTCGGTCATAGATGTATCCTCTTTCTGGATAATCGTAGACTTTTTTAATGGCATTATTTTCTGATTTCAATTTAAACGAATCATCAATGATCTGCAGATAAAATATCCGCATTACTAGCAAAGATGCTGCAATAATAATTAAAGAGGGCAGCAGAACTTTTCTCATCGTTTATTGGGCTTAATAAGATAAATTATTATAATTGAAGTGATTATTGTAAAAATGGTGCTGAACAAGGTTCGCAGTAAAATGTCTAGTATAAATTTAAATTGAAAAGCTTCTAATGTAAATAGTATAATATGATGCAATAAAACAGATACTAGAATAAATGAAAACCTTTCGGGTGTTAAAGATTCATTTAGTTTAATGGTTTGATATTCATAACTTAAACCAAATGAAAATTTAAAGATGTAAGGCCTGTAATAGGCTAGAATTACACAAGCTGTTGCGTGAATTCCGCCAGAATTACAAAACATATCCATTATCAATCCTAATAAAAAGCTAGAGATAATTAATCCCGCTCTATTACTGTTTACAGGATATAAGATAATATACAAGATATATGGGAAGGGACTTATGTACCCTAAAAAATTCATATTATTGAAAATAACAACCTGAATTGCTAGTAACATAATAAAACGAAGAATATTGACTAATAAAGCGCTATTCATCTTTTTCCTTGTTTTTGTTTTCTAAATTAATAAGTTCTTCTCTGTCCTTACTTTTGATAATATAAACGTGTCCTAGATTTGTCATATCGTTAAATAGTTTAACGTTTATAACATAGTAACTTGTATTCTTTTTAATGTAAATTTTATCTACAGTTCCAATGTTTATGCCTTCAGGGAAAATCACTGACTGTCCGCCTGTAACAATGGTATCGCCTTTTCTAATAGAAGCTAATCTTGGAACATCTTCAAGTTGAACAAAACCAGTACTTTTTCCGTCCCAAGTTAAAGAACCAAAGTGATTTGATTTTTTAATTTTAGCATTAATCTGAGATTTCATGTTCAAAATACTCACAACAGTCGAATATCTTGGAGATGTATTATCTACAACTCCAATAATTCCTAAACTGTTAATTACTCCCATATCTTGTTTAACTCCATCGTTTGCTCCAGAGTTTAAGGTGATATAGTTTTCGTGAGTATTATAAGAGTTGTGAATTACTTTTGACACAATAATATCTGCAGGTTTTACTCCTTTTATACTATCGGCCAAAGGTATTTTGGTAGTATCCTCTTTGTTGAATAAAAGACTTTTTAATCTTGCATTTTCAAGTACAAGTTCATCATTTTCAGATCTTAAATTCAAATATTCGTTGATGTGATTAATTCTTTCGTAAACGCCTCCGCTTAAAAAATTTGCGGAACTGATTACTCTGCTTCTGTGATAGGAGTGTGACTGAATTGTGAGCGTCAACGAAATACCTAAAAGCAGCAAAAACAGCAATCGATTACTGTTTCTTAAAATGAAATTAAAAATTTGCTGCATTTCTTGTTTGGTTATTTTGTTTCAGGATATGCTTTTGGTTTCAAATTTTATTAGAGTCAAATAGTGAAATTTGACTCTAATAAAAGTAAATTGATTACTATTTTGAATCTTATTTGATTAAGATACTTTTAAATTTTGCAATGTTTTTAAGTGCCATTCCAGTTCCACGAACAACAGCTCTTAAAGGATCTTCGGCAATATAAACAGGTAAATCTGTTTTTTGAGAAATACGTTTGTCAAGACCTCTTAACATAGATCCTCCACCAGCTAAATAAATACCTGTATTGTAAATATCAGCAGCTAATTCAGGAGGTGTTTGAGATAATGTTTCCATTACAGCATCTTCAATTCGTTGAATCGATTTGTCTAGTGCTTTTGCGATTTCGCGGTAAGAAACATCTACTTGTTTTGGTTTTCCCGTAAGTAAATCTCTACCTTGAACAGACATATCTTCTGGCGGCCCGTCTAAATCTTCGATAGCCGCTCCAATTTGAATTTTTATTTTTTCAGCAGTACTTTCACCTACAAAAAGGTTGTGTTGTGTACGCATATAATAAACGATATCATTTGTGAAAACGTCACCTGCAATTTTTACAGATTTATCGCAAACAATTCCGCCTAAAGCGATAACAGCAATTTCTGTTGTACCACCTCCAATATCAACAATCATGTTTCCTTTTGGCTGCATAATATCAATGCCAATACCAATTGCAGCAGCCATAGGCTCATGAATTAAGTAAACTTCTTTTCCGTTTACTCTTTCACAAGATTCTTTTACCGCTCTCATTTCAACCTCAGTAATACCAGAAGGAATACAAACCACCATTCGTAAAGCTGGAGTAAACATTCTTTTTTTCAATGCAGGAATGCTTTTAATGAACATATTGATCATTTTTTCCGAAGCATCAAAATCAGCAATTACACCATCTTTTAAAGGCCTTATGGTCTTGATGTTTTCATGCGTTTTACCTTGCATCATGTTGGCTTCTTTACCAACAGCAATGATTTTGCCTGATACTCTATCACGTGCAACTATAGATGGACTATCAATAACGACTTTATCATTATGTATGATTAAAGTGTTTGCGGTACCAAGGTCTATCGCAATATCCTCGGTCATGAAATCAAAAAATCCCATAAGTTTTTTAGGGGTTTAAAATGTTATAAATTATTTATCGAACAAAGTTAAACAAATTAATGTTTAAAATGACGAGTTCCTGTAAATACCATTGCAACATTATTTTCATTGCAATAATTTATACTTAATTCGTCTTTTATTGAGCCTCCTGGCTGAATTACAGCAGTTATTCCTGCTTTTTTGGCTAATTCTACACAATCCGGAAATGGAAAAAATGCATCACTTGCCATCGAAGCGCCGGTTAAATCAAATCCAAATGCTTTTGCTTTGTCAACAGCCTGCATTAAAGCATCAACTCTTGAAGTTTGACCTGTACCAGATGAAATTAAAGTTCCGTTTTTTGCAAAGACAATTGTATTTGATTTTGTGTTCTTGCAAATTTTTGATGCAAAAATCAAATCTTCTATCTCTTGAGCAGTAGGTTCTGTAATTGTAACGGTTTTTAAATGCTCTTTATTATCTGTAATATTATTTCTGTCCTGAATTAACAAACCATTAAGACATGTTCTTACTTGTCTTGAAGGTAATTCAACTTCATTTTGGACTAAAATAATTCTGTTTTTCTTTTCTTGTAAAACTGTAATTGCATCATCATCATAAGCTGGAGCAATAACTACCTCACAGAATAATTTGTTGATTTCTTGTGCAGTTTCCAAATCAATCTTAGTGTTTGAAATCAAAACTCCTCCAAATGCAGAAGTTGGGTCGCAAGCTAAAGCTGCTAAATAAGCTTCGCTGATTGTTTTTCTTGAAGCTAAACCACAAGCATTATTATGTTTTAGAATCGCAAATGTTGGTCCGTCAGTTTTGAATTCAGCAATTAAATTTACTGCAGCATCAACATCAAGCAAGTTGTTGTATGATAATTCTTTTCCGTGAACTTTATTGAACATCGCATCAAAATCACCAAAGAAAAAGCCTTTTTGATGTGGGTTTTCACCATATCTTAAAACTTGACCATTATCAATGCTTTCTTTGTAGATCGTTTCGTCTGTATTGAAATAATTAAAAATAGCTCCATCGTAATGAGAAGATACGTGGAAAGCTTTTGTAGCTAACAATCTTCTGTTTTCAATAGTTGTAGAACCATTTTGTTCTGTAATCATATCTAAAAGCAAACTGTATTCATTAACAGAAGCAACAATGACTGTATCTTTGAAGTTTTTTGCACCAGCGCGAATCAATGAAATTCCGCCAATGTCAATTTTCTCGATAATATCTTGCTCGCTTGCACCAGAAGCAACAGTTTTTTCAAAAGGATACAAATCAACAATTACTAAATCAATCTGAGGAATATCAAATTCCTTCATTTGTTGAACATCACTTTCGTTATCTTGACGGTTCAAGATTCCTCCAAAAATTTTTGGGTGTAAAGTTTTAACTCGCCCTCCAAGAATTTCAGGGAAAGAAGTAATATCTTCAACAGGAACTACCGGAATACCAAGATTTTTAATGAAATCTTCAGTTCCTCCAGTTGAGTAAAGTGTAACATTTTGTTCGTGTAATTTTCTAACGATTGGTTCTAATCCATCTTTAGAAAAAACAGAAATTAATGCCGATTGTATTTTTTTAGTTGTGCTCATTGTGTAGTTATGATTTTTGAGACTGCAAAAGTAGTTTTTTTATATATTATTTTAAAGAAAATTAATGTAACATTATGCTAAAAAAATCTACTGATGAGTAAGTTAACTTTTATTAGGTTTTTGTTTTTAAATTATTGAATTTTACTTTGTTGAAAAATACTACTATATGCTTCTTTATCTAAGATTATTAAAAGAAAGTTTAAGCTTTGCTATAAGCGCTTTGCGAAATAATAAACTGCGAACTTTATTGTCGCTTTTAGGTGTTACTATTGGTATTTTTTCAATTATCGCTGTTTTAGCTGCTGTTGATTCTTTGGATAGAAAAATTTCAAAAGATTTGAGCAGTTTAGATAAAAATACGATTTATTTAATGAAATACTGTTTTGGACCTTCTGAAATTCCACAATGGAAGAGAGAGCAGTTCCCAAATGTGAAGTATGATGAATATATTGCTTTAAAAAACTCACTTAATAATACAGATCAGGTTGCTTATCAGCTTTTTGTAAATCATGAAAGTTTGAAATACGATTCAAAAACCGTCAGCGATGTGAATATTGTGCCGTCGTCAAGCGAAATGGTCGATATTGACGGATTGAGTTTTGATAAAGGAAGGTTTTATAATGAATCTGAATCGAACTCAGGAACTGCAGTAATAGTTTTAGGATATGATATTGCCGAAGGGCTTTTTGGAAGCAGTGATCCTATTGGTAAAAATATACGACTTTATGGTCAGCGTTTTACTGTAATTGGTGTAATCGAAAAACAAGGTGCTGGTTTTTTTGGAGACAGCAACGATACTTCGGTTTATCTGCCAGCTAATTTTTTGCGTAGAATGTATGGTGACAGCGATGCAATGACACCTGTAATTGTATTGAAACCAGAAAAAGGTGTCGATATGGATGCTTATAAAGCTGAAGTTGCACAAAAACTTCGAGCAACTAGAGGAATGAAAGCAGGAGAGATTGATAATTTTTTTGTAAATGTTCTTTCTGGTTTTACAGATTTTATCGATGGAATTCTAGGTCAGATGAATGTTGTAGGCTGGATTATCAGCGGATTTTCTCTTTTAGTCGGTGGTTTTGGAATTGCGAATATTATGTTTGTTTCAGTAAAAGAAAGAACGAATTTAATTGGGATTCAAAAATCATTAGGAGCAAAAAACAGATTTATATTATTTCAGTTTTTGTTTGAAGCAATAATTCTTTCAGTAATTGGCGGAATTATTGGTTTATTGATGGTTTGGGGAATTGCGCTTATTTTGACAAAAGTTCTAGATTTTGAATTTGTTTTGAGCTTTGGGAACATTATGTTAGGAACAACTTTAGCAGCGCTTATTGGTTTGATTTCGGGAATTTTGCCAGCAATATCTGCTGCAAATTTAGATCCAGTTGAAGCAATTCGTACGGGGATGTAGGTTTTTTCTAAGGTTCAAAGGTTCAGAGAAGCAAAGGAGTAGAGGTTTTTTCTGCTTTAAAACTTTGTGCTATTCTTAAAAGCATAATAGATTTTTTAAATTCTTTATGGTATATTTTGACTGCGTGATATAAAAAAATCCCAAGAAGCAATTTCTTGGGATTTTCTATTTTAAGTAGTTTTAAAACTATCTAATAGTATTATTTTGAATCAAATCGATATATAAGTTGATCTTATCTTTCAATTCTTTTCTAGGCGTGATAAAGTCTAAGAAACCGTGTTCTAATAAGAACTCAGCAGTTTGGAAACCTTCTGGTAAATCTTTTCCTGTAGTGTCACGTACAACACGCGGTCCAGCAAAACCAATCAAAGCACCTGGCTCAGAGATATTGATGTCTCCTAACATAGCGTAAGATGCTGTTGTCCCTCCTGTTGTTGGGTCTGTACAAAGTGAGATATAAGGTAACTTAGCTTCTGCTAATTGAGCTAGTTTTACAGATGTTTTTGCTAATTGCATTAAAGAATAAGCAGCTTCCATCATACGAGCCCCGCCAGATTTAGAAATCATTACAAAAGGCAGTTTGTTTTTGATTGCGTGATCAATACCTCTTGCGATTTTTTCACCTACAACAGCTCCCATAGATCCACCAATAAAAGCGAAATCCATACAGCAAATTACAAGTTCTTTTCCTTTAGATTTCCCTACTCCCGTACGTACAGCGTCTTTAAGATGAGTTTTTTCCATTACATCTTTTAATCTTTCCGCATATTTTTTTGTATCAACAAAATGCAAAGGATCTTTTGATGTCATGTTTTTGTCTAACTCAACAAACTCGTTGTTGTCGAATAAAATTTCAAAATAGATTGCGCTTCCAATTCGAACATGAAAATCATCTTCAGGACTTACGAATAAGTTTCTTGCTAATTCGTCAGCATCAATAATTTTTCCAGTAGGAGATTTGTACCACAATCCTTTCGGAACGTCCATTTTGTCTTCTGTCGCGGTCGTAATTCCTTTTTCTTGTCTTTTAAACCAAGCCATTTCTTTAGTATTCAGTGTTCAGTAATAAAAATTTCAGTGTTCAGTGGTATTCAGTTTTAAGTACTCAGATATTGAATACTTAAAACTGTAAACTGAATACTTTTTTATAACGTGTTTACGTTATTCAAGTCAGCAAAAGCTTGTTCAAGTCTTGCGTTGAATGTTACTTCGCTCTCACGAACCCATTTTCTTGGGTCATAATATTTTTTGTTAGGAACATCAGCACCTTCTGGGTTACCAATTTGAGTTTTTAAATACTCAATATTGTTTACCATATAATCACGGATTCCTTCAGTATAAGCAAACTGTAAATCAGTATCGATGTTCATTTTGATAACTCCGTATCCAATAGCTTCTCTAATTTCTTCAAGTGTAGAACCTGAACCTCCGTGGAAAACGAAATCTACTGGATTGTGACCAGTTTTGAATTTGTCTTGAACGAAATCTTGAGAATTTTTTAAGATTTTTGGAGTTAATTTTACGTTTCCTGGTTTGTATACACCGTGAACGTTTCCAAAAGCAGCAGCAATTGTAAATTTAGGACTTACTTTAGATAATTCTTCGTAAGCGTAAGCTACCTCTTCTGGTTGAGTATATAATTTTGAGCTGTCTACGTCTGAGTTGTCAACGCCATCTTCTTCTCCACCTGTAATACCAAGTTCGATTTCTAATGTCATTCCCATTTTGCTCATTCTAGCTAAATATTCTTTGCAGATTTCGATGTTCTCTTCGATTGGCTCCTCAGACAAATCGATCATGTGAGAACTAAATAATGGTTTTCCTGTTTCTGCAAAATGTTTTTCAGAAGCATCTAATAAACCATCAATCCAAGGCAAAAGTTTTTTTGCACAGTGGTCAGTATGTAAAATTACAGTTGCTCCGTAAGCTTCTGCTAAAGTGTGAATGTGTTTTGCTCCTGCAATTCCTCCTGCAATAGCTGCTTTTTCACCTGCATTTGATAATCCTTTTCCAGCGTTGAATTGTGCTCCTCCGTTAGAAAATTGAATGATAACCGGTGCATTTAATTTAGCTGCAGTTTCTAGAACTCCATTAATTGTACTAGATCCTGTAACGTTTACAGCAGGTAAAGCAAATCCTTTTTCTTTCGCATAATTAAAAATCTCCTGTACTTGATCTCCTGTAGCTACTCCGGGTTTAATATTGTGTGCCATTGTAATTTTTTTTATAGTTGTTTTTAGTTTTTAGGTTGCAAAAATAAGAATTAATTAGCATTAGAACGGATAATTTATTCCAAAATTTAAAACCGAGTGCCCAAAATTGTACTCTTTAAACCAACGGTCACCCTTCTCATGCGCCGGATTATAGGTCTTAAAGCCTAAATCTAATCGAATAACAAAAAAGCTTAAATCGTATCGTAAACCAAATCCTGAACCTAAAGCGATTTCAGCTAAATCGTTTACGCCAGAAAATTTTGCCTTCTCATCGATGACATTATCGAGCACATTCCAGATATTTCCGGCATCTGCAAAGATGGCTCCTTTGACATCTCCAAATACTTTAAATCTATATTCTGCACTAAAAGCAATTTTCATATTTGCCTCGTTGAAATCATTTACAGCATTCGTGCTTCCAGGTCCAAGAGAGTAAGGCTGCCAAGCACGATTGTCATTTGATCCTCCTGCGTAATAACTTCGAGAGAAAGGAATATAATTTGAATTTCCAAAAGGAACTGCTATTCCAAAAAAGCTTCGTACCGCTAATACTTTCTCTTTTCCAAAATCCCAGTGTTTAATATAGTCAAACTCAGTTTTTATATACTCTGAGTATTCTAAGTTGAAAATTTCGTAATTGCCATTTGCATTTTTTGGCAGATTTCCTAAACTCGAAATTGCTGATAATAAAGTTCCTGCAGATTCTATTTTAGTTTTAAATTGATAAAAAGTATTGTCTGCTAAATCCTTTTTAGTTGTTTTAGTAAAAGTATAGCTGGTTGCTAAAATGAAGTCGTTTTCAGTTAAACGAACCCTTCTTTCTTCTATACTTTGTACATCTTTATATTGTGGGTCGCCTGGTAGTAAAGCTGTCTGATTGGTTAATACATCGTTTGTAAAACCTGTGGTTCCGTTTGGAATAGTTAGATCTCTTCTGATTTGTTGTTCTGGTGTATCTCCCCAGTTGATAGGCTTTTGATTGTAAACTTTACCAATTCCGTTCAATTCATCATAAGAAGAAGTATAAACATTAAAATAATTATTAGGATTTAGGTTCCTAACGAATTGAGCGTTAAGTAAATCAAATTTAACCGAATTATGTCTTTTTGGTGACCAGTTATAAGATATTCCTCCTGTAAAGTTTTCTTTGTCTAAACCTATATTTCGTTGTTTAGAGAAACCTCCAGAAATACTGGTAGATGGAATCATTCTTTTTGGGATAATCTTTTCCGTACCAAAAGGCATCAGAATTCTTGGGAAGTTAAGTTTTAAATCAACCCCATATTCAGAAACGTTAAAAAAGTTATCGTTAGGATTTGCCATGTCTTTAGAAGATCCGATGTTTAAACGGGTTGAGATTTCTAAAGTTTCAGCTCTGTTGAATACATTTCGTATAGTTTCAGATATACTGGCTCCAATACCAAAATCTTGAATATTTGAGTGTGTTACGTCTAAAGTTGTACCAAAACTATATTTTTTTCTAGGAGTTAAATAAACTTTTGCAATTAAAGACTGTGCAGTCGAGTCGCGTTTATCTACCTCATATTGTATTGATGGGTAATTAAATATTTTAAGATTATTTAAATATCGTGATGAAAGGGTTGTTCTAGTATCAGAAAAAGTGCTTCCTTTATTTATAAAAACGGCATCAGTAATGGCACGAGGCTTATATTTTAGTTTTTTATAACTGTATAAATTGAAGTTGTTATAAGTAGTACTGTCACTGATTTTACTTTTAGCATTTGCAGCGGAGTAATCAGTAAAAATATTTACATCGCTGATCGTATATAGTTTAAAAGGTTCTGTTCTGCTGGAATCTTTTTCCTGTATATTATTGTTGCTAATAATAAGAGTCACATTGGCTTTGTTTTTTTTGCCAATTGTATCAATGTCAAAGGTGATGTAAGTAGGCTGAAAAAAATAGGCACCATGATTTCTAAAATAGGTTGTGATACGATTTTTTTCTTCCTCGAAATCGGAAGTTTTATACTGATTTCCAGATTTTAAAATCGAAGCCTCGGGATTGTTTTTGTATAATGAATCAAGGGCAGGAGTCATTATTTTAGTTCGAATAGTGTCTATAGTAAAACCAGGACCGGTAGTTATTTTATAATTTATCTGCGCCTTTTTTCGAGCAATACTGTCAATAGAATAATCTGTTGAAACATTAAAATAACCATTGTTAAAATAGTAATATTTTAAGCGTAACAATGACTTTTTAGCTTTTGATGTGTCAATTATTACTGGTGCTTCACCAGTATTTTTTAAAAATTCATTAAGTCCTTTGTTTAAAAAAGATTGTCCAAGACGATCAACTTGCTTTGCAGATAATACTTTAGACCAACGATCATATCTGTGCGGGTGTTTTATAAATTGAGCCTTATAAGTTGAGTCTGGATTTAAGTTTGCTAAGTTGTATAAATTCAGACGAAGTTTGTATCCTAACAGTTTACCATTAGGTTTTTGATACATTTGATTTAAAGCCGTTTCATCATTTGTAGATTTCCCGTTTACAAGAATATTGTTTTTTACAAGAAGGTTTTTTCCGTCAGGAACTCTTTTTACAGCATTACAAGCGCAAATAAGTATTGCTATTAGAATAAATGCTGTTATTTTTGTAGAATTCTTTTTCAAGTGTTTTTAAAAATTTAATTCAAAAGTACATTATTTTATGGTTACTAAAAACCAAATAAAGCTTATCTCAGGTTTGCATCAAAAAAAGCAGCGTTTTGTAAATCAATTGTTTTTTGCCGAGGGGGTAAAGGTAATTCAAGAATTACTGCAATCCAATTTTGAATTAGAGCATTTATACACCACATTAAATGATTTTCAAGAAGTTCAAACTTCAAAGCGAACTCTTATTAATGATCAAGAACTAAAAAAAATAAGCGCGCTGACAACTCCAAATTCTTGTTTAGCAGTTTTTAAAATGCCTGTTGAAAACGAAATCAATAGTACCGGTTTAATCCTCGCTTTAGATGATATTCGTGATCCAGGAAATTTAGGAACCATTTTGCGTCTTTGCGACTGGTTTGGAATTAAACAAATTGTTTGTTCTAAAGAAACAGTCGATATTTACAATCCAAAAGTTGTGCAGGCTACAATGGGATCTATTACCAGAGTAAATGTAAATTATGTTGATCTCAAAACGTATTTAAGTCAAACAAAACTTCCTGTTTTTGGAACTTTTATGGATGGCGAAACTATTTATAAAAAAAATCTGCCTGAAAATGGAATCATTATTATGGGTAATGAAGCCAATGGAATTTCGGCAGAAATTGAAAAAACGGTTACCGCACGATTAACAATTCCTAGGTTTGGAGAGCTGCAAAAAACAGAAAGTTTAAATGTAGCAACAGCAACCGCGATTATTCTTAGTGAGTTTAAACGGAATAGTTAGAAATTTGTTTTAGTGAAAAGTAAAATTTATTAAAAGAGCTCTTGATTTCATAGAATCGATGTTACTTGTCCAAGGGCTTAACGGATCTTTGTCTTGTACTAATTCGTTTGTAATACCAAACATACCTCTAATAGAAGGAGAGAAAATAAAATACTCAGTAAAGAAGTCTATTCCAAAGCCAAGTTCATAAGCTGCAGTCCATGGTTTTACCCTGAATTTTCCTTCGGCATTGTCATCCGTAGACTTAGAGTTGCTGGATAGGTTTAGAGTTGTAGACATTCCGCCAACTAAATACGGACGGACATTTCCTGTACGTAATGATGAAAACTTCAACAATAAAGGAAAATGAATATAGGTGCTGTTTACCTCTCTCAAATAATCCGTTTTAGAAGTAAAGTTAGGGTAATACAAATCTCGTTTTGTATAATATAGACCCGGTTCAAAACGCAAATTAATGTATTCTTGTAATCTTAAATCTGCGACTACACCAACATTAAAACCAGTTGTTTTTTTTACTTGAATATCTTGATTTACTACATTTTTATAATCAAATTTGAAGTCAAAGCTGTTGAAACCCAAATAGTAGCCAAAATAAACACGCTGCTTTTGCCAGTTTTCAAGATTTATAATAGGATCTTTGCTAAACATGCTTTTAGCAAATTGAGAATATCCTTTTGTCGATAAGACTAATAAAAATAAGATTACAATTTTTTTCATACTACTTTTTAGATGCTGAATAAATGGTTGCTACACCAAAAGTCTGAGGCATTGCTACAACATCTATAAACCCAGTTTTTCTTAAAATATTGTTTAATGCTTCTCCATATGGGAAAGCTGCCGCAGATTCAGATAAATAACCGTATGCTGAATTGTCTTTAGAAAACAATTTTCCTATAACTGGCAATATATTTTTGCTGTAAAATTTATATCCTTGTTTGTATGGTGTTTTGTCAGGAACGGAAGTTTCTAAAATTACAAATACACCGTTTGGTTTTAAAACTCGTAAAATTTCAGAAAAACCTTTTTCTAGATTCTCAAAATTACGAACGCCAAAACCAACTGTTATTGCATCAAAATAGTTATCATCAAAAGGAATGTTTTCAGAATCTCCTAATACTAAATCTATAACAGAAGATAGATTTTTTTCTTCTACTTTTTTCTTTCCAACTTCAAGCATTCCTGCCGAAATATCCAAGCCAATAATTTTTTCTGCTTTAGTTTGAGCCATTAAAATGGCTAAGTCGCCAGTTCCTGTTGCAATGTCAAGAATGACTTTTGGTTTAGTATCTGAAACTATTTTTAATACTTTTTTTCGCCATTTGACATCAATACCAAATGAGATTACACGATTTAAATTGTCGTAGTTCCCAGAAATGTTGTCAAACATTTGGGCTACTTGTTCTTTTTTACCTAAAGAAGAATCTTTATATGGGGTTATTTTTTCAGACATTATTTTTATTTACGCAAATATAAACAATCTGCTTTAACTGTAGTTGAGTTTTTTAAAGTGTAAATTAAATGTTTTGAAATGGAGGATAAAAATCACTTTTAATAAAAATTTTTGCCATCACCAAAAGTGGGTATTTTTAAAAAATCACTAAAAGTGGGTATTGTGTGATGTGTATTTTATGTACAACTTTGTTAAAGTAAAAATGATAAAAATTTAATGATTGATTTATCATATTGACTTAATCAAACAGCTGTTTTTTTGCACTGCAGCTAATTTGTTCAAGTAAGTAGTTTTAAAAGTATTGTTCTTGGGGGGATACTATTTTTAAAGTGCGAAATACGTTCTTAGGATTAAATTTGTTTTTGGAAATTTTAATTTTCTGCCTTTAATATCTTAGTGGTATTTGTTATTAAGGGCCTATTGAGATTCGTTCTCAATTAACAGTAAATGTTATTCAGTTATTTCAGATGCACTTTGCATTTGTGATTTTTACAAAAACTATTTCTTGAATTAGTCAAGGCTAACAATCAGTCATTTTTAAAAAACATCCTTCAAAAGAGGATGTTTTTTTATTTATTTTCTAATGTAAGTTTCATAAGTATAATCGTAAAGATGTTTTTCATCTTTAAAATTTTCTTCAGATTCTACTAATAACCACTCACTTTTATTGATTTTAGGAAAAAATGTATCAGCGTCAAATGTGTGATGCACTTTGGTTATTTCGATTATATCCGTATAAGGTAAAGCTAAATTGTAAATTTCGCCGCCTCCAATAATATATGAATCTTCATTTTCAGGGCATAATGCGATAGCTTTTTCTATGCTGTCGACAACTATGCAGCCTTCAGGGGCATAATCTTTTTGTCTGGTTATAACAATATGTACTCGGTTAGGTAATGGTTTAGGGAAGCTTTCAAATGTTTTTCTTCCCATTATAATATGATGATTCGTTGTTAGTGATTTAAATCTTTTAAAATCATTTGGCAAGTGCCATACTAAATCATTATTTTTTCCAAGAGCATTGTTTTCGGCTACAGCCGCGATCATAATAATCATAATATGCTAAAACTAAATTTTATTTTCGGTATCCTCATTAATCCTTGATTCTAGTTGACTGATTCTCTTTTGCTGTAAAGCAACTAACCTGTCAATTTGTTCCCTTTCCCATTTTTTGTTCATGAATCGATCTGTAATGTAAACTTTTATAAAGTGCAGTATAAAAATGAAGAACCATAAAGTAATGCCCCATAAGCACCAGTTTTGCTCTGTTGAAGCTCCAAAACCAAAAAATCTATTTGCGATGAAAATAAATAAACTTCCCAGTAGAAAAAGTACAAAATGAAAATAAAGGATTTTTTTTTGTCTTATACGTCTTCTTGCATACTCGTATTGTTCGTGCACTTCTTTTTCCATACCGATATAAATGAGATTATAAAGTTAGAATTTATTTTTAAAACACCGTATTCTGACCGCAGAATATTTGTTTGAAAATGAGTTGTAAATAAATATACAAAAAAAATATACTCTTTAAATTGTTGATGCAATTAAAAAAACGGACTGTTTTTGCTATTATCACAAATCGGAATTGTATTGTGAAAAGTTTAGTTGAATTTATGTAATTTTAGTTTATATAAATCTAAAAACTAAATAGTTATGTCTTTAAAGAAACAATTTATCAAAACAAAACCAGTTGTAAAAGTTACTTTTTCTATAGATGCCAAAGATGCTGATTCGGCAGCGGTTGTTGGAGATTTTAATAACTGGAATCCTGAAGAGGGAACTTTGAGTAAACTAAAGAATGGAACATTTAAGGCTACGTATGACTTGGTAAAAGATGCCATTTATGAATTCAAATATGTAATCGACGGCATTTATATTAATGATCCTGAAGCAGATTCATACAAATGGAATGATTTCGCCGGCAGTGAAAACAGTGTTTTAGTAGTATAAAAAAATCCGCTTAAAATTTTAAGCGGATTTTTTTTTTGCTTTTATACAGCAACACTTCCTTTTATGCCCGCATGCGGTTCATAATCAACAAGTGTGAAGTCGTTGTAATCAAAATCGAAAATATTTTTAACAGCAGGATTTAAAATCATTTTTGGAAGCGGTTTTGGCTCACGAGTCAATTGTAATTCCAATTGTTCAAAATGATTGTTGTAAATATGTGCGTCACCAAAAGTATGAATAAAATCGCCTAGTTCTAAATCGCAAACCTGTGCAATCATAATAGTTAATAGTGCATAAGAAGCAATGTTGAAGGGAACACCCAAAAATATATCAGCGCTGCGTTGATACAATTGACAAGATAATTTTCCTTTTGTCTCTCCTTTTTCTAAATCTGGTGTTGCTACATAAAACTGAAAAAAGGCATGGCAAGGAGGTAATGCTGCCTTATTGTTGGCCACATTTTCTTCAAAAGATTTTTTTGTGTCTGGCAAAACAGATGGGTTCCATGCTGATACCAACATTCTACGGCTGTTTGGATTAGTCTTTAATTCAGTAATTAATTCTGAAATCTGATCAATTTCTTCGCTGTTCCAATTGCGCCATTGGTGCCCGTAAACAGGTCCTAAATCTCCATTAGAATCTGCCCAAGCATCCCATATTTTTACTCCGTTTTCTTGTAAATATTTAATATTCGTATCACCTTTTAAAAACCAAAGCAGTTCATAGATGATCGATTTTAAGTGTAATTTTTTTGTTGTAACCATTGGGAAACCTTCACTTAAATCAAAACGCATTTGGTATCCAAAAACGCTTTTGGTTCCAGTTCCAGTTCGGTCTCCTTTTTGGCATCCGTTTTCTAAAACGTGTTTTACTAAATCTAAGTATTGTTTCATTATTGCTTTAGGCTTTAGGCTTTAAGCTTTAGGCTTTATCCTAAATGCTTAAGCTTGTTTTTTTTATGTTTTGCACTTTAAGCTTATTGCTTAAAGCTTAAGGCTTACAGCCTAAAATTTATCTTTTCGAGATTTCGTCTCTAATTTTTGCAGCTTTTTCATAATCTTCCTGAGAAACTGCCTGATCTAAAAGTTCATTTAGTTCTTGCAGGCTGTGTTTTGCATAAACATCTCCAGATTGATTACTTTCCTCTTCGTGTCCAAAAGTTTCTGGGTTAGAAAGTACGTCGTCAATTTCCTGAGAACCTTGATCTGTATCAGCTGTATTTGATTTTAAATAAATTCCAGCTTTATCCAGAATGTTTTTATAAGTAAAAATTGGAGCATTAAAACGTAATGCTAAAGCGATCGCATCTGATGTTCTAGCGTCGATTATTTCTTCAATTTTGTCTCTTTCGCAAATTAAGCTTGAGTAAAAAACGCCGTCTACTAATTTGTGAATAATGACTTGTTTTACAACAATGTCAAATCTTTCAGCAAAGTTTTTGAATAAATCGTGAGTTAATGGGCGAGGAGGTTTTATCTCTTTTTCTAAGGCAATAGCAATTGACTGGGCTTCAAAAGCGCCAATAACAATAGGTAATTTTCGTTCGCCGTCAACTTCATTCAAAATCAAGGCATACGCGCCATTTTGAGTTTGACTGTATGAAATTCCTTTTATGGATAATTTTACTAGACTCATATATGTTTGTAAAACGGGCACTTAGCACCGCATTTTAATACTTTTTTTGATTGAAAAATAAAGGTGCAATTTTAATCAAAAAATATGGAACAAAAAAGCTGCCTTAAAACAAAGATACGATTATCTTGTTTTTAGGCAGCTATATTTTTAAAGAGAATTCTTGAATTAAGAATGTTGTGCTTTGAAAGCTTTTAATTTCTCTGTTAATTGAGGTACGATTTCAAATGCATCGCCAACAATACCATAATCAGCAACTTTAAAGAAAGGAGCTTCTGGATCGTTATTGATAACTACTTTTACTTTTGATGAGTTGATACCTGCAATGTGCTGAATTGCACCAGAAATTCCTATTGCAATATATAAATTTGTAGCAACTGGTTTTCCTGTTTGTCCAACGTGTTCGCTGTGAGGTCTCCATCCTAAGTCAGAAACTGGTTTAGAACATGCTGTTGCAGCGCCTAAAACTTCAGCTAAATTTTCAACTAATCCCCAGTTTTCTGGACCTTTCAATCCGCGTCCGCCAGAAACTACAATATCAGCATCAGCGATAGAAACTTTTCCGCTTACTTTCTCTACAGATTCTACTTTTACACCAAAATCGTTATCTCCAATTGATGGATTAAAATCTTCGGCAGCTGCACCTCCTGCGCTTTCGAAAATTCCGTAAGAGTTTTTAGCTAAACCAAGAACTTTTACATCTGTATCGATTTGTGTAATATTGAAAGCTTTGTTTGAAAAGGCGTTTCTTTTTACTTGGAAAGGCGAGGTGCTTACCGGTAATCCCACGACATTAGAAGCGAAACCAGCATTTAAAGCGACCGCAACTAATGATGAAAGATAAATACTGTCTGTTGTAGAAGAAAGCAAAACTACTTTTGTTCCTTCTTTTTCAGCAGCTTGTTTGATTACATCGGCGTAAGCCTTAGCAGTAAAACCAGCTAATTTATCGTTGTTTACTTTTAAAACTTTATCAACTCCGTATTTTGCTAATTCGCTTACATCACTGATGTTTACAGTTAAAGCTGTAACGGTTGTTCCTAGACTTTCGGCTACTTTTTTTGCATAAGAAGCTAATTCGAAAGCTACTTTTTTAAATTTTCCTTCTGCAGATTCTGCGTATATTAATATTGACATAATAATTTTAGATTTTAGATTTTAGAATTCAGATTGAAACTGAATACTTAAAACTGATTACTGAATACTAGATTACTTTCGCCTCGTTGTGTAATAAATTGATTAACTCATCTAGGTTATCTGCAGAAACTAATTTTACTGCTGATTTTGGAGCTGGTTTTTCAAATTTTACTGCTTTTGTATTTACAGGAGCGTCAACTGGTTCAAGAATAGTTAAAGCTTTAGTTCTTGCTGTCATAATTCCTCTCATGTTAGGAATACGTAAATCTTTTTCTTCAACAAGTCCTTTTTGACCACCAATGATTAAAGGAAGAGTAGTGCCTATAGTTTCTTTTCCACCGTCGATTTCGCGAACCGCTTTTACATTATTTCCGTCAACAGTTACTGCTGTACAAGAGTTTAAGAAGTTGTAACCCAAAATACCAGCGATCATTCCAGGAACCATTCCTCCATTATAATCTAAAGATTCTTTTCCTGCAATTACAAGATCATAACCTCCGTTTTTAATTACTTCTGCTAATTGTTTTGCAACAAAAAATCCGTCTGTTGGGTTTGCGTTTACACGAATTGCTTCGTTTGCACCAATTGCCAAAGCTTTACGTAAAGTTGGTTCAGTGTCAGGACCTCCAACATTTACCACTGTTACATTTGCATCTTGTTGCTCTTGAAACCAGATTGCACGAGTCAATCCAAATTCGTCATTAGGGTTAATTACATATTGTACACCATTGGTATCAAATTCAGAGTCACCATTGGAGAAGTTGATTTTTGAAGTAGTATCAGGCACATGGCTGATGCAAACTAGTATTTTCATAAGTATATATTTTGAATTTATAATATGCTTTTACAAATTTAGAATTTAATTTGGAATAATTATACTATGCATGCATAATATTTTTAAAAACTATTACGATTTCGAAGATTGTCAAAATCTATTAATGATTTCTTGCTTTTAATACAGAAAATGAGCTGCTTCAATTATTTTTTTGAAAAATTAGAATTAGTTAACTTGTTTTAAACCTGTTTGGTATTCTTCAAAGCTTAATTCCTTTGCACTGTTATTTGGTATTTCAATTTTGGTATTCTCATTCTTAAAAGTCAGTTCTTGAAAGACCAAAATTGAATTATCGTCAATTTCAAGTTGAATAATAAAGCCAGGCAATCCGCTGTAAAACATTGGACCATCTTTTATCGGAATTTCTTCGGTATACCAAGCCGTAATATTTTGTTTGGTAATAAATGCGGTATTTTGTGTTGTCGCTTTTTTACATGAAAAACCATTTATAATTTTAGTTTCTGGTAAAAGCTCCCATGTATATGTTGGAAGTTTTGTTTTTACATTTGAATCAATCCCGTCATTTGTCATAAGAACTTTGTATATTTTGGAGTCAAAATCTTTGTAATTAATTACTTCTGAGGATCGGCGAATAGTACGGCTTGCAAAAATTTTACCTCCCGTATTTTCAATAACAGTGTTATCAGTGGTTGTTTTTTGAATAGTAGTTAGTCTTTGTATCGACTTATTTTTAGAATAAGTATAGCTAAATACTTCAGGTGTTTTAACTTTTTCTAGAATTCTGCCATCCTTGGTTTTTAGCTGTTGTCTAGTGTAGGTGCCAACTAGGCTCTGAGATTTTGCTTCGATTGAAAAAAATATAATAATAAATAATAATAGATTTATTTTCATGGCTTTGGTGTTAAGATTATCCTTACGAAGTAAAGTATATTTAAAGAATAAGCCAAGTGAAAAACTCAATTTTAATAAAAGGTTATTACTTAATTGAAATAATTTTAGATTTCAACCGTTTTGATGAAAGAATTTGATTGAGGAAAATTAACAAAAGACTTAAAGTTTGTCTGAAAAAAGTTTCACATAGTTTAAGTGTTAATTTTACGTGTATTATATCGATTTCGTAAATATCACAATAAAGCTAAAAAAGTTAAAACCTATAGAGAGAAAGAAGTTCATGCGATTTTAAACTTAATTTATGCTTTTAAGTGATTTAAAATATTTATTTTTGCTCTTCAGAAAATTCAACATACAATATAAATATGAGAACAATACAATTTA
This sequence comes from Flavobacterium sp. YO12, assembly GCF_004119495.1. Lineage (GTDB taxonomy): Bacteria > Bacteroidota > Bacteroidia > Flavobacteriales > Flavobacteriaceae > Flavobacterium. Next base: position 35,276 of record NZ_NRQU01000008.1, read on the forward strand.
GAGAGGCCATTTGCGAAGCGATGAGCGAAGAGATGCGTCACGATGAATCCATATATTTAATGGGCGAAGAAGTTGCAGAATACAATGGAGCATACAAAGCTTCAAAAGGAATGCTTGCTGAGTTTGGCGAAAAAAGAGTAATCGATACTCCAATTGCTGAGCTTGGTTTTACAGGAATTGCAGTAGGTTCAGCAATGAACGGCTGTCGTCCTATTGTAGAGTACATGACTTTCAACTTCTGTTTAGTAGGTATTGATCAAATTATAAACAACGCTGCGAAGATGCGTCAAATGACAGGTGGACAATTTAATGTGCCTATCGTTTTCCGTGGACCAACAGCTTCTGCAGGTCAATTAGGAGCAACACACTCTCAAGCTTTAGAAAACTGGTTTGCAAACACTCCAGGTCTTAAAGTTGTTGTGCCGTCAACTCCTTATGATGCAAAAGGACTTTTAAAATCTGCAATTCGCGATAATGATCCAGTAATTTTCATGGAATCTGAGCAAATGTATGGTGATAAAGGTGAAGTGCCAGACGGAGAATACACTATTCCATTAGGAGTTGCTGATATTAAACGTGAAGGAACAGATGTAACTATCGTTTCTTTTGGTAAAATCATCAAAGAAGCTTTTATCGCTGCTGATGAATTAGCTAAAGAAGGAATCTCTTGCGAGATTATCGACTTAAGAACAGTTCGTCCTATGGATAAAGATGCAATTCTTAAATCGGTTAAAAAGACAAACCGTTTAGTAGTTCTTGAAGAAGCTTGGCCGTTTGCTAGTATCTCTTCAGAGATTACTTATATCGTTCAAGAGCAAGCTTTCGATTTCCTTGATGCGCCAATTCAGCGTATTACGACAGCAGATACTCCAGCACCTTACTCTCCAGTTTTATTAAAAGATTGGTTGCCAAATGCAGGTGATGTAGTAAAAGCAGTTAAAAAAGTATTGTACAAATAATACACTTATAAAATACACATAAAGCTTCATCAGTCATATTTATTGATGAAGCTTTTTTATTGATGAAGCTTTTTTTGCCAGATTATGAAAAGAATAATTTTACTCAGCCTGTTTTTTGTATTTGCTTTTGTAAATATTGCTGCTGCGCAGACAAAAGTGAGTGGAATTGTTTTAGATAAATCTAATCAGCCGGTTCCGTTTGCAAATGTTGTTTTTAAAGGATCCAATACAGGAATAGTCTCTAATGAAGATGGTCGTTTTTATTTGGAATCTCCAAATACATATACCGCTTTGTTAGTTTCTTCTGCAGGATTTTCAGATCGCGAAGTACCTTTGGAAAAAGCCGTAAATTATGATTTTAAAATAGTTTTGAGTGAAGCCGAAGTGCTTAACGAAGTTGTAATTTATACTGGAAAAACATCTAAAAAGAATAATCCCGCATTAGACATTCTTCGAAAAATATGGGAAAGAAAGCGTAAAAACGGACTTTACCAGTTCAATCAATATCAGATGCAGAAGTACGAGAAAGTGGAGTTCGATATGAACACAATCGATAGTGCTTTTATGAAAAATAAACTCTTTAAAGGAATGGAGTTTGTTTTTAATCATATTGATACATCAGATGTTACAGGAAAAACGTATCTGCCAATTTTTATCAACGAATCAGTTTATGATGTTTACGGCGATAATAAAATAAAGAAAGTAAAAGAAAATCTTACCGGAAATAAAATGTCTGGTTTTAATGGTAATCAGCAGATTTTATCTTTCGTAAAAGATCTTTATTCAGATTATAATATTTACGATAATCACCTTAAGTTTTTTGATAAAAGTTTTACAAGTCCACTTTCTAAAACAGGAATTGATGTATATAATTATGTCCTAAAAGACAGTGCTTATATAGACAAAAAATGGTGTTATAACATTGTTTTTTACCCAAGACGTAAAAACGAATTAACTTTTAAAGGAGATTTTTGGGTAAACGATTCTACTTTTGCAATCAAGAAAATTAATATGGGCGTTACTAAAAGCGCCAATATTAACTGGGTAAAAGATATTTATATTGAGCAGGAGTTTGAAGTAGAAAACGATTCGGTTTTTCTTTTAACTCGTGATTATATGATGTCTGATTTTGCTTTAAACAAAAAAGAAAAATCAAAAGGGGTTTACGGAAAACGAACCACTTTATATCGAAACCATAAATTCAATATTCAGAAACCAGAGAAATTTTACAAGGAAGAAGTTAACTTTATAGACAATGCAGTTTATGAGCGACCACCTGAGTTCTGGGAAGAAAATCGTTTTGAAAAGCTAAATAAAGATGAAGCAGGGATTTATAAAATGCTTGATACCCTGCAAACCGTCAAGCGATTTAAGCAGTTGTATAGTCTCGTCTCGATTTTAGGAAGCGGTTATGTTGAATTTAAAAATTTCGATTTTGGACCTATTTTTTCTACGTTTGGCTACAATGAAGTCGAAGGTATACGAATAAGAGCCGGAGGAAGAACTTATTTTGGACCAAATGACCCTTGGCGTCTGCAGGCTTATACAGCTTATGGTTTTGACGATAATAAATTCAAATACGGTGTTTCGGGAAAATGGATGATCGACAAAAAAAATAGAATCATTATTTCTGGAGGAAATAGGCGCGATATTGAACAAATTGGAGCCAGTTTAACCACAACAAATGATATTTTAGGACGAAGTTTTGCATCATCGGCATTATTTACAACAGGAAGCAATGGAAAATTAACCAATATTAATTTGAGTAATGTTTCTTTTGAAATGGAACCTAAAAAGAATTTTATTGTTCAAGCAGGGTTTTCTTATCGAACATTAGAATCAGCTTCAAAGACTTTTAGTTTAGACTATTACACGACATTACCAAGTTCAGCAAATCCTGCTGGTGTGGTCGAAAGTATGGTAAAACAGTCAGAAGCAAATATTCAATTTGAATATATGCCAAATCGTAAAACAATTGGGTATGGCGTTGAACGCAGTTTAGTTGACAGCCCTTTTAGTCATTTCTTTGTTAACTTTAGTTATGGTATTAAAGGCGTTTTTGACAGTGATTTTGCTTACGAAAAAATTCAATTATTTTATAAACAGCCTATTATTATTGGACCATTAGGAAGATCAAATATTATTCTTGAAACTGGAAAAACATGGGGTACAATTCCGTTAGGATTAATGAGTGTAATTCCTGGAAATCAGACTTATTTTACAATTGAAAATACGTTTAGTAACTTGAATTTCTATGAGTTCATTACTGATCAATATACTACTTTGCAATGGAATCATGATTTTGGAGGAAGGTTATTTGCCAGAGTTCCTTTTATGAGAAAACTAAATTGGAGAGAATTTGTTGGTATAAAAGCAGTACACGGAACCATTTCAGATGCGAATCGCGCTATAAATGCTTCAGGTCAGCCTTATAATGCGCCAGAAAATGTGTATTGGGAATATAATGCAGGAATTGGGAATATTTTCAAAGTATTTAGAATCGATTTCTCTTGGAGAGGAAGTTATTTAAACACTCCAGATGCTAATAAATTTGCAGTAAAAGGATCTTTCGGATTCTATTTTTAATTTTAAAGTTACAAAGGTTCAAAGTTACAAAGTCGCAAAGTTTTAATTCTTTGCGACTTTTTTTTTTGGATGTTTTTCACGTAGATTCTACGGATTTAAGCAGATTTTTTTAAACTAGAAATTTTAAAGTCTGCTTTAATCAGCTTAAATACTTAGAATCTGCGTGAACTAAAACTTTGTGTCTCTGTACCTTTATGAGATTCTTTTTTGTTTAATTTTGAAATGGACTAAAAAACATTTTATGCAAGAAGCCATTGATTTTCTATCGGCTAAAAATCCTGTATTTCTTCAAATTATCGAAAAATATGGATTGCCGCCAATTCCAAAACGTCCACAAGGTTTTGAAACATTGGTATTGCTTATTCTCGAGCAGCAAGTTTCGATAGATTCGGCGAAAGCCACATTCTTAAAAATCAAAGCCTATACAACGTGTAATCCAGAAACGATGTCGGTTTTATCAGATGAAGAATTTCGGAATCTTGGTGTCAGTCGTCAGAAAACCAAATACATTAAAATTTTAGCAGAAGCCGTTTTAAACAAAGAATTAGATATTGAAAGTTTAGCTCTAAAAACTGCGATTCAAGTTAGAGAAGAACTCATTAAACTAAAAGGAATTGGAAATTGGACTATCGATATTTATTTAATGTTTTGTTTGCAAGAGCCTGATTTAATTCCGCTTGGCGACATTGCAGTAGTTAATACGATTAAAGAATTACTTGATATTCATGATAAACAAGAAATGGAAATTCATGCACAGCAATGGAGTCCGTACAGATCTTATGCAACATATTTACTGTGGCATTATTACTTAAATAAACGAAATCGTAAGATTACCTATTAACTGCCTGTTTTTTAAAACAAAACTAGGCAGATTAATGTAGTTTTTTATTGTGAAAAAAGGATTCTTTAGTTACTTTTGCAACCGAATTTATAGAAACAATAAAAAACGAAAATGACCGCAGACAAACTAACAACTTTCGATGTATTAATCGAAATACCAAGAGGAAGCAGAAATAAATATGAGTACGATTTTGAAATCAAAAGAATGCGTTTCGACAGAATGTTATTCTCTTCAATGATGTACCCTGCTGATTACGGATTTATTCCTGAAACTTTAGCTCTTGACGGTGACCCTCTTGATGTATTGGTTTTGGTAAACGAACCAACTTTTCCTGGATGTGTTATGGAAGTAAAACCAATTGGTGTTTTCCACATGGCAGACGATAAAGGACCAGACGAAAAAATTATCTGTGTACCAGTTTCAGATCCAATCTGGAATTCTTTAGGAGATCTTTCAGATATTAATCCTCACTTAGTAAAAGAAATCGAGCATTTCTTCCAAGTGTACAAAGATCTTGAAAACAAAAAAGTAGATGTTGAAGGATGGGGAGACGTAAACGAAGCTTATGCAATTATTGCTGAGTGTACAAAACGTTTTGATGATATTGAAAATAAACCAGAGGGATTATTTAGCATTAAATAATTTTAACCCTTTTCTAATATAAAAAAAGCAATACTACCGTCAGGAGTATTGCTTTTTTGTTTAAATTCGTTTTAGTTAGTTTGTTGACTATTAACCAAAAACCATTACTGTATTATGAATTCATTTATGATTTACCTGCCAATTGTTATGGCAATTTTAGGATTACTTTTCATGGGAATAAAAAGGGCTTGGGTTTTAAAACAAGATGCGGGCGACGGTAAGATGAAAGAGATTTCAGATTACATTTATGAAGGAGCATTAGCCTTTTTAAAAGCCGAATATAAATTATTAACCATTTTTGTAATTATTGCCAGTATTGCGTTGGCAGGAATTACTTTTATTCCAGGAGTACAAACTCATTTATTAATCGTAATAGCATTTATTTTTGGTGCTTTATTTTCTGCTTATGCTGGAAATATTGGAATGAAAATAGCGACTAAAACAAACGTTAGAACTACTCAGGCAGCACGTACTAGTTTGCCGCAGGCATTAAAAGTTTCTTTTGGCGGTGGAACTGTTATGGGATTAGGAGTTGCAGGTTTGGCGGTTTTAGGTTTAACGACTTTCTTTATATTATTCTTTAATCTTTTCTCTGACGGAGTTTGGAAAGATACTGAAACAATGACTGTTGTTTTAGAGACTTTAGCCGGATTTTCACTTGGTGCTGAATCAATAGCTTTATTTGCAAGAGTTGGAGGCGGAATTTACACTAAAGCTGCCGATGTTGGAGCTGATTTAGTGGGTAAAGTTGAAGCTGGAATTCCAGAAGATGATCCTCGTAATCCTGCTACAATTGCAGATAATGTTGGAGATAATGTTGGAGATGTTGCGGGTATGGGAGCTGATTTATTTGGATCTTATGTAGCAACCGTTTTAGCGGCAATGGTTCTTGGTAATTATGTTATAAAAGATATGGGTGGAAGTATCAATGATGCTTTTGGCGGAATTGGACCAATTTTACTTCCAATGGCAATTGCTGGTTTCGGAATTTTATTTTCGATTATTGGTACAATGTTAGTTAAAATCTCTGATGATAATGCAAAAGAAGCACAAGTACAAAAAGCATTAAATATAGGAAACTGGATTTCTATTGTTTTAACAGCGGTTGCTTGTTTCTTTTTAGTACAACATATGCTTCCAGAAGTAATGACAATGGAATTTTTTGGAGAAGGAGCACAGCAAATATCTTCAATGCGTGTTTTTTATGCCACTTTAGTTGGTTTGATTGTTGGTGGAGCAATTTCATCAGTAACTGAATATTACACAGGATTAGGAACAAAACCTGTTATGGCAATTGTTCAAAAATCATCTACAGGAGCAGGAACAAATGTAATTGCTGGTTTGGCAACTGGAATGATTTCTACTTTCCCAACAGTACTTTTATTTGGTGGAGCAATTTGGATTTCTTATGCTTTAGCAGGATTTTATGGTGTTGCTTTAGCAGCTTCAGCAATGATGGCAACAACAGCAATGCAATTAGCAATTGATGCTTTTGGACCAATTTCAGACAACGCTGGTGGAATTGCAGAAATGAGCGAATTGCCAAAAGAAGTACGTACAAGAACAGATATTTTAGATTCTGTAGGTAATACAACTGCAGCAACAGGAAAAGGTTTTGCAATTGCTTCTGCGGCTTTAACTTCATTAGCTTTATTTGCAGCGTATGTAACTTTTACTGGAATTGACGGAATTAATATTTTTAAAGCGCCAGTTTTAGCGATGTTATTTGTCGGTGGAATGATTCCAGTAGTATTCTCAGCATTAGCGATGAATTCTGTTGGAAAAGCAGCCATGGATATGGTATACGAAGTGCGTCGTCAGTTTAAAGAAATTCCTGGAATTATGGAAGGAACTGGAAAACCTGAATACGGAAAATGTGTTGAGATTTCTACAAAAGCAGCTTTACGCGAAATGATGCTGCCTGGAATTTTGACAATAGGGTTTCCAATCGCAATTGTACTTTTAGGAAAATTAGTTTATGCAGACAATAATCAGTTAATAGCTGAAATGTTAGGAGGATACATGGCAGGAGTTACTGTATCTGGAGTTCTTTGGGCTGTTTTTCAAAACAATGCAGGAGGAGCTTGGGATAATGCTAAAAAATCTTTTGAAGCTGGAGTTATGATAAACGGCGAAATGACTTATAAAGGTTCTGATGCTCACAAAGCAGCGGTAACTGGAGATACAGTTGGAGATCCGTTTAAAGATACATCTGGACCGTCAATGAACATCTTAATTAAGTTAACTTGTTTAATTGGTTTGGTAATTGCACCAATTTTAGGTGCAGGACACGCTGATGCTGGAATGGCAGGAAAAGGTTCTTGCTGCGCTAAAACAGAAATGCATGCAGGAGTAAATTCTAAATGCGGTGATATGTCTGGAATGACAAAAGAAGAATGCATTGCAATGTGCAAAGAAAAAGGATGTTCTGAAGAAGAAACTGCAAAATGTTTGGCTCATTTTGATCAAAAAGGAAAATATCAAAAAACAGATTGTTTTGATACTAGTAAATATGAGAAAAAATCTGTTCGAGTTGAAATTACAAACGTAAATGGAAAAACTAAAGGAACTGTAACAAAAACCGAAAATGGTAAAACAACCACAGAAGTTTATGAAGGAACCGAAGAAGAAGTTCAAGCAAAAATTGATGCTGCGAAATAAAGAGTATTAACAACTTTGTCAAAAAAGTTTCTTAAAAACAAAAATGCCTCTAAAATTATTAGAGGCATTTTTTTATTTCGTGTAAAATCGGTGCAATTCGTGTTCTAAAACAATCCGTTCAATTCAGCATCAATTCTATTGATAATATTTCCTAAATCTTCTGGATTATCAACGAAATTGATATTATCAACATCAATAATTAATAATTTTCCTTTAGTATAAGTCTGAATCCACGCTTCATATCTTTCGTTCAAACGGCTTAAATAATCAATAGAAATTGAGTTTTCGTATTCACGTCCGCGTTTATGAATCTGTCCAACTAAATTAGGAATAGAACTTCTTAAATAAATCAATAAATCTGGTGCTTTTACCAAAGATTCCATTAATTCAAACAAAGACGTATAGTTTTCAAAATCACGACTGGTCATTAATCCCATCGAATATAAATTGGGAGCAAAAATATAAGCGTCTTCATAAATCGTTCTGTCTTGAATGATTTTTTTTCCGCTTTCTCTAATTTGCTGTACCTGACGGAAACGACTGTTCAAGAAATATATTTGTAAATTAAACGACCAACGTTCCATTTGATGGTAAAAATCATCTAAATACGGATTATCAACAACATCTTCATAATGAGGTTCCCATTTAAAGTGCTTCGCTAATAATTTAGTCAGAGTAGTTTTTCCTGCGCCTATATTTCCTGCTATTGCTATGTGCATTACGGTGTTACGATTTTATAATTTGCAATTTCTTTAGCTGTAAAAATAGATAAAATTTGGTCTTTGTAATAGAATTTGTTGAACGTTTTTTCTAAAATTTCAATTTCAAAATCTTTGGCAGTATTTACTTTGCTAATGTCTTTAAAAAACAACAAATTAGCTTTGCTGTAAATGTATTTTTGAGGGCTTATTATTTCAATTTTATCAAAGTCTGGCACATTTCCTAAACTTGAAATTTTTCCGAAAATATCACATGAAAACCAATTGTTTTTTTTATCAATCCAGTAAAAAGTGTTAAAATCAGTTTGGTAATACTTTATGCTTTCGGTCAGCGGAATTGAAACTGTTTTGTATTCATTTTTCAAATAATCAAAAAGACCTATCTGCTGATTTAAAGTATTGAAAATCCAAAGCTGATTTTGGGTAGACATTCCTATTGCGCCAGCTATTATTGGAATTGAATTTTGAGAAAAATTAATTTCCGTCATTTTATTCAATTGATTGTCTAATAAAACAACGCTATTAAAGTCTTCGTAGTATAAAACCATTTTAAGTGGATTTTGAATATCAACTTTGCTGATGTTTCCCAAAGACACATTTTTATATTCAAAGATTTCACTGCCTTTTACTTTTCTAAAAACATTGTTCTTTATATCATAGCCATACCCAAAAGAATCAAAGCCAATAAAGTCATCAACATCAGCCTCAAATTTAGAAACAACATCGGGTTTTATTTTTTGGATTTGCCCAAAAAAAGTCGAAAACGAGCACGAAATAAAAAGCAGTAAAAAAATAAGACGATGTATTTTGCTCATAAAAGATTGGGTTTCGAAATGCCAAAGTACAAAAACCACGTCAAAGAATCTCTTAAAATTAGAGTTTTAGTTGTTTTAAAGTTTATATCTTTCTAAATTCTAATAGTCTTACAAAAACTTAATTTTGTCGATGACATTCTAAGATTGATATATTTAATTTTCAGTATTTTAAAATTAATAATACATTTGAGTGTAAGTTTTGAAAAGCTTACCGAATTACAAAAAGAAAGAAATGAAAAAAGGATTTTACTTGCTTTTGATTCTTGTTTTTAGTCAAGTACAAGCACAAAAAGATTTTCAAGGATTAGCGGTTTACGAATCTAAAACTCAAGCGCCTAAATTTGAAGGTGTGAGAACCGGAAATCGCGATATAACACCAGAAATGCAAAAAAGTATGGAAGAGCGTCTGAAAAAAATGCTCGAGAAAACATTTATTTTAAATTTTGACAAATCGGCATCCATTTATAAAGAAGAAGAAAAACTCGAAACTCCCGGACAGCAAGGCGGCGGAATGCGAGTTATGATGAATTCGTTTATGGGCGGCGGCGGCACTTTTTATAAAGATGTTAAAACAAAATCGTACACGGTTGATAAGGAATTTATGGGAAAAGAATTTCTAGTTGTAGATTCCCTTCCAAAATTAGAATGGAAACTAGAGCAGGAAACCAAGCAAATTGGAGGTTACAACTGTTTTAAAGCAACAGCGGTTAAAGAAGCCAGTAAAACTGATTTTAGAAACTTCAGACCTAAAAACAATGATGATAAAAAGGAAGAGGTAAAAAAGACGTCAGGAGAAACTAAAACAAATTTTGAAGATAATTTTGAAATTCCTAAACAAATCGTAGTTACGGCTTGGTATACACCAGAAATTCCAGTTAATCAAGGACCAGAAAATTATTGGGGACTTCCGGGTTTGATTCTAGAAGTAAATGATGGCAAAACTACCATTTTATGTTCCAAAATAGTGTTGAACTCTAAAGATAAAGTCGAGATAAAACCCTCAAAAAAAGGAAAAGTTATTTCTCAAAAAGAGTACGACGCAACAGTGATTAAAAAAATGGAAGAATTTAGAGAAATGAATCGCGGACGCGAAGGTGGTCCAGGTGGAGGAAATACAATAATGATCAGGCGATAAAACGCTAACTCTAAAATATTTATCCTAATTATTTTCTTGATGAACAAGACGCTTTTTTTATTCGCCTTATTTTTTACTTCTATATCCTTTTCTCAGAGTGTTCGTTTTGATGGAGTTATTCAGGACGAACAAAAAAATCCGTTGGAAATGGCCAATATTATGGCAGTTAACAACGGAACAAAAGCAATGGATTCTTATGGGATTACTAATGATAAAGGGAAGTTTCAGCTTACTTTAAAATCGAATACCTCTTATACAATCAAAGTAAGTTATCTTGGAATGAAATCTAAGGAAATTGCCGTTTCGGCCAAAACTGAAAATATCAGCCAGAATATTGTTTTAGATGGAGCAGGAATTGAATTGGAAGGAGTAGAAATTGTGCGTGAAATGCCAGTTTCTATAAAAGGAGATACAATTGTTTATAATGCCGATTCGTTTAAATCTGGAACAGAAAAGAAACTTGAGGATGTTTTGAAGAAACTGCCGGGAGTGGAAGTAAATGCCGATGGAGAAATTGAAGTTGAAGGAAAAAAAGTGAGTAAATTGATGGTTGAAGGCAAAGACTTTTTTGACGGTGATACCAAATTAGGTGTTAAAAATATTCCAGCAGATGCCATTGATAAAGTACAGGTTCTTAGAAATTATAACGAAGTAAGTGCTTTAAAAGGCTTAGAAAACGATCAAGATAACGTAGCGATGAATATCAAACTAAAAGAAGGAAAGAAAAACTTTTGGTTTGGAGATGTTACCGCAGGAATTGGAGTTGCAGAACTAGACAGTCGATATATTATTAACCCAAAATTGTTTTATTACAGTCCAAAATACAGCATTAATTTAATCACCAATTTTAATAATATTGGAGAGCTGCCGCTTACCGCACAAGATTATTTTAAGTTTACCGGCGGTTTTAAAAATATGATGAAAAAGGGAGGGAGTTCTTTTAATGTTTCTTCAAATGATTTAGGAATTTCTATTTTAAGAAATAATCGCGCCAAAGAAATTGAAACCAAATTTGGAGCAACAAACTTCGCTTATTCCGTTTCAAAAGCATGGAATATTAGCGGTTTTGGAATACTTTCGACTTCAAAAACAGATCTTGAAACCAAATCACAGACTACAATTCTTGATTCTGGAGATCAGCAGAAAAGAGATGAATTAACGCATCAAAAGAATAATTTGGGGCTTTTTAAATTAAGTTCAACCTATAAACCAAATGATAAATTTCAGTTTGATTATGATATTTTAACCAAATTATCAAAACAAAATGAGGATACTGATTTGCTGCGCGAATCAATTGTAAATAATGCCTCAACAGTTGAAACTATTTTGACTGGCAAAAAACAAGATCCGACATCAATAAATCAAAATTTGAGTTTGTATTATACACAAAGTACCAAGAATATATTTGCTTTTGAAATGCAGCATCTATATCAAGATGAAAATCCGTTTTATAACGCCAATTTGCGCACGCAGCCATTTGATTTGTCAGGCTATATTTCTGGTCAAAAAAGGAATGATCTCAATCAAAACCGATTTGTAAAGACTAATAAACTAGATGCTAAGTTGGATTATTATTATATGGTAACACCAAAAAGCAACATCAATATTACTTTAGGAAATACCTATTCGTATCAGGATTTTAATTCTCATATTTTTCAGATGTTAGATAACGGAGATAAAAATGATTTGAATGATGCGGCCAATAATAATGATGTAAATTATAATTTTAATGATGTCTTTCTAGGTTTTCATTATAAAATCCTAACAGGAAAATTTACTTTGACTCCTGGAGTAAGCGTACATTCATACCAAATGACAAATACGCAGTTAGGTACAAACTACTCGCAAAATTTTGTAAAAGTACTGCCTGATTTCTTCGCTTTATATCAAATCAAAAAATCAGAAACGCTGACCTATAATTTCTCTTTAACCAATGATTTTACAGATATTAATCAGTTAGCTGCGGGTTATGTTTTGTCTGATTACAGCAGTTTATTTCGCGGTAATAGATTTCTGGAAAATGCGACTTCTCAAGTACATTCGCTTCGTTACTTTAAATACAATATGTTTAATTTTGAGAATATTTTTGCCAATGCATCTTACACTAAAAAAGTAGATGCTATAAAAACCAAAGCCGATTTTGAAGGAATTAATCAATCATCAACACCATACAATTCAAATTTAGCCGATGAAACTTTTAGCGGAATGGGAACTTACGGACGTTCTTTCTTGAAAAATTATAAAGCGTCGGCAACTGCAAGTTTAAACTGGTCGAAATTCAACAATATTCAAAATGATAAACTGGCAACGACAGAAAGTTTTGTGCAGAGCTACACATTAAAGGCATCGACAAATTATAAAAACTTCCCCAATATTGAATTTGGATACAATGCGTTAATCAACAAATACAGCGGTTCTACTTATTATACAGATAAGCCATTTGCCCGACTAGATTATTACTTTTTAAAAAGTTTTTCGTTTGTTTCAGAATATGAATTCTACCATTATTATAACGGAAATAAAACCGTAGATAACGAATATGATTTCTTGAGCGCCAGTTTAATTTACCAAAAAAAGAACAGTAAATGGGAATACAAAGTTTCTGCAACAAACTTATTAAATACAAAATATCTTAACGACGACAGCTTCTCGCAGTTCTCTACAAGGGTTTCTCAATATACCGTTCAGCCGCGATATATCATATTCTCAATGAAATACAATTTATAGTATTTTAGTTACATTATTTTAGATTTAAGTGTTCCGATTCAGACAATAAAGAAATACCTTTGCGCAACAAAATTAACCACAAAATTTTAGTCATGCGCAATCTTATTTGGAGTTTAATGCTCTTGTTTAGCGGAATGTCTGCATTCTCCCAGACAAAAACAATTGAAAAAGGATCATATCTATCTACAGATAAAGGTCAAAAAATCAAGCTTAATTTATTAGATAATAATAAATATGAGTTGATTCTATATTCTGGTGATTATGAAATCAAAGGAGATTCATTACTTTTTGTACAAAATGGAAAAGATAAAAATATTTTTGATCTTTCTTTTGTAAACAATAGTAAAGCAAAAAAGATCAAAGTAAAATTTATAGATCCAGCCTATTATCCTTTTTATATTGGAACTCAAAAGGGATCAGATTCAGTTCAATATCAAAGTTTGATAGATATAAAAACCAAGTTAGACCCTAATTGGATCAAAGCCGATTTAGAGTTTGAAATTGATAAAGCAAATTTTTTGTATTTAGTGTATGAAGGCTACGAAGGAAGTTCTAGTGTTTATAAATATGCTTTACCAAAAGAAGTTTCAGAAATAACAATTAAGTATGAATTGCCAGTTTTAGGTGATTTAAAGCTGTCTGGTTTTTTTGATCAAAAGATTGGCGGGTTGAAAATTTCTGAGAAAGCAGGAAAAAATCCGTTGACATTTTTTAATGAAAAAAATGCTCAGCCAGAGAAATCTCAAAAAGTTATTCCGCTCGAAAGTAAAACTGTTTCAAACTGGACTTATCCAGGAAAAGAAGAAGCTTTAGCAGCATCAGCTGCAGCAGACAGCGTTGCAGAACCTCTTTCCCTTGATAGTATTGCAGCGGTAAGCCAAGTAGATTTTAAGCTTAAGATAGAAAATAATCTAAAAAATGCACTTGCAGCAACCAAACAAGTCAAAGATAAATTTTTAGTAGTTGTAGTGAATGGCAAAGATTCTGCAAAAACTGATTTTGATTTCTTTATAAAAGGTCAGGAAACACAGATTGGATATAATATGTATACCGAATACAATCCTCAATATGATGTGTACAATTTTTATTTGGCAGGAGCCGAAGATAAAAAATGGCTGAAAAACAATAAAATTGCAAACGATCCAGCTATAATAGTTTTGAATGGTGATGGAGAAGTATTAGCACAAGCAAAATCAGATTTAGCAGGCAAGGAATATCAATTTGGATATTACAGTGATTTTTACCGTCAGTTAAAACGTGCAGATGCTTTTTTAGTTTTTGATAAAGCAATAAAAAATAAAAAAGCAACAGATGCAGATTTGATAAACGCTTTTAATAAAGTTTCAGCTTTAGAAGTTTCATACGATTATGATACTAATGATGTAACAGATCCTAATTCAACAGATTTTGTAGTAACGAAAGCAGTCCAAGATAAAAAAGGAATCGAAAAGATTTGGAAAAAACTTATTGAAACACATCAAAAAGATACCAAACCAAATATGCTTTTGGTAGAAACGATTTTAAAAGAAATCAAAGATCAAGGATTTACTAAACAGCTTTTTAAGGAAGAAAAGATTCTTAATGACACCGATTTCTTAGCAATAGATTATTTGATAAAACACTATGATGCTATTGAAAAAATAAACAAAGAGGTTGAAAACAGTACAGTCGAATCGGCTGACGGAATGAAAATAGGAAACCTAAGCGCCGAAATTTCATTTGCTTTACAGCAAGATACTTATGCAGCACAAGATGAAACCGAAGGGAAGACAAGTCAAGATAAAGCTATTGCGGTATACAAAAAGTTAATTGCAGCAGGAAAAGGTGGTTTTGACTGCTACAAAAATTATTTAAACTATCTAAGTCAAGAGGCGGAAAAGAATGGTAATGATGCTGCTCTTTTAAAAGAATTCAGCGCTTATTTTGAGACTTATTTGTCAACAGAAAAAGGAAATGCAATTCAGCGCTTAGACGATTTATTTGCAACAATCGATTATAATTCTGATTATTCGTATAACGGATGGAATTCATTCAAAGAATATAATTCAAACCTTTGCAACTCGGCAGCGTGGGCAGTTGTTTTAAAACCTGAGAATGCTGATTATATAAAATCAGCAATCAATTGGTCAGAATATAGTTTGGTTGTAACCAAGAATAATCCCTACTATTTAGACACTTTAGCACAATTATATTATAAAGACGGGCAGAAACAAAAAGCAATTGAAACGCAAACATTGGCTGTGAAATATTTGAATCCTCAGGTTGAAGCAGAAACGGCTGCAGAAATTAAAGAGACATTAACTAAAATGCAAAACGGAACGTATTAAAATCAATATTTGATAAAAATGAAATGGCTGTCTATATTGACAGTCATTTTTGTTTATTAATCGTTGCTATTTGCTGTTTTTGATGTAAAAAATTGAAAAAATTGCCTCGAAATGCTTAAGTTTGAAATACTAAATTAAAATGTATGAAAAACAAAATGCTCCTTGTTTTACTTGCCTCTGGCGCACTGACTTTTGCACAGGCAATTAAAAAACCGTTAGTTTCGGCAATAACAGATAAAGATCTTAGAACCGATATGTATCAAATGGCTGGAGATCATTTTAATGGTCGTGAAGCCGGAACACTTGATGAACTAAAAGTATCGATGTGGCTTGCTAATAAAGCTAAAGAAGCCGGAATGGCTCCAGCTGGAGACGATGGAACTTATTTTCAGTTTTTTGATTTGTACAGACATCAGGTTACGCCAAATACAAAATTTAAAATAGGCAAGAAAGAATATAAATTATGGAAAGATGTTCTGGTTGCAGAAACAACTAATGTAAAAGTTGAAGGTTCTTTAGTGTATTTGGGAGCCGCAACAAAAGAAGAAATCGAAAAAGCCGACATTAAAGGAAAAGCAGTTGTTTTACTGGCTTCAAAAGAAGGAATTGCTGATGATATTTCGCTTTTCGACAGAAGATATCCGGGTTTAGTTCGAAATAAATATTATGATCTTGTTGTAAAAAAAGGTGCCGTAGCGCTTATTATGGTTGCTGACGAATTAGCAGAACAAAGCTGGTCTCAAGTTGAACCACAAATGACAAGAGGAATTTACGGAATTGAAGGTTTCCGTGACAAAATAGGTGCAACAATGCCAGTTTTTTGGGTACACGGAGATCAATTAGAATATTTAAAAACGACAAAAGATATTTTGTCAACAGAAGTAGTTTCTGAAACCTATAAATATCCTTCAGTAAATGTTGTGGGTACAATTGCAGGAACTGACCCTAAGCTGAAAAATGAATATGTACTTTTCAGTGGTCATCAAGATCATGACGGAGTACGTCAAAAATATGGTCAGGATTCTATTTATAACGGAGCAGATGATAATGCAAGTACTTGTGTAGCAATGCTGGCAATTGCAAGAGCCTATAAAAAACAGCCGGGAAAAAGAACAGCTTTGTTTGTATTTCATGGTTCTGAAGAACGCGGATTGTTAGGATCGAGATGGTATGCAGCACATCCGACAGTTCCAGAAAAAGACATTGTAGCAGTTTTAAACGGTGATATGATTGGAAGAAACAATGTAAATCAAGCAGCATTGCTTGGCTCTAGTTCTCCTCATGAAAATTCATCTGATTTAGTAGCCATTGCCAAAAAAGCAAATGATGAAGGACCAAAATTTGATTTAGATAAACTTTGGGACAGACCAGAACATCCAGAGTATTTTTACTTCCGTTCAGATCATTTGCCTTATGCGAAAAGAGGAATTCCTGCCGTTTTCTTTACAAGCGTGCTGCACAGCCAATATCATACTCCAATGGATGAGTCTGAAAATATTGATTACGTAAAACTGCGTAAAATGACAGAATGGATGTATCGTACAGGTTGGATTTTATCAAATGATGCCAATCGTCCTAAAACGTTGCCAAATGTGCAATTAGAGCGATAAACGATTTTTATAGATTAGGTTTGATCTGTATTATTGTTTGAACGCAGATGACACGAATTTACTTCGTAAAGACGCGGATGAAAACGGATTTTATTTTATATTCTGCTCAAAGCAGAAAATAAACAAAGAAAAAAAATCCGTGTCATCTGCGTTTTCGCGATAGCGAATCCGTGTCATCTGCGTCCAATTTATATGCTGTAAAAAAAGAATGGCTGTCTAAAATTAATAGACAGCCATTTTTATATTAAAGAATCTGAATTATTACAATCCAAATGCAGCTTTTACTTGGTCAACAAAATCAAGTTTTTCCCATGTAAACAAATCAACAGTAACTGTTTTTGTGTTTCCTCCAGGAGCAGAGAAAGTTTTAGTAACCGTTTCTGGTTTACGTCCCATATGTCCGTAAGCAGCGGTTTCACTGTAAATAGGATTTCTTAATTTTAATCTTTGCTCGATAAAGTAAGGACGCATATCAAAGATAGCTTCTACTTTTTTAGCGATTTCACCGTTAGTTAAGTTTACTTTAGAAGTTCCGTAAGTTTCAATGAAAATACCCATTGGTTCAGCAACTCCAATTGCGTAAGAAACCTGTACTAAGATTTCGTCAGCAACACCAGCAGCAACTAAGTTTTTAGCGATATGACGAGTTGCGTAAGCAGCACTTCTATCTACTTTACTTGGATCTTTTCCAGAGAATGCACCACCACCGTGAGCACCTTTTCCACCGTAAGTATCAACGATGATTTTTCTTCCAGTTAAACCAGTATCTCCGTGAGGACCTCCAATAACGAATTTTCCTGTTGGGTTAATATGGTAGTTGATTTTATCATTGAATAAATGAGCGTGAGCTGGGTTTTTAGCAATGATTCTTGGAATTAAAATTTCAACAATATCTTTTTTGATTTTAGCAAGCATTGCAGCTTCTTCGTCAAAATCATCATGTTGAGTTGAGATAACAATCGCATCAATACGAGTTGGTTTGTTATCGTCGCTGTATTCTAAAGTTACCTGAGATTTAGCATCTGGACGTAAATAAGTGATTTCGTTATTTTCGCGTCTTAAGATTGCTAATTCTTGTAATAATTTATGAGATAAATCAAGCGCTAATGGCATGAAGTTTTCAGTTTCGTTTGTAGCGTAACCAAACATCATTCCTTGGTCACCAGCACCTTGCTCTTCTGGCTTAGCTCTGTCAACACCTTGATTAATGTCTGCAGACTGCTCGTGAATTGCAGAAAGAATTCCACAAGAATTTGCTTCAAACATGTACTCGCTTTTAGTATATCCAATTTTACGGATTACGTCGCGTGCAATTTGCTGTACATCAAGATAAGTATTCGATTTTACTTCACCAGCTAAAATTACCTGACCAGTAGTAACAAGAGTTTCACAAGCTACTTTTGAGTCAGCATCAAATGCCAAAAAGTTATCAATTAATGCATCCGAAATTTGATCTGCAACTTTGTCTGGATGCCCTTCACTAACAGATTCTGACGTAAATAAATAAGCCATAATAATGTATTAAATTTAAAATTAAGCGAGAAAAATAATTGCTAAAAAGGGCTAAAGGAGAGTTTCTGCTTTAGCATTTTTTACTACTGAAATATTTGTTTCAGCATCCATAACGAACCGTTTCATTATGAAGAGGTTGCAATCAGTTCAAATTTTTCCTCTGTATTCGCGTGCAAAGGTATAAAACCATTTTGATTTGCAAATCAAAGTTTTGATTTTTTTGTTTTTTTAGGCGTAAATTTAACATAACATACTAAATTGATAGGGTAGTAGAAATTATTTCTGTTTTTGTTTGGTCGATTCAAAAATAGTTTGCAACTTTGCCCCATCAAAATAACAAAAAAATGAAAACAACAGTTTGCAATATGATGTCTTGTAAGATGCCGGAGTTATCCGCAGAGATACTATTGTAGTTTTTTTTCAAAAATATATACATAGAACCTCTGCAGATTGCAGAGGTTTTTTTTTGCACAAGAACGACTGTAATTCTTTTTTAAAACCAAACAAAACACTAATTAATCAGAAAAACAATGAAAAAAAATGTATTAATCGCCTTAGGTCTGCTGACTTTTTCAGGCATTCAAGCTCAGGAAAATAAAAAAGAGCAGGATAGTTTGAAGAATAATGAACTGTCAGAAGTTACCATAATAGGTTCAAGAAGTAAAAATAGAGTTAAAACAGATGTGCCGGTTCCGGTTGATGTTTTTAATGTATCTGAAATAACAAAAGGAGCGCCGCAAACCAGCGTAACTCAAATATTAAATTATGTTGCACCATCGTTTACTAGTAATGCAACATCTACAGCTGATGCAACAGATCACGTTGATCCTGCACAATTAAGAGGTTTAGGGCCAGATCAGGTTTTGATCTTGGTAAACGGAAAACGAAGACATACAAGTGCTTTAGTAAATATAAACGGATCACCAGGAAGAGGTTCAGTAGGAACCGATTTAAATGCAATCCCATCTTTTGCAATCGAAAGAATCGAAGTTTTAAGAGATGGTGCGGCAGCTCAATACGGTTCAGATGCTATTGCCGGAGTAATTAATATAGTACTTAAAAAGAATGCTAATTATCTATCAGGAGGTATTCAGTACGGTGCAAATTTATCTTCAGGATCTAACAACTTTAAAGGCGGTGCTGACGGACAAACTGCACAGGTTGATTTAAATTATGGAACTTCTTTAGGAAAACCGGGAAGTTTTTTAAATATTACTGGTACAGCCGTGACTAGACAGGCAACAAGCCGAGCAGGAATTAGAAGTAATGCTATTTTTAATGCTTACAATGCTGTAGAGAACAGAGCGGCGCAAAACGGTGTTGAAATTAACTCGCTGTTTAGTAATATAAATACAACTCCAAACTCAGCGCAAATTTTGACATCATTAAAACAATATGCGCCACAAGTAAGTTATTTTACGCCGGCACAGCAAAGCGCTATTGCTTCGGCATCAACGCTTACGCAAATGCAGACTGCTTTGAATTTTGATGTAACTAATAATGAATTGGCTTACAGAGGCCAGCAAAGAAGTGATTATAATATGAGTGTTGGTCAGTCAGAACTGGTATCTGGACAAGCATATTATAATGCAAAATATCCTTTAAGCGAAATCACATCTTTATATTCATTTGGTGGAATCTCCTATAGAAATGGTAAATCGTATGCTTTTAACAGGCTTCCAAATGGTTCAGGAACTTTTACACAAGTGTACCAAAATGGATTCTTGCCTGAGATAGAATCAGACATTCTAGATGCTTCGGCTGCAGTAGGGGTTACTACAGAATTATTTGGTTTTGATACAGATTTGAGTTCAAATCTTGGAACAAACTCTTTTAAATATGATGTAAACAATACTATTAATGCAACTTTAGGAACCAATTCGCCATTTAGTTTTGATGCAGGTAAAGTTTCATTTTTACAAAGCACAACAAATTTAGATTTTAGTAGAAAGTACGATGTTCTAGCAGGTTTGAATGTCGCTTTTGGCGGAGAATTTAGATATGAAAATTACCAAATTAAACAAGGTGAAGAAGCTTCATACGGATTGTATGATGTAAACGGAAATGTAGTTTCTGGAATTCTTCCAAGTAATTCACCTTTAATTGTTACTGATTTTTTTGGCAACAAACGCGGTGCTGGAGCGCAAGGATTTTCTGGATTTCAACCTTCAGATGCTAAAGAAAGAGATAGAAAAAGTGGAGCGGCATATATAGATTTAGAATTGAATGCCACAGAAAAATGGCTGGTAAATGGAGCGGCGCGTTATGAAAACTATTCAGATTTTGGAAGTACAGTTACTTTTAAATTAGCCTCTCTTTTAAAATTAAATGAAAACATAAATTGGAGAATTTCTGGACAAACTGGTTTTAGAGCGCCTTCGTTACAACAAAAATATTTTGAATCAAGTTCAACACAATTTATTAATGGCTCACCTTATCAAGTAGGTTATTTTACAAATGATTCACAAGCTGCAAAAAGCATTGGAGTAGAAAATTTAAAACCAGAAAAATCAAAAAGTATCAGTACAGGATTTACATTTAAAATTCCAGCAGCAAATATTACAATTGCAACAGATGCTTACTTTACCAGAATTAATGATCGAGTTGTATTGTCAGGACAATATGCAAGACCAACAGATGCACAGATAAATGCGGCAACTTCACAAAGTCAAAAAGACGCCTTGACATTGTTTCAACAAGCGTTTGATCTTAAAGGTGTAGAAAGAGCTTCGTTTTGGACAAACGGAATTGACTCTGAAACGAAAGGAATTGACTTAGTAATTTCTCAAAAATATGATGTAATTCAGGATTTCATCATTCGAAACGATTTAGCATTAAGCTATAATGAGACCAAGAGAGTAGGTGATTTACATATTCCAAAATCTATAATTGATGCAGGTGGAGACCCTTATATTTATTCCTTTTTTCCTGAATCAAGCCGAATTTATTTAGAAGAAGCAATTCCGAAGTTGAAAGCAAATTTAATGACAACGTTCAGCATTAAGAAATTAGATATTTATTTAAGAAACAGCTATTTTGGAAAAGTTACAGATCCAGGAGCAACAGATGTAAACTTAGACGGATTTTCATCAGTATACGAACATCCAGAATATAGTGCAAAATTGGTTACAGATTTATCTTTAGGATATCAAATCAATGAACATTTTAGAGCAACAATTGGCTTTAATAATATAGGAGATGTTTATCCGGATAGAAATAATCCCGCAACTCCCGCATTTACAAATACAACTCCAACATTGTCGCCTGCGCCAAGCACAGATTTGAGCAACGCAAATCAATTTGCATACTCAAGAGCAGTGTCTCAATTTGGATTAAACGGTAGATTTGGTTTTGCTCGTTTGAGCTTTAAATTTTAAAAGTTGAAAGAGTCGGCTGCTCCCGATAGGTATCGGGATGTACGGATTAACCGAATTAGCATTGATTTTTTTGAATCTTTGTAATCTGTTATCCCGATACCTATCGCGAGCAGCTAAACTTTTTAATCTTGATTTTTAATGCTGATTATTTGATTTTCAGTACTAGAAGAAAAAAATATATAAAATGTCAATTTTTAATTTGGTAGTTAAATAAATACTTATTACATTTACTCTATCGAATTAGTAGAATTTAAAATAAGACTTAAATTTTAATTAAAATGAAAACAATAGCAAGAAAAAATATGATGTGTTGTAGTATGATGCAAATGTGCATCCCAACTTGCTGTTGCCAAAAGTGAAAGATAAAATCTTTGTTATAGTTAGAACTATAAGCCCTTTTGGTCGCCATCCGAAAGGGCTTTTTTTTAATTCACACATTTAAAATTAAAATTATGAAAACACTAAATTCAATCGCAATAGAATATTTGTTGAGAAACGATTCTCAAAATAACAATAGCATATCAGAAGAGATAACAAAAGAAGTTGTAAGAATAAATACAGAGCAGAATATAAAAAGTCAAAAATCACTGCTGTTTCAAATGTATGATCTAGAAGATGAAGATCTTTTTATTTAAATTACAATTTCAAAATCAAATAACAATATATAATAGTATTAACAATACCTAAAAAACTAAGAAATCATGAGTACACAAAAATTTGCAACAAACGCATTACACGCAGGACACGATGTTACTAAAAACGCAGGAACAAGAGCAGTGCCAATTTATCAAACATCATCATATGTATTTAATAATTCAGATCATGCCGCCAATTTATTTGGTCTTGCCGAAGCAGGATTTATCTATACAAGATTAAACAACCCAACAAACGATGTTTTAGAGCAGCGTTTAGCGACACTTGAAGGCGGAATTGGAGCTGTTGTAACAGCTTCGGGAGCATCGGCAATTTCTACAGCCTTGCTGACATTGCTAAAAGCCGGCGATCACATTGTAGCTTCAAATAGTTTGTATGGCGGAACTTATAATTTATTAAGTGTAACATTACCGCGTTTAGGAATTACAACAACTTTTGTAGATCCTTCAAAACCAGAAAACTTTACAAAAGCAGCTAAAGAAAATACCAGAGCATTTTTTGTAGAATCTCTTGGAAATCCAAAATTGGATGTTTTAGATTTAAAAGGAATTTCGGTCGAAGCCAAAAACTTCAAAGTTCCTTTTATTGTAGACAATACAGTTGCTACACCTTATTTGTTGAATCCAATTGCGCATGGAGCAAACATTGTGATTCATTCCCTGACAAAATATATTGCCGGAAACGGAACTTCATTAGGCGGTGCTATTATTGATGCCGGAACTTTTGATTGGTCTAACGGAAAATTCCCCGAATTTACAGAGCCTTCTGCTGGATACCACGGATTAGTGTACCACGAAGCCTTAGGAAATGCAGCTTTTATAGCAAAAGCAAGAATCGAAGGATTGCGTGATTTTGGAGCAGCATTGAGTCCGTTCAATGCCTTTCAAATTATTCAAGGATTAGAAACGCTGCCAATTCGAATAAAAAAACACAGCGAAAATGCTTTGGCTTTAGCCGAATGGTTAGAGAAACAAGATGAGGTTGTGTGGGTAAATTATCCAGGTTTAAAATCAAGTAAATATTATGATTTATCACAGCAGTATTTGCCGCAAGGACAAAGCGGTGTTGTTACTTTTGGATTAAAAGGAGGTTTTGAAGCGGCAAAAAAAGTAGTTGACGAAACGAAACTGTTCTCGCTTCTGGCAAATATTGGAGATACAAAATCATTGATTATTCATCCAGCAAGTACAACGCACCAGCAATTGTCTGAAGAAGATCAATTATCGACGGGAGTTTCAAAAGATTTAATCCGACTTTCTGTTGGAATAGAAGATATTGAGGATTTGATTGCCGATTTAAAATCGGTGTTTGAAAACGTAGCTAAAACGCAGTACAATATCAGTAAAAATTAGGTTTTTTTGTTTTTTGTTTGAAAAATTGCCTTTAGCAGCGTGAGTTCTGCTAGAGGTGATTTTTTATAATAAAATCTCTTTATAGTTTTAAAACACTAAAAATTATGTCAAAGCTTAAAATAAATATTATTCTATTTGGAATAGGAAATATAGGAAGCACTTTAATCAATCAGATTATAGAAAGTCAGGAATTTTTCCTTAAGAGTAAAAATATCGACTTTCATTTTCCAATTATTACCAATTCTACAGTTGCCTTTTTCGAGAAAGAAGGCGTTGGATATGCTTGGGAAACCAATTTTAGAGAATTGGCAGTTCCTTTTAGAGTTGAAGATATTGTCGAATTTGCAAAAGAAAATGAATTTGAGAATTTAATTGCCGTAGATGCTACAGCAAGCGATGAACTTATTGGTCATTATAATACATTGATCGAAAACGGATTTAATATTGTTGCCGTAAATAAAAAAGCAAATACGCTCTCAATAGATCTTTACAAACAAATTAGAGAAAATCTTAAAAAGTATGATAAAGAGTTTTTATACGAAACCTCAGTTGATACTGGTTTTCCGGTTTTACAGACATTAAGAGATCTTTATTATTCAGGAGAAAAAATCACGAAAATTCGAGGCGTATTTTCAGATAACCTTAGTTATGTGTTTAATAGATTTTCGACAGAAGATAATTCATTCTCTTCCATTTTAAAAGATGCAGGTTTGTTAGGATTAATGCGTTCTACCTTTAAAGAAAATTTGTCAGGAAATGATACGGCAGGAAAACTGTTGATTTTAACTAGGGAAATAGGAAAAGAATTTGAACTCTCAGATATAAAGATTGACCCGCTTATAAAAGAAGAACATCTAGAGAAAAATGGAGTTCTTAATAGAGAAGCAATCGACAAATCCTTTAGAATAGAAAAAATTGCTCAGGCAGAAAATCATGTTTTACGATATGTTGGTGAATATGATGTTGAAAAAAACATATTAGAAGTAAAATTAATTTCAGAACCCATAACATCTGCAATAGGACAGTTAAAAGGTTCTGATACCATTTTTGAAATTTATACAGAATCCTATTCAAATACCCCAATTGTAATACAAAGTGCAGCCCCATGCAGACAAGCAATTTCCAGAGGTATAATTACAGATATTTTGAAAGTATCAGAGAAAATTAAAAACAAAGAAGCCGTTTGGCTGTAGGTGAAGTTAATGTTAGGAGCTAGTTCTTTGATAGATTGAAACAGAAAAGTTAGTTAATTTTTTGTAAGATTAAACCTGTAAATAATGAAAACACAATTTTGTAGGGTGTTTTTTAACGATAAAAGGTTGTTTTTTAACGTTTTTTAAGATTTTTTTCTTTTGAAATACTTGCGATATTGAAAAAATATTCGCACATTTGTATGACCCTAAATACTATCAAATACAATAAGTTAGCAATCTAAATAATAGTTATGCACGTCGGTTAAAGCCGCTGAATAAATTTTAAAATCAATAGAAGTATTTTCAGCAGTTTCGAGAAGCTTATAAAAACAAACAAATGCAAGAATTTTTTAAAATAACAGTCAAATCGCAAATGAATAAGTCACTACAGATGAACAAGATGTTCAATGTCGCACGTATTTGTGTATGCGTCTGTTGATACTAAAAGTATATATAAGTTCTAATAAAACTTAAACCCTTTTGGTATTAAAAACCCAAAAGGGTTTTTTTATTCCATTTGGTTACCATAACAAAGAATTAAAGAAAAAGTAAAGATTATAAAACGCAAACTAACTTAAACTTAAATATCATGAGCACATTAAACTACTTAACAAGAACATTGAAAAGCATAAGAACAAAAAGAAACAATTTGCCGCCGCCGACAAATGAATTGGTACACCCAAGATTCGGTATAAACGAGGCAGATAAAAAAACGGAGAAAAAAGATCCGAACTCATTATTGTTTTTGATGTATTCAAAAGAAAATGAAACGCTTTTTATCTAAATCAAAAAGTGTTATAAAATAGGGTAAAACCTGCATAAACTTACTGGGCAGTTTGTTCGGTAATTTTTTGCGTACAATAGTTTTGTTGAATTATGTTTAAGAAATTGCAGAATCAATTTCGATAAAATTTGCTTGTTTAAGAAATTAGTAGTTAATTTGCACCTTTAAGTTCAAAAACGTATTGAAAATGTTATAAAGAAAGGACGAGGGATTAGACCCGATGAATCCTTAGCAACCCTTCGTTAAATCGAAGAAGGTGCTGCATTCTACCACGCCCAAACGTGGAAAGATAACAACAAGAATTTTTCTAGTTTCACTCTAGACTTTCTTTCTAATATTTCCACATACAAATCAAAAATAAAAAGATTTGAAATTGGAAAATAGACCCAATCCCATTATAATTCAAGATTTCATCACAGAAAGTGGTGCACTTTATTCATCCTTACCATTAAGCTTTACGCTTTCTGGCAGACCTTTGCATACCGCGCCTATAGTTTTGGTAAATCATGCCTTAACCGGAAATGCGCAGGTTACAGGAAAAAATGGATGGTGGAATGATTTAGTGGGTGAAGAAAAAACAATCGACACCAACAAGTACACCGTTTTGGCATTTAATGTTCCAGGAAACGGAAACGATTCGTTTATAATCGAAAACTATCAAGACTTTACCACTAGAGACATTGCACGAATTTTTATAAAAGGACTTGAAGCTTTAAATATTGAGCAGGTATTTACAATAATAGGCGGTTCTGTTGGAGGAGGAATTGCTTGGGAAATTTTGGCTCTGGAACCAAATATCACCGAACATTTAATTCCGATAGCAACTGATTGGAAATCGACAGACTGGATGATCGCAAATTGCTATCTGCAAGAGCAAATCCTGAACAATTCTTCAAAACCCATAGAAGATGCCAGAATCCATGCAATGTTGTGTTACCGCTCTCCAGAATCATTCAAAGAAAAATTTCAACGCACCATCAATCAAGATCTCTTGATTTTTAATATAGAAAGCTGGCTGGCGCATCATGGTAAAAAACTGCAGCAGAGATACCAATTGTCATCATATAAACTGATGAATCAGCTGCTTAAAACCATCGATATTGCAAGAAACAGGGAAGATTTTGAAACTTTAATGTCTAAAACAAAAGCAGCGATTCATATCGTGGCCATCAACTCAGATTTGTTTTTTACACCAAAAGAAAATCTGGAAACCTATAATGAATTAAAAAAGTTTAAAGAAAATGTCACCTACAGCGAAATAGATTCTGTTCACGGACATGACGCTTTTTTAATAGAGTACAAACAATTAGATCATTTACTTGCCGATATTTTTAAGGCAGAAACAATAGCAAAATAAAATGAAAGTATTAAAATTTGGAGGTAAATCATTATCAAACGGAGAAGGACTTAATAAAGTTGTTTCAATCATTTCTGATAAAGTAAGTCAAGGCGAAAATATTGCTGTAGTGGTATCAGCTCGTGGAAACGCAACAGACGAGTTAGAATTTATTTTAAGCATCGCTGCCAAAAACGGAAGCTATAAAGAACTATTAGAGAATTTTAAGAAATATCAAATATCAGATTATCCGCAAGTAGATTTATCTGAAGAATTTAATGTTTTGGATAAGCTTTTTGAAGGTGTAAGCTTAATTGGAGATTACAGCAAAAAAATTAAAGATCAAATTTTGTCTAAAGGAGAATTGCTTTCGGCTAAATTATTGACGGCTATTTTGCTTGAAAAAGGAATTCCTGCCAACTTCGTTGATACAAGAGATTTGCTTAAAACCGATTCGAAATTTGGAGATGCTCAGCCTTTAGAGCAGCTTTCAAAGAAAAATGTGATTAATTATTTCAAAGAACATAATGGTTCAACTGTTAATATTGTAACAGGTTTCATAGGTTCAAACAACAATAACGACACAACAACTCTAGGAAGAAACGGAAGCAATTACACCGCTTCGTTAATTGCAAACTATCTAAATGCCGAGGAACTTCAAAATTTCACGCACGTAGACGGTATTTACACTGCAAATCCAGATTTAGTTGCCGATGCTAAGAAAATAGAATATTTATCGTTTAACGAAGCAAATGAGCTGGCAAATTTTGGAGCCACTATTCTGCATGCCAAAACAATTATTCCATTATTAGAAAAAAATATTCCGCTTCGTATTTTAAATACATTCAACCACGAAAATCGCGGTACATTAATTACTTCGGATTCTGCCAAAGAAGGAATTAAAACACTTTCTGTTTTAGAAAACGTTTCGTTAGTAAATCTTGAAGGACGAGGATTGCTTGGAAAATCTGGAGTTGATGCCAGAATTTTTAAAGTAATGGGCGATCATAATATAAGCGTCAGTATTATTTCGCAAGGTTCTTCAGAAAGAGGAATTGGACTTGTTGTTGCTACTGATAAAGCGACAACAGCTGTAGTTGAATTAGAAAAAGAATTCGAAAACGACTTTTATTCAAAAGATGTAAATCAGATTACAGTAACAGATAATGTTTCGGTAATTTCGATTATTGGGCAGGACTTAAGTACTTTTCACAAACCTTACACTGCTTTAATAAAAAACAAAATAGTTCCAATATTATTCAACAATACCGTTACAGGTAAAAACGTAAGTTTGGTTGTCAAAAAATCAGAACTTAATAAAGCGTTGAACGTAATTCATGGTGAGATTTTTGGAGTTTCCAAAAAAATCAATATTGCTATTATCGGTCACGGTTTAGTAGGAGGAACTTTAATTAATCAGATTTTAGAATCAGCATCAGCAATCGAAAAACGCAAAGATGTTAAATTGAATGTTTTTGCAATTGCAAATTCTAAAAAAGTACTTTTAAATAAAAATGGCGTAAATTCAGACTGGAAAAATGAAATTCAGACAAAAGGAGAAAACTACACCATAAACGATATTATCACTTATGCAAATGAGCATCATTTGGAGAATCTAATTGCAATTGATAATACTGCAAGTGCAAGTTTTGTCGAAAACTATATTCCGCTTGTCGAAAACAGTTTCGATTTGATTTCGTCTAATAAAGTAGCTAATACATTGAGTTATGGTTTCTATAAAGAATTAAGAAAAGCTTTAGCCGAAAATCAAAAGAATTATTTGTATGAAACCAATGTTGGTGCAGGATTACCATTAATTGACACAATTAAATTATTGCACCTTTCTGGAGAAAACATCACAAAAATAAAAGGAGTTTTCTCAGGAACATTAAGTTATTTGTTTAATAATTTCTCTGCAAAAGATGTTCCGTTCAGCGAAATTCTGAAAGAAGCAATTGATAACGGATATACAGAGCCAGATCCGCGTGAAGATTTATGCGGAAATGACGTAGGAAGAAAATTATTGATCTTGGCAAGAGAATTAGATTTACAAAATGAGTTCGAAGAAATCGCAATTCAAAATTTAATTCCAGAACATTTACGCGAAGGAAATGTTGCTGATTTCTTAACGAAACTAAAAGAATTCGATCCGATTTACGACAAAATAAAAGCCGATCAGAAACCAAATCATGTATTAAGATACATTGGTGAATTGTCTGGAGATTTGCAAAACGATAAAGGAAATCTAGAAGTAAAATTAGTTTCAGTTCCTTCAGATACAGCTTTGGGCGGATTGAAAGGTTCAGATTCTTTCTTCGAAATTTATACAGAATCATACGGAGATCGTCCAATCGTTATTCAAGGAGCCGGTGCAGGTTCTGCTGTAACAGCAAGAGGAGTTTTTGGAGATATTTTGAGATTGTCTGATAAAGGATAATTTGATTTTAGAGTGCAGATTTAGATTTATTAAAAGCCAATTAATGTATATTTATTGAATGAAAAAATTACTGATTTTACTGCTTTTCTCAAATATTTTGACCGCTCAGATTTCTAATGTTATCAGAAATAAAGACAGTTATACACAAGAAATTTTTCCTTACAAAGGAGTTCGAGCAATTCAAATAGATGAAGTTAGTGTTGTAGGAAAGGAAGACAATGTCTTTATTTTTTCGAAAATTGAAAAAAATGCCAATCCTGACAAAATGTATTTTCAAAGATTTACAAAAGTCAATGATAAATGGATTGTAAAAGCTGTTCTTGAAGTTAACCACAACGGAATCATTTCAGCTTGGGGAAGCCGAAAAGCTTTTGGTGATTATAATAAAGATAAAAGTGTTGACGCTCTTTTTATTTATGGATTGTATGATGCCGCTTTCAAACAGCAGTCAGTTCATTTGATTTTTTCACAAAAAGATCAGTTCTATACCATTGAGTCAAGTATTTCTGATGATTTTAAGACAAATAAATTCTCGGATAATTTTAAATCATTAGAGGCAGATTCTAAAAAACAGGTATTAGAATATTGGAGTAAATTAGATAAAAGAGACAAGTGATTTAAGATCCGTATTTATTTTTAGACGTAAATATTAAATTTAACAAATATTAAAAAGTTTTTAAAAAATTGGGGTTGTGGATTAGTATTCATTATTCCCTTTTTATTGGTAGGATTGGGAACTTTATTGTTTAGTTCGTATAATATTTTTAAAGCTGTACAAGCTAAAGGATGGACTCCAGTTTCTGCTAATATTGAAAAAACAGATATTACTTCCCATTCAAATAAAGGTACAATATCGCATGAAGTTATTGTTAGGTATCTTTATGTTATTGAAGGGAAAAAGTATTCAGGAAAAAGAATTGCATTTGGTTATGGTATGAACAATATTGATGATCATGACGGATTGTATTCTAAATTAGAAAACAGTAAAAAAGTCTTGGTTTACGTGAATCCTTCAAATAACGAAGAAAGCGTGATCGTTCCAGGAATGAATGATTCAATTACTGGTTTATTAATTTTTACAATATTATGGAATTCATTTATTGTAGTTTTTGGCATACTTCCTTTTGTGATAAAAGGGGTTGACGAAAATAATGAACCTAGATTTACAGCAAAAGAAGCTACTTGGATTATTTTTATAATATGGATAGTAGGTTTTGCGATTTTATTTAGCAATTGTTTTCATATAGATATAGAAAGTAAAATCAATGTTTTAGAAGCAAGAAATATTGATTTTGATATAGAATAAAAAAAGAAAAATACCATGAAAGTAACGTTAAACAGAGTAAATGACGCGTTTCATTTTAAATTAAAAAATGAAAGAGGTCACATAGTTGATGTTGACAGCAGAGCCGAATTTGGCGGAAGCGATTTAGGAGCTAGTCCAATGGAATTAGTTTTAATGGGCGTCGCTGGATGCAGTGCGATTGATATGATTTCGATTTTAAAGAAACAACGTCAGGAAATTACATCTTTTAATGCTGAGGTTGAAGGTGAGCGTGTGCAAATTGGCGAAGCAAAACCTTTTAAAGAAATTGATGTCGTTTTTTATTTAGAAGGCGATATCAATCCCGAAAAAGCTAAAAAAGCAGCACAGCTTTCTTTTGAGAAATACTGTTCTGTAGCCAAAACGGTAGAACCAACAGCAACAATTAAGTATAAAGTTGTCTTGAACAACGAAGCTTTATAGAATTAGATAATTAGTCAATTGGAGAATTTGATAATTTCTCTAAACAGTTTGAATTTTGAGTTCAGTAATAACCTGAAACTTTAAACAAAACAACAAAACAACAAAACAACACAATGAATACAGAAGAATTTGGTTTTGAAACACAAGCCATAAGAACACAATTAGAAAGATCTCAGTATCTAGAGCATTCGGTGCCATTATACTTATCGTCAAGCTTTGTATTTGAAGATGCCGAAGATATGAGAGCTTCTTTTACAGAAGAAAAAGAAAGAAATATTTACAGCCGTTTCAGCAATCCGAATACTACAGAATTTGTAGAGAAAGTTTGTAAAATGGAAGGTGCTGAATCTGGTTATGCATTCGCAACCGGAATGGCAGCGGTATATTCTACATTTGCTGCATTATTAAATTCAGGCGATCATATCGTTTCTGCAAGCAGTGTTTTTGGATCTACTCACGCTTTGTTTATGACTTATTTTCCAAAATGGAATATCGAAACTTCTTATTTCGAAATCAATAAGCCGGAAACAATTGAAAGTTTCATTAAACCAAATACAAAAATATTATATGCTGAGTCACCAACAAATCCTGGAGTTGATGTAATCGATTTGCAATTGTTGGGTGATATTGCCAAAAAACACAATCTGATTTTAATTATCGACAACTGTTTTGCAACACCATATTTACAGCAGCCAATTAAATTTGGAGCACATTTGGTAATACATTCTGCTACAAAATTAATTGACGGACAAGGACGTGTTTTAGGTGGAATTACGGTTGGAAATGAAGATTTAATCAGGCAGATTTATTTGTTTTCAAGAAATACAGGACCGGCCTTATCACCGTTTAATGCGTGGGTTCTTTCAAAAAGTTTAGAAACATTGGCAGTTCGTGTAGACAGACACTGTGAAAATGCATTGAAAGTAGCTGAGTTTTTAGAAAGTCATCCAAATGTGAATAGCGTAAAATATCCGTTCTTGAAATCGCATCCGCAATACGAAATTGCCAAAAAGCAAATGAAAGCGGGCGGAAATATTATTGCTTTTGAAATTAAAGGTGGAATTGAAGCGGGAAGAAAATTCCTGAATTCAATAAAACTTTGTTCATTATCTGCTAATATTGGAGATACTAGATCAATTGTAACTCATCCAGCATCAACAACACACAGCAAATTATCTGAAGCAGATCAATTAGCAGTTGGAATTACGCAGGGTTTAGTGCGTGTTTCAGTTGGTTTAGAAACGGTAGAAGATGTAATTGCCGATTTAAAGCAAGCGCTTGACTAAAATCTTGATTTTAGAATACAAAAAGAAAGACGATTTTTAACTGTAAAATAATTACTGTTAAAAATCGTCTTTCTTTTTTTTGTGATGTCAGTAAAAAGTATACTTTTGTTAATTACAAAATCAAAAGTTATTAATAATCAACTACTAAACCACATTACACATGAGCAATTCTACTTACGTTTTAGATGATAAATTATTAGTGTCAGCTGGAGCACGTTTTTTACATTATGTTATTGATCTTTTAGCTTTTTTTGTCATTTTAATCCTTATTGGAGCAGTAATTGGTGTTCTTTCGGCCTTACTTGATGTTACTGCATTGTCAGACTGGATGAACGGTTTAGGTGATTTAGGATGGAATCTTATTGCTATTATTGTCTCTTTAATTTATTATATCGCTATGGAAGGATTATTAGGCAGAACAATAGGAAAATACATTACAGGAAGTATTGTCGTAGATGAAAATGGTCAGAAACCTGATTTTGGAACTATTGTAAAAAGAAGTTTTTGCCGTTTAATTCCTTTTGATGCACTTACTTTTTTAGGAGGCTCTAGAGGATGGCATGATTCAATTTCAGGAACCTATGTGGTAAGTAAAAAAGCACTAGATGAAGAGGTGAAATCATTTCATGAATTCAATTTAATAGGAGTTCAAGAAGTAAATCAATAAAACTATACTATTTTGGTAGAATATAGTTTTCTATTCTGTTAGTATTCTCGTTCAAAAAGTCTATTTTTGTTGCAGAAAAACTATTAAGATTGTTTATTTTAGTGAGAATCTAAAAAGGAGCGGTCTATAATCTAAAATATAAAAATGCTTTCAAAGAAAACAAAATACGGAATTAAAGCTTTAACTTATTTGGCCAGACGCGAGAACAACGAACCTGTACAAATCGCTGAAATTGCGAAAAGCGAACATATTTCGATTAAATTTCTAGAAAGTATTTTATTGCTTCTTAGAAATTCAGGTTTCTTGGGTGCTAAAAAAGGAAAGGGCGGAGGTTATTATTTAATCAAAGATCCAAAAGATATTAGTATGGCAAAAGTGTACCGTATTCTTGAAGGTCCAATTGCATTGCTGCCATGTGCGAGTCATAATTTTTATGAAAAATGCGACGATTGCGACGATGAAGATTCCTGTGCTGCACGTCGTTTAATGACAGAAGTGAGAGATAATACACTTAAAATATTAGAAAGTAATTCATTAGCCGATATTGCATTTTAATGATTTATTATAAAAATAAAAATGACCATTTCAGAAATATGAAATGGTCATTTTTTATTGTAACCCTTTGATCTACTAAAAAATAAGTTTATATCCTGCAAGGAAAAGCATTACTGCGATCGAATTTCTAAGAAATGCATCAGGAACTTTTCCACTTAGACTGCTTCCTATATATATTCCAGGAAGTGATCCCAATAATAACTGACCTAATAAAGCTAAATCTAAATTTCCCATCGAAGCATGACCAAGACCTGCAACAAGTGTTAAAGGTACAGCATGCGCAATTTCGGTTCCTACTAAACGAGGTGTAGGCAAGAGCGGATAAAGAAAAAACAAAGTTACAGTTCCTAATGCACCAGCTCCAATAGAAGTTAAAGTTACAGTAGCTCCTAATAATATTCCGATGCCGATTGTAAGCATGTTTTGAGTGGTGCTTTCGCTGTGAAACTTATCTCCCGCATGTTTTTGAGAGAAATTTAAAAGTTTCTTTTTGAATATAATAGCTATCGAGGTAAATAATAATGCCCAGCCTAAACTATACTTAATTACGCGATTGATAGTTTCAATATCTGTTTTAATGCTGTTTAATATCCATAAAGTGACTAAAGCAGCGGGAACACTTCCTAAAGTAAGCCAGCCAGTAATTTTCCAGTTGATATTGCCTTTTTTGTTGTGAACAAATATACCACCGGCTTTAGTAAAAGCAGCGTAGAGCAAATCGGTTCCAACAGCCTTAGTTGGCGGAATGCCAAAGTATAATAAAATTGGAGTCATTAAAGAGCCGCCTCCAACGCCAGTTAGTCCTACAATAAAGCCAACGACTAAACCTGCAATTACAAGGCCTATTTGAAAATCCATAACTAAAAAAAATTTGGCGCTAAAGTAACAACAATTTTATAATTATCCTATAGATATTGTAGAGATTAAAAAATGTATTTAAAAAACAAATGATTTTAAGAGAGATGTTGTTTAAATACGATGCGTTTTGATTTCATTTGTTAAATTAATTTATTGAAAGGGTACAGCAGTAATTCATAGGTAATTAGAGCTTTAAAAAAAATAAAATATTGTTTTGATTTTTAGAAATAAGTAGTACTTTTGCAAAGTAATCTATTAACCCGATAGGGTAATAGGTTTTGAAAACAAATCAAATAGTATTAATATGGAGAAAGAACTGAAAATAAATAGTATTGATGTGAAGTCTGAAGCTTCATTAAAAGAAAAGCTTTGGATTGTAATACCAGTAGTTTTATTAGTAGGTCTATTATCAACATTGATTTATAATCATTATGCTGATTTTTCTGTAGATGCTTTTATAGCAGGATTCAATCAAGAATTTTTAGTGTTTTTTGCTATTGGAGTTTTCGCTCAATTGGTTGATGGTACTTTAGGAATGGGATACGGAGCAACTTCAACGTCATTTTTATTGGCCTATGGAGTGCCGCCAGTTGTGAGCAGTACTGCAGTTCACGTATCTGAAATGTTTACAACGGGAGCTTCTGCCCTTTCACATCACAGATTTGGAAACATCAATAAAAAGTTAGTTAAACATTTATTGATTCCAGGGGTTTTAGGTTCAATAACAGGAGCTTATTTATTGTCAGATGTTATTAATGGGGATATTATTAAGCCATTTATTGCAGTATACATGATTGTTTTGGCAGTCATTATTATTAAAAAAGCCCTGAAGAAAAGTATTGTAAAAAAGAAAACCAAAAAACTTGGTTATTTAGCTGTTTTTGGAGGTTTTATGGATTCAGTTGGCGGCGGAGGCTGGGGGCCAATCGTGACTTCTACCTTATTAGGAAGAGGAAGAAATCCAAGATATACAATTGGTTCAGTAAATGCAGCTGAGTTTGCGATTTCATTTGCAAGTGGTATTACGTTCATGCTTTTTGGAGGAATCCACGGCTGGCAGGTAATTATCGGATTGATTTTAGGAGGAGTTATTTCAGCGCCATTAGCAGCATATTTGGTAAATAAAATCAAAAGAAAACCAATGATGGTTGCGGTTGGAGTTCTAATTATAGTTTTGAGTTTAAAAACATTATCTAAATTATTATAAAAATAATTTTAGAAAGGAAAGAGATTATGAGTGCGATTATTGTACAAGAATTATTAGATAAAACAAAAGATTTTTCGCTTGACGGAACCTTAGTTTTTTTAGCAAAAGAGTTTCCGGGAAAAGTAATTTTTTCGACTTCTTTTGGACAGGAAGATCAGGTAATTACAGATTTTATTGCAAAAAACAATACTGATATTACCGTTTTCACTTTAGACACTGGAAGATTGTTTCAGGAAACTTACGACGTTTTTCATAAAACATTAAAAAAGTATAAAAGACCTATTGAAGTTTATTTTCCAGAAGCAGCAGCGGTAGAAAATTTACTAAAAGAAAAAGGGCCAAACAGCTTTTACGATTCAGTTGAAAACAGAAAAGAATGTTGTTTTATTCGAAAAGTGGTTCCGTTAAGAAAAGCTTTGGCAGGAAACTCAGTTTGGATTACGGGATTAAGAGCCGAACAATCAGAAAACAGACAAGATCTGCATTTGTTTGAATACGACGGAAACTTCGAAATCATAAAATTCAATCCGTTGCTAAAATGGACTTTAGAAGAAGTTGAAACATATTTGTCAGATAATAATGTTCCTCAAAATGCTTTACACAAACAAGGTTTCGTAAGCATTGGTTGCGCGCCTTGTACAAGAGCAATTTTTCCAGGTGAAGATATTAGAGCCGGAAGATGGTATTGGGAATCGAGCCATAAAGAGTGTGGTTTGCATAGTGCTAAGAAAGAATAAAGAAGCAAGAGCAAAGAGAATAGAAAATAGAATAAATAGTGTAAAGTTTTAGAGTAACTCACAACTTAAAATCTAAAACTTGAAACTAAAAAATATCAAACAAAAAACAATGAGTTCAGTATTAAAAACAAACGCTTTAGAGAGTGAAGCGATATACATTTTCAGAGAAGTAATTTCACAGTTTGACAAACCGGTTTTACTTTTCTCAGGAGGAAAAGATTCTATCACATTAGTGCGTTTAGCGCAGAAAGCATTTTTCCCTGCTAAGATTCCGTTTCCTCTATTGCATGTTGATACAGGACACAATTTCCCTGAAACAATTGCTTTTAGAGATAAATTGGTAGAAGAATTAGGTTTAGAGTTGATCGTTCGTAATGTTCAGGATGCTATTGATGAAGGAAAAGTGGTGGAAGAAACAGGAAAATATTCTAGTAGAAACAGCCTGCAAACCACAACGCTTTTAGATGCAATTGAGGAGTTCAAATTTGATGCTTGTATTGGTGGTGCGCGTCGTGATGAAGAAAAAGCAAGAGCGAAAGAACGTATTTTCTCAGTTCGTGATGATTTCGGACAATGGGACGAAAAGAATCAGAGACCTGAGTTGTTTGATATTTTGAATGGAAAAATTGAAAATGGGCAAAACGTTCGTGTTTTTCCAATTTCAAACTGGACAGAATTAGATGTTTGGAGTTATATCGAAAAAGAACATATCGAGATTCCATCGATCTATTTTTCACATAAAAGAAAAGTTTTTTTGAGAGACGGTTTAATCTGGTCGCATTCTCCTTTTGTGTACCAAGAAGAAGACGAACAAATCGAAGAAAGAATTGTTCGCTTCAGAACCGTTGGAGATATGAGTTGTACAGCAGCAGTTGAATCTTACGCAGCAACAATCGAAGAAGTAGTTGGAGAAATTAGATCATCAACTATTTCAGAAAGAGGAGCCAGAATTGATGACAAACGTTCTGAAGCTGCAATGGAAAAGAGAAAACAACAAGGATACTTTTAATAATTATGAATTGTTAATTGTAAATGCAATTCGGAACGAAATTTAAAAGTAGAATCAAGAAAACAAAAACATACAGATTTAAATTTTAGACAAAGTTTTTCAACTTGAAACTTGAAACAAAAATTAAACCTGAAACAAAATATTACAGAATGGACGTTTTAAAAATAGCAACAGCAGGAAGTGTAGATGACGGAAAAAGTACTTTGATCGGGAGATTATTGTACGATACAAAATCATTGACGACTGACAAAATAGAAGCAATCGAAAAAAGCAGTAAACAAAAAGGATACGATTATCTTGATTTTTCTTTGGCAACAGATGGTTTAGTAGCAGAAAGAGAGCAAGGAATCACGATTGACGTTGCGCATATTTATTTTTCGACTGCAAAGAAAAGTTACATTATCGCCGATACTCCGGGGCACGTAGAATATACAAGAAACATGGTTACAGGAGCTTCGACTTCTCAGGTTTCTATTATTTTAATTGATGCCAGAAAAGGAGTAATCGAGCAAACATACCGTCACTTTTTTATCAATAATTTATTGAGAGTAAAAGAAGTAATCGTTGCGATTAATAAAATGGATTTAGTTGATTATTCAGAAGAAGTTTTCAATAAAATCAAAGCTGATTTTGAGGCTTTAAACGCAAAAAGTACTTTCAAAGAACAAAACGTAAGTTACATTCCGTTAAGTGCAATCAATGGTGGAAACGTTGTGGACAAATCGGAGAACATGCCTTGGTACAACGGACAAACTGTTTTAGAACATTTAGAAGGATTGCATTCTCATGATGTTTACGAAGCAGGAAAAGCACGTTTTCCAGTTCAGACAGTTATTCGTCCAAAAACTGAAGAATACCACGATTTTAGAGGTTACGCAGGAAAATTATACGGAAACTCTATTAAAGTTGGAGATGCCGTAACGGTTCTTCCTTCTTTAACCGAATCAAAAGTATCTAAAATTCACTTTTTCGATAAAACATTTGACGAAGCCGTTGCAGGTTCTTCAATTACAATCGAATTAGAAAATGACATCAATGTAACAAGAGGTGATATGATTGTAAAATCATCAGAACTTCCAAAAATTGAAAAAGATATTACCACAACAGTTTGCTGGATGGACAGTAAAAAACTGGTTGCAGGAACTAAATATTTGGTACAGCACAATACAAACAGAGTTTTAGCAAAAGTAGAAAGCATTAAAAATACAATTGCTACAGATTACTCTGGAACGACAGAAGCTTCACAATTAGCCATTAACGAAATTGGAGAAGTAACGATCAAATTAAGCAAACCGTTATATTTTGATTCATACAACGAAAACAAATCAAACGGAGCTTTTATCCTAATTGATACAGCAACAAACACAACAGCAGGAGTAGGTTTCATCAGATAGTTGATGGTTTTTGGTTGATAGTTGATGGTTTTTACAGCCAACAACCAACAACCAGCAACCGACAACCAAAAACTCAAAAGAGAAATGGAAAGTTTTAGAACAGAAATAGAAAATCCGGTAGTTCAGAAGGAGATTATCGAATTAGAAAAAAAGATTCACTTATTCCGTGGAGGAAAAATTGATGATGAACGTTTTCGTAGTCTTCGTTTAGCGCGTGGAATCTACGGTCAGCGTCAGGAAGGCGTTCAGATGATTCGTATCAAATTGCCATATGGAAAAGTTACCAGTGAGCAATTAGTGCGTATCACACAAGTTTCTGATGAATATTCTACAGGACGTTTGCACATTACAACGCGTCAGGATATCCAGATTCACTATGTGAGTTTAGACAGAACGCCAGAACTTTGGGCAGATTTGGCTAAAGACGATATCACACTTCGTGAAGCTTGTGGAAACACGGTTAGAAATATTACAGGAAGCGAATTGGCTGGAGTTGATGTAAACGAACCATTTGATGTTTCGCCTTATGCACACGGACTTTTCCAATATTTGTTGAGAAATCCAATTTGTCAGGAAATGGGACGTAAATTTAAAATTTCGTTCTCTTCTTCAGATGAAGATACTGCTTTGAGTTATTTGCACGATTTAGGATTTATTCCGAAAATTAAAGACGGACAAAAAGGTTTCAAAATCATGTTTGGAGGAGGTTTAGGATCTCAGCCAGCGCATGCGGAATTGCTTTCAGAATTCGTTCCAGTAAACGAAATCATTCCAACAGCAGAAGGAATCATCCGTATTTTCGACAGATACGGAGAACGTGCCAAAAGAATGAAAGCACGTATGAAATTCTTAATCAAAGAAATGGGAAGAGATGTATTCCTTGATTTGGTTGAAAAAGAGAAAAAAGCCATTGCTTTTGAAACATACGAAATCGACACAACCGCTTTTGACGGCCCAATTACTGAGCCAGTTTTAGAAGTTCCACAAGTTACAATCGAAGATACAGAAGCGTATGAAGCGTGGAAAAATTCGAATGTGATTGCACAAAAGCAAGCAGGATATTATGCTATTGGAATCAAAGTTTTATTAGGAGATTTTTACACTGATAAAGCACGATTGTTAGCCAATTTAATTAAGAATTACGGAGCAAATGAATTACGTTTTTCATTGCGTCAAAATATTGTAATACGTCACATAAAAGAAGAGAATTTACCATTCTTTTATCAAGAATTAGCGAAGTTGGATTTTGTTCAGCTAGGATATAATTCAGTTGGAGATATTACGGCATGTCCGGGTACTGATACTTGTAATTTGGGGATTGCAAGTAGTACCGGTATTGCAGAAGAATTAGAAAGAGTTTTAAGTGCCGAATATCCTCAGTATTTAAACAACCGCGAAATCGAAATTAAAATTTCAGGCTGTATGAACGCTTGTGGACAACATAATATGTCTGCAATTGGATTCCAAGGAATGTCTATCAACTCAGGAAAACTAGTGGCTCCGGCTTTACAAGTTTTATTGGGCGGAGGAAGATTAGGAAATGGAGCAGGACGTTTTGCTGATAAAGTAATTAAAGTACCTAGCCGTAGAGGCCCAGATGCATTGCGTACCATTTTAAATGATTTTGATGCTAACGGAAGCGGACAAAAATTCCTTGATTATTATGATACAAAAGGAGAAAAATATTTCTACGAAATCTTAAAACCTTATGCAGATGTTACCAATTTAACAGAAGCAGATTTTGTGGATTGGGGCAACGCAGACAATTACGTAAAAGCAGTTGGAGTTGGGGAATGTGCCGGAGTTGTGATCGATTTAGTAGCGACATTATTGTTTGAAGCTAAAGAGAAATTGATTTTGGCTCAGGAATCATTCGACGAGAAAAAATGGTCAGATGCAATTTACCATGCTTACGCTGGATTTGTAAATGGAGCAAAAGCATTGTTATTGTCAGAAAACCAAAAAACAAACCATCACGCAGGAATTGTAGACTTGTTTGATACTGTTTTCATTGACACAAATAAAATCGAATTAAACTCAACTTTTAAAGACTTGGTTTACCAAATCAATAAAAATGAACCATCTGAAGCTTTCGCTAAAGGTTACATTGCACAAGCAACTGTTTTCTTTGATAAAATCGAAACTTTCAGAGCTCAGGAATTAGAAAATGCTTAATATAAAACCCAAAATAACTTTAGTCGGTGCAGGTCCGGGCGATCCCGATTTACTTACGTTAAAAGCTGTAAAAGCATTGGCTGAAGCAAATGTGGTTTTATACGACGCTTTGGCCAACGAAGAAATTCTGGATTACGCACCAAAAAATGCCATTAGAATTTTTGTTGGAAAAAGAATTGGAAATCATGCTTACACGCAGGATCAAATCAATCAATTGATTGTGGATAATGCTTTGACTTACGGAAACGTAGTTCGATTAAAAGGCGGAGATCCATTTATTTTTGGAAGAGGAAGTGAAGAAGTGGAATTTGCAGAAAGTTTCGGAATTGAAACCATCGTAGTTCCCGGAATTTCATCAGTAGTTGCTGTTCCCGCAAGTCAGGGAATTTCAATTACAAAAAGGGGTGTTTCAGAAAGCTTTTGGGCCATTACAGGAACAACATCTGATAGAAAATTATCTTCAGATGTAGCTTTGGCAGCGCAATCATCTGCAACCGTTGTAATCTTGATGGGGATGCACAAACTGCCTCAAATCATTGATTTATTTCAAAAAGAGGATAAAGGAAATTTACCCGTTGCAATCATTCAAAATGGAACAACAGCAGAAGAAAAAGTAGGCGTAGGAACAGTCGATTCGATTTTGGAAGTTGTAAAACAAAAAGAATTAGGTTCTCCCGCGATTATTGTTCTAGGAGAAGTTGTGAGAGAAAGCAATAAATTAAAAGGATTCTACGAAGAATTTTTTACGAAAGAAATCGCAAGATAATAAAACATAACCCGAGGTTTCAACCTCGGGAACGCACGGATATTTAATTCAATACGGATCAAAAAATCATCTAATTTTGTTTAGATGAAATTAAATTAAAATGGAACAAAACGAATTATATCCCATATTCTTAAAACTTCATAATCTGAATGTTTTAATTGTGGGCGGAGGAAATGTAGGGTTGGAAAAGCTTTCTTTCTTATTAAAGTCAAGTCCAAATGCGAATGTTGAGATTGTAGCGCCAGATTTTCATTTAGAAATTAAAGTTTTAGCCGAAAATCATCCATCAATTAAATTGACGGAAGCGAAGTTCAAAAAGAAAATGCTCAAAAAGCGTCACATGGTAATTGCCTGTACAGACAATTTAAAAGTGAATAAAAGAGTATATGATTTAGCGAGAAAACGTTGTTTGATTTGCAATATCGCCGATACACCCGATTTATGCGATTATTATCTAGGCGGAATTGTAACAAAAGGGAATGTCAAAATTGCCATTTCAACAAATGGAAAATCGCCAACAACAGCAAAAAGGCTTCGGGAGTTTTTTGAAGAAGTAATTCCAGAGGATATTAATCAAATGGTTGAAAACCTCAATGAATACAGAAAAACGCTTAAAGGTAATTTTGAAGATAAAGTAAAGAAGATGAATGAAATAACGGCTTCTTTGAAAAATAGAGAATAAAAATTTCCAGAGAAATGAATAATGATAAAAATCATTGTCAGTAGAATAAATTATTCGTTTCTTTGTATTATTAAGAATGATTATAAACAACAACCATAATGATTAAAACAGATATACTTATAATTGGAGCAGGACCAACAGGTTTATTTGCCGTGTTCGAGGCAGGATTGTTAAAATTAAAATGCCACATTTTAGATGCACTACCACAAGCAGGAGGGCAGCTGTCAGAGTTATATCCAAAGAAACCAATTTATGATATTCCTGGATTTCCAGAAGTATTAGCAGGAGATTTAATTGATGGTTTGCAAGAGCAAATCAAACAATTTGAGCCGGGCTTTACTTTAGGTGAGCGTGCAGAAACTATCGAAAAACAAGAAGACGGAAGTTTTATTGTAACATCAAATAAAGGAACTAAATTTCACGCGCCTGT
Organism: Flavobacterium sp. YO12; assembly: GCF_004119495.1. Lineage (GTDB taxonomy): Bacteria > Bacteroidota > Bacteroidia > Flavobacteriales > Flavobacteriaceae > Flavobacterium. The sequence continues at coordinate 78,456 of NZ_NRQU01000008.1, forward strand.
TATTGCAATCGCTGGAGGTTTAGGAAGTTTTGAGCCACGTAAACCGCTTATCGAAGATATCGAGTTTTATGAAGATAAAGGAGTAAAATACTTCATCAAAAATCCGGAGAAATTCAGAGACAAAAGAGTTGTAATTGCAGGAGGAGGAGATTCAGCATTAGACTGGAGTATCTTCTTAGCAAATGTAGCTTCAGAAGTAACTTTGATTCATAGAAGAAACGAATTTAGAGGTGCTTTAGACTCAGTAGAAAAAGTGCAAGAATTAAAAACTGCAGGAAAAATTAAATTAATTACACCAGCAGAAGTTATCGGAATCAATGGAGCAGAGCATGTTGAATCATTAGATATCGAAGAAAACGGAGCGCACCGTAAAATCGAATGTGACTATTTCATTCCACTTTTCGGATTAACACCAAAATTAGGTCCAATAGGAGACTGGGGATTAGAAATCGAGAAAAATGCCATCAAAGTAAACAATGCATTAGATTACCAAACGAATATTCCGGGAATCTTTGCCATTGGAGACGTAAACACATATCCAGGAAAGTTAAAGTTAATCCTTTGTGGTTTCCACGAAGCAACTTTAATGTGCCAAGCTGCTTACCAAATCATCAATCCAGGTAAAAAATATGTATTGAAATATACAACAGTTTCTGGTGTAGACGGTTTCGATGGAACTCGTAAAGAAGCTCCAAAAGCGGTTGTGAAAGCGATTGTTTAATTGAAGGTACTGAGGTTCTAAGGTACTAAGGTTTTTATATACAAAGCTCAAACTTTTAGTTTGGGCTTTTTTTGTGAGGCAAAACTTTAAACATATAGACTTAGAATCTTAGTGACTTAGAACCTCAGAACCTTAGAAAAAAAACATTTGCAAATCGAAACCCTATTTCATACCTTTGCACTGTTCTTAAAATTATTGTCAGTTATCACGAAAGGCGGAGGGATAGACCCGATGAAACCTTAGCAACCCTTTATCATAAAGAAGGTGCTAAATTCTACTTTATACTAATCATAGTATTTAAGATAGATAACACAAATACATACTCGTATTTCTCAAAACTTTTCTCGATAACATATAATATTTACTGAAACAGATTCTGTATCAGGAGCGAATCATTGGCGCATTTTTGCAGTCAGTAGTTCCCGCTTTACGTTGCAATCATTTTGCTTTTTAAAGAAAAAAGCAAAATAATTTCCACTTCAATCGGGGCTAAAAAGCCGGCAATAGTGAACTTTTGGAATTAATGTGAAAAATATCGAAGGCTAAACCCGACAGTTTTTTAAAACCTGTCGGGTTTAAATAGAGCCTTCAAAATTAAAAATAAAAAAAAGCTTGGCGCCTTAGCGTCTTAGTGGCAAAAAAATATGGCAATTACGATACAAGAAGCAATAAAAAAAAATATCCTAATCCTCGACGGAGCAATGGGAACAATGTTGCAACGCTATAATTTCTCCGAAGAAGATTTTAGAGGAGAGCGTTTCAAAGATTTTCCGCATCCGTTAAAAGGAAACAACGATTTACTATCCCTAACACAACCACAAGCGATCCGCGATGTGCACGCCGCTTATTATGAAGCTGGTGCTGATATTGTAGAAACGAATACCTTTTCAGGAACGACAATCGGTATGGCCGATTATCATATGGAAGATTTGGTTTACGAGTTAAACTACGAATCGGCAAAAATCGCCAGACAAGTAGCCGATGAGTTTACTGCAAAAAATCCGGATAAACCACGTTTCGTAGCCGGTTCAATTGGACCAACAAACAGAACCGCAAGTATGTCTCCAGACGTAAACGATCCAGGTTACAGAGCCGTAACGTTCGACGATTTACGAATCGCATACAAACAACAAGCAGAAGCTTTAATGGACGGTGGCTGTGATTTACTTTTAGTAGAAACAATTTTCGATACATTAAACGCAAAAGCTGCGCTTTTTGCAATCGAAGAAGTAAAAGAAGAACGCAATCTTGATATTCCAATCATGGTTTCAGGAACCATTACAGATGCTTCAGGAAGAACGCTTTCAGGACAAACTGTTGAAGCATTTTTGATTTCAGTTTCACATATTCCGTTATTAAGCGTAGGATTCAATTGCGCTCTTGGAGCCGATTTATTGAAACCATATTTAAAAACATTAGCTCACAATACAAGTTTTAATGTTTCGGCACATCCAAACGCAGGATTGCCAAATGCTTTCGGACAATACGATGAAACACCAGAACAAACTCAAGCCTTCATCGAAGAATATTTAGACGATAATTTAATCAATATCATTGGAGGTTGTTGCGGAACAACTCCAGATCATATTCGATTAATGGCTGAGGTTGCGAAAGATTATAAGCCGAGAGTAGCGCCAGTTATTTCGTAAGCATTTCCGTTTTCTATAAGGTTTTTAAAATCTTGCAGAAAAGAAAATAAAAAATACTTGTAAAATTTTGCAAATAGTCGTTAAAAGAGATGAAAAACAATAGAATTCATTACATCATAATACCTGTTTTGATGGTACTTTTTGCTGTATACTCTTTTAAGAGAATACATAAAGGTAAAGAAATATCGTCTAAAATGGATACTGAGATGTCTTATCCTTTAGTTCAAATTGGCAACTGTTATTCATACAGAGAAGAGGATAATTATTATGGAGTAATTATTGTTGAAGTTGCAAAAGATCACATAATATCAGTTGGAATTTTAGAAGAAGTTAAAAAACAAATATTTGCTATTAGAGATTTTGAAAGAGGTAAGCTAATATATGCTAAGAGTGAAATACTGAAAGGTTATCCAGTTATTGGATTGTGGAAAGGATTTTTTTCGGACGAGGATTTGAAAATTTTTAATGAAAATTTCCAATTTGTTGGAAAACTTGAATTGGATAAATCTAAACTTGAGGAAAATGGAGGTGGAACTTTAATTAGTGGTTCACAAATAAATTTAAGAAAATTACAGAATCCTAATTTTTTAAAAAGTTTCGTAATATATAGGGAACCTGTAGAAAATGTATTAAAAAATAATGTTGAATAATATCTAAGCAATTTACAAAGATTGACAGCTTAGATTCAAAATAAAAAAACTTAGAACCTTAGTATCTCAGGATCTTAGTAACTTAGAAAGAAATGACAGAAAAAAGAAGAGACCTTGTATTATCAGGATTAGAACCGTTGATTATTACGCCGGAAAGTGTTTTCGTGAATGTTGGCGAGCGTACGAATGTGACAGGTTCAAGAAAATTCCTAAGATTGATCAAGGAAGAGAAATATGACGAGGCGCTTGATATTGCAAGACAACAAGTAGAGGGTGGAGCACAAATCATCGATATTAATATGGATGAAGGAATGCTTGACGGAGTTACTGCGATGACTAAATTTCTAAACTTAATTGCTGCAGAACCAGACATTTCGAGAGTGCCAATTATGATCGACAGCTCGAAATGGGAAATCATTGAAGCGGGTCTTAAAGTAGTGCAAGGAAAAAGCGTTGTAAACTCGATTTCATTAAAAGAAGGAGAAGAAGCTTTTATTCATCATGCGCGACTAATAAAACGTTACGGAGCGGCGGCAATTATTATGGCATTTGACGAAGTTGGTCAGGCAGATAATTACGATCGTCGAGTGGAGATTTGTCAGCGTTCGTATGATATTTTGGTGAACAAAGTAGGGTTTCCTCCGCAGGATATTATTTTCGATTTAAATATTTTCCCGGTTGCAACGGGAATGGAAGAACATCGCTTAAACGCTTTGGACTTTTTTAGAGGTACAAAATGGGTTCGTGAGAATTTACCTCACGCACATATCAGTGGTGGAGTGAGTAACGTTTCGTTTTCTTTTAGAGGAAATGATACGGTTCGTGAAGCGATGCACTCGGTGTTTTTATACCACGCCATTAAAAACGGAATGACAATGGGAATCGTAAATCCAGAAATGCTTACGATTTATGATGATATTCCGAAAGATTTATTAGAACACGTTGAGGACGTAATTTTAGATAGACGCGACGATGCTACAGAACGACTTTTAGATTTTGCTGAAAACGTAAAAGGCGAAGTAAAAAGTGATGAAAAAGCGGTTCAGGAATGGCGTTTTGGAACGGTTCAGGAGCGTATTACGCATTCATTGGTAAAAGGAATTGACGCTTTTATTGAAGAAGATGTTGAAGAAGCACGTTTGGCAGCAACAAAACCAATCGAAGTTATCGAAATCAATTTGATGACGGGAATGAATGTGGTTGGAGATTTATTTGGAAGTGGAAAAATGTTCCTGCCTCAGGTGGTAAAATCGGCTCGTGTAATGAAAAAGGCTGTTGCCTATTTATTGCCATTTATTGAAGCAAGTAAACAAGCGGGAGACAAACAAGGAAATGGAAAAATCCTGATGGCAACTGTAAAAGGTGACGTTCACGATATTGGTAAAAACATCGTTTCGGTGGTTTTGGCTTGTAATAATTACGAGATTGTAGATCTTGGTGTTATGGTGCCTCCAGAAAAAATCATTGCGGCCGCTATCGAACATGAAGTTGACATTATTGGTTTAAGCGGATTGATCACGCCTTCGCTTGACGAAATGGTGTATTTGGCCAAAGAATTAGACAAACAAAATATTAAAATCCCGATTATGATTGGTGGGGCAACAACTTCGCGTGCGCATACCGCCGTGAAAATTGCACCACAATACAGAGAAACTGTAATTCACGTAAATGATGCTTCGAGAGCCGTTACTGTAGCTGGAAACTTGTTGGATCATAACCGAAAAATATATGCAAGCGATATTCGTGCAGAATACGATTCTTTTAGAGAAACATTCTTGAATCGTTCAAGAGATAAAAATTTCCTAACGATTGAAGATGCCCGTAAAAACAAATTACCATTGGATTGGTCGGAATACACGCCGACTAAACCAAAAGTAATTGGAGCACAGACCATCGAAATAGAACTGGATGTTTTGGTTCCGTATATCGACTGGACGCCATTTTTTCAAACTTGGGAATTGTACGGAAAATATCCGGCAATTTTAACAGATGAGGTTGTGGGCGAACAAGCAACATCTGTTTTTGCTGATGCTCAGGCAATGTTGAAAGTAATCTTGGAAGAGAAAAAACTAAAAGCAAAAGGTATTTACGGAATTTTTCCTGCGAATCAGGTTGATGACGACGATATCGAATTGCGTGACGAGAACGGAAAAGTTTTGGAGAAATTCTTAACACTTCGTCAGCAGTCACAAAAAACAAAAGGCGCTCCAAACATCGCTTTGGCCGATTTTATTTTGCCAAAAGAAAGCGGAATAGAAGATTATATGGGAGCTTTCTGCGTAACAACCGGTTTTGGTGTAGACGAATGGGCAGCCGAATATGAAAAGAATCTAGACGATTATAATTCGATCATGGTAAAAGCACTTGCGGATCGTTTTGCTGAGGCTTTCGCCGAATATCTTCACGAGAGAGTACGTAAAGATTTTTGGGGTTATGATTCAGAGGAATCTTTAACCAACGAAGAATTGATTAAGGAAAATTATAAAGGAATTCGTCCGGCACCAGGTTATCCGGCTTGTCCAGATCACTTGGAAAAACCAACGATTTGGAAACTTTTAAATGTGGCTGAAGAAATTGGAGTGACCTTGACAGAAAGTATGGCGATGTGGCCAGCTTCATCGGTTTCTGGATATTATTTCGGAAATCCGAAAAGCCGATATTTCGGACTCGGAAAAATAAAAGAAGATCAGGTAGTAGATTACGCCAAACGACGCAATGTCCCAACGGATTACGCAATGAAATGGTTAAATCCTAATATAGCAGATTAAAATATAGTCATAAAGTCAAAAGTCATAAAGTCTCAAAGAATGTGACTTTCGACTTTCGACATTCAGACTTTAAACTAAAAGATTGATTTACGTTTTTTGATTTCAGATTTTTTACACGAACGATTCAAAAACATAATCATAACTCATAACTTAAGAAATGAAAGTAACAGAGCATATAGAAAACGCCAAAGGAAAAACATTATTCTCATTTGAACTTATTCCGCCTCAAAAAGGAAAAAGTATTCAGGAATTATACGATAATATCGATCCGTTGATGGAGTTTCAACCGCCGTTTATTGATGTAACAACTTCTCGCGAAGAGTATATTTATATTGATAAAGGTAACGGGCTTTTAGATAAAAAATTGACTCGTATGCGTCCGGGAACGCTAGGAATTTGCGCTTCTATAAAACATAAATACAACGTAGACACCGTTCCACATTTACTTTGCGGCGGATTTACACAGGAAGAAACCGAATATATGCTGGTTGATTGTCAGTATTTGGGAATCAACAACGTAATGGCGCTTCGTGGTGACGCTATGAAAGACGAACAATCTTTTGTGCCAAAAGCCGGCGGAAATCATTTTGCAATTGATTTGGTTAAACAAATTAATGATTTGAATTGTGGAAAATATTTGCACGAATTGATGGATACAGATAACAAAGCTGATTTTTGTATTGGCGTTGCGGGTTATCCTGAGAAACATTTAGAATCACCATCATTACAATCTGATTTAAAAAGATTAAAAGAAAAAGTAGATGCCGGGGCAGATTATGTGGTAACACAAATGTTTTTTGATAATTCGAAATATTTTGCTTTCGTAGAAAAAGCGAGAGAAATAGGTATTACAATCCCAATTATTCCAGGAATTAAACCAATTGCAGTACAAAGGCATTTGCAAATTCTGCCTCAAATTTTCAGAATTGATTTACCTGAAGATTTAATCGATGCAGTTTATAAATGCAAAAACAACGCTGAAATCAAGCAAGTCGGAATCGAATGGGCGATTCAGCAGTCACTTGAATTAAAAGCTGCCGGAGTTCCTGTTTTACATTATTATTCAATGGGTAAATCCGAGAATATTCGTCAGATCGCGAGTCAGGTTTTTTAAAAGTTTTCGACTCAAACTTGTCATTTCGACGAAGGAGAAATCTCCGCAAGTAACTCCACAAAGAGAATCCAATCTTTATAGAGCTTCTAGTGCGATTCCTCGTTCCTCGGAATGACAAAAATGGCATAAAATTGGAATTCAGACGATAACGAATTCTCGAAGGATTTTGTTTAATTTAGAAGTTTAAAATTTTCGTGCAATGAAACAAGAAGAACTACAAGCCATAGCCTCTCAGTTAAAACTTCCAACAGGAGAAAAAGGAATCGAAATGGGAAATATGATGAACGAAACGAACATCAATATGACACGCCATTCGATTCAAAATCTGAATATATCAAACGAAAATAAAATTCTAGAACTGGGTCACGGAAATGCGGGACACGTAGAGTTTTTATTCGAGCAAGCTGAAAATCTGAAATATTACGGACTGGAAATGTCGGAATTGATGTTTCAGGAAGCGCGCCAAACTAATCGAAATTTTGTTTCTCAAAAACAAGCTTTCTTTTCGCTTTATGACGGAAATAAAATTCCGTTTGAAAATGATTTTTTTGATAAAATATTTACGGTAAATACGATTTATTTTTGGCAAAAGCCGGAAGAATTATTAGCAGAGATTTACAGAGTACTAAAGCCGAATGGGAATTTCTGTTTAACATTTGCGGAAGAAGATTTTATGAAGCAACTTCCATTTACACAATTTGAGTTTGAGCTTTACAGCACAGAAAAAGCGCAGGAATTGATTAAGAAAACGCCTTTTAAAATCGTCTATACAGAAACCCAAACCGAAAAAGTAAAAAGCAAAACAGGAGAATTAGTCGACAGAGCTTTTACTACGATTGTTCTGGAGAAATAGATTTTTTTGCCACAGATTAAAAAGATTAGAAAGGATTTTTTAATCTGTGTTAATCCTTTAATCTGTGGCAAAAAAAAAAATCTTCGCAGTTTTTTGAGTACTTTCATTACGTTATTATTTAATCTTTCTGAATTATAATCCTTAAAATTTTATGGAAGTTAAGAAAATCAATTTTTTACAGAGTTACAGCAGCATACTTTTGCTTCTTGGCGGTATTATTATAGGAAGTATTTTAGGATTGGTATTTGGAGAAAAAGTTTTGATCATAAAACCGATTGGCGATATATTTCTAAATTTACTTTTTACGGCAATTATCCCGCTTATCTTTTTTACGATTGGTTCTTCAATTGCCAATTTAGAAAAAACAGAGAAACTTGGAAAGCTGTTTATTATAATGATATTGGTTTTTCTCGCGACAATTCTTATTTCTGGCATTGTAATGATCTGTGCCGTTTATCTTTTTCCAATTCATCAAGATATTGCTATTACCAAAGTTCCGTTTGAAAACGTTCAATCCGGATCAGCTGGAGATCAAATCGCAAAGCTGCTTACGGCAAATGATTTCTTCGAATTATTGTCACGAAAAAGCATGCTGGCATTGATTATATTCTCATTTTTAATTGGCTTTGCCACATTACAATCTGGTGAAAAAGGAAATGCTTTCAAAAGTTTTCTGGATTCAGGAAACGAGGTAATGAAACAGCTTTTGAATATTATAATGAAATTTGCCCCAATTGGTTTAGGAGCTTATTTTGCTTATCAAGTTGGTATTTTTGGACCGCAGTTGTTTGGAGTTTATGCAAAACCTATGGCTGTTTATTATGCTGCCTGCATCTTTTATTTCTTTGTATTTTTTAGTTTGTATGCACTGGTTGCCGGTGGAAAAAGAGCTTTCAAAGTTTTTTGGAGCAATAATGTAACCGCTTCATTAACTGCCGTTGGAACTTGCAGCAGTATTGCAACAATTCCGGCAAATCTCGATGCTGCACAAAAAATGGGAATTCCTGCGCATGTTCGTAATTTGGTGATTCCGCTTGGAGCACCTTTGCATAAAGATGGATCGAGTATGTCATCTATTTTAAAAATAACTTTTTTGTTTGCCATGTTTGGAAAAGATTTTACAGATCCTATGACAATTCTTTTGGCTTTAGGAATTACAGTTGTAGTTTCAATTGTGGAAGGTGGAATTCCAAACGGAGGTTATATAGGAGAAGTTTTAGCCATCACCGTTTATGGATTTCCGATGGAACAGGCATTGCCAGTTGCCATGATTCTGGGAACTCTGGTTGATCCAATTGCTACTTTACTAAATGCAAACGGCGACGTAATTTGTTCTATGATGGTTTCCAGATTTTCAGAAAAGACCAAATGGTAGCTTTTTAAGTACGTTTTACATTTTCACATTAAATATTAATTAACCTGTTTTCTACTGAAAAATCAGTATGAAAATCAATACTATATAATATGAATTCAATACTGCAGCATGATCTAAAAAATTTCGAAGTTATCTTAGAAAAAGCAAAACAACAAGGAATTGATTTCTTGAATAATCTTGAGAATATTCCAACTTCAAGCAAAAATAAAGTAGATACAAACCGTGCTTTAAACGAATTAGGTTTGGGCTCTGAAGAAGCTTTAATAGAATTTAATGAAAGATTAGTCCCTTTATTAGTCTCTTCGCCAGGCCCGCGTTATTGGGGTTTTGTAACTGGAGGATCAACTCCCGCTTCAATTGTAGGCGATTGGCTGTCGTCGATTTACGATCAGAATACGCAGGCAGTTGTGGCACAGGGCGGAAATTCGGCATTAATAGAATTCGAAACCATTCATTTATTACTTCAATTACTAGAACTTCCAGATACATTCATGGGCGGATTTGTTACTGGAGCAACCATGTCAAATTTTACTTGTTTAGGAGTGGCGAGACAATGGTTTGGAAAACAATTGGGGAAAGATTTTGCTAAGAATGGAATTTCAGAAACGATCAATATATTGACAGCAATGCCGCATTCGTCTTCTTTAAAAACATTATCAATGTTAGGAATTGGAAGTCAGAATTATACAGTTGTAAAAACAATTGAAGGTAACCGTGAAGCAATTGATATTGTTGATTTAGAAACAAAAATAAAAGAATTAAATGGAAAACCTTTTATTTTAATTTCTAGTGCAGGAACCGTAAATACAGCAGATTTTGATGATTTTAAGGAGATTTCAGCTCTTAAATCGAAATATAATTTTTGGTGGCATATTGATGCAGCTTTTGGTGGTTTCGCTGCAGTTTCAGAGAAACATAAGCATTATGTAGAAGGCTGGCAAGGCGCAGACAGTATTGCTGTTGATTGCCATAAATGGCTAAATGTTCCTTATGAAAGTGCATTTTATTTGGTAAAAAAGGAACATATTAATCTGCAAATCGAAACGTTTCAAAATTCGAATGCTCCTTATTTAGGAAACCCGCTTGAAAATTTTAATTATTTAAACGTTCTTCCAGAAAACTCACGTCGTTTAAGAGCCTTGCCAGTTTGGTTTTCTTTAGTAGCTTACGGAAAAGAAGGATTTTGTGATATTATTGAAAAAAGTGCTTTACTTGCGCTGCATTTTGGAAATGAGCTTATTGAAGACAGCCGCTTTGAACTTCTTGCTCCAATTCGTTTAAATAATGTTTGTTTTACTTTAAAAGGAGATGAAAATCAAGATAAAGTTGCTCAATTCTTAACGCAGCTAAATGATACAGGAAAAGTATTTATGACGCCAACTGTTTATCAAAATAAAAAAGGCATTAGAGCTTCATTTGTAAATTGGAGAACTGCCGAAGAAGATATTAAAATTGTAATAGAAGAAATGAAAAATATAATTTCAGATTTGGATTTATAAAACCTAAAATAGAATTTTTGAAGCCCGTTTATGTATTAAGCGGGCTTTTTTTATGCGCTAAATTCTGTTTTTCCTTAAAAAAGTGTTCGGTAATTTAACTTTTATGATCGGTAATCTTAATTAAATATTAAGCTAAAGTTAATTATTGATTAAGAAAAGCTGTTTTTTTTATTGATTGTTGAGTTTAAAAGTTAATTATTATTCTTATTTAGAATAATTAAAAATAGTTTGGAAAAGCTGTTGAAAGAGGCTAAGTTTGTTGTCAATTTAATTTTCAAACCATATTTATCTGATGCAAATAAGTAGATTATTACTCTTGATCACGATTATTTTTACCTCACTTCAAGGGTACTCACAAAAAAACAAAGTAAACTTAACCGGAGTTGTTTTAACAAATCAAGGCAAGCCAGCTGAAGGCGTTTCAGTAGCACTAAAAGGAACCGCTTACGCAACACTAACCAATACTAAAGGAGAATATAAAATTAATGCCGAAAGTGGAGACTATATTTTATTGATTACTCATGTTGGTTTTAAAACTACAGAAGCGGCAGTTTCGCTTAAACAAGGCGGCAAACCAACTCAGAATATAACAATGGAGGAAGATATGGCAGCTCTAAACGAAGTTGCTGTAAAAGGAAAGTCTAAAGTACAGCGCGCCAGAGAGCAGGCATACAACATTACTTCTGTCGATCTTAAAAAAACATACAATACAACTGCCGATTTAAATCAGGTTTTGAACAAAACTACAGGAGTACGTATTCGTGAGTATGGAGGATTAGGATCTGCATTCAACTTTTCATTAAACGGTTTCTCAGGAAATCAAGTTAAGTTTTTTCTTGACGGAGTGCCTATGGATAGTTATGGTTCGTCGCTTACTTTAAATAATATTCCAGTAAATATGGCCGAAAGAATCGATGTTTACAAAGGTGTTGTTCCTGTAGAATTGGGCGCAGATGCTTTGGGAGGAGCTGTAAATATTATTACCAATAAAAATGTAAACCGCTATATCGATGCTTCTTACAGTTATGGTTCTTTTAATACGCATAGAGCGGCTGTAAACACTAGATTTTCGGGTAGAGATGGGTTTATTGCTAATATTAATGCTTTTGCAAATTATTCAGACAACGATTATAAAGTAGACGTAAGTGTTGTCGATAAAAATACTTCGAAGTTTTTGCCTGAACAAAAATACAAACACTTTCATGACGGTTACAAGTCGGGAACTATAATGGCCGAAGCAGGATTTAAGAACAAAAGCTTTGCCGATTATTTGCTTGTTGGTTTTGCTATGTCTGGCAATAAAAAGGAAATTCAGCAGGGAAGATCTATGCAAAAAGTGGTTGGACAGGCATTTACAGACAGTGAAAGTTTTATCACTTCTTTAAAATATAAAAAAGACAATCTTTTTACTAAAGGATTATCGTTAAATGTAAACAGCACATACGCTTTGGTAAACAACAGATCTGTAGATACATCGTCAAGAGTATATGACTGGACAGGGAATTATGTATACCGACAATTTGCAGGAAACAGTGATAAAGGAGAGCTGGGAAACAAGAGTATTTATGTTTATGATGAAGAAAATGCCCAGTTGACGACTAATTTAAAATACCAATTGAGCGAGCAGCATTCACTGGCTTTAAATTATTCGTATTTAGGTTATAAACGTAAAGAAACAGATGAGTATTTAACAGTAATTGAGCTTGGTAAACCAACCATTAATAAGAATATTTTAGGGTTGGGGTATAACTTCAGCGGTTTAGATAATCGATTGGCAATTTCTGCTTTTGGAAAAATGTTTGATTTAGAAACCAAAATGATTTCTGGCGGAATAACACAATCCACAACATCGACTAATTATGGTTATGGAGCTACTTCGGCATACCATTTATCAGATAAATTACAAATAAAAGGATCTTATGAACATGCTTATCGTTTGCCGGCAGCAATCGAAATGCTTGGAGATGGTTTAACTGTAAACAGCAATATTGGTTTAAAACCAGAGAGCAGTGACAACGCAAATTTAGGGCTTGCTTTTATTCTTCAAAAAGAAAAAAATTACTTTAATGCCGAAACTAGTTTAATATACAGAGAAGCAAAAGATTTTATTAGAGAAAGGCAAGATGGCGATAAAACGGTATTTGAAAACTTGCAAAATGTACAAGTTTCAGGTATTGATGGAGTTCTTCGATACGGTTACACCGATTTACTTACGTTCGAGGTAAATGCAACATACCAAAAGAGCCTTAACAAAAACAAATACAAAACAGGAACAACAAGTCCTGATGCTTTGTATGATGCGCAGTTACCAAACGTTCCAATTTTTTACGGAAATGCTGATTTGACTTTTAATTTTAAAAATGTCAAATATCAAGGAGATAAACTTTCCTTGAATGTAAGCGCAAATTATATCGATGCTTTTTATTTGACTTGGCCGGTTTTAGGTGAGTTAGAAACTAAAAAAGCTATTCCTGAACAGTTTACCCAGAATGCAATGGTTGCCTATTCTTTTTTGAAAGGAAAATACAATCTCGCATTCGAATGTAGAAATATTACTGATGTTAAGGTTTACGACTACTTTAAAGTTCAAAAGCCAGGACGTGCTTTTGCCGTTAAGTTCAGGTATTTTCTTCAGTAATTAAATTTTAATAATAACCCTTAATAATTATAATCATGTTAGTAAACAAATTCGCAAAATGCTTTGCATTGGGCTTTCTGTCATTATCTATTTTTTCATGCAGCAGCGATGATTCATCTTCAAAAGAAGAGTCAGCAGTAAATGGTGCAAAATACGTTGCATCATATTGGTTAGACGATTACACACAATATATATTAGATTTTAACTCTACAGATCAATTAATGACCGGCGAAATCAGCGCCAAAGGAGTTGGAATTGAGCAAGAAGGAAGCTGTTTTCCAGTACAAAATACTTTTTTTGCATTGAGTACAGGAGATGAAGGATCAGTTTCATTTCATCTTAACAGCGCAGGAAAACTAGTTCCAGGCGGAAAACTAGCTTTCGAATCGTCGTACGCAGTAGGTTATACTGATGATAAAAAAATGATCAATATTGGTGCTACTTGGGACGGAAGTTCGTCAGATTACGAACTTATGATTTACAATCCAGCAACGGTTTCAATCGATGGTCGTAAGTTTAATGACTTTAGCGTGACTCCTGGAAATAAAAACATTTTATATTGGCCAACTGGAGCTGCAGTTTCTGGCGACAAACTTTTTGTTCCTGTTTATACTAAAGATGTAAGCGAGAAGAAAAATGTAGTATTATCTTCAGATGCAGTTGTAAGAGTTTACAAATATCCTTCTTTAGAATATGTTACAACAATAAAAGATACAAGAACAACTGCAATTGGAATGTACTATACTAATACAGGAATTGTACAAACTGAATCTGGAGATATTTATACTTTTTCATCTAATGCACGTGCAGGAGGTTATCCAGTTACAGCTGCAGCTTCTGGAGTTTTACGTATTAAAAAAGGAGATGCTAAATTTGATCCAGGATATTTCTTTGATCTTGAAGCAAGTACTATTAAAGGAAAAGTTTTAGCAGCATATCCATTAGGCGGAGAGAAAGTTTTTATCTCTTATATTCCTGCTTCTGTTGATCCAGGAAAATCAGTTTATAGTTTCTTAAGCACACAAACCATATTCAAGTCAGCAATTCTTGACTTATCAGCAAAAACTGTTTTAGCGGTTACAGGATTACCTGATCATGGTGGTGATGAGTTTTTTGGAGTTGGAAGTTTGTTTGTTGAAAACGGAAAAGCTTACAAAAGTTTCGTAACTGGCGATGAAGCTCGTGTTTATCAAATTGATATTGCAACAGGTAATGCAAAAGCTGGAGCTCTTATTAAAGAAGGTCTTTACTTACCAACAATTGGTAAACTTACTTTCTAAATTCTAATCTATTATAGATGGCTTGAAGTATCTTAAAAGATGCTCAAGCCATTTTTTTCTTTTATTAAATTATAATTTCAATGACTGTTATTAAAAGCCGCACGGGTAAACCGCCAAATAAAGGAAAATCACGTTTTAGTAAAATTAATGCCTGGCTGCATTTATGGCTGGGTCTTGCTTCAGGAATAATTGTGTTCATAATGGCAATTACAGGTTGCATTTTAGTTTTTGAACAAGAAATAAAAGAGTTGACTTCACCATACTTAAATGTTGAAGCACAAAGCCCGGAAAAACTGCTGCCGCCTTCAAAAATTTACGCTGCCGTTCAAAAAGTACTGCCAAATAAAGAAATTCATGGAGTATGGTATAATGGTTTAGATAAATCGGTTAAAGTTGATATTGAATCAGATTCATTGATTTATGTAAATCCGTATAACGGCAAAATTACTGGAATGGTCGATCATGAAGATTTCTTTCATATTATCGATGAAGGACATCGAAATCTTTGGCTGGAGCGTGAAATAGGAGCGCAGATAACAGCTTGGGCAACTTTCATTTTTTTCTTTTTATTGATAAGCGGACTTATACTTTGGTTTCCAAAAAAATGGAATAAAACAACGGTTAACAACAGTTTTAAAATAAAATGGAGCGCCAAACTCAAACGTTTAAATTATGACTTGCATAACGTTATGGGATTTTATGTCATCATTTTGGCTTTGCTGATTTCTTTTACAGGATTATTAATGAGCTTTCATTGGCTTCGCGAAAGTACTTATTGGATAAGCGGCGGCTGGGCTGATGAAAAGGACAAAAAAGAACAGATTGTTTCGGTTAAAAATGATACAATTTCTAAACAGCAAATAGATAAGCTGGCCGGAGCTGATTTTATCTGGAAAAAGGTACGAACGGAAATTGCTAAGGAAAATAAAGAAGCGGTTATCATTCATTTTCCTGATGAACCCAAAGACGATTATTATGCTTGTACAGATATGTATAAAGGAATTTGGAGAGATTTATATTTTGATTCAAAAACATTAGAACTGCTTCCAAAATCTGAAAAATACATTAGTGATGAACGTTTCTCAGATTGGTTAATGAGATCAAATTACAGTCTTCATATTGGCGCAATAGGCGGATTGACTACAAAGATTATCTATTTTACAGCAAGTTTAATATGTGCAAGTCTTCCTATTACTGGTTTTTACATCTGGTGGGGAAGAAAGAAAAAGCAAAAAAAATAACATTGAATACTTTTTAAGTTTCTATTTGTTTGGTTAGTTGGTTGAAAGTCTTTTGCAAGAAATAATATTCTGCAAGAGACTTTTTTTTGTTTTAAAATAAAGAAAACAAACAATCATATTGTCAGGCTGAGCGAAGACGAAGCCCCGCAAAGTGATTTAGCATATGTGAGCTTCGACTTCGCTCAGCCTGACAACTCTGACTTCATTCGGCCATATAGAGGTGTGATTATTTACTGCTTTTGCATAATATCTTTAAAAACAAAAAGAGCCTGCTTTTAGCAGGCTCCTCTCATTCAAAAAAAAATAAAAACAAAAACAAATTCAAGGGATCTTAAATTCTATAAGTAAAAGACAGTGTCGCAATGCGATTATCTAGATCGTATCGTTTATTAATAGCAGTCTGTCCAACTGTTGAGTTAATATAAAAATTGTTAGTATTAAAAATATCAGTAACATTTAGTTTTATACTGCCTTTGTTTGCCAGAACTTGTTTTGAAACTCCGACGCTGAAATCAAAAAAGCCGTCACGTTGATAAACGCCAAGGTTCGATTTTGATTGATACTGAGCGTTAGCTTCAGCTTTAAGACTTTCTGTTATTGTAAATGAATTTTGTACGCTTAAGTTTAGCGTAACAATTGGATCAATAGTATCAGAGTTTACAATGTTGCCCATAAATTTATTTTCGAAAATATTGAAAAG
This sequence comes from Flavobacterium sp. YO12, assembly GCF_004119495.1. Taxonomy (GTDB): domain Bacteria; phylum Bacteroidota; class Bacteroidia; order Flavobacteriales; family Flavobacteriaceae; genus Flavobacterium. The sequence goes on from NZ_NRQU01000008.1 coordinate 94,944, forward strand.
AGTGTTTATAGACCAAAACTTGTAAAGTTCGGCTGTATGAGTAATGTTTGCCCCATAATTATAAGATTTTGATACATTTATCTGAGAAGTAACAGTTGTGTTAGTACTCGGATCATAAGTATAAACTTCCGTAAAAACATCTTTAGTGCTGTTGAAATACAACGAAGACATGAAATTGCTTTTCCAAGCATATCCAATTTCGGCAGCATGTGTAATTTCAGGAACTAAATTTGGATTTCCTTGAGAGTAATTGAATGAATCATCATAAAAACGAAACGGATTCAAATCAAATTGGCTCGGTCTGTTTATTCTTTTACTGTAAGAAGCATGAACAGAGTGATTGCTTGTAAGTTCGTATTTTAAAGAAAGACTCGGAAACCATTTTAAATAATCGTCTTTGTGTTCCTCATTTAAAGTTCTTTGCAAAATATTGATTGCCGTATATTCAGAACGTAAACCGCCTTGTATATTTAAATCTCCAATTTGATGTTTATAATTGGCATACGCCGCATAAATTTGTTCTTTGTACTCAAAATGATTGGTTGAATTAAGATCGATTATCCATTGGTTATTGTCGTTGTATTCATAAACCGATGGATTATCATTGTTTTTTAAGCTCGCTTTAAAACCCCATTCAATTGATTGTTTTTCTTTTAATGGATTGGTAAAATCTACTTTTCCTGTAAAAACTTTTAATTGTGACGGAATAAAACCTCTTCTATCATTAATATCATTTGGGTTTGTAGGATCTATATTTTGTGCACTCTGAAATTGATTTGATCTAAATTTTGAAGTTTCGTATTCAAAGTCAAAAGACATATTTTTTCCTTCCGTATTAAACTTATGAACTCCAGAGAATGCATACGTGTAATCGTTCCATTTTTCTTTACTGTCGTTGTATGTTGAAGCATCAAAAAGCAGTTGATTTTGGGCATTGCTTAAAGAGTTTCGGCCGTTGGCGATATTTTCATAACGCCCCAATTTAGCATCGACATAAAACTCTAAATTCGTTTTAGGAGAAACTTCATAAGTGGTTCCAATTTTAAAGTTGTTCGAAGTAAGCGGTTCGTCTGTAGTTGAGGTTTGATGATTTTTAGTGTCAATTTGCTGACGCGTTATATCTGTATATTGCGTTTGATTAAATTCTTTGCGTTCCTCTTCACCTCTAAAAGTGTAACTGTAATTACCATAAACACCAAATTTGTCTTTATTATAACTTAAGTTAACACCAGAATTAGTTCTGTTTTTTCGTCCACGGCCATAGCTCGCAAACGCAGTTCCTTTTATCCCTGAAGTACTTGGTTTTTTTAGAATAATATTTATGATTCCGGCTTTTCCCGCTGCATCATATTTAGAAGAAGGATTCGTTATAACTTCAATTTGTTTAATATTTGAAGAAGTGGTTGATTTCAAATAATTAGCCAATTCTTTTTGAGAAAGCTGTGTTAATTTACCATTAATCATAACAGCAACCCCCTGTTGTCCTCGAATAGACAAATCGCCGTCTTGCGAAACTACTACTCCAGGAGCACGAGATAAAACATCCAGCGCTGTACCGCCTTCAGATACAATACTGTTTTCGACATTAAAAACTAGGCGATCTGATTTTTGAGTATATAAAACTTTCTTTTTTGTAATTACAATTTCATCTAAAACATTAATAGATGTTTCAACCAGACTGTCTTTTTCTTTTTCTGTCTGTGAATAGGAGTATACTGAAAACGCGAGCATAATAGAGGTTAAAATGTTCTTCATGTCGTTTTGTGCTTTTATAAATGAGTTGTTTTTTTAATGTAAAACGATTTGTTCGATTTTATCTGAAAGTAACTTTTTGAAGCGTTCAACATAATTATAAAAGGAATAAAAAAGAGACATTATGAAGTGAAATAAATGTGGCATTTGTGCAGTATTATTGAGATTGATCCTGCAAATATAACACTATTTATATCAAGTCTAAATAAAAATAATTCAAATTTGATGCTTTTAGTTGTAAACCATTGATAACGAGAGAAGATGAATTAAGCTTCAACGTTGTTTTTGCGATTCAGGACGTGTAAATAATGATTTTAGAACTGTAAATTGTTTCTTTTGAAGATTTTATAAAACAGAAAACCAGTTTATTCTGTAAAAGAATAAACTGGTTTTGTTGGATAAGCTGAAACTGAAATCCGAGATCGAAAACTACTTAGTAATTTCTCTAAATACAGCTTCTAAGTTTTTATTTTTTTGATTCAATTGCAGTGTTTTTAAGCCATTTTCGTTGGCAAAATCAAAAATGGCAGGACGCATATCTTTTTCAGTAACAAAAGTAAGTTCCCATGTCATGTCATGCGTATTTTTATACGAAGCAATATTTTCAAGTCTTGCTAAAAGCTGCTCTTCAACCTGATAATCAAACTCAACCTCAATAACTTGCTCTTTATTTGCAGCAACCAAATGATCTAATTTGTTATCAGCAACAATATTTCCTTTGTCAATAATTATGACACGATCGCAAATAGCTTCAACCTCCTGCATGATATGAGTTGATAAAAAAACAGTTTTATCTTTACCCACATTTTTGATTACATTTCGTATTTCCATTAACTGGTTAGGATCTAGACCAGTAGTTGGTTCGTCTAAAATTAAAACATCAGGATTATGCAGTAAAGCGTTCGCAAGTCCCACACGCTGGCGGTACCCTTTTGATAATTGTCCTATTTTTTTATGGCTTTCGGTTGACAGTCCTGTCAGTTGAATTACTTCTTCGATTCTTGATTTTGCAACCTGATAAACATCGGCATTAAAAGCCAAATATTCACGAACATACAAATCTAAATACAACGGATTGTGTTCTGGTAAATATCCAATAGAACGCTGTACTGCTTTTGCATTCGTCATGACATCGTGACCGTTTACAAGGGCTGAGCCGTCGTCGGCAAGCAAATAAGTAGTCAAGATTTTCATTAAAGTAGATTTTCCCGCTCCGTTTGGACCAAGAAATCCCACAATTTCTCCTTTTTGAATAGAGAATGAAATTTCGTTTAGTGCTTTTTGAGTTCCGTAACTTTTTGATATGTTGTTAACTTCGATCGACATAGACTTTTTATTTGCTACAAAAGTAAACAGAAATAATCTTGATTGCTAAAATTTGTCTTTTAAAGAAACCATAAAATAAATAAAACCCAATAGGTTCGCGGCATTGTTGTTGCTAAAGGAATGCTAAATTAAAATAAACCCAAATCATGAAAAAATTTTTAGTGATAGCAGCTTTAGCTATCTGCACTTTTGCAAATGCACAAAAAAAAGGATCCATTTTAGTTATGGGAAGTATTGAGTATAATTCTCAAAACGTTTCAAATTCTGGATCAGAAGACAAAACTAATTCTTTTACTTTTTCGCCTAAAGTAGGTTACCAATTTCATCAAAACTGGACAGCGGGTATCGAAGCTGGAGTAGGTACTGCTAAAAGAGAGTTTAGTAATAATACAGAGAGCAAATTAAATAATTTCTCTTTAGGAGGTTTTTTACGTTACTCAAAACCAGTAAACCAAACTTTCTCTGCTTATGCTGATTTAGGAGTTGGGTATCAAAATAGAAAAACAACAAACACTGTTGGACCATTATCAACAATAAATGAAGGTGACGGTTTTTATATTGGAGTTACACCTGCAATTTTCATTAATGTTAATAAAGGATTTGGGTTAAACTTCAATATTGGAGGTTTAGGATACAATACTTTAAATTATGACGGAAATAATGGAAATGGAGACAATGTTAAAAACTTCAATTTCACTTTCGGAAAAGCATTTTCTGTGGGAATTTCAAAGAATTTCTAATCTGAAATATATATTCAATTTCGAGAAAAGCATCCGCCGCGGCGGATGCTTTTTTTATAACCTTTTCTTTTTGTTATTTTAATTTTTAACCTGTTTAAGATCAGTTGTTTTTAATTAATTGTTAAGAAAGTAATTGTTATTTCATATTGGTATTTTAATTGTTTTCTGTATATGAAATCTTAATAAATATCACAAATGAAAAAAATGCTACTTATTCTTGCATTAGCTATGGTTAGCTTTGCAAATGCCCAAAAGGGAACAATTTTAGTTGGAGGAAATATTGGTTACACATCAACTAATAGAGATTTTCAAACAGAAAAAGATAAAAACAACCAGTTTGATTTTTCTCCCAGAATTGGATATCAGTTCAATGACAACTGGACTGTAGGAGGTGAATTTGCTGTAGCTTCTTCAAAAACTGAATATGAAGGAATGACAGAAACAGAATCAAAACTAACTAATTTTAAAGCGGGTGCATTTTTACGTTATTCCGTTCCATTGAGTGAAACTTTTTCAGTATTTGCTGATTTAGGAGCTGGTTTTCAAAATGAAAAAAGTACTCTTGAGACGGCAACAGGTCGCAGTAAATCTAAAGGAGACGGCATGTATGTAGGTTTAACTCCGGCACTTTTTATCAATATGAAAAAAGGCTTTGGACTTAACTTCAGTATTGGCGGTTTAGGGTATGAAGCATTAAATTATGAAAATAATGGTCCTGATGTCAACAGGTTTTATTTCAATTTTGGTAAAACAGTAAATATTGGAATTTCTAAAAATTTTTAATGTTAGGCTTATAAATTCACTATCAGAAGCACTTCATTTTTTGGAGTGCTTTTTTTATAAAAAAGTCAATCCAACTCTTTTGTTTAATCCAATTTCAAAGATTCTAATGATGGTTGAAAGCTGTACATTTCCTTTTCCATTTTCAAGTTTCGAAATATAACTTTTTTTAGTGCCTGTTTTATCCGCTAACTGTTCTTGAGTTAAATTAGCCTCTTTACGAGCTTCTTTCAGCATTTCACTTATGATAAACATCTGTGATTTTTCTTGAAATTGGTTTCTGCTTTCGGTTCCCAATTTTCCATGCTCAACTTCAATGAGATCATCGAAAGATTTTATGTTTTTTTTCATTGGAAAAGTTATCTTAAAAGTGAATATTTTGCAAATATAAGACTTCTTGTTATTTAAAGTAAATTCTTATGAAAATAAGATTTTCTATTTAGCCCCGATAGAAGTGATATCCTTTTTCTTGCTCCTTTAGCAAGGAAAAGATATAACGGATAGCGGGACTGGAGGTAATTTTGAAAACGAAAATTTTCTGCTTCAGATAAAAAAATAATGCCAGCGAAAGTGAAACCGAAACGAATCATAACTAAATTCGGTCTCACTTGCTGGCATAAAAAACAAAAGTATATTCTAGGTAAAACTATTAAATAACAGGGTTTTCAACAGCCGCTCTCATTTCCTGAGCAGCCGCAACCATTTCAATTAGCGCTTTTTTAGTTTCATCCCAATGACGGGTTTTTAAACCGCAATCTGGATTTACCCAAAGCTGATCTACTGGAATTACAGCCGAAGCTTTCTCCAATAAACGAACCATTTCTGTACTTGAAGGTACACGAGGAGAATGAATATCATAAACCCCAGGTCCAATTTCGTTTGGATATTTAAAGTTGGCAAATGCGTCTAAAAGTTCCATTTGTGAGCGAGAACATTCGATTGTAATGACATCGGCATCCATATCAGCAATGTTTTTAATGATGTCGTTGAATTCACTATAACACATATGTGTGTGAATTTGCGTATCGTCGTTTACACCGCTTGCAGAAATTCTGAAAGCTTTTACTGCCCAATCTAAATAGTTTGCCCATTCTTCTTTTCTTAAAGGCAAACCTTCGCGAATTGCAGGTTCATCGATCTGGATGATTTTGATTCCAGCATTTTCTAAATCCACAACTTCGTCACGAATGGCTAAAGCGATTTGCGTGCAAGTTTCAGAACGAGGCTGATCGTTACGAACAAATGACCATTGCAGAATTGTTACAGGGCCTGTAAGCATTCCTTTTATCCATTTTGAAGTTAAAGACTGTGCATATTTAGACCATTTTACCGTCATAGGAGTTGGTCTTGAAACGTCTCCATAAATAACTGGAGGTTTCACGCAGCGGCTTCCGTAACTTTGAACCCAGCCATTTTTGGTAAACGTAAATCCAGCTAATTGTTCTCCAAAATATTCCACCATATCGTTGCGCTCGAATTCTCCGTGAACCAGAACATCAATTCCAGTTTCTTCCTGAAAACGAATTGTAGCTTCGGTTTCTTTTTCGATTAAATCGTTGTATTGTTCAGCGGTTAATTCTCCTTTTTTGAATTTTGCTCTCCAGCTTCTCACTTCAGCTGTTTGAGGAAAAGATCCAATTGTTGTGGTTGGGAATAATGGCAGATTTAATGCTTCAATCTGGCTTTTTCTTCTTGTTGCAAAAGTGCTTTTACGTTTATCATCTGAAGCTGTAATTCCTGCAACACGATTTTTAACCTCATTATTATGAATTAATTTTGAAGTTTTACGATTGTCGTTTGCAATTACATTTTGCTCAAAATCAAGTGAATTTTTAGTATCAACTTCGTTTGAAGCGAATTGTTTTAAAAGTTCAATCTCGTTGATTTTTTGTTTTGCAAAAGCCAGCCATTGTTTAATTTCTGGAGTAAGAGTCTGGTCGTTTGTTTCTAGATCCAGATCACAAGGACTGTGAATTAAAGAACAAGACGGCGCTACTAAAATTCTATTTTCGCCTAAAGCATCAGTAGCTTTTTTGATTAATTCTAATGATTTTTTGAAGTCGTTTTTCCAAATATTTCTTCCGTCAACAACTCCTAATGAAAGATTTACATTTGGATTTAATTTTCCAGATTCTAAAATATCATCTAATTGAAGCGGACAACGAACTAAATCTAAGTGGAAAGTATCAACTGGCAAAGCCAAAGCCGTTTCTAAATTTTCTCCAAAACAATCAAAATAATTCGCTAAAATGATTTTAAGTTTTGGAAAACGAGTATTGATTTCGTTATACACTTTCGTGAAAGCGCTTCTTTCTTTGTTAGTTAAATTTAAAGCTAAAAAAGGCTCATCAAGCTGAATATATGCTGCATTCTCTGCTTGAAGTTTTTCGAAAATTTCGAAATAAACAGGAAGTAAGTTATCAATAAGATCAATTCGGTGAAAACCTTCTTCTTTTTCTTTTCCTAAAAGTAAATACGAAATAGGCCCAATTAAAACCGGTTTTGTGGCAACTCCTAAAGCATTTGCTTCTTTAAATTCGTTGATTACTTTTTCTGAAAACAATTCGAATTTTTGGTTCTTTGTAAACTCAGGAACAATATAATGATAGTTCGTGTCAAACCATTTTGTCATTTCCATTGCAACAACATCCTGTCCGTCTTTTTGCGCCCCTCTTGCCATTGCAAAATACAAATCTAAAGAAGAATTTGTTTTGGCTAATTCATGATAACGTTCTGGAATTGCTCCAACTGTCAAGGTCAAATCTAAAACCTGATCGTAAAAAGAAAAATCATTAGACGGAATTAAATCAACTCCGGATTCAGCTTGTAAATGCCAGTTTTGAATTCGAATTTCTTTTCCCGCATCGATAAGTTCGTCTGCCGAAATTTTTCCTGCCCAATACAGTTCGCTGGCTTTTTTGAGCTCTCTGTTGCTCCCAATTCTTGGATAACCTAAATTATTTGTTTTCATTTTGATTTCAGTATTTTTTACTGAGCAAATTTATTGTATTAGATTTTATGACTTATATTTGATGATTATTTCAGTAAAATGCGTTTTAAAATTACATTTTTAAAGATTTTATTACTGTGAATATCTTTTAAACGAACTTTCAGCCGTAAAAAAAACTATGGAAAATCTAGACAAAACCGATTTGCTTATCTTAAAGCACCTTCAGGAGAACTCAAATATCAACACAAAAGACCTTGCGAGTAAATTATTTCTGACTGTTACGCCAGTTTATGAGCGTATAAAAAGACTGGAAAGAGACGGATTTATAACAAAATATGTAGCATTGCTTGACAGAAAAAAAATGAATCGCGGCATGACTGTTTTTTGTAATGTTCGACTAAAAGAACACGCAAAAAACGTGGGAAGCAATTTTGTAAAAGATATTGTTGCTCTTCCTGAAATTATAGAATGCTATAACATTGCCGGCGATTATGATTTTATGCTTAAAATTCTAGTTCAGGATATGGCTAGTTATCAGGATTTTGTAATGAATAAATTATCAACCATTGAAAACATTGGAAACACAAACAGTATTTTTGTAATGGGCGAAATCAAACACAGTACGGCTTTGGAGTTTTAGAGTTTTTCTGCCACGAATTTCGCGAATTAACACAAATCATTGAGCTTAAATTAATTCGTGGAAATTCGCGAAATTCGTGGCGAACAAAACATTTAAATCAAATTAATTTGCAACCTATTTTTATTCAATTTTATCCTAAAATAAAATGTATTTTTGAAATCTTAAATCATCAATTTAGATCCTCAATCTAAAATAAATAATCTACAATCTAAAATAGAAAAATGAACTGGGAACAACTTTTATCATTAAAACGTCAAGGCGATACAAGCAAAAGATTACGTGTAGAACAAGATGACACGCGATTGGGTTTTGAGGTCGATTATGACCGAATTATCTTTTCGGCTGCTTTTAGAAGTTTACAAGATAAAACACAAGTAATTCCGCTTTCTAAAACAGATTTCGTACATACAAGACTTACACATAGTTTAGAAGTTTCTGTTGTTGGGCGTTCTTTAGGACGTTTGGTTGGTAAAAAAATCATCGAAAAATATCCTTACTTAAAAGAAATTCATGGTTATCATATGAATGATTTTGGGGCAATTGTTGCCGCAGCATCATTGGCTCATGATATTGGAAATCCGCCTTTTGGACATTCGGGAGAAAAAGCAATTGGAGAGTATTTTTCGAGCGGAAAGGGATTAAGATACAAAGATAAATTAACAGCAAAACAATGGCAGGATTTAATTGATTTTGAAGGAAATGCTAACGGATTTTCAGTATTAACGGCAAGTCGTCCAGGAATTGAAGGCGGACTTAGAATTTCGTATGCTACTTTGGGCGCTTTTATGAAATATCCTAAAGAAAGTCTTCCGAAAAAGCCAACTAGTAATATTGCCGATAAAAAATACGGTTTCTTCCAAACAGATAAATCATTTTTTGAAGAAGTTGCCCATGACATGGGAATGATCGCAAATAAAGAAGAGGGTGATATTGGTTTTGAAAGACATCCTTTGGCGTATTTAGTTGAAGCTGCAGATGATATTTGTTACACTATCATTGATTTTGAAGACGGAATAAATCTTGGCTTAGTTTCAGAAGATTATGCTTTAGAGTATCTTATAAAATTGGTAAAAGATAATATTGGGGTTTCTAAATATAAATTGCTGGAAACAAAAGAAGACAGAATTAGTTATTTAAGAGCTTTAGCAATTGGAGCTTTAATTAATGATGCTGTAGATGTATTTGTCGAAAACGAAGAAGCTATTCTAGCTGGAAACTTCCCTTTTGCGTTAACAGACAAAAGTAAGTACAAAGCGCAAATGAATGATATTATCAAATTAAGTGTTGATAAAATTTACCAAAGCCGTGAAGTGATCGAGAAAGAAATCGTGGGTTATCAAATCATTCAAACTTTGCTGGATAAATTTATAACGGCTTTCAACAATAAATTTGAAGGAACAGCATCAAACTACGATAAATTGATCTTGAAAATGCTGCCAGAAAAACATCATTTAGATAAAGGTAATTTGTACGAGCGTCTGCTTCACATTTGTCATTACGTTTCATTACTAACAGATGGAAATGCCTTAGAGTTATATGAAACGATTCAAGGACGTAAAAAGAATTAAACAGAAGCATTTTGTGCTAATGTCTAAAATAAAACACCCCATAAATTATCTTTATGGGGTGTTTTGTTTTCTCATGATCGAGAATTAAGTTTTGTATTATTGAAAAGCATAAACTAGACCAACTCCTAAAACTTGGCGTAATTGCATTCTAGGTCCATCGTTTACCTGAGATTTTGCGCCTGTAGTAGGATCAATTACATCTTTTTTTGTTTTAATATCGTCATCATATACTAAATGAACACCAATATTTGCTTTAACATAAGCATTTACAACAAGATCTAAACGAGTATCATAATCAATATCGACATTCCCAAATCGGTTTAAATAATCAGTATATAAACTTAATCGGTTTTCGTAGAAGACGTTTTTATAGATTTCGTTTTTCATATAGGCTGTCATAAGAATACCAAATTCGGCTTTTACTTTCTGACCGCTTTCAATTAATATTTTATTATTTGGATCTAGAGGATCAGTAGCATAAACAGCTTTTTTAACACCAAAAGAACCTTGATCTGCAAGATATTGATCTAATACCAAAGTAGTTTTTAATGTAATAGGAGAGAAGTAAAAAGTTCTATTTTTCTTTTTATTCGAGTTTTCAGCTCCAGCTCCAAGAAATATGTAAGCAGGCGCAAAAGGTTTCGAGATGGCAATGTCACGATTAGGATAGTTATAACCGTCGGTAAACTGCGTATTAAAATTAAACTTGGCTGAGTAAAACCAATTTGAAACCGTGTCTTTTCTAAATCCGTAAGTTGAGTTTAGTTGAAAAGCATCGTCCGTTTTACGCAATTCAGTTCCGTCTTGCTTGTTTAATCCGTATTTCACAATAAGCTCATTTGCCCATTTGTGATTTCCTTTTTGGTAAATTCTTCCAAATTCTCCTTTAAATAAACCGGAAATAGAACTTGTTCCCCCCGCACTCCAATTCACAAATGCAATTTCTGAAATATCAAACCCTACTTGATTTTTTTTGGCCCAATTTGAAGGCAGTTTAGGTGCTTTATTGGGATCTATTGTTGTTTGTATAAGTTGGGCAGAGTTTTTAGTTGTACACAAAAACAAAAGAATAAAAAGAGTGGAACGTATTAATTTCATTAGGTTTATTTTAATATTTTGGTGCCGCAAAATAATTATTTTGGCTCATTAGAAAAAAGATTTATTAAATTTTTAACGTCAATTTTGCTCAATTGTTGTAACTGGTTTACTGTTCCGTGCTCAATAAACTCATCTGGAATCCCTAAAATAGTGATGTTATTTTTAAAATTATTTGCGGCTGCAAACTCTAAAATAGCGCTTCCAAAACCACCATTTTTTACCCCGTCTTCTATTGTAATTATGTTATCAAATGAAGATAATATCGAGTGTAAAGCCTCATTGTCTAAGGGTTTTATAAAGGGAAAATCGTAATGCGCAATAGTTTCTGAATTTGTACTTTGTTGTAGAGCTTCGATTACATTGTTTCCAATCGTTCCCGTTGATAAAACAGCCGTTTTAGTTCCCTGTTTTAAACAAATAGCTTTCCCGATTTTAATTTTTTCATAATGTCCGAAATTTTCTACTTCCCAATTTGGCAGCACGCCGCGACCTCTTGGATATCGAATTGCTATTGGGTGTTCTAGACCTAATTGAGCCGTATATAAAATGTTTTGCAAAGCAATCTCATTGATAGGTGCGTAAATAATCATGTTTGGAATAGAGCGCAGATATGCTATATCAAAAACACCATGATGCGTTGCGCCATCTTCGCCAACTAAACCTGCTCTGTCCAGACAAAAAATAACAGGTAAATTTTGTAAAGCCACATCATGAATAACTTGGTCATAGGCACGCTGTAAAAAAGTCGAATAAATATTGCAATATACAATCATGCCTTGAGTTGCCATTCCGGCTGCAAGCGTTACAGCATGCTGTTCGGCGATTCCAACATCAAAGGCACGTTCCGGCAATTCGTCCATCATAAATTTTAGTGAACTTCCAGATGGCATTGCAGGTGTGATTCCGATTATTTTTTCATTTTTTCTGGCTAAATCTAAAATGGTCAAGCCAAAAACGTCCTGAAATTTAGGCGGTAAATTTTCTTCAGATTTTAAAATGATTTCTCCTGTCGAAGCATCAAATTTTCCTGGTGCATGATATTTTACCTGATTTTCTTCGGCTTGCTGTAAACCCTTTCCTTTTGTGGTTACAATATGAAGAAATTTTGGACCCTTTATGTTTTTTAAGCGATTCAATTCTTTGATTAAATTCGGAAGATCATGACCGTCGATTGGCCCTGAATAATCAAAATTTAGAGATTTAATCATGTTATTCTTCTTAGGGTTTTTTCCTTCTTTTACTGCAGTAAGATAGTTTTTAAGAGCACCAACACTTGGATCAATTCCTATTGCATTATCGTTTAAAATAACCAATAAATTGGCATCAGTAACTCCAGCATGATTTAAACCTTCAAAAGCCATTCCGCTTGCAATAGAAGCATCGCCGATAATTGCAATATGCTGTTTGTCGAAATCACCTTTTAATTTTGAAGCAATCGCCATTCCGAGTGCTGCAGAAATTGAAGTTGAAGAATGTCCAACGCCAAAAGTATCGTAAACACTTTCCGTTCGTTTAGGAAAACCAGAAATTCCGTCGATTTGTCTATTAGTATGGAAAATCTCCCTTCTTTCAGTCAGGATTTTATGTCCGTAAGCCTGATGACCAACATCCCAAACTAACAAATCATCGGGTGTATTAAAAACATAATGAAGTGCAATCGTAAGTTCAATAACGCCCAAACTAGCTCCCAAATGACCTTCTTTTACAGAAACAACCTCAATTATAAATTGACGTAATTCTTGTGCAACTTGTAGAAGTTGCGTCTCAGAAAGTGCGCGTAAATCAGCTGGATTATATATGTTCGAAAGTAAATCGCTTTTCATTGTATGGAAAAAAGCAAATTTACGGTTTTAAATTTAAATTTTACTTTTTGAGATCTATATATAGAATGGGGAGTTTTAATGTAATCTTCTTATTTTTGCATCTATGATAAATCCTTTCACCGACGAATATTTCATGAAAAAAGCTTTACAGGAAGCTGAAATGGCTTTTGAAAAAGGCGAAATTCCTGTTGGAGCTGTAATTGTCGTTGCCGATAAAATAATAGCCAGAAGTCATAATTTAACAGAATTATTAAATGATGTTACGGCTCATGCCGAAATGCAGTCGATAACCGCTGCAGCCAATTTTCTTGGCGGTAAATACCTAAAAGATTGTATTTTATACGTTACGCTTGAGCCTTGCCAAATGTGTGCAGGAGCTTTGTATTGGAGTCAGATTTCGAAAATTGTTTTTGGAGCACGAGACGAACAAAGAGGTTTTATCAATATGGGGACAAAACTACATCCAAAAACTACAGTAGTTTCAGGTATAATGGCAAATGAAGCGGCTGATTTAATGAAACGTTTTTTCTTGGAAAGACGTAAGTAGTTAAAACAAATATCCTCCTGTGTAAACACAGATAAAGATCATAAAAGAATTAAAGCAGACAATATTGTGAAAAGTGTTTTCGGAAAAACCTTTTTTCGAAAGCAATATCTTTATACTTATTCCAATTGAAAAAAGCAGGATCAGGCAAGTATAGAATTGAATTCCATTACTGCTTAAACCGCTGGAAAGTAGATTCGTATAATTTCTTGTTTTGGATTTAACGGTTGTTACAGATTTAAACAATAAAGAAGTTTCAATTGTAATATTATTTTCATCAATAAATTCTTTTGCTGTAGAAAAAATAAATCCTTTTTGTGTAAAATAATGATAAGAAACTTTTTGTTTAGATTTTCCAGAAGTTCTTATAGTGTAATGCGTAATTACATCATTAGCTTTTGATGCAGGTAAAACATAATAATCTGCAAAAGCGATCAAAATAAAAAATGTTATTACACCCAGCAGATATATTATTGTGCTTTTGTTTTTTATAATAAAATCATTTTCAGAAGAATATTTGTTTGAGTTGTTGGGCATTCTTTTTTAAATTTAGAAACGTTAATTTAATAATTTAATGATTTCTTTTTGTGAAACTTCAGCAAAAGTTAAAAAAACAAATAAAGAATTTTCTTCTTAATAAAACCGAAAAATATTATACTTTTAGTGCTAATTTAATTTGTAATTTGCTGTTATCGCTTATAACGGTAAATCGTACTAATTTCTAATTTGCTAACCATTAACTCTAAATAAAAGTGAAAGTAAAAGGATTAAGTCTCGTATTTTTTGTGTTTTTTATTTTTCAGTCTTGCGGTAGAAAATCAGCTGCAGATTTCAATTCAGATTTTTCACTATTTAAAGATTATATAACCAGTTTTACGGGAGGAATCGTTTCTTCGGATTCTGATATTCGTGTGGTTTTGGCTTTCGATAAGAATGATTGGAAACCCAATCAGGAATTAGATGATGATTTGTTTGATATTTCACCAAGCGTTCATGGAAAAGTGGTTGCGCTTTCGACCAATACATTAGCGTTTATTCCAGAGAAAAAACTAAAACCTGGAACAGAATATCAGGTTACTTTAAACTTAGATAAGCTTACTGCAATTCCGAAAGAGAATGAGGCAGCGCTTTCTAAATTTAATTTTACTGTTAAAACAATCAAACAGGATTTTACCATAAATACTGGCGATATTCAGTCGTACAGCAAAGAGTATCAGTATTTAAACTGCGTTTTGAAAACAGCAGATAATATTGATCTTGAAACGGCTCAAAAATTGGTTGAAGCAAAACAAAAAGGCAATAATCTTAAAATTAAGTTTGAGAAAACAACGGGTCCTGCGAAAGAATTTCGTTTTATTATTGACAGTATTCAACGTCATTCTGAAGCTTCAAATTTAGAGATTATGTATGATGGAAATGATTTTGATATTGATCAAAAAGGACAAATCGATTTTCCTATTACGAGCATAAACGAATTTAAAGTTATAAAAGTTGAAGTTCCAGATGGAAATAATCAATCGGTGTTAATTAATTTTTCTGAGCCATTAGAAAAAGGTCAAGATTTTGCCGGATTGGTTTCAATTCAAAACACCAATAATCTTAAGTTTTCTACTCAAGGGAATTTATTAAAAGTATATTTTACGAATCAAAATGCACCTAAAAAAGAAGAACCGGTTGTAGTAGTTGCAGAAGAATCAGCGGCTGTTGCAGTAGATTCGGCTGCAGTGGTAGTTGATTCAGCAGAAGTTGCAGTTGATTCAGCGGTCGCAGTTGCAGATAATGCTGTTGAATATGTGCCGGATGAAGAACCTGAACAAGTTGTGACTGGTGAATTATTATTAGAAGTTTTTGAAGGAATCGAAAGTCAATACGGTAAAAAATTAGAATCAAATTATTCTGAAAAAATCTCTTTTGACCAGATAAAACCAAGTATTCGTTTTGTTAAAAACGGAACGATTCTGCCAAGTTCAAACAATTTAAAACTGAATTTTGAAGCTGTAAATTTAAGTGCTGTTGATGTAAAAGTATATAAGATTTACAAAAACAATATACTTCAGTTTCTTCAATATAATCAATTAAACGGCGGGCAAAACCTCAAAAAAGTCGCACAGCCAATTGCCAAAACCACTTTAAATTTAAGAGAAAGCACGCTTGTAAATTTGACAAAATGGAATACATATGCTTTAGATTTATCTAAAATAATAAAGCCAGAACCAGGAGCGATTTATAGAGTAGAGTTTGTATATAAAAAGAAATACTCTCTTTATAAGTGCGAATCATCCAATGGAGATGATGATGAAGCAGAAGAGGAGGAAGTAGATGAAAATGATGTGAATTATAGTGGTAATTCATATGATGATTATTATTACTATGATGATTATAACTGGAGAGAAAGTGAGGATCCTTGTTCTGGATCGTATTTTTATAATGCAAGAATTGCGACTAATATTTTAGCTTCAGATTTAGGAGTTATTGCCAAAAGAGGTGAAAACAAATCCTATTTATTTGCTGTAAATAATATTGTTACGACAGAGCCAGTCTCAAATGCAAGAGTTGATTTGTATAATTTTCAACAGCAAAAAATTGGTACACAGGCAACAAGTAGTGAAGGTATTGCATCTTTCCAATTAGACAAATTCGCATATTTCGCAATTGTTACCTTGGGCGATCAATCGACTTATGTAAAGCTTGACGATGGGCTTTCATTATCTGTAAGTAATTTTGATGTTGCCGGCGAGACTTTACAAAAAGGTTTAAAAGGATTTATTTATGGAGAAAGAGGTGTGTGGCGTCCGGGAGATAATTTGTATTTGTCTTTTATTTTAAATGATGCAGCAAATAAACTTCCGAAATCGCATCCAATAAAGTTCAGGCTAAATGATCCAAATGGTAAAACAGTTTATCAAACCGTTCAAAAAATAAATGATTTAAATCATTATGCCTTTATAGTGCCGACAAATCAAGATGCTCCAACAGGAAATTGGGAAGCAATGGTAAGTGTTGGAGGAGCTAAATTTTATAAAAGCATTAAAATTGAAACGATTAAGCCAAATCGTTTAAAAATCAAGAATACTTTTAGTCGAAAAACACTATCAGCATCTTATCCAAATACAGATAATATTGAGGTGACTTGGCTTCACGGCGCAATTGCGAAAAATCTGAATGTAGAAATGCAAGCTAAATTTTCGCAGCAAACCACCACGTTCAAAGGATATGAAAAATTTAGTTTTGATGATATCGTTCGTCAATTTAGTACGGAAGAAATTAATGTTTTCTCTGGAAAATTAAATGAGAGCGGAAAAGCTTCCGTAAATATCGAGCCAAGATTGCAAGGTCAGGCACCTGGAATGTTGCGTGCTTCGTTCATCACAAAAGTATATGAAGAAGGCGGTGATTTTAGTACAGATGTTATGTCAACAACTTATTCGCCATACAAAACTTATGTGGGAATAAAATCGCCTGAATTGAACAGATATAATATGCTTGAAACCAGAGCGAATAATCGTTTTGAAGTAGTTACAGTTGATGAAAACGGAAGACCAAGAGCAGTTAGAAATCTTGAAGTAAGAATTTATAAAGTCGACTGGAGATGGTGGTGGGATTCATCAAGCGATAATTTGTCTAATTATAATTCATCAAACTCAACAACAGCTTATAAATCTATTATAATTGATACGGATTCAAGTGGAAAAGGAAGTTTTCAATTTGCTTTAACCGATGAAGAATGGGGGCGTTATTTGATTCGTGTAGAAGATACAAATGGCGGGCATGCAACTGCCTTAACAGTAAATATCGATTGGCCAATATGGTCTGGAAAAACACGTAACAGAGATGCTTCGACGGCAAATATGTTAGTTTTTTCTACAGATAAAAAGAATTACGCAGTTGGAGAAAAAGCGCAAATTTCTTTCCCTTCAAGTGAAGGCGGGCGTGCTTTAATTTCAATTGAAAACGGATCTCGCGTGATTCAGACAATTTGGGCGAAAACACAAAAAGGGGAAACAAAAGTTGAGGTTCCTATTACGGGAGTAATGGCGCCAAATGTTTATTTTAATATCACTTTGTTACAGCCTCACGCAACAACCAAGAACGATTCGCCAATTCGTATGTACGGAATTGTTCCTGTCGAAGTTGTGGATAAAAACACGATTTTGGCACCAACCATTAATATGCCGGATGTTTTAAAACCAGAACAGCCATTTACAGTTAAAGTGGGCGAAAAGTCAGGTAAAGAAATGACGTATACCATTGCGGTTGTCGACGAAGGACTTTTAGATCTAACTCGTTTTAAAACACCAAATGCGTGGGATAGTTTCTATGTTCGTGAAGCCCTTGGAGTAAAAACATGGGACGTTTACGATGATGTAATTGGAGCGTATGGAGGAAAAATAAATCAGATTTTTAGTATTGGAGGAGATCAGGATTTAGGAGGTGGAAAAGCTAAAAAAGCAAATCGTTTTAAACCGGTAGTATTGTATTATGGTCCGTTTAAATTGGAAAAAGGACAAACAAAATCACACGAATTAAAACTGCCAAAATATATTGGTTCTGTTAGAACAATGGTTGTGGCAGGAGATGCAAATACAAGTGCTTACGGAAGCGTTGAAAAAGCAACTCAAGTTAAGAGCCCGTTGATGGTTTTAGCTTCGTTGCCTAGGAAGATTTCGCCATCAGAAAAAGTAACACTTCCAGTAACTGTTTTTGCAACTGAAAATAAAATAAAAAATGTTTCGATTCAGGTAAAAACAAGCAACGGATTGAAAGTAATGGGAAGTGCCATTCAAAAACTGAGTTTTGCACAGCCAGACGAAAAGATGGCATATTTCAATTTAGTTGTAGGTGCTGCAACTGGAATTGCAAAAGTTCAGGTTATTGCAACATCTGGAAGCGAGAAATCAGTTTACGATGTTGAAATTGATATGACGAATCCAAATCCTGTTACAAGTACTTTTACAGATGTTGTTTTGTCTCCAAATAGTACTAAAACAATTTCATGGAAAACATTTGGTGTTGCCGGAAGTAATAAAGCAAGATTAGAAGTTTCGTCTATGCCATCAATGAATTTGAATGGAAGAATGCAATTTTTAATTCAGTATCCACATGGTTGTGTAGAGCAGACTACTTCCTCGGTTTTCCCTCAATTGTATTTAAGTGATGTGGCTGATATTGACGCGAAACGTAAAGAGATTATTCAAAAAAATATTGCGGCGGGAATTGCTAGATTAGGAAATTTCCAATTATCAAATGGCGGATTACCTTATTGGCAAGGAAATGCAATTGCAGATGATTGGGGAACTTCTTACGCTGGTCATTTCTTGATTGAAGCGGAGAAAAAAGGATATATTCTGCCAATTAATTTCAAATCAAAATGGCTGTCTTATCAGCAAAAAGAAGCTAAACAATGGCGTTTTGAACCGAAATATGGAAATGATTTAGCGCAAGCATATCGCTTATATACATTAGCTTTAGCTGGAAATGCTGATTTATCAGCAATGAATAGACTTAGAGAAACAAAAGGCATTTCAAACGAAAGTAAACTTCGTTTGGCAGCAGCATATGTTTTAGCGGGACAAAAATCAGCTGGACAAAGTTTGTTCCTGAAAACAAGTATTGACGGAGATTTAGATGGATACAGTTACTATTATTACGGTTCAAGCGAAAGAAATAGAGCAATGGCTCTAGAAACAATGCTGCTTTTAGGACAAACACAAAAAGCATTTACTATGGCTTCAAAACTAGCCAAAGAAATGTCGGCCAATCAATGGATGAGTACGCAGACAACAGCTTATTGCTTGTATGCGATGTCGAAATTTGCAATTAGTAATGGTCCAAAAGGAATCAATATTCAGTTTAGTAAAAACGGAAAAGGAGAGACAATAAATACAAGTAAATCAATTGCAGATCGCAGTATTTCGGTTACTTCTGGAGCAAATAGTATTACGCTGAAAAATAATAAGGCAAATACAGTTTATGTTCGCGTATTGAATACAGGAATATTGCCAATCGGACAAGAGAATGCAGTTCAGAGTGATGTTACGGCTTCTATCGTTTTCAAAAACAGAAAAGGAAGTGTAATTAACGTTTCGAAAATTACTCAGGGAACTGAATTTGTTGCTGAGGTTACGATTAAAAATCAAAGAGGAGAAAGTATTCAAAATGTAGCGTTATCACAAATTCTGCCTTCAGGATTTGAAATTGTAAATACTCGTTTTACAGATTACGGAGACGCTGTAAACAACATTGCCGATTATATTGATATACGAGACGATAGAACTAATTTCTATTTTGGAATGAAAGCCAGAGAAACTAAAGTTTTTAGAATTCTATTAAATGCATCCTATTTAGGAAATTACTATTTACCTGGATTGCAATGCGAAGCCATGTATGATAATACTTTCTTAGCCAGAACAAAAGGATTCTGGGTTGAGGTTGTGAAGTAAAGTTTTTTTAGCCACGGATTACACAGATTAAAATGATTTTTTAGAATTTGTGCTAATCCATTTCATCTGGCTGAAAAAAGCTTTGTAAAAAGGTCTCCCGCAGATTTTGCAGATCAAGCAGAAAAAAAAATAAAATCTGCCAAATCTGCGGAATCTGCGAGAGAAAACTTTGAGAACTTTACATAAATCTTTGCGTCTTTGCGGTTAAATAAAATCAGTGTTGAAAAATAAACTTGTAGCGTTCCTCCAACGCATTATAAATTGGATAAAAAGAAACAAAATAAAATCAGCAATTGCATTTGTGCTCTTGCTGATTTACTATTTTTCGATACCTCGAACTTTATTCAAAGAACCCTATTCAACCGTTATTGAAAGCAAAGAGGGCGAATTATTAGGGGCTAAAATTGCTCGAGATGGACAATGGCGTTTTCCTGCGCAGGACAGTGTTCCAGATAAATTTAAGAAGTGTATTGTTTATTTTGAAGATGAGTATTTCTACAAGCATCCAGGATTTAATCCAGGTGCGATGGTAAATGCTTTTAAACAAAACCGAAAAGCGGGTAAAGTAGTTAGAGGCGGCAGCACCTTAACACAGCAAGTTATAAGATTATCTCGAAAAGGAAAGAACAGAACTTACTTTGAAAAAGTATTAGAAATTATTCTCGCAACAAGATTAGAATTAGGATATTCAAAAAATGAAATTCTCGAAATGTATGCCGCTCATGCGCCATTTGGAGGAAATGTTGTTGGGTTAGAAATGGCTTCTTGGCGTTATTTTGGCGTGCAGTCCAATCAATTGTCTTGGGCTGAAAATGCAGTTTTAGCGGTTTTACCAAATGCACCAAGTTTAATCTATCCGGGAAAAAATCAGATAAAATTATTAAATAAACGAAATCGACTTTTACTAAAATTACATCAGGAAGGTATAATCGACAAGCAAACGTATGAACTTTCTATAGAAGAACCTTTGCCTCAAAAGCCATATGATCTCCCTCAAATTGCACCTCATTTATTGCAGAGAGTGGCAAAAAATGAAGAAGGAACAAGGGTAAAAACGACAATTGATTATGCGTTGCAAAATCGTGTAAATCAAATTGCGAGATATTATTACAATCAATACAAACAGAATGAAGTTCATAATCTGGCTATTTTAGTAATTGATGTTCAGAATAGAAATGTAATGAGTTACGTTGGCAATGCTCCAACAGATAAAGATCATCAAAAAGATGTTGATATAATTGATGCTCCCAGAAGTACAGGAAGTATTTTAAAACCACTTTTGTACGGTGCAATGTTAGATGATGGTGAATTGTTACCCAATACTTTAGTAGCCGATGTTCCTACACAGATTTCAGGATATACGCCTCAAAATTTCAATTTAACATTTGACGGCGCTGTTCCTGCGCATCGTGCACTGTCGCGTTCTTTGAACATTCCAGCAGTTTTAATGCTTCAGGAATTTACAGTCAATAAATTTTACGAAGAACTTCAAAAATTTAAATTGAAGAACATTAATAAAACTCCTGACCATTATGGTTTGTCGCTTATTTTAGGAGGTGCCGAAAGTAATTTATGGGATTTATGCAGAACTTATGCAAATTTGTCTTCAACATTGAATTTCTATACTAAAAATAAAAATCAATACAGAACAAATGAGTTTGCAGAATTAAATTATAAAAATGATTTTAAGCCCGATTTTGGAACAGAAACGGATCAAAAGAATATTTTGGGTGCAGGGTCAATTTGGTTGACTTATAACGCAATGGAGCAGGTAAATAGACCTGAAGGAGACGAAGCGTGGAAGTTTTATGATAGTTCTCTAAAAATTGCATGGAAAACAGGAACAAGTTTTGGGAATAGAGACGCATGGGCAATTGGAACCAATTCAAGATATGTGGTTGGGATTTGGGTTGGAAATGCAACTGGAGAGGGAAGACCAACTTTAACCGGAGTTACGAGTGCGGCTCCAATTTTATTTGACGTTTTTAATTTATTGCCCAGACAAAGATGGTTTGATACGCCATATAAAGATTTGGCTGAGGTTGAGGTTTGTCGATTAAGTGGTTATTTGGCTAAAGAGAATTGCCCGAAAATTAAACAATGGGTTTCAAAAAGGGGAAAATCAACAAAAGTTTGTCCGTATCATAGAACTATTCATTTAGATAAAACAGAACAGTTTCAGGTAAACAGCAGCTGTGAAAATGTTGAAAATATTATTGCTAAAAATTGGTTTGTTCTGCCTCCAGTTATGGCTTGGTACTATAAAAGTCAGCATATTGAATATTTACCATTACCTCCATATAAAGAAGGCTGCGAAGGAACTCAAACCACAGTTATGGATTTTATTTATCCAAAGGCAAACAGCAAAATATATTTGACTAAAGATTTTAATAGTAAGGTACAACCTGTAATTCTAAAAGTTGCTTATTCTGAAAGAGACAAAGAATTATTTTGGTATGTTGATGATGTTTTTA
The DNA here is from genome assembly GCF_004119495.1 of Flavobacterium sp. YO12. Lineage (GTDB taxonomy): Bacteria > Bacteroidota > Bacteroidia > Flavobacteriales > Flavobacteriaceae > Flavobacterium. The sequence continues at coordinate 117,079 of NZ_NRQU01000008.1, forward strand.
AGGCTACTACAAAAACTTTTCATGAATTACCGATTACACCAACAACAGGAATACATTACATTACAGTTGTAGATGCTTTTGGAAATGAAATTAGACGAAAAATCGAGATTATAAAAGAATAAGTTTATTGTATGATATTGAGTTTGGTATACACCTCTTTGTTTTTTGTAATTCGAAATGTGAGTGAAGTTGTAAATCCCTGATAAGTTGGAGATTTTTCTTTGTTGTATGGAAATGAATAGCCAAGACCTAAATCGATCATATTAAATAAAGTAAGACCGCCCATTGCATAAGCATTTTTTGAAGAGCTGCCCGCTTTTAAAAACAGAAGATATTCTGTATTGTATGATAAATGCACGTCTGGAAGTCCATAATATCTTCCATTGTAACTGTTGGTAATTCCATATCCAGCACCTAAAAAAAGTTTGTTTTTATTTTTACAATCCAAACAAAATTCAAGACCAGCGGTTAGAAGACTTTTGTCTGCTATTGAATAATTTAAATATAATATAGGCCAATCTGAAATTTTAAATTTTGAAGAATTATTGTTTTCCTTATAGTTAAATTCTCTTGTAAAAATTGTTCCATCACTGTCGTTGTGCCATTCTGCTTTGCCAGCTAAGTAATCAGCGTTTTGATCTATTGAATAGCCTTGAAATTGTAATTTGTTATTGTTTAAATAGTAATCCTTAATTACAAAAAGAGAGTCTGTATTTTTTATTTTGTAACCAATTGCCTCTTTGGTTTTTATTTTTGAAGGTTTAATTCTGTAATATAAAGCGATTTCTTTATTGGTTTTTTTCCAATTTTTGTCAAAAAAAATAGTGTCGTTTTGAGATGTGATTTTATTTGAGAAAAATAGAATAACAATGATGATCGTATATCTTTTCATTCGTAGTAGAGAATTATTTAATATCCTATGGGCTGACTATAAGCTTTTTTGTTTCTTGTGAATCTTAAATTAAGACTCATTGTAAATCCTTCAAATGCTGGAGCTTTATTCTTGTCGTATGGTAATGAATATCCAAACCCTAAATCTATAAAATTCATTAATGTTAATCCTCCCAATAGATAACTATTTTTATGAGTTGTTCCAATTTTTGCAAATAAAATAGAAACGTTATAAGATAAATGAAGATCAGGCAGGCCATAGTATTGTCCATTGTAACTATTGGTAACGCCATATCCTAGACCTAAAAAAAGTTTTTTAGAAGTTTGACAGTCTAAACAAAACTCTGTTCCCAAAGTTAAAAGACTTTTGTCAGCAATACTATAGTTCAAATAGGTTATAGGCGGACTTGGAACTCTAAATGTGCCCGGAGCCGGCTTTTGAAAATCTCTTGAACTTGAAAGCGTTCCGTCTTCATTATACCATTTTGCTTTTCCTGCATTATAGTTCCCGTCTATGTCTTTAGAATAACCTTCGAACTGTAATGTGTTGTTCTTTATATAGTAATCTTTAATTAGATATAGAGAATCAACATATTCAATTTTTCGCCCGATGGCTTTTTTTGTTTTTATTTTAACGGGTTTTAGTCTGTAATAAACCGCAGAATCTTTTACAGTAGCTTTCCATTTTGAATTAAAAAAGATAGTATCGCTTTGAGCGGCTAATCTTGAAGAAAACAAAAAAAGTAGCGCTAATAGATAGTAAAAAGTATTTTTTTGAGATGAAAAATAAAGATTTGGGATTGTTTGCATATAATTAATTATTTAAAGTAATAATTAGAATTACAAACATAATTACTGGGTTATTTCTATTCGGTCTGTATGCGCTTTTTTTGCACCACAATAGGGCAAAAAAAGGAGACATAAAAGCATAAAAAAACCGCCAATCTCACGAAAGGCGGTTTTTGATTTATTCTGTAATAACATTTCCCTTTTTGTCGTAGAAATGATATTCTAAATACGTGTAAGCGTCACGAGGTATGATTTTCACCCATTTCTTATGTTCAAAAAACCATTTTGAACGTAATGATGGAAAACCTTTGCTGAGGTATGCAGCCACAAACGGATGTGTGTTAAGTACAACTTTATTGTGGGTTTTTAAAAGTCTTTCTAAATCAGAGGTGATCTTATCAATAATTAAAATAGGTGCTTCAATTTCACCATTTTCTTTGTTAGGATCTTCTTCTCTGGTCTTAATGTTAACTTCTGGTCTTACGCGCTGTCTTGTAATCTGGACTAAACCAAATTTACTTGGCGGTAATATTTTATGCTTTGCTTTATCGTCGCTCATTTCTTCTCGCAAGAAGTCGAACAAAACCTTCCTGTTTTCAGGATTCGACATATCGATAAAATCAACTACTATGATTCCGCCCATATCTCGCAGACGAAGTTGTCTGGCGATTTCTGCTGCAGCAATCATATTTACTTCCATAGCAGTGTCTTCTTGATTGGTTGCTTTATTCGAACGGTTTCCGCTGTTTACGTCAATAACGTGAAGAGCTTCAGTGTGTTCGATGATAAGGTAAGCGCCCTTGCTCATAGATACTGTTCTTCCAAAAGAAGTTTTGATTTGTCTCTCTATATTGTATTTCTCAAAAATTGGAGTGTCATTTGATTGATAAAACTTAACAATCGATTGTTTTGAAGGCGCAATTTCTTGCAGATATTCCTTCGTTTGATGGTACAACTCTTCGTCATCTATTTGAATACCGCTGAAGGTATCATTGAAAACATCTCTTAATATTGAAGAAGCTCTGTTAAGCTCTCCTAATACTTTTGATGGATGATGAGCAGTTGGTAATTTTTTACACATTGCAGTCCATCTGCCAAGCAGGTTCTGCAAATCTTTTTCTAATTCGGCTACGTTTTTGCCTTCGGCTACTGTGCGAACAATAACACCAAATCCTTTTGGTTTGATCGATAGAACAAGTTTTTTTAGACGATCCTTTTCTTTTTTGTCTTCTATTTTTTGAGAAATAGAAACACGATCTGAAAAAGGAACAAGAACGATAAATCTTCCGGCAAGAGAAAGCTCAGCACTTATTCTTGGACCCTTGGTCGATATAGGTTCTTTAACTACTTGAACTAAAACAGATTGATTGGCACTTAAAATATCAGTAATGATGCCATCTTTGTCAATCTCTTTTTCAAACTGAAAGGTTTTTAGGGAGAAATCTTTTAATTTACCTGCGCTTACAAGTTTTATGAATTTCAATTGGGAAGCTAAATTTGGACCTAAATCGTGATAATGTAAAAAGGCATCTTTTTCGAAGCCTACATTTACAAAAGCAGCATTAAGTCCAGCAACTGGTTTTCGTATTTTGGCAATAAAAATATCACCAACCTGAAAGTTGCTTTTTTCTTCTTCTTTATGTAATTCAATTAGTTTTCCATCTTTTAATAAGGCAAAATCTACGGCTTCAGAACTCGATCTAATGATTAATTCTTTATTCACACTGTAAATTTTTATCCGTGAATTGGTTGTCGGTTGTTTGTTGATAGTTGTTGGCAAAAATAACCAAAAACCAAAAACCAAGAACCATCAACTTCTACAAGGATGGATTAAACAATATTTTAACAGGTATTGAACCCGGAGAAAATTAGCTGGCATTTTGCAGTTTTAAGTAATCAGTGGACTGAACACTATATACTGATGACTGGATACTAATTTTCAATTTCAATGAACGTTTAAAAAGAAAAAAGTAGTTTAAAACTACTTTTTCTTTTTGTGACGGTTAGCTCTCGCTCTTTTTTTACGTTTGTGAGTAGCTACCTTATGTCTCTTTCTTTTTTTACCACTTGGCATATCGTGTCAGATTTTATGTTAATTAATATTATTTTGCTTCGTTGTTCGTTTTTACTCCTTCTACAAAAACTTTTGCAGGTTTAAACGCAGGGATGTTGTGTGCAGGAATTTTAATTGTAGTGTTTTTAGAGATATTTCTACCAGTCTTTTCAGCTCTGGTTTTTACAATAAAACTACCAAAACCTCTTAGGTAAACATTGTCTCCAGTTTCTAATGAAGTCTTAACTTCTTCCATGAACGTTTCTACTGTTGCTTGAACATCTCCTTTTTCAAGACCTAGTTTTTCTGAAATTTTCGCTACGATATCTGCTTTCGTCATTTTCTTTCCTATTTTATTTTATAATGGTGTACTATTTTTTTGAGGTTGCAAATATAAGAATTAAAAAAATAATTAATCAAGCTAATTCGTTAAATTTTAATTACATAAACATTTACTTTTGCTTTTTAAGGATTTCAATATGGATTTTCATAACACACTGATAAAATGGTATTTACAAAACAAGCGTGATCTTCCATGGCGAAATACGACCGATCCGTACCAAATTTGGCTCTCAGAAATTATGCTGCAACAAACAAGAGTTGCGCAAGGAATGCCTTACTTTTTTGCTTTTACTAAGGAATTTCCTACTGTTTTTGATCTTGCAAATGCCTCTGAAGAGCAGGTTTTGAAACTTTGGCAGGGACTTGGTTATTATTCACGTGCTCGAAATTTGCATAAAACGGCAAAATATGTGGCATTTGATTTAGGTGGAAGTTTTCCTGATGCTTACAAAGAGCTTTTAAGTTTAAAAGGCGTTGGAGAGTATACCGCCGCCGCTATAGCTTCTTTTTCTTATAATGAAGCAGTTCCAGTTGTTGATGGAAATGTTTTTAGAGTGCTTTCTCGTTATTTTGACATTGAATCTGATATTGCGATTCCTTCAACTAAAAAAGAGTTTACTGAACTTGCATTCGAATTAATGCCAAAAGATAATCCTGCAATTTTTAATCAGGCGATAATGGAGTTTGGCGCTTTGCAATGCGTGCCTAAAAGTCCTAATTGTGCGATTTGTGATTTTAATGATAGTTGTGCAGCGCTTCAGAAAAAGAAGGTTATGGATTTGCCCGTGAAATCAAAAAAAGTAAAAGTAACCAATCGTTTCTTTAATTATTTAATTTTAGAAGATGCTTTAGGAAATACGCTGATACAAAAAAGAACAGCAAAAGGAATCTGGCATAATTTGTATGAATTTCCTCTTCTTGAAACAAAAGAAATTGAAGGGTTTGATTTTGTTTCAAAAGCGGTAAAGAATGATCTTTTTTGTTCATATACTATTATAGGTATAGAAGAATATGCTAATGCGGCTTTGGTACACAAGCTTTCGCATCAGCATTTACATATTCAATTTTGGAAAATAAAGATTGAGGAAGTATTAGAAAAGGGTGTTAATAGGATCGATTTAAAAACTTTTCCTTTTCCTATTGTGATTTATAATTTTCTAGAAAAGCAGGAATTAATTTGCTAAATAAAATGTATCTTTGGTAGAAATACCGCTATTATTATGAATGGAACATTAAACAAAGTCATGCTTATTGGGCACTTAGGCGATGATGTAAAAATGCATTATTTTGATGGAGGAAACTGTATTGGACGTTTTCAACTTGCGACAAACGAAGTTTATATTAATAAAACAACCAATGAAAAAATAACTTCAACAGAATGGCATAATCTAGTTGTACGTAATAAGGCAGCTGAAATTTGCGAAAAATATCTTTCAAAAGGAGATAAGATATATGTTGAAGGACGTATAAAATCTAGACAGTGGCAAGCTGAAGATGGGACTACAAAATATACAACCGAAATTCAAGTTACTGAGTTTACTTTTCTTACCACAAAAAAAGAAACTGCAAATCATAAACCAAATCAAGATTCAGAATCCGCAAAAAACACTAACTTTGATGCTTCAAACGAAGGCTTACCTATAAATGATCTGCCCTTCTGATTGTTTAACTAATCTATTTTAATTTGGACCCGGAGCCCAGTTTACTTTTTACTTCAACTTTAGACATCAATTTAATTATTGGTTTTGTCGGAATATTTATTTTACTTTTTTTATCGGCCATTGTTTCAGGAGCCGAAGTTGCACTCTTCTCTTTGTCTCAGAAAGATATCGATCAAACACTGCAGGAAAATTTCTCAAAGGGAAAAATTATTTCAGATCTTTTAGATAAGCCCAAAAAACTATTAGCAACATTGCTAGTAGCCAATAACTTTTTGAATATTGGAGTTGTTATATTGTTTTCTTTCGTTGGTCGAAATTTATTTAATGGAGTTAGTTCTCCGGTTCTTAAGTTTATTTTAGAGGTAATTTTAGTTACTTTTTTAATCTTGTTGTTTGCAGAGGTTTTGCCGAAAGTGTATGCAAGCAGAAACAATATAAAGTTTGTTAATCGTTTTGTTTATCCCATTTCAGTTTTAGACAAACTCCTTACGCCAATAAGTCTTCCTATGCGCAGTCTTACTTTGTATCTGCATAATAAATTAGGTAAGCAAAAGAATAATTTTTCGATTAATCAGCTTTCTCAAGCTTTAGAATTAACCGATTCGGAAGGAACTTCAACAGAAGAACAGAAAATTTTAGAAGGAATTGTTTCTTTTGGAAATACAGATACAAAGCAGGTTATGAGTCCGAGGATTGATATTTTTGCTTTGGAAATCTCAGAATCATTTGAAGCAATCTGTCCAAAGATTATCGAGAAAGGATTTTCTAGGATACCAGTGTATCGAGACAATATAGATCAAATAGAAGGCGTTTTGTTTGTTAAAGACTTGTTGCCGCATATTGATAAAGACGATTTTGATTGGACTTCCTTGATAAGAGAAGCATTTTTTGTTCCTGAGAATAAGAAACTAGATAATTTATTAAAAGATTTTCAGAGCTTAAAAAGTCATTTAGCTATTGTTGTTGATGAATACGGCGGAACTTCTGGATTGGTTTCTTTAGAAGATATTATTGAAGAAATTGTAGGTGATATTAGTGATGAATTTGATGATGAAAATCTGAATTATTCTCAAATAGATGAAAAGAATTTTCTTTTTGAAGGAAAAATAAATTTAAAGGATTTCTATCGAATTGTTGATGTTGATGAAGATGTTTTTGAAACTCGTAAAGGTGAGGCGGAAACATTAGCGGGATTTATTTTAGAAATTTTAGGGAATTTCCCGAAGAAAGATCAAAAAGTGATTTTTGAAAACTGTGTTTTTACAATTGAAACAGTTGATAAAAAACGTGTAAAACAAATAAAAGTAACAATAGAATAATGTTTAAAAAAATAATTTTGGTAACTGCAATTTTGCTGACATTAACAGTTGTAAGCTGTAAAGACGATGTTTTGCCTAAACCTGCAAGTTTCCTTAGATTAGATTATCCAGAAGCAAAATATGTCAATTTTGAAAATAATTGTCCTTTTGCTTTTCAAATGAATGAAGACGCTGTAATTAAAGGCGAAAAAGACTGCGGATTTGCAATTACGTATCCAAAGATGAAAGCGACAATTTATTTGACTTACAAGCCTGTAAATGGCAATATTGATAAGCTTTTGAGAGATGCTCAGAAACTTACTTACGAGCATGTTATAAAAGCTGATGATATTCTAGAACAGCCTTATTTAAATCCGAAGAAAAAAGTATACGGAATGTTTTATCAGGTTGACGGAAATGCTGCTACAAACTCACAATTTTATGTAACAGATAGTACAAAGCATTTTGTAATTGGTTCTGTTTATTTTTATGCAAAACCTAATTTCGATTCGATTATGCCGGCTGCCAGCTATATCAAAAATGATATGCAGCGATTGATGGAAACTTTAAAGTGGAAGTAAAAGAATGAAATAATAATAAAAAA
>NZ_NRQU01000009.1 GCF_004119495.1 Flavobacterium sp. YO12
TCCCAAGGCACATATCCGTGAGAAGTGTTTAACATTGGTTTTGTTTCCTCGCTGTAGCCGTAGCCGCTTTGAGGATCTTCAGAGAATACAGGCATTACTCTAAGCAGTCGCCCGCTTGGAAGTCCGTAAACACTCACTTGACCACTAAATCCGCCAGAGACAAAGTTGTAAAACTCATCATACTTACCGGGAGCAACATATACTTTGCTGGCTACATCGCCATCAACAGCATCTGAAGAGTCTTTAGGCTTGCAAGAAACAAAAAAAGCACAGCCCAAAGTAATGGCAAAAACTGATTTTAAAAAGTTATTTTTCATATGGTTATTATTTAGATTTCTGATTTATTTTGGAGATTATTTTACTCCATCATTCTGACGCATATATTCCAGAATACTTCTAGCTTCATCATCACTTAAACCTTGATTAGGCATTCTAATCATACAAAGCTCTAATTGAGCCTGCAATTCTGGATCTTTATCAATCATAGGATCAGGATTTGTGATAAAATTCATAATCCATTGTGGTGTTCTTCGTTCCGTTACACCTTTCCATCCCGGACCAACAAGTTTCTCATCTGTAGGTTTGTGGCATGAAGTACATTTTACTTCGGCAGCTTTAAGTCCTTTTTCTGCCATTGCTTTATCTAAGGAAGCGCCTAATTCTACAGTCGAATATTTCCCGAGTCCCCTTTGAGGATCGTATGATTCAGCTTCGGCAGTTTTTTCTGCAGGCGGCGGAGTCGAAAAATCTTCATCTGTTTTTGATTTATCCTTTCCGCAGGACACGAAAAAGAAAATGCCAAACATTGCTATTAAAAATAATTTGTTCATGTGTTTGCTTTTTTTTATTTGTTAAACTACAGGTCAAAGTTCCACAACATGTATTTCTTAAATTATGATTACGATCATACTATCCCGAAAAAGTTCATGATACCTTCGTACTCTAAAATAAACAGATGAAGTTTTTTGTTTACATATTTCTCTTTTCAGTGGTTTTCAGACCTGCGTTTCCATTTTTGGATTATGTGGTAAACTACCATTACATTGTAACTGAATTATGCGAAAACAAAAATGCTCCAGAACTAAGCTGTAATGGAAAATGTCATTTGAAAAAAGAACTGGCAAAAGCGTATAAAAATGATGTTCCTGCCTCTAATGAGAAAAAAACAGAAACAGCAGAAACAGTTGTACTATTCATAGTAAACCTTCCTGTATTTTGTTTTGAAACAGCTCACAAAACCCACTTAAAAATAAACTCAGTCTATAAAAATCTATACTCGCATTTAGACGCAGTTTCTGTTTTTCGTCCACCGGCTTTCAACTATTAATTTTTCAATGTTTTACACTTTATTTTCTCCGAAATCTACTTCGGCAGAAATCGTATTATCCTTATTTAAATTAATATTCTATGAAAACTTTAAAATACATTACCCTTTTCCTTTTAGCGATTACCTATATTTCTTGTTCTTCTGATGATGATTCTTCAACTGCAATTCCAGCTGATGAAACACTTGGACTTCAAAAAATTCAAGAATTAACAAATGACAATCATGTCGTTGAACTGTACTCAAAAAAGGGCACTTTAATTCAAGGCTACAATACCATTACAATTAGAATAAAAGACAAAAAAAGCAGCGCCTATATTACAGATGCTAAAATTGATTGGACACCAATTATGCATATGACTATGATGCAGCATTCATGTCCAAAATCAGCTGTGACCAAAACGGCAGATAAAAAAACCTTATACTCAGGTGATATTATTTTTCAGATGGCACAAAACGATAAGGAATTTTGGGAACTTAAAATTAATTATACCATCAATAATGTTGCTTATACCGTTGCAGATACGATTGCTGTAACTACATCACCAAAACGTACTGTAACCTCATTTAAAGACAATAGCGGCAACAAATATGTACTAGCTTATATCGCACCCGAAAATCCGAAAGTGGCCATAAACGATGCTGCTGTTGGACTTTATAAAATGGAAGATATGATGACGTTTACTGCGGTAAACAATTTTAAAATAAAAATAGATCCTAGAATGCCAAGTATGGGAAATCATGGATCACCAAATAACACCGATTTAGTACAATCTCAAGCGGGAGGTTTCTATAAAGGAAAACTTTCATTGACCATGACTGGATATTGGAAAATTAATATGCAGGTTTTAAATGCCTCAGATGAAGTACTAAAAGGAGAACCTGTAACAACAGAAAATCCTGCAAGCAGTCTTTATTTTGAAATCGAATTTTAAACGTTCATTATTAACAAGAAAGAGGCAATTGTAGTTGTCTCTTTCTTATAATTTATCTAGTGATGAAAAAGATAATAGTATGTATTCTAACTATTTTTTCAACAATCTGCTGGGGACAAGAACAACAAAAAGACAGTCTTTCGGCTCAAAATTTAAATGAAATTATTGTTATTGGAAAAAAAGCAGCTTTACATCAAAAACAGCCAAAATCCTTGACTTCTGTAGAAGATTATCTTCAAAAATCTACAAAAGTAAATATGATAAAAAGAGGCGCTTATGCCTGGGAACCTACAATTAACAACATGTCTACAGAACGCACTGTTATTACTATTGACGGAATGCGCATTTTTGGAGCTTGTACTGATAAAATGGATCCTATAACCTCTTATGTTGAAGTATCAAATTTATCAGAAGCTGCGGTTGCTTCTGGTCAGCAGGCAAGCTGTCATGGAACGGCAATTGGCGGCTCTATAGATCTAAAACGTTCTGTTTTTAGTCAAAATACTTTGGGATGGAATGGCAGTTTTAACACAGGTTACGAAAGCAATAATCAGCAAAAAATTATTGGAGGTTCATTGGGCTACAATAATGAAAAGTTTTACGCTCATGTTGATTTTATGCATCGTGATGCTGAGAATTATAAAGCTGGTGGAAATCAAGAAATCAATTTTTCTCAGTTTACAAAATACAACATTGCTGCAACTGCCGGATATTTTATAAATAAGAGAAATAATCTGGAAACTTCGCTAATTTATGATAACGCAACAAATGTAGGTTATCCCGCTCTGCCGATGGATGTTTCGCTGGCAAAAGCCGAAATTATGTCTTTAAGCTATCGTTATACACCCGATTCTGGTACTATTTCAAACTGGGAAACAAAGGTTTACGGAAACAGCATAACTCATAAAATGGACGATACTAAAAGACCATCTGTTCCCATTCATATGGATATGCCTGGCTGGTCTGATACCTATGGATTTTATTCTAGACTAAAAGGGAAATATAAAACACACGATTTTACGGCAGACTTAAATGCTTTTTACAACAAATCGATTGCCGAAATGACAATGTATCCTGCTGATCCCACAGAAAATTTAATGTTTATGTACACTTGGCCTGATGTACGAACTTTTTATAACGGTTTGTCTCTTGAAGATTATATTAAAATAGCATCAGAAACCACTTTGAGAATTGGAACTTCTGTTGGATTTCATTCAAATGATGTTGCAAATGATTTTGGATTGCAGAGTCTGCGTATTTTTTATCCTAAAATGGAGGCTTCAAAAAACCGTTTCTTAAAAAGTTTCTCTGCAAACTTTACTCAAAAAAAAGGCAATTTTGAATATGGTTTTGGAGGTGCTTATGCAGAAAGAGCTCCTTCTGTTTCTGAAGGTTATGGTTTTTATCTTTACAACAGCAGTGATTTTTATGATTACATAGGAAATCCATTTTTGAAGAACGAAAAAGCCCTAGAAGCCAATCTTTTACTTGGGTATAAAACAAATCAATTGAGCACAAAAATTACCGCATCATACTTTCATATTAATGATTTTATCGTAGGGCAAATTGATCCCAATATTCTGCCTATGACAATTGGAGCGTCTGGTGTAAAAAAATACGAAGCTTTAAGCTATGCCTCTATTTTTAATGCGGATTTAAATTTAGAATATTCTCTATTTGAAAACTGGCTTTTAAAAACACAGCTGGTTTATAGTTTAGGCAAAGACAATCAAGGAAACAATATTCCTTTTATAAGCCCAATACGATACAGCGCAGGAATTGACTATAAAAAACAGAATCTAAATTTAGGAATTTCGGCTTTGGGAAATCTTGCTCAAAAAGAATTTGCAGCAACATACGGTCAGACAAAAACGCCGGATTATTTGATTTTTAATTTCAATGCTGGATATGTATTTCATTACAATCAAAATTCAATAAAACTGCAAACGGGTGTAGAAAATATCTTTGATAAATATTACACCACTTTTTCAGACTGGAATAAAATTCCGCGAATGGGACGCAACGTCTTTGTTAATCTAACTTTCAGTTTTAGATAAGCCGATTTCAAACTTCGTTTTTTCCAGTTTTACGTTTGACTTTTAAAACAGAACATAAAAAAATAAAAATAATACAGTATGATTGGAATCATAGTTTGAAAATTTTGATGGCAATATATTTACGCTATTAAAATTCACAATCAAGCATCCTAAAAACTACCACTTTCATTACAAACTTCAGTTTTACCAACTGTCGCATTTCTTTAGTACAGCTTGATTTTTTCAAAAAAAACAGATTAAAAAAAAATGGATAAACAATTCTTGATACGGGAAATAAACCGCCTAAAACAGCAAAAAAATGCTGTCATTCTAGCTCATTATTATCAAAATGAAGACATTCAAGATATTGCAGATTTTGTTGGCGACAGTTTAGAATTATCCAAAAAAGCACAGGCAACCAATGCAGATGTTATTGTTTTTGCCGGAGTTCATTTTATGGCAGAAACCGCAAAAATCCTTAATCCGTCCAAAAAAGTACTGCTTCCAGATTTAAAGGCCGGCTGTTCACTCGCTGACGGCTGTGACCCGAAAGATTTTAAAATATTCAAAGAAAAATATCCAGATCATGTTGTGGTAACGTACATTAATTGTTCTGCCGAAATAAAAGCGATGAGCGATCTTGTTTGCACATCATCTAATGCAAAAAAGATAATAGGATCAATTCCTCAAAACAAAAAGATAATTTTTGCTCCCGATCAAAATCTGGGAAATTATCTAAAAAAAGAAACTCAGCGTGATTTAGTACTCTGGGAAGGTTCTTGCGTGGTTCACGAAGCCTTTTCATTAAACAAGTTAATTGAAATTTATATAAAAAATCCAACGGCAAAAATTGCCGCCCACCCGGAGTCAGAAAGTCATATTTTGAAAACGGCGCATTATATTGGCTCTACTTCGGGTATTATTAACTTTATTAAAACGGATCCTACTTCCGTTTTCATCGTGGCTACGGAGGCCGGCATTCTGCATCAACTTTCAAAAACTGTACCTGATAAGACGCTGATCCCGGCCCCATCCACAGAAGACAACAGCTGTGCCTGCAGTGAATGTGCTTTTATGAAAATTAATACCCTTGAAAAACTCCTGCAATGCCTCAGTAACGAAAGTCCAGAAATTAAAATATCTGAATCCTTAAGAGTTAAAGCTTTGCAGCCGATTGAAAGAATGCTTGAATTATCATAGAACAAAAAAACCAACAAAATGCTTAAAACTGACATCTTAATAATTGGCTCAGGTATTTCGGGACTTTTTCTAGCTATGAAAACAGCTCAAAAAAGACCCGATTTGTCAATTGTAATTATGACCAAAGAAAGTGCTCAAAGTACAAATACACAATTGGCACAAGGCGGTATTGCGGTTGTAACCGATTTGATAAAAGACAGCTTTGACCAGCACATTAAAGATACACTGCTGGCAGGCGACGGAAGCTGTGATGAAACTATTGTAAATATGGTAATTAATCAGGCGCCAGAAAGGTTAAAAGAACTTTTAGACATTGGAACTTCTTTTGATAAAGATGAGCGCGGACAGTGGAATTTGGGTTTAGAAGGCGGTCATTCTACTCATCGCATATTGCATCATAAAGACAGTTCTGGATTAGAAATTGAAAAAAAACTTCTGAATATCATAAAAGAACTTCCAAATATACAGTTACTCGAAAATCATCAAGTTATTGATTTGAATACTGAAAAAATTGAAGAAGAAAATCTTTGCACTGGTGCTTTTTATTATGATAAAAAAAGTAACTCCGTAAAATATATACAAACCAGAACTATCATATTGAGTACAGGCGGCTGCGGCCAGCTTTTTGAGAACACAACCAATCCTGAAATTGCCACGGGTGACGGTATTGCAATGGCTGCCCGCGCTGGGATCGAAATTGAAGACCTCCAATACATCCAGTTTCATCCCACCGCCTTGTTTGCCGGCAGCAAAAATCCGTTTTTTCTAATTTCAGAAGCAGTTCGTGGTTTTGGCGCTTATGTTGTTAATGAAGATCAAAAAAGATTCTTGTTTAAATATGATTCCCGAGGCGAATTAGCAACACGTGATATCGTTTCTCATGCCATTAACAGCGAAATGCTTCTATCTAATAAAAAACACGTTTATCTTGATTGTCGTCACTTAGATTCAGTCGAGTTTTACAAAGAATTTCCTGTAATTGCAAAACAATGCAATCTAGCAGGTTTAAAGCCCGAAAAAGATCTAATTCCAATTGTTCCGGCGGCTCATTATCAATGCGGCGGGATAAAAGTCGATCATAATGGTTTAACGGCAATTCAAAATCTATATGCCATAGGAGAATGTGCCCGAACAGGATTACATGGCAAAAATCGTTTAGCCTCCAATTCGCTTTTAGAAGCCTTAGTTTTTGCACATCAAGCCTCAGAACAAATAGATAAAACAATACAAAATTTTGCATTTTCATCAAAAATACCTAGTCCAAAGTTTTCCCAAGCAGACAATAGTACTACCGAAGCTTTTGCTATCCTAAAAAAAGAACTGCAAGTTTTAATTACCGTTTTTTATACCAGCGAAAATCGTGATAAAGATCATGCAGTAGAAAAAATAAAAATGCTGAAAAATGCAGCCGTTTCTCTAATCGAAAAAGACAAAATCGCAATTCCTTTTATTGAATTCAGCAATATGCTTGTCACAGCCTTAATTATCATTAAACAATGTAAAAAAATAAAAGAACCCATTCTAACTAATTGAATGATTAAAACCTCTTCAAAAAAATGGAAATAACACCAAAAAATACAATTGGCGAAATCGTGGCAGATGATTTCAGAACAGCAGCAACTTTCTCTAAATACAGTATTGATTTTTGTTGCAAAGGACACCGCACTATCGAAGAAGTATGCAAAAAAAGAGCTATTGATGAAGAGTTATTAATTGCAGAAATTGAAAGAACTCGAACAAGCGAGGCAAATCAATCATTTGATTATAAAACCTGGCCGTTGGACTTACTTACAGATTATATAGAAAAAACACATCATCGTTATGTAAAAGAAAAAACGCCGGTACTATTTCAGTTTTTAAACAAACTCTGTAATGTTCACGGCGAAAGACATCCAGAATTATTCGATATCAATTCTCTTTTTTCAGCATCAGCTGCAGATCTTTCGGCGCATATGAGAAAAGAAGAAGTTATACTTTTTCCTTTTATCCGAAAAATGAAAACGGCTCAAATAAAAGGTGATTTTCTAGAAATGCCGCATTTTGGAACTATCGAAAATCCTATCGCGATGATGAAACAGGAACATAATACTGAGGGTGATCGTTTTAAAAAAATTGCCGCTTTAACCAACAATTACTCTCCTCCTGCTGATGCCTGCAATACCTACAAAGTAACATTTGCAATGCTGGAGGAATTTGAAAACGATCTGCACAAACACATTCATATGGAAAACAATATACTGTTTCCAAAAGCTATTAGTCTCGAGAAAAAATTTGAGAAAGTTTCTTAAACATACAAAACATGGAAAAATATGTGATCAAACGTAACGGCGATTACAAACCTTTTGAAGCCTATAAAATTAAAGATGCTATTGAAAAAGCCTTTCAGAGCGTAAATCTGCCTGTTGATAAAAAGATATACAAACTGGTTTCTTTAGGTCTTGAATCAAAATATTCATGGCCGGTAGAAGAAATTCAGGACATTATAGAAAGAGTTCTTTTTGAAAATGGTTATTTTAAAACCATGCGCTCATTTATTATCTATCGCCATACCCGAAAACTGCAGCGAGAACATATTGATGGTTTCAATGACAGCACGACGTATGTCGACAGTACACAAACTATTGAAGAATATATCAACCAATCTGATTGGCGTATTAATGCCAATGCCAATACCTCCTATTCTAATGCAGGATTAGTTAATAATACCGCAGGAAAAATAATTGCGAATTACTGGCTGGATAAAATTTACAATAAGGAAGAAGGTTTTGCACATAGAAATGGTGATTTACACATTCATGATCTCGATTGTTTAACTGGTTACTGCGCTGGTTGGAGTCTCCGTGTTTTGTTAAATGAAGGATTCAACGGCGTGCGCGGTCGTGTTGAAAGCAGACCTCCATCGCATTTTAGAGAGGCGCTTGGACAAATGGCTAACTTTTTAGGAATTCTGCAAAGCGAATGGGCAGGCGCTCAAGCTTTCAGTTCATTTGATACTTATCTTGCGCCATACGTCTTTAAAGACCAGCTTAGTTACGATCAAGTTCTAAAAGCGATTCGAAGTTTTGTTTATAACCTGAATGTGCCTGCAAGATGGGGACAATCTCCTTTTACGAATATAACTTTAGATTGGATTACTCCTGATGATTTAAAAGAGCAGATTCCAACTAGAAATAACGAACATTTATTTCTAACTGCAAATGACCCAATCTTAATAAAAAAGGCAAACGAAAGAGGAGTTGCAGCTTTAACGAATTTAAAATATGCCAATTTTCAAGAGGAAATGAACTTGATTAATAAGGCTTATTATACCGTCATGACCGAAGGTGATGCAAACGGACAGCCATTTACGTTTCCAATTCCTACGGTTAATATAACAGAGGATTTTGACTGGGAAGGTGAAAATGTTGATTTATTGTTTGAAAATACAGCTAAAATTGGTTCTTCATACTTTCAAAACTTTATTGGAAGTCAGTATATATTAGATGAAAATGGCAACAGAATAGAAAATCCCGAAGCTTATAAACCAAATGCTGTTAGAAGTATGTGCTGCAGACTTCAACTTGATTTACGTGAATTATTAAAACGAGGAAACGGTTTATTTGGAAGTGCCGAAATGACTGGAAGCATTGGCGTAGTAACGATCAATATGGCTCGCTTGGGATATTTACATAAAGGGAATATTATAAAACTGTTTTATCATTTAGATGAACTGCTTCAAAAAGCAAAATCGACTTTAGAGAAAAAAAGAATCTTTATTCAAAAAATGTACGACCGAGGACTTTATCCTTATACACAACGTTATCTTCAGCATTTTAGAAATCACTTTTCAACCATCGGTGTAAACGGAATGAATGAAATGGTGCTTAATTTTACTGATGGAAAACAAGATATTACCACCAATTCTGGGATTCATTTTGCAATTGAAGTTTTAGATCATATTCGATCAAGAATGAAAGAATTCCAAGAAGAAACAGGAAACTTATACAATCTTGAAGCTACTCCTGCAGAGGGAACTACTTATCGTTTTGCAAAAGAGGATAAAAAACGTTTTCCAGAAATTTTGCAGGCAGGTCAAAATAGCAATATCTATTATACAAACAGTTCACAAATTCCTGTAGATCATACCGAAGATCCGTTTGAGGCTTTATTGCTTCAGGACGAATTACAATGTAAATATACCGGCGGAACGGTACTGCATCTTTATATGCGAGAAAAAATAAGCAGTCCAGAAGCCTGTAAAAACTTTGTGAAAAAGGTATTGACAAATTTCAAACTACCTTACATAACGGTTACACCAATTTTCAGCATCTGTCCTATTCATGGATATCTAAATGGCGAACATGAATACTGCCCAAAATGCGACGAAATTTTACTCAGCGAGAATAATCAAAAATCCGAAATATATGAAAACACAATGTCATGAAATTCTAGCACAGCAGCAAGTTAAAAGAAGCAAATGTTTAGTTTACACAAGAGTAATGGGCTATCATAGACCCGTAGAAAGTTTTAATATTGGAAAAAAAGGCGAACATCAACAACGTACCCATTTCAAGGAATCCACTATCCAATAAGGCAGTTTACAACATTACGCCCTTTACTTTATTAGATTATCCGGATAAGACAGCCTGCATTATGTGGTTTGCAGGCTGTAATATGCGGTGTTTATATTGTTACAATCCTGATATTGTTCTTGGTAAAGGAAGTATTGATTTCGAAACAGTTCTTGCGTTTCTTAAAACACGCAAAGGATTATTAGATGGTGTAGTATTAAGCGGCGGCGAATGTACCATGCATAAAAACATAATTACTTTTATAAAAAAAATTAAAGCCCTAGGTTTTACAGTGAAAGTTGATACTAACGGTTCGAAACCAAATGTTCTGAGAAAACTGATCTCTGAAAAACTGATCGATTATGTTGCTTTAGATTTTAAAAGTCTTCCAGATGCTTTTAAAGAGATTACAAAATCAAATCTATTTTTAGAATTTGAAGAAAGTTTATTACTTTTAATAGCCTCTTCAATTCAGTTTGAAGTACGTACAACAATACATTCAAATCTTATCAATAAATCAGAATTATTAAAGATGAGAACCTATCTTGAAACTCAAAATTTTGAGGGAAACTATTATATCCAGCATTTTAGAAATAATGTGCCAACACTAACATCTCTAGATCGTTCTGATCAAAAAATGAGTAGTACCGATTTTTCTGCATCAAAAGTAAAAATTGTTTTTAGAGAATAATTTCTAAAAAACGCTGCTCTTACCTTTTATCAATCCAAAACCAAAAAGCTCATGAAACTGCACCATTTTCTTTTGATAATTCATCTTATCTCAGCAACAATCTGGGTGGGCGGACATCTTGTTTTAAGCATTCGATACCTGCCTTTAGCTTTAAAGCAAAAAGACCCAGCCATTATTTTAAACTATGAGAAAAAATTTGAAGCTCTAGGCATGAGCTCTCTTCTTTTACTAATTATTACAGGAATAATGATGGCGTATGATTTTGGAGTTTCTTTTGATTCTTGGTTTAGTTTTTCCAGCGGAATCGAAAAAGTTGTTTCTGTAAAACTCTTATTATTACTCTCTACTTTTTTACTTGCACTCATTGCTCAATTTAGTGTAATACCAAATCTCAGCAAACATAATATCAATAAAATGGCAGTCCTTATTATTAGTGTTACTTTAATAGGTGTAACGATGCTTATTTTAGGATCAAGTATTCGATATGGAGGAATATAATACAAGACTTAGTTCTTAAAATTTGTCATCCCAAGGAACGAGGACACGAGCTATAGTGAACTGGCGAAGCAATCTTCGCAAGTAACTCGACATAGTAAAATACCAATCTTTGTGGAGCTTCTCGTGAAGATTCCTCGTTCCTCGGAATGACAAAAATGCGAAAGTCTTTGATAAAAGTCTAATATGGTTAGGGATTTTTTTGTCATTTCGACGTAAGGAGAAATCGCACACGAAACTCCGTAACAAAAAGCCTCAATGTTTTCAATTAATAAAAAATATGCAAGATAATGTTCGATTTTGAGCCGTCAATGATCTTTTCTAATCTTTTAAAGAAAACTTCACTTACCATAGGACAACCTTGACTGTTTGATATATAATACTCCTGCTCATCATTTGGAACTGCAGAGTACGAATGTAAAACGACAGCTCTTTTAGCCGCATTACTATTAGTTTCATCAAGTCCGCTTAATTTATAGGCTTTGCCAAACATTCCTTTATACGATTTACCTACGGAATATCTGCCTAACGAAGTACATTTAGAATTGGGTTCATTACTAAATTTCAAATCTCCTTTTACAGCCGTTTCAGATCCTGATCCATTAGCCACAAGTCCTTTATCTAAAATTTTATTGTTGGCTATATCATAAACAAAAAACCTATTGTACCCCGATTTGATTTTCATATCAACCAGAAAAACAATCTTATCATTATACCCAGAGCGATTCTTTAATAATGCTTTTACTTCAGTTAGCTGCTGTGTCAGTCTTGCATCTTCAATAATTGCAGCAGGCTTGTCGTTTACGTTTTCTACAGGAGTATTAAAAAAACTTACAATAAAGAATAGTGTTAAATTGAATATTTTCATAACAGAATTAATTAAGAATACTTTTTACTTCATAACAAATGATTCAGATCGTTCTAAATCATTTTTCTCAGCAGCAAAAATAAATGTAAACCTTAATCTAGCTAATCCTCAAACGTCTGAAAAACAACAAAATAAGACTTATTTCATTCGAGATCAAACAGTTCTATTTCCCAAAACTTAAAATAAGAACATAAAAAAAGGCCTCTAAAGGCCTTTAAAATAATAGTTTTTTATGTTTTTTTACCAGCCTTTTACAGCACCGCCTTTAAACTCGCGAATTGCAGCCTGTTCTACTTCTGGTGATTGAAAAGCTTGCAAAAACTGCTTTACTTTTTCTTCATTTTTATTGTCTTCACGGCTTACAACAAGATTTACATAAGGGGAATCTTTATCTTCCACAAACAATGCATCACGAGCAGGAACTAATCCAGCCTGAGAAGCAAATGTATTATTGATAATTGCAATCGTTACATTTTGATCGTCTAAAGCACGAGGTAATTGTGGCGCTTCTAATTCTAATATTTTCAGATTTTTAGGATTGCTTACTATATCTGTTACTTTAGGTAATAAACCGATTCCTGATTTAAGTTTCAGCAAACCATTTTTCTCTAAAAGCAATAATGAACGACCTCCATTTGTTGGATCATTTGGAATAATAACTGTGCTTTCGTTTTTCAATTCCGAAAGACTTTTTATTTTTTTAGAATAACCAGCAATTGGGTATACAAATGTTTTTCCAATTATCGCCAATTTGTAACCTCGTTGTTTAGACTGTTCGTCAAGATAAGGTTTATGCTGAAAAGCATTTGCATCTATATCTCCTTGACTCAAAGCTTCATTTGGAATTACATAATCATTAAATGAAACGAGTTCAACTTCTAGTCCGTATTTTTCCTTAGCTACTTTTTGTGCTGCCTGAGCAACAGCATATTCTGGTCCAGCTGCAACACCCACTTTAATATGATGCGGGTCATTATTTTTGCTTTTTCCGCAATTTGATAAAACTAATGACAATGCTATAATTCCACCTGCTTTAATAAAACTTTTTATATTTTTCATTCCTATGTTTTTAATTTTTACTACTTAATTTTTAATTGAAATTATCTGTGATCAAATCGTTTTGATAAAGCATCTCCAGCAAACTGAATCAAGAATACCAAGAGTACCAGTAAAGCTAATACTGAATTCATTGTTACAGCATCATAACCAATATATCCATATTGATATCCTACCTGCCCTAAACCGCCGGCACCAACTGCACCACCCATTGCAGAATACCCCACAAGTGTAATTAATGTTATAGAAGCAGCGTTTATTAATGACGGCAACGCTTCTGGAAGTAATACTTTATATACGATCTGCAAAGGAGTTGCACCTAAAGCTCTTGCGGCTTCAATTAATCCTGATGGAAGACTCAAAAGACTGTTTTCTACAAGACGGGCAATAAACGGTGCAGCACCAATACTTAATGGAACCAAAGCTGCGCTTACACCTATAGAAGTTCCTACGATTGCACGTGTAAACGGAATCATCCAAACGATTAAAATAATGAATGGAATAGAACGAAATACATTTACTAAAACAGACAATATTCTATTTAATACGGGTTGTTCTAATATTTGATTCTTTCGAGTCAGAAAAAGTAAAATTCCTGTTGGAAGACCTAGTAAAAAGCCAAAAAAGCCAGACACAAATGTCATTACTATAGTTTCCAAAGTTCCCTTTAATAATAAGTCAATAATGGATTCAGACATAACCTATGATTTCTGTTTTAATATGTTTTGAAATAAAATATTCGATAGCAGCTTTGTAATTCTCCCGTTTACCAGATAATTCAATCAGCATTACGCCAAAATTAACATCTCCCGCTTGGTCCATCTGAGCGCTTACAATTTTAAAATTAGTATCAAAAAGTCTCGAAACTTCTGAAATAACAGGCTCATTAACTGATTTTCCAGTCATTTCAAGTCTTAATAACGGATTTAAATTTCCGTTATCTTCTTTTTGTAATTTTTCAAGATAAACCGTAGGAACATCAAGATGCAATGATGATGCAATAAATTCCTTCGTTAAATCGTGTTTCGGATCTGCAAAAATTTCTCCAACACTTCCCTGCTCTATCAATTTTCCGTGACTAATTACGGCTACTTCATCACAAATTGATTTTACAACCTCCATTTGATGTGTAATTAATAAAACCGTAATATTTAAACGACGGTTTATATCTTTCAGCAAGTTTAAAATTGATCGTGTTGTTGCTGGATCAAGTGCACTTGTCGCTTCATCACACAGCAAAACTTTAGGATTATTAGCTAATGTTCTCGCAATGGCAACTCTTTGCTTTTGACCTCCAGAAAGGCTTGCAGGATAATCGTTTGCTTTTTCTGCCAAACCTACTAACTGAAGCAACTCTAAAACGCGTGTTTTTACAACTGATTTTGAAGTACCGACAAGTTCTAACGGAAAAGCAACATTCTCAAAAACAGTTCTAGAAGAAAGCAGATTAAAATGCTGAAAAATCATTCCTATTTGTCGTCTTTCAATTGCCAGTTGAGCATTTGATAACTGCATTAATGCTTTCCCGTCTACAATAATCTCTCCTGAAGTTGGTCTTTCTAAAAGATTCACACACCTAATCAGCGTACTTTTCCCTGCTCCAGAAGTTCCAATTACCCCAAAAATCTTTCCTGGCGGAACTGTAAGCGAAACATCAGATAAAGCAGTTACAATCCTGTCTTTTTGATGAAAAGTTTTAGTTACATTTTTTAATTCAATCATTTTGTCTATTCAATTTTACTTAGAATATGGAAATTTTAAATAAAAAAGCCTTTCAATTAAATCATGAAAGGCTTTTAAAATAAATATCATTATTTTTTATATACAAGCCAGATCAATAAATCTCACAGCAGTCATACAGCACATCATCATGCTGCAGCTATAATATTTTTTTCTCTGGTTATCATTTTTCATTGGTGCGGCAAATTTAAAGAGTTATTTTGAAATAAAAAGCAAAAAACATCAAAACTTTTATTAACCTATCAAAATAATAGGTTATTATGTTTTCCTTAAAGAAAACTACTCCTCATACATTTCCATCCACAATCTGGTTTCTTCAAGATCAAGTTCTTTTTCAATTTTTCTAAAAATCTCTTCATTAACAGATCCTCCTTTATGCATAACTTCAAGTTTCCCACGCTCTACATTTAGAAGATCAATCTGAAGTTTTGTAAAATCATTAAAAATCTCGCCTCCAAGCATTTTTCCATTTCCAAAAAAATTAGCCGGCAGTTCCGTTTTTTGTAAACGATTAAATTTCACTTCATATTTACTTTTAATATTGTGCAGTAAATCACCATCTAATAATGAAAAATTATCTTCAATATGAGCAATCGTTTCGGATACAATTACATTTCGAATATTATATTCCTCGGCAAGTATAGAATAACGCTCAATTTTTAGCTTCTTAATTACCCAAGGAAGCGTAAGACCTTGAATTACTAAAGTCGAAACGATGACACAAAAAACCAGATAAATAATCAAATTTCGCAGCGGAAATGCTTCCGTTTCATTCAGCATAAGCGGAAGTGCTAATGCTGCCGCCATAGAAACAACACCGCGCATTCCAGACCAGCCAAAAATAATCATATTGCGGTAGTCAAACTCCTCTTTCTGTCTAATTCGTTTACTAAGCCATCTGGGAATCAAAACGGCAGGAACTACCCATAAAAAACGAACTAAAATAACCACTGCACTAATCGCCGCTCCCCAAAGCAACAATGACGTTCCCGAATAATTACTAATTCCAGCCATAATCTGTCTCAACTGAAGTCCGATTAAAATAAAAATTAAACCATTTAAAATATTAGTTAAAACGCTCCAGATTGTCCCTGTCATAATTCGGCTTTCATGCGTAAAAATAGTTCCTGATCTCGCCGATAAATAAAGTCCTGTAGCAACAACGGCCAAAACTCCAGAACCATGAAAATGCTCTGCCAGCAAATACGATGCAAATGGTGTTAGCAGCGTAAGAGTAACCTCGATTATTTCGTCGCAAACAAATCGCTTATGAATGTAACTCATTATAAAACCAACGACTAAACCAATCGCAATTCCAATTAGCGACATCAGTACAAAATTTAATCCTGCCTGCCACAATACAAAGTTACCTGCTGTGATCGCTGTAAGTGCATATTTATAAGCCACCAGACCACTCGCATCGTTAACAAGACTTTCTCCCTCAAGAATCGCAATAAGCCTCGGATTCAATCCTAAACCCTTGGTAATAGAAGTTGCTGAAACAGCATCGGGAGGAGAAACGATTGCGCCAATTAAAAAGGCTAACGGCCAAGAGACATCTTCTATTAATTCATGTGCTGCAATTGCAACCGCAACTGTAGTAAACAAAACCAATCCAACGGCGGCTAAAGTTATTGGTCTAATGGATTGTTTAAAATCTGACCAGCTTGTGTACCAAGCGGCATGATATAACAAAGGAGGTAAAAATATAATAAACACAACTTCTGGACTAAGTGATATTACGGGAAGTCCAGGAACGATACTTATAATTACACCACAGAGAACAAGCACTATTGGAACCGGAAAATTATATCTTTTGCTTACAAGACTCAAAAAAGCGACGCCAAACAGCAGCATTATAATTACGGTAACATTTTCCATTTATTACTGATTTTTAGTGGTTTTGGATTAAATTTTCTAGTTGCTAAATTAAGATTTTATGATAATTATTAGTGGCGCTTACTAAAAAAATAATCTATTGAATTTCTATCTGAATGGAGAAGCATTGCCGTGCGCCTTTACAGGAAATATTTTATAAGTATCTCGTAGGTATATTATTCAGGAAAACTTGTTTTTACTGTCTTGCGTCATGCTGAAACAAATCTAAAGCACTATCCATTTATTGACCTATATCAAACTTTTACATTACAAACCACTTTAGATTTGCTCATTCAATTATTTCTAAAACAATTTCAAAATACAATAAAATGATTAGTACAGAATTAAGTCCGTTAGTTCAATTTGGAATTACAAGCAAAGAACGCGTAGAAAATGCTTTAGAACAGCTTAAAAGCGGAAAAGGAATTATAGTAACTGATGATGAAAATCGCGAAAATGAAGGCGATTTAATCTTTTCAGCCGAACACATTACAGTAAAGGACATGGCGCTTATGATTCGTGAATGCAGCGGAATTGTTTGTTTATGCCTTCCGAATGAAAAAGCAGATCAATTAGATCTTCCGTATATGGTAAAAGAAAACACCAGCAGTTTTCAAACGCCTTTTACCATAACAATTGAAGCAAAAAAAGGTGTCACGACAGGAGTTTCTGCTGCTGATCGAATTACAACAATTAAAACGGCTGTTGCGCAAAATGCCAAACCCGAAGACTTGGCTAGACCAGGACATATATTTCCGCTTCGTGCCAAAGATAATGGAGTTTTAGAAAGAAACGGCCACACTGAGGGAAGTGTCGATTTAATGAAATTAGCCAATTTAAAACCTGAAGCTGTTTTATGTGAATTAATGAATGAAGACGGCAGCATGGCAAAACTTGACAAAATCGTTAGCTTTGCACAACAACATGATTTAGTAGTTTTATCGATAGAAGATATTATCTATTACCGTAAATTCGTGCGAGATTACAACTAAAATGATATACGAACAGCTTGGCAATTATATTAGAAAAAGCATTGCTATTTCTGATGAAGATTTAAAAACGATATTCTCCTATTTTAAACCTTTAAAGAAAAATAAAAACGAGATACTGCTTGAACAAGGACAAACTAGTCAGCAGACTTTTTTTGTTGGTAAAGGCTGTGTCCGAATCTTTTTTATTAATGAAGAAGGAAAAGACGCGACTCGATATATTGCTTTTGAAAATCAATTTGCCACAGCTTTAGTTAGTTTTATAACCAAAATGCCTGCTGTAGAAAATATTCAGGT
Source organism: Flavobacterium sp. YO12 (assembly GCF_004119495.1). Lineage (GTDB taxonomy): Bacteria > Bacteroidota > Bacteroidia > Flavobacteriales > Flavobacteriaceae > Flavobacterium. The sequence goes on from NZ_NRQU01000009.1 coordinate 18,060, forward strand.
AATCGAAAAATCTGAATTGCTTGCGATATCACATGAAGATTTTAATCATTTGATGAAAATCATTCCGCAATGGCGGGAATTTTATAGCAATTATTTAGAGAAAGCATATGTAAATAATGCCAATCGATTAATGTCATTTACAACTATGGATGCTTTGGAAAGATACAATCAGCTTTTAAAAATCAATCCAACAATTGTAAAACGACTTCCTAATAAAATTGTGGCATCGTATATCAATATTTCGCAGGAAACGTTGAGCAGATTAAAATCTAAAGTTTAGTTTTTAATTTAAACACTTAGTCCCAAATTTTTTTCTCGTTTTTGTCATTTCGACGTAAGGAGAAATCTCCGCCAGTAACTCCGCAACAGTAAACCAATCTTTGGAGAGTTTCTCGTGGAGATTTCTCCTTACGTCGAAATGACAAATAGCAACGTTTTATTGGTACACTAAACTTTCTGGAGCTTCTGTCGAAGCCATTGATAAATAAATATGAACAAAAAAGCCGAATCTTAATTTTAGATTCGGCTTTTATTCTTTTATGATTCGCAGCTGCTGCAGCTAACCAAACTTGTTACTAATTCTTTAGAAACACTTTGGCTTCTTTGGTAGTACAAACTTTTTACTCCCAACTGCCACGCTTCTATCATTAAACGGTTTACTTCTTTAATTGGAAGTTCTGCCGGAATATTAAGATTCAAGCTTTGCCCTTGATCTACAAATTTCTGACGAATTGCCGCCTGCTGTACAATTTCAAGCTGACTGATTTCTTTAAACGTTTTAAAAACATCTTTTTCAGCTTGAGAAAGCTGTGACATATGCTGAACACTTCCGCCATTTAGCATAATTTCTCTCCAAACTTCTTCATTATCTAAACCTTTTTCTTCAAGCAGCTTTTTCAGATATTTATTTTTACGCATAAAGTTACCTTTACTTAAACCAGCTTTATAATAATTACTGCTAAAAGGTTCAATTCCCGGAGATGTCTGTCCTAAAATCGCCGATGATGATGTTGTAGGAGCAATTGCCATTGTTGTTGTATTACGTTTTCCGTAACCTTTTAACAATTCTGGTTCACCATAAATTCTAGCCAACTCCTGAGTTGCTTTATCGGCCTTATCGCTTATATGTTTGAAAATTTCTGTCGTTTTCATTTTAGCTTCCATTCCTTCAAACGGAATCATATTTTTCTGCAAATACGAATGCCATCCTAAAACACCAAGCCCAAGTGCACGATGTCTTTTTGCAAATTTATTTGCCGCAGAAAGATAATAATTCCCTTCTGTTTTTTCGATGAATTCTTGCAAAACAGCATCTAAGAAAAATATAGCCAGTTTTACAGCTTCTGTATCTTTCCATTCTTCATAAAGCTCCAAATTCATTGAAGATAAACAACAAATAAATGATTCATCGCTTGTTGACGGAAGCATAATTTCGCTGCATAAATTACTAGCGTTAATTCTAAGGTTCTTGTCTTTGTAAACTTGTGGTTTGCTTTTATTTACATTATCACTAAAGAAAATATATGGCAGTCCTTTTTGCTGACGGCTTTCTAAAACTTTTGCCCAAATTTGTCTCTTATCGCTGTCACCGTCAATCATTTCCTGCATCCAATAATCAGGAACACAAATTCCAGTAAACAGATTCTGAATAGGATTTCCGATACTTTTAATTTTCAAAAATTCCTCAATATCCGGGTGATCAATATCTAAATATGCCGCAAAAGCACCACGACGTACTCCGCCTTGCGAAATCGTATCCATTGCAGTATCAAAAAGCTTCATAAAACTTACTGCTCCGCTGCTTTTTCCGTTATCTGTTACAGCACTTCCACGCTCACGCAGTTCACCAAAATAACCAGAAGTTCCTCCTCCAATTTTGGTTTGCATAATCACTTCGCCCAGTTTATGCGTAATTCCTTCAATTTTATCTGGAACGTGTACATTAAAACAAGAAATTGGAAGTCCTCTTTCAGTTCCCATATTTGCCCAAACCGGCGAACTTATACTCATCCAGCCGCGTTCGATCATTTCAACAAAAGATTCTTTTAACTCTGGTTTGTAAAGTCTTCTGGCTGCTGCAGTACATATTCTGTCAATTGCACCTTCAACAGTTTCTCCTTTTAAAAGATAACCACGATTTAAAATTTGTTCACTCTCTGAGTTCTTCCACCACATTTTAGACCCATTTTCATTTTGCGGAAGATCATTTACTTCATTTATGTCTATTGTATTCATATGTATTTTTTGCTTTTAGAAAAGATCGTTTGCTGTTATACTTTTGTCATGTTTTGTATATTCTACAGGACGTTTAGCAAAAAAATCATCCAAACTGTTAGCAAAAACTTCTTCTTCAAACCAAGCCAAAGCTTTATAATCTTCCACTTTTACATCAAATATGGTTGGAATATTGATTTGTTTTAAACTCTCATCAATTCTAAACTTCATGAAATTAACCAAATCGCCTTTTTTGATGCTTTCAATCTCACCTTCTTCAAATATCCAATCTAAAATATCTGCTTCAACTGCAATTGAATCTTTTACTGTTTCTCTGACAAGTGTCAGCGTTTCTTCGTCAAAATAATCAGGAAACTCTTCTCTGATTTTATTGATGATATAAATTCCGCCATTAGCATGAATTTGTTCATCGATTGAAGTCCACGCGATGATATTGCTCACATTTTTCATGTAACCTTTAAATCGTGTAAATGAAAGCAAAATTGCAAACTGACTGAAAAGTGAAACGTTCTCGATTAGAATACTGAATAGTATCAGCGAAACCATATATTTTCTGTTGTCCTGCGAACGAGTATCTTTAAGTACATCTGACAAATATTCTACACGTCGGCGAATAACTGGAACGTCTAAAAGTTTCTCAAATTCATCATTGTATCCTAACACTTCAAGCAAGCGGGAATATGCCTCTGAATGTCTAAATTCGCACTCTGCAAAAGTACTGCCTAAACCATTAAATTCAGGTTTTGGAAAGTGCTCGTAAATATTTCCCCAAAAGCTTTTTACGGCTACCTCAATTTGAGCAATAGCCAATAAACTATTTTTTACTGCAGTTTTCTCTGCTGATGTTAAATGTGCATGAAAGTCTTGAGTATCAGCAGTAAAATCAACTTCTGTATGAACCCAATACGCTTTATTTATAGCTTCTGTAAATTGTAAAACCTCTGGATATTCAAAAGGTTTATAATTGACTCTTTTATCAAATATAGACATAATATATACTATTTAAGTGGTGACTAAAAAAAGATAAAAAACGAAAGTCTGAAGTGGTAATTACTTTATTTTTTATACTTACAAAATTAACCCACAGTTCTATTTTTGACCAAAGATTGATGTTAAAAAACCAATCAATTATCAACAGCCAAAAGCAGTCCAAAAAAGTGGTAAAAAAACTACTTATCAACAGGTGCATAATTTTCAGTACTTGCTGAATTATCAGCTATTTATACTAAATCTAAATAGAGTTGTCAACAATTAAAACTGAAATAATACCAAATTTTCAAAAACACTTATCAACATCTAACTCCAAATTTTGCCTTCAAAATCTGTTATTTAACAAAATACAAACGCCAATAATTCACAAAAAAAGCATGTTCCTTTTTCAAATTAAAAAACAAAAAAAAGCCATTCACATTATAAAAAAATAAAACATAAAAAACTCTTTATCAAATATTTAAACCATAAAAAACCAAAAACCTATAGATCAATTTAAACCAAAATATAATATTGATATCTAAGCCTTCTAAAAACGATAATCGATCGTTTTTCAAAAGCGTCTAAAAAGGCAACATTAAAAAATCATTAGAATTATTTTTTTTGGCATCAATAAAACTTGATTTAAAACTATAAATCTTTACATTTGTCCTTTATTTTTATTTATTCTAAATAGATCATTATCCCCATATATAAAGGGACGTTAAACAACAATAATAAATTATGAAAAAGAATCTTTTTATTTCATTGGCTTTAACAGCTGTTTTGTTTGTTAATGCACAGCAAAAAAACACTTTACTAGAGCAATCTTTCTGGAAAAACTCACCTGACGTAACTGTAGTAAAAGCAGAAATAGCAAAAGGCAGTAATCCTGCAGAAGCAAATGCAAATGCTTTTGATGTTACCACTTTAGCTATTAACAATGATGCTCCTATTGCAACCATCAAATTCTTATTAGAGCAATCTGGGAATCCAATAAATAAAATGACTCATGATAACCGTATTTACCTGCATTGGGCTGCCTATAGAGGTAATACAGAATTAGTACAATATTTAATTGCAAAGGGTTCTGATGTAAATTATGAAGACAGTCATGGCACTACTCCTGTAGATTTTGCAGCATCAAATGGTCAATCTGATCCTGCTTTGTACGAAGCTTTTTTTAAAGCTGGAGTTAATCCGAAGAAAAAATACCAAGGCGGTGCTAACTTATTACTTTTAGCTATTCCTGCTGATAAAGATCTTAAAGCAGCGGAATACTTTACTACTAAAGGAATGTCTCTTAAAGATGTTGATAACGACGGAAACACTGCTTTTACTTATGCAGCAAGAACAGGAAACATTGATCTTTTAAAGAAACTTTTAGCAAAAGGTGTAAAACCAACTGATAATGCTTTACTTTTTGCAGCTCAAGGAAGTCGTAGAGAATCTAACACTCTTGAAACTTATAAATATTTAGTTGAAGAAGTAAAAATCAAAGCAACTGCAGAAAATAAATCAGGTGAAAATGTACTTTATTTCTTGGCTGGAAAACCAAATCAAACTGAAATTGTAAAATACTTTTTAAGCAAAGGTGCTGATGCTAATAAAGCAAATAAAGAAGGTACGACTCCGATAATGATCGCGGCTTCGGCAAGAGACACTTCTATATTAGAATTATTACTTCCGCTTGCAAAAAATGTAAATTCTCAAAACCTAAAAGGAGAATCGGCTTTAACTTATGCTGTGCGTTCAGGAACTCCTGAAGCTGTATCTTTATTATTAAGCAAAGGTGCTGATGTAAATGTTACTGATAAAGACGGAAACAATCTAGGGGTTTACCTTGTTCAATCTTACAGACCAGCTGGAAGAGATAGAGAGGCTGCGCCAAAACAAGATCCTTTTGATGCTAAAGCAAAATTACTTCAAGATAAAGGGTTAAATTTAGCTGCTGCTCAAAAAGACGGTAATACTTTATATCATTTAGCAATTCCAAAAAATGATATTTCTCTACTTAAAAAAATAACGGACTTAAAAGTGGATGTAAATGCTAAAAACAAAGATGGTTTAACAGCTTTACACAGAGCGGCTATGGTTGCAAAAGATGATTCTATTCTAAAATATCTTGTTTCTGTTGGTGCAAAAAAAGAGGTTACCACAGAATTTGATGAAAGCGCTTACGCATTAGCAAAAGAAAACGAGTCGCTTACAAAAAACAACATTTCAGTAGAATTTTTAAAATAACTCTTAAAAGTTTTGAGTTTTGAGTTGTAAGTTTGTGTATAGATTTTCTTTATATCAAACAGAACTTAAAACTCAAAACTTATAATTCATAACTCATAATAACTCATATTTCAATGAAATCAATACTTAAAATCGCTCTTACAGGCGCTCTTATCTGCCTAATTTCATTTCAGGCAAACGCACAAACAAGCAAATACAAATGCATGCTTCAAATGGCTAATTATATGGGCGAAGGAGCTTATATTGTGGTATCACTTGTTAATGCTAACGGCGACTACGAAAAAACTCTTTATGTAATGGGAGACGATAAAAAATGGTATAAATCGTTAAAAGAATGGAATAAATTTCAAACTAAAAAAAACGAAGATATTAGTTCCAAAACAGGTGCTTCTGTAACTGGCGGAGATCGCAGCATAACAACAATAGAAATTGAAAACTCTAAGATAAACAAAGGTTACAAATTAAGATTTGAATCAGCTGTTGAAGATCAAAAATACTTTGTAAGCGATCTTGAAATTCCTCTTACTACTGAAGGTTTAGCCGCAAAAACAGATGGTAAAGGGTATATCAGATACGTGAGACTGAATAAAATATAATTCAAGCAAGTAACTTGCTTAAAATTCAAGCTTTGTTAAGGTTCTAAACTTTGACAAAGCTTAAAACATTTGATTACATTTCAATAGATTACACTCAATGACTCTTTCATTCTGGCGTTACGCACATTTGGCCTTAGCCCTATTTTCTTCGATATTTCTGCTTTTAGCTTCTGTGACAGGTACTATTCTTGCCGTTGATGCTGTACAGGAAAAAACACTTCCGTACAAAGTCGAAAATTTTGATGTGATAACCTTAGAGCAAACGCTGCCGGCATTAAAAAAAACATATCCAGAAATTACAGAATTAAGTGTCGATTATAATCAATTTGTAACGCTTCAGGCAATTGATGAAGATGGAAATGATATTAATGCTTATATAGACCCAAGAACAGGTAAAACTTTAGGAACACCTGCAAAAAAAAGTGAATTTATTCAATGGATAACTGCTTTTCATCGTTCTTTAAACCTGCATGAAGCAGGGCGTTTTTTTGTTGGTGTTATTTCTTTTTTATTAGTCCTGATTTCTATTTCCGGTTTTGCTCTTGTTTTAAACAGACAAAGAGGAATTCGTAATTTTTTCTCCAAAGTCATTAAAGAATACTTCGCGCAGTATTACCATGTGATTTTAGGGCGATTGACTTTAATTCCGATTTTGATTATAGCATTAACAGGGACTTATTTAACGCTTGAAAGATTCAACTTTTTCATGGGCGATAAAAAAGCCAAACCTGTAAAAACGGAACTTTCGGCAGAAGCTAAAAAAACTTCAATCTTTAAAAGCACACTTCTTTCAGATGTAAAGAAAATCGAATTTCCGTTTACTGATGATCCTGAAGAGTACTATATCATAGCATTAAAAAATAAAGAAATTGAAGTAAACCAAGTTACAGGAGCCATAATTACAGAAAAACAGTCGCCAATTACTGCTCAATTTGCCGATTTGAGCCTTGATCTTCATACAGGGCGAATTAATGCTGTTTGGGCTGTAATATTAGCCATTGCTTGTATTAATATTCTATTCTTTATTTATTCTGGTTTTGCGATTACTTTAAAACGCAGATCAAGCCGAATCAAAAACAAATTCAAAGCGCACGAAAGCAATTACATACTTTTAGTTGGTTCTGAAAACGGAAGTTCTTTTAGATTTGCAAATGCAATTCATAAACAATTAATAGATCAAGGACAAAAAGCTTTTATTACAGAATTGAATAGTTTTTCGATTTATCCAAAAGCAGAACATATTATAGTTTTCTCTTCAACACATGGTTTAGGAGATCCGCCATCAAATGGAAATAAATTTAAAGCCTTACTGCAAAAACAAAATCAAGAGCAAAAAATTAAGTTTTCAGTAGTTGGTTTTGGTTCTACTGCTTATCCTGATTTTTGCAAATTTGCTGTTGAAATCGATCAGCTTTTAGAAAATCAAAACTGGACAGAACGCGTTTTAGAAATGCAGACTGTAAATGATAAATCGGCTGTGGAATTTGTAAACTGGGCAAAATTATGGAGCGCCGAAACTGGAATTCCTTTAGCCACAACACCTTCTTTATACAATCATGTTCCAAAAGGTTTACAGAAATTAATGGTTTTAGATAAAACCGCAATTTCTGAGGAAGAACATACTTTTCTTGTAACATTACGTGCTAATATGCGCGCCAAATTTAACTCTGGCGATTTATTAGCCATTTATCCTGCTAATGACACACGAGAACGTCTCTACTCGATTGGAAATCATTCTGGAAACATACAATTAGTTGTAAAACTACATCCGCACGGATTGGGTTCTGGTTATCTTAATGATCTTACTCCTGGAAATGTAATTAAAGCTAGAATTATAAATAATAAAGCTTTTCATTTTCCAACAAAAGCTCCAAAAGCGGCTTTAATATCAAACGGAACTGGTATTGCTCCTTTTCTAGGAATGATTGAGCAAAACAAGAAAAAAACCGAAACACATTTGTATTGCGGTTTTAGAATGGAGACAGAAACTGTAACGGGTTACAAAAAGTTTACAGATGAAATGATTGGGAAACAAAAGCTGTCAAGTTTTCATTTGGCATTTTCACGAGAAGCAGAACATATTTATGTAATGGATCTTATAAAAAGAGATGCTGTATTTTTTGTAGATTTACTAAAACAAGGCGGCGTAATTATGATCTGTGGTTCACTTGCCATGCAAAAAGATGTTGAAACCATTCTTGATGAATTGTGTCTGGTAAATGGAACCAAAGATCTCCTGCATTATAAAAATAACGGACAAATATTAACGGATTGCTATTAGTTAATTGATAATTATAAATTGTTAATGGTTAATTTTCAAATCTTTATTTTCCAAATAGTCAGTACAAATCCCAGAGGGGTGACATATTTTAATAATTAAAGATCGCTCCACTGGGGCTTTTATAAAATTTCTATCAAAAAAGATTTTTCATGCTTAGAAAAAACGGGAACATTTATCTAATTCTTTCTCTCCTACTATTTAGTTTGTCTGCACATTCGCAGGTTTTGCGAAAAAGAACTACACTTCTTATGGGTGGTCGTTTTGATATCAGTATTGTTGCCAAAGATTCTCTAACTGCTGAAAAAAATATAACCGAAGTAATTGCTGAAATTACCCGAATTGAGAATTTAATCTCTGATTGGAAATCAACTTCGCAAGTTTCTGAAGTCAATCAAAATGCGGGAATAAAACCAATTAAAGTAGATCGGGAAGTTTTTGAACTAACACAAAGAGCAATCAAATTTTCTGAAATAACAAATGGCGGCTTTGACGTAAGTTTTGCTGCGATGGATAGAATCTGGAAATTTGACGGATCGATGACAGAAATGCCTTCGGCGGATGCCATAAAAAAATCTGTAGAAAAAGTAGGTTACAAAAACATTATTCTAGACAGTGTGCAATCGACTATTTTTCTAAAACTAAAGGGAATGAAAATTGGTTTTGGCGCTTTAGGCGAAGGCTATGCAACTGATAAATGCCGTACAATGATGCTTGAAAAAGGCATTAAAGCCGGGATTATAAACGGTTCTGGTGATATGAGTACTTGGGGAAAACAACCTAATGGAGAAGACTGGAAAATAGGTATTACAAATCCGTTTAAACCTGAAAAACTTTTGGCAGTTGTGCCTTTAAATCAAGGTGCTGTAACCACTTCTGGCAGTTATGAAAAGTTTGTTGTTTTTAACGGCAAACGATATTCTCATATTATAAATCCTGCGACTGGTTATCCTGTAACTGGATTATGCAGCGTTACAATCTTTGGCCCAAATGCAGAAACCGCAAATGGACTAAGCACTTCATTAATGGTATTAGGTCAAAAAGACGGTCTGCTCTTACTGCAAAAATTCCCAGAATACAGCTGCCTTATGATTACTGATAACGGAAAAGTGATCAAATCGAAGAACTTCAATATTAAACATTTCAAGGCAAAACTTTAATAATAGTCTCTAATTTTAAAGATTAAAATATTCGATTATTAATACTTTCTAAACTGTTTTCTCGTTTTATCTGTTTTATTTTACCACACAAAAAACAAGTAAAAAACTAACAACAAAGCACTTACAATTTACCCTAAGGCCTTTGTTTTCCCTGTTTTCCCAACATTAGAAATTCTAATTCTATTCTAATGATTTTCTAATGTAAATCTAATGATTTTCTAATTCGTTTATTTAGATTAAATTTAAATAAACTCATAAGTTTGCTGCACAATTTATTTACTACACGCAGTTATGAGGTTTATTTATTTTATCTTTTTAATGGTCACAATTACGGGATGGTCACAAACCGGTACTATTACAGGAAAAGTAACATTTGGCAAACATGAAACAGCTCTTGGAGCAACAGTATTGGTTTCTGGCACACAAAAATTCGCTATTGTTGACAATGAGGGTAAATTTCAAATCAAAGGTCTTCCTTTTAAAAAATACACTTTAGAAGTTTCTTCACTAGAAGCAAATACAAAAATGATCGAAGTTCATTTGAATCATTCTTCACATCAAATTGCTATTACATTAGAGAAAAAAAATGATACTAAACATTTAGAAGAAGTTGTAATCACAAAAAAGACGGCTAAAAAAGAGATTATAGATAAAGGTTTTTCTGTTAATGTAATCGAAACGCAAGAGGCAGCAAAAAGAAACATTCAAACAAATGATTTATTAGCGCAATCAGTTGGTGTTCGTGTTCGACAAAACGGAGGTTTAGGCTCAAGTGTAAATTATAACCTAAACGGAATGACAGGTAATTCAATCCGAATATTTATTGATGGTATTCCAATTTCAACCTACGGTTCATCGTTTAGTTTAAACAGTATTCCTCCAGCATTAATTGAGCGTATTGAAGTTTACAAAGGTGTTGTTCCTGCATATTTGGCCGATGATGCTTTAGGCGGTGCAATTAATGTAATACTAAAAAAAGGAGCTAAAAACACCCTAAACGCATCTATATCTTATGGTTCGTTTAATACGATTCAATCTAATTTTAACACTACTTATCGAGATAAAAATGGTTTTACTTTAAAAGGTTCCGGTTTTTATAATTACTCTGATAATGACTATGAAATTTGGGGGAAATTTGCCTACAACATTTTATCAAACGGACAAAAAACGCCTATTAAAGCAAAACGTTTTGAAGATGCTTATCGTTCTTACGGAGGTCGAATCGAAGCGGGTTTTACAAACGTTAATTGGGCAGATACGTTCTTGATAGGTTTTAATACTTCTGATGATTATAATGAAATTCAGCACGGACAGGCGATGTCAAGACCTTATAAAGGTCGATTTACCGAGTCTGATGCCAAGGTTATAAGCATTAATTACAGTAAGAAAGATTTTCTTGTAAAAGGACTTGAGTTTACAGTTAATTCTGTTTTCAGTCAAAGAAACGAAGTACTGAGCGATACAGTTAAATGGAATTACAACTGGTTTAATGAAAAAACATTGGGGCTTCGCGGTGAACCTATTTTATCACCTTACGGAGCACAACAAGGTGCACCTACTATTTTGCATATCAACAGTAAAATTTTTAGTACCAGAGGTGGTTTAAATTATTCACTGAATGAGAATCATAAGTTTGTATTCAGTAGTATGCTTTACTCTTTTGAGCGAGACGATTATGACGAAATGAAATCTGAACTGGAAAGGAGTTTTCAGCAAAAACGAGACCTTGAAAAAAGCGTTTTATCATTGGCTTACGAACTAGAAGCGTTTAATTCTCGATTAAGAACAAGCTTATTTGGAAAAAGATACAATCAAAAAACAGAACAAAGAACACCAGTAATAGTTAATACTGGAGAGCAGACCACTATTCAAGAAAAATTAGAAAAGAACAATACCACTTTTTACGGTTACGGATTAGCTTCATCTTATTTTATTCTCCCAAAAATGATGTTTAATTTATCTGCAGAAAGAGCAATAAGACTTCCTTCAGAAGGTGAAATCTTTGGTAATCCTAGTGAAAATCAAACACCAAATAGTGGATTAAGACCAGAACAAAGTGATAACTTAAATATAGGCTTACGATTTGGGCCGTATAAAATTAACAATCATAAATTTAGTTTTAACGGTTCTGGGTTTTGGAGAAATTCTAAAGATAAAATTATACTTGCATTTAGTAATCGTGTAAATGAAGCCTTGCAGACATCTCCATTTGTAAATTTAGGAACAGCGCAATCATTGGGGTATGAATTTTCGGCTGAATACTCTAATAATAACAGATTGTTTGTATCGATGAATATGTCGAAATTTAATTCACTGTATAAAACGAAATACGATGAGAAAGGACTGTTGTTAGAATACTACAATCAGCAATTACCAAATGAGCCGTATTTCACTGTAAATGGTAATATTCAGTATAATTTTAAAGACATCCTGCAAAAAAATTCAGAATTAAATCTCTATTACAATGCAGGCTATGTAGGTGCATTTTATACAACATGGCAAGAAAGTGAAAACGATCAGACACCAAATCAATTTCCGCAGGATTTAGGGATAACTTATACATTCCCAAACAAGAAATTTATAGCAAGTTTTGATGTCAAGAACATTACAAATGTTCAGGTCTACGACAACTTTGCTGTTCAAAAACCTGGAAGAGGTTTCTACTTAAAATTAAATTACACTCTCAATAAATTTTAGTAAATAATTAATTTTTTAATACACATAGATATGAAAAAAAGTACATTTAAACTACTTGCATGTGGATTGGTTTTAACCACATTTGCCCTTACTACAAGCTGCAGCAGTGATGATAATAAAGAGGAACCATCTGTATTGCCTCCAGTTACTGAAAACCGATGGATCACGGTTGCAGGAGCTTTAATGCAAACGAATCCTGGAGATGGAAACGGTGGTACAAGAGTTTTTTCTGTTAGCAAAGAAGATGCTAAAAACCCAAACATTTCTATTAATGCTTTTGATAATGGTGAGCCTGTACAATCAACAAGAACAGCTCGTTTACAATCGTCTGTAGATGGAAGCACACTATTTAATATTACCTATACTGGTGCTAATGGTGGTGAATTCATGACTTACAAAGTTAATGGAGGAAAAAGCTTTACACAATCAGGAACAACAGTAAATATCTCTCAATATGCAGGAACATCTCCTAGATGGGTAAAACTTTTTGACGGCGATAAAACTGGTGTAGCAGTAAACGTAACTACTCCTACAGTTGTTACACAAACAGATGGAAAAACATATAAATATACAAGAGGTTCTGCAACCGTTTTAAGCCTTGATTTACAAAAGTTCTTAATTTCTGATTACAGACAATATGAAATTGCATTAACTGCAGCTGAAGAAGCTTTAGGTCACCATATTTTCCGTTTAGATGCACCAACATTAAACAAAGCAGGAAACAAATTAATCATTGGAACTTGGATGCGTAAAACGAATCCTTCTACAGGATTGATCGAAAGTGATTTTGAGCGTTTAGGATCTAAATCTGTTGTTGTTGACTATCCTTCATTACAAAACCCTAAAGTAATTACTTCGACAGTTGGTTTTGGAGATACAAGCGGATACAGAAGTTTCAACAGTTTTGTAGCAAATGATGGAAACATCTATCAAGCAACTCAAAGAGATACTAAAAAAGGTTCTTATATTTTAAAAATCAACCAAAGCAATGAATACGATAACTCTTATGTTTTCAGTTTAGATACTGCCCTTGGAGTTAAAGGTTCTTATATTGATGCATGGAGATATGTAGGAAACGGAATTGCTTACGCAGTTTATACTTACGAAGGTACGAACCAAGGTTATGTAGCAAGAATTGATCTTAATGCAAAAACAGCTAAACTAGTTGAAGGTATTGCTTATGATACAGCTTTAGATTTTGGTCAATACCAAGGTTTTGTAGTTGACGGAAACGATTTATACATTGCAGTTACACCAGTTGGTAAAGATGGAAACATTTACATTATCAATGCTGCAACTGGCGCTGTTACCAAAGGTGCTAAATTGGTTAACAAACCAGGAAACCACTACATTGGTGTTTTCTAAGAACGATAACTTGAGTTATAGCGATAATTCTTGATTTTTTTTTAAATGGTAAATATTCCGCTCCTATTTTGGGGCGGAATATTTTTTTATACAAGAATTTGATTTGAATATTTTTGCTTGAAGAAGATAACATTAATTCATTACTTTTACTTTAAGACGTTAAAATCTAGACATGAAAAAACCAATTCTTCACATAGTGCTCATTTTTGTTTTTTGCAGCTGTCAAAACAAAAATGAGAAAACCAGCATCGCTTCTGAGCAAATTAAAGATATCAATGAAATTGTAGAAGCAATTATAATTCAGGATAGTTTAGATGTTTTTTCCAAAAGTGAAGATTCTATAATGTTTTGCAGTGAACTTAGAAAGCTTAACATATCGATTCCTCACAAAAAAAACAGCAAAGATTTTATAGCACTCCCTCCCCTTTCTGGCGGTATATATATTACTCAATTAATACCTAGTAAAATAAAAGGGCAAACTTTTTTCTCATCTAAAGATTCTTTGTATCTGTTAGAACAAAATTCAAATCCAGATAAACTAAAAATTGGAAAATCTATTGTTGAAAAATTAAATACAACTACAATTGAAAAAACCAAAATTAGACGTAAAAACAGGCAACGATCAAGATTTTATGAAATGACAATACCTATTTTCTCTTCTGACAAACAAAATGCATATGTCGAATTAGATTACGAATGTGGTGGTTTATGCGGAAGTGGACAAGCCATATATTTGAAAAAAATAAACGGAAAATGGAAAATAATTGTACAATGGCAAAATTGGATAAGTTAGTTCAAAAAATTTTCGCTGAATAACTTGCAGGAACTAGCTTTAAAAGAATCCAAATTGGCTTGATAACTATTATCAACTACAACCAATTTTCCACCGCCAGTAACTTCAAAATTGATTAAATCTGTCGCATTTAGAAATAAGTTTCCAGCTGCGTCAACTGTAGAAACAGTTACATAAACTAAATCGTAATTATCATTTTTGATTATTGTTTTGTCTGTTTTTAAATCAATTCTAGAAGTTTCTCCATCTGTATGAATTTCTTTTTCTAAAACTACTTTTCCATTCTTTCTTGAAACTGATTTTTACAAAAACAATTAAGCAGAATCCTTACTTCTGATTTTAGAAATAGAAACTAAAATCAAGGACAAAATCACAAAAGCAATTAGAACCAATAATCCGTTTACAAGCGCAGTTTTAAAACCTAGTTTCGTAACATCTATAAAAGGATAAGGATAAAAACTAGATAAAAAGCCATGAAATATTGTGTAAATCATATACAAGATTGGATATAACAGCCAATACAGAATAACTCTAAAGGAGATTTTTTCGGGACTTATAAAAAACAGCCAATAAAAGAAAAATAAAACAGGAACAACCGTATGAAATATTTCACTCACGATAAGGTGATGTCCTTTTAAATCAGCAATTGAACGAAGAAGCAAATTAAAAACGATTCCTACAATCAAAATATAAACGGTAATCGCAGTGATGGTTGTACATTTTCTAAAAAAAGCATTTGCTATACTTTTTCCGCCAAATAATAGTATTGCTGTACAAAGAAAAACGATGGTATTTGTGGTAATTGTAAAAAAGCTAAAAAAGCGAACTGCGGCGCTAAAAAAGGTAAAATCAGATCCATTTAATAATAAATAAAACTGTGTTGGTAAAGCGTACAACTCCAGGGCAAAAATAATACCCAGCAAAATTTCCCCTTTAATTCTTGTGGTATTTTCTTTTTCCATATTTCATGTAAGTCAGTTTACTAAAATAAAAAAAATCCGCTTCGAAATTTTGAAAGCGGATTTTTTTATGTTTTGCTCCTCTGGAGCTTATTCTATATACACCATATTTTCTCTACACCTATTATCGCTCTTCCAGCGCTTAAAAAAATTATTGCTCGTCTTTTTCTTTAGAACAAGCTCCAGCGGAGCTTACTATTTATAGAAAACAATATAAAATTAATTAACCTTTATCTGAATTGACGAAACTGAAATTCCATTGCCAGTCAAAGCCTTCAACTGAATATTCTCTTTTTTCCCATTCGATTGAATAATCGCAATACATTTTCCATTAAACAATTTACAAGAATTCGCTTTAAATGAATCTAAATTGGCTTGATAACCATTATCAACTCCAACCAATTTTCCGCCGCCTGTAACTTCAAAATTGATTAAATCCATGGCATCGGATACTAAATTCCCCTCTTTATCCGTCATAGAAACAGTTACATAAACCAAATCGTAAGTATCATTTTTAACCGTCGTTTTATCTGCTTGCAAGTCAATTTTAGAAGCTTCTCCGGCTGTGTGGATTTCTTTTTCTAAAACTGCTTTTCCATTCTTTCTTGAAATTGCTTTTAAAATTCCTGGTTCGAACTTGACTTTCCATGAAATATGCAAATCATCGTTTTGTTTTGATTTTTTTCCGAGGGATTTTCCGTTTAAGAATAATTCCACTTCATCAGCATTATTGTAATATGCCCAAACTTCAACTTCTTGATCTTTTTTCCAATTCCAATGTGGAAAAATATGCAAAACGTCTTTGTTCGACCATTCACTTTGATACATATAATACACATCTTTTGGAAGTCCAGCTAAATCTACAATTCCGAAATACGAACTTCTCGCTGGAAATGGATACGGATCAGGTTCTCCGATATAATCAAATCCAGTCCAAATAAAAGTTCCCGCCATGAAATCTTGTTTCTTGATCGTTTTCCAGTTTTCTTCGTGCGTTGCTCCCCAATACGATTTCACCTGATCGTAAGCCGAAACCGTCCAATCAGCATTTCCGTCAAACGGCGCACCGTGTTTTGTCGGCCACGCTTTAATTCCATCAGGAAAATCATAATGTCCGCGTGTTTCTAAAGCCGAAACACTTTCAGAAGCCAATATTTTTTGTCCTTTAAAACGAGTTGGAAAATCTTTATAATCTTCATGTTTGTAATTAAATCCTAAAATATCTAAAGCTCCAGATTGGTAAATAAAATTCTTTTCAATTATATTTTCGGTCAAAGCCGAAGTTACGGGACGAGTCGTATCTAATGATTTTACAATTTTAGCTAGTTCTCTGGTAATTGCAATTCCAGTTGAATCAAACTGTTCTCTAATTTCGTTACCAATACTCCACATCATAACCGATGGATAATTGCGGTCTCTCTTGATAAAATCTTCTAAATCCTGTTTGTGCCAAGCATCCCAATCTTTATGGTAATCGTTGGTTACTTTTTTCTTTTTCCAAACGTCAAAGGCTTCGTCCTGAACAATAAAACCCATTTCATCACACAATTGCATCATTTCCAAAGAATGTGGATTATGAGACATTCTGATTGCATTTGCACCCATTTCCTTCATTATAGTCAGTTTTCTTCTAACGGCATGGATATTCTCTACAGCGCCCAAAGCACCATTATCATGATGCAGACAAACTCCGTATATTTTCGTTGGAACACCATTTAATGAAAATCCTTTCTCTGAATCAAAATTAAAATAACGGAATCCTAGCGGTGTTTCGTAATTGTCGACAAGTTTAGATTTCTCATAAACTTTAGTAATCACTTTATACAAATATGGATTTTCTGTACTCCACAATTTCGGTTGCTTTAAAACCAAATTATGAACCTTTTTTTCTGATGTTTTAGCACCAATTTTTTCTGTTGAAGTAAAATTAGCAACTTCTTTATTCTCAGCATTTATAATCGAAGTAACCAATTTAAATTCTTTTGCAGAAGTGTTATCATTATCAATTGTTACTTCTAAATGTATTGTTGATTTTTCTGCTGAAACTTCAGGAGTCGTTACATAAGTTCCCCACTTCCCTACATGCAGTTTTTCGCTCGCAACCAATCTTACATTTCTATAAATTCCCGAACCTGTATACCATCTAGAATTTGGCTGCGCGTCATTATCAACTTTTACGGCAATTATATTCTCTTTTCCAAAATTCAAATATTGAGTCAAATCATAACCAAAAGAAATATATCCGTTCGGACGTATTCCTAAAGATTTTCCATTTATGAAAACTTCACTGTTTTTAAAAACACCATCAAATTCAATCGAAATCGTTTTGTTTTTCCAATTATTAGAAACGGTAAAAACCTTGCGATACGAGCCTTTTCCCGCAGGTAGAAATCCCTGTGCTTGTTTTGTTTTACTGTTTTTATCAAAAGCACCTTCGATGCTCCAGTCGTGCGGTAATTGAAGTGTTCGCCAATCTTTAGAATTAAAATCAGCTTGAATTGCTGTTGGATAATCTCCTAATTTGAAGTTCCAATTTTTATTAAAATCTTCGACAATTCTAGCTGGCTTCTGTGCAAAAATTGATACCGAAAACAATAAGGCAACTGTAATTTTTTGAAATATGTTTTTATGTTTAATCATAAATATGTTTTTTTATTCTAATCTAATAACTTCTCTGTCATTTCGACCGAAGGGAGAAATCACACACGGCATTCCGCAATGTAAATCGCCAATCTTTGTCGAGTTTCTAGTGTGATTTCTCCCTTCGGTCGAAATGACAAACTAGACTTGGTATCAACTTTGCACGGGCTTCGACTTCGCTCAGCCTGACAAAACTAATTTTACGGTACAGAGAAAAACCTTTGTCTCTTTGCATCTCTGTAACTTTGAACCTCAAAAAAAATTATTGAAACTCAAAATTATCTAACATTAATCCTTTCAAATCATCACCTTCCAACGTTATTTTATATGTTCCAGCGTTAATATAACCACCCGAAGTTGTGTTTAAAATTTTCCATTTTTCAGGCGATGGAAAAAACTCAATTGTATCATTTCGCATTAAAATTCCGTAAGCATCTTCCATTTTGAATTTGACTTTTAACGGAGTTTCATTTCTATTCATAAAACGGAAACGCATTAAATAAATTCCGGCAACACCCGGTTTTACTTCAAACTCAATGCTGTTGTTTGTCTTTTTTGTGAATTCAATATAATCAGCTTTTTTGAAATTTCCTTTTTCGATTCCGTCTCCCGTTGTTTTCGTTTTTTCAGCTTCAATAATTACAACTGGTCTTGAATCGTCTTTTTCGCCCATATCATAAATTGGAACAACGGCAATTGAAGATATTGCTTCCGCATTATCAAAAACGACTTTTTCTCCTTTCTTTACTTTTTTAGTGAAAACGTCAAATGAAATTCCGTTGCTGTTTTTCGCTTTTTCTTCATTTTTTTTATAATCAAAAAGCCAATTTAATGTCTTAGTGATTTTACTGTCAATTAGAACATAAACAGTCGATTCTTCTTTCGCTGTAAATGAACCTAAAACTTTTGTACTACTAGAAAACTGTAAATAATCTGCTCCAAAAACTTCCGAAGGCAATTCTGTAAAAATCACTTCTGAGTTTGTGAATTGCTTCGAATTAATATCTAACCAAGAAGCAATTTTAAAATCTTTAGAATCTAAACTTACATTCTGAATATTTTTTAGTGATTCATTTGCTGGTTTTACATTTTTATCTTTTGTTGCAATCGCAATTGCAGAAATAATTGCCTGCGAAGCTTTTACATTAGGAAACGAAATCACTATTTTTCCGTTTATACTTTTTACAACAAAAGTTTTCTTTAATACATTGTCATGTCCTGCTTCTGCCCAAATATCAAAATCTTTTAAAACAACATTGTTGTTAATAGAAACATCAAACAAACGCCATCCTTTGCAGTCCATTCCTCCTCCTGTTCCGTACCAAGGTTCTGTGAAATACAATTCTACCAAATATTCTCCGTCTGGTGCAGGAAATTCATAACTCAGTTTATCAACACCATATCTAAAACTTTGAAATAACGCTGAATCTTTTGTTCCGTTAACTGGATCAAAAGTTGTTCTTTGACTTGCGAAAAAATCAGGAAGCTTTTCAAAATTATCTGTCCAAGATAATGATCCCCAGGTATTTTTTCCGTTTTTGTGCGTATCAGAAAGCCAAATATTTCCTGATGAATCTGTCAATTCAGAACCTCCGCAATTTACTCTGTAAATATAATTATAACCGCTTTTCGCTTTTATAACATCTGCTTTATTGGTTATTAAAGCCTCAAAATTTGGTGCTTTTGGAAAATTATTCAAAACAATATAATCTTTAGCAACTGCTTTTCCGTTAACATATCCAACTGCATACAAAACATTGTATTGAACATTAACATTGTTAAACTGAAAATGCTGTCCGATTCCAGGATTTTTTAGCTTCCCTAAAGAAGATTTATTCACATCGTTGAACAATTCTACTTCTTCACAATTCGAATAAATATCAATTCCATTTTTGATTCCCGATTTTTCCCAACGACTTGGCCAAGTATGCGAAACGATATAAACCATCGGATTGGTTTTGTTCGAAACATAATTCGCACGATACATATAGAAAGCATCCAGAGGTTCTCCCCAAATTGTAAAAAGTCCTTTATAATTTACGGGCCCGACTTTATCAATATCCCTAAAACCTTCTCCATTTTGCACGCGCCCCGGATTTTCGTGCGAAGCAAAAAGCCAGTTGAATTGTCCAGCAATTTTATCTTTCACCGATTCGGCTTCGCGAACTTTGATTTCCATTAATTGAGAAAAACGGTTTTCACTTAAAGTTCCCTTTTGATCAAACTCGCCTTCAGTATGTAAATCAGCTGAACGCCATGCGCCGTATTCTCCGTTTAGTAACTGAGTCGTCATTTCTAAATGATACTTTAATGGATCTCCGCCATACGTTCCCGACCAGTTTTGAACTACATTCCAATCTGTTCCTTCTCCACCGTTACAAGTTGTTACGATTCTTTGCGATGCTGATAACGGATCCATTTCGCGGATAATCTGTGTGCATTCTTCTGCAAATTCTTTTGGAATAGTACTTTCATTCTGCAATCCCCACATTACTACAGACGGGCTGTTTCTGCGTTCTTTAATCCATTCTCGCAACAAGCTTTTAAAGTTTTCTTTAAACTCAGGCGTATCGTACCAAATATGTGCAGAAAACTGACTCCAAAACAAGATTCCGTTTTCGTCTAATTCTTTTTGGTATAATAAATTATGAGGCTGATGCGCTTCTCTAAAAGCATTAAATCCTGCTGCTTTGATTTGCTCAATTCTGGAATGAATCATTTCATCTGAAAACGAATGACTGTTTCCAACTAAATGTTCGTATTCACAAGTTCCGTTGATGAATACAGGTTCATCATTGATAAAAAAGCGGTTGTCTTTTCCGTCTCGGCTAACTGGCCAGCTCACCCAACGGATTCCATAAGGCGTTGTTAATTGGTCGATTATTTTTCCATTTTCATAAACTGAAGTCATCAATTTATACAAGTACGGATTGGATGGCGACCATAATTTCGGATTCTGAATCTCAGGAAGTGTAAGTACTATTTCCTTTGTTTCTCCTGAACTGTTTTTAATATTCGTTTTTTGGGTTGCAACTTTCTTTCCTGAAGCATCAAAAAGGATATTTTCAATCGTTACATTTCGATCTGAAGTGCCGTAATTCTTGATTTCTGTAGTGGTATGAAGAATCGCTTTTTGTTTAGAAACCGATTTATCATTCCAAATATGAACTCCAAACGGCTGAATTCTAACATCGTTTGTAATTACCAAAGAAACGGGTCTGAAAATTCCCATTGGCTGAGAACCTTCTGAAAATCCCCATTCGCCAGAACAGCCTCCGCATACCCAAGGAAGATCTGCTATAAAAGATGGATGCGCTGCTTTTACTAAAATCGTATTTTCCTTATCAAAAGAAACTGCTTTTGAAATATCTATTGTAAAAGTAGTTCGTCCGCCTTTATGTTCACCTACTTTTTTGCCGTTTACCCAAACAGTTGCGTACGAACTAACACCTTCAAAATAGAGGAAATGCTGTTTTGAACTGTCTTTTTTATCAAGCTTTAAAGTCTTTTTATACCAAGCTGTACCATGCAAATTCCCATGTTTTGTTCTTCTAAAACCATAATACTGATCCCAGTTGTGAGGAACATTTACATTTAACCATTGATCTGATTTTGGATTCTCCACAAAAGATTTCTCGTCTTGCGGATTATCCAAAATAATGGTTTCCCAAGATGAGTTCAGCGAAACTTCCTTTCGAACTTTCGCCGAACCTTTTGTGCTCTGACTCCAAACAAAGCATAAACTTGAAAAAAAACAAAAAATAAAAAAAACTACTCTGTTCATATTTTTTTATTGAACCATATAAGTAATATAAGGCTGTTAAAATTGTTCTACATTCTCTACTTTTTGTCATTTCGACGTAAGGAGAAATCTTCGCAAGTAACTCCGCATAGAAATGTCGCCAATCTTTGTGGAGTTACTTGCGAAGATCCCTCGTTCCTCGGGATGACAAGATTGTGTTTATTCCTTGTTGTTCGCGTGAGGGATGGCAGTGGAGCTCTTTTTTAGGGCATTTTTGCTCCGCCTATTCGCTAACGCTCGGGTCTTGCCTTAAAAAAAGCGGGAACGTACAGCCCGACCCGGAGGGACACGCCCAAATTATTCTTAATAAAACAACCAGTCGATCGCCGCTTTTTCTCCTGCATCGATATATCCAACATCACGTGGCGTTACCGTTTGATCTGCGTCGATGAAACCTAAAATCAATACTTTTCCTTTTCCTAAATCTAATTTATTCTCGCCCGGCTGGAAAGTATAGGTATGAATGTTTACACGTGGTAATTCTTTTAAATTTATCGCACTTGCTAAAATCACTTCGGCTTGACCGTGAGCGTTTCCTGCTGCATCTGTTTCTAAACTTGGCGGTAACAAAAACCTCTTTTGATCTGAATTGAAATATCCAACCACTAATTTAACCGCTTTTGTGTTTCTAAACTTCAAATGTGTTCCTTTTTCATTTTGATCGTTTTCTACGAATGAGAATCCTCTTAGGTTTTGAAGTTCAGGAGCAACTTTGGTTAACTCAGAAATATCTGTTCCGTACACTTTTGTTCCTTTTTTCACTAAATAAGTTCCTGGTTTTTCATCAATGAAACTTACTTCTGCCGTTTTCCAAGGTTTTCCTTCTTTCGTCTCAATTTTACCATCTTTAGAAGATTTTAGTTTTTCTAAATTTCTTTTAAAATTGGCTAATTCACGCTCATAATGTGGTAATAATTCAGCCCAAGTTTTATTATTTCCGTCGTCTCCTCCAATTGGAATTCTACGTTGAGCTGTCTGCATACTGTTGGCATAATAGTACGTATCTTTCGTTAAGTTTACCAATAATTCGTAGTGCTCGATGCTTTTCTCTAAATGAGGCATAGCTTTATCTAAATCAGTAATGTCATTTGAATAACTGTATCTTAAAACCAATAAAGCAGCTTTTACTTTCTCTGAGAAGAAATCTGCAAACGCTTTATAAGCATGCATATCATTTTTAAGACGCGCAAATTCTTCTTTGTCTTTGGTTACGCTTGCTTCAGCTTTGTCAATCGCTTCAACGGCTAATCTTCCGTGTTCTGTAATTTCGGCAATAATCTGTGTTGGAAGCTCACCAGAATGCGGTTCATTATTCCATTCTTTTTTAGCATATTCTAAAAGCAATTCGCCCGCTGGTCCGCAAGATTCGTGGAATCCCGGATATACTCTCCATTTCGACGGATTGACCAATTGACTTTCGAACATTCCTAACAATAAGGTTTGACGGTTTCCTTCGGTGATTCCGAAACGTCTTAAGGTTTTTGGAGCAATTTCTCCTGTTTCTTCGTAAGCTCTTAAAATGTTATTTGCTGCTTCTTGAGAAGTTCCGAATTTCGCAGCTAAATCTTTATCCCAATATTTCACTTCTTCGTTACGGTCTCTTTTGCTGTCCCAAGCGTATCTTGCCCAAGCTTTGTACCAAATCCAATCACGATCCATTTCTAATAAACGTTCTCCTGATTTTGTTTTATCTGCCGAATACGGCCAATCCCAATACGAAGCTTGCGGATATAAATGCAGTGCATTTGCACCGTGAACACTGTGCATCGCTTTTACGGTTTTCTGGATAAAATCTGGTGAACCGTATCTAAAAGGTTCTAAGTTTGCCAAAATATGAACGTTTTCAATATGAATTGATTTAAGGGCACTCAATTGTTTGTGCGTTTCTCCCCAAGGACCACCCGGCGTGTAAGTCGTTAAAGATTCTCCTGTATATTTACTTTCTGTATATAAGTTTTTATATAATGGAAGTGATTTTTCCATTACCAAAGGTCCGTCTGTATCGTGAGAACGCAAAATAATTGGCGGTTCTTCTGTTTTTCCTAATGCTTGTAAACCATCGCGAACGCCTGGAATAATCGTTTTGGTAAACCATTCTACGTCATCATCAACTGTATTTATGGCTTCTCCCAAACAAACCATTAATCCTACGTTTGGATATTTTTCAATAAAAGCTGCAATTGATTTTCTTGTATAATCTGACAATAACGGTGTAATCGGTCTTGAACGATCTTGTGTTTTAATATTATAATGTTCTGCAAAAGGTTTGGAAACAAGAATGTTATAAAACATTTGAATTACCCAGATTCCACGCTTGTTTGCTTCAACCGTAAGGAATTTATAAATTTCTTCGTTCTTTTTAAAGTCTTCATCACTTACTTCAACTGCAAACGGATAGTCCTTTAATTTTACTAAAGAAGCAAACGGATGTCCGTTCCATAAATACAAAGAATTCATGCGGTTTTCTACCAGCATATCCAAGTATTTTACCCATAAAGCTTTATCATAAAACCAAGGAAAAGTTTCTGGTGTATACGGATATTCGTAAACATCACGTCCCGGAAGGTAAACAGGTTTCTGCATTCCGATACAAGCTCCACGCAAAACCATTTCTGGACAATCTTCAACATTAATTTCTGATGGAAGCTGACCTGAATTTTTAATACGATCTGCTAATTCTAATGCCCCGTACAAAGTTCCTGAAGCATCTGTTCCTTCAATATAAATTACATTATTTTGAGTACGAATCTGAAAACCTTCTTTCTTCGTCAATTTACTATCGTCGATTTTGGCGCTTTTAGCATTTTGTTTCCAAAAATCAGTTCCTTTTTCACCAATGACAATTACTTTATCTTTTGATTTTTTGAATTTTTCAGCAGAAGCAACTTTGAAACCTTTTGCAGAAAGGGTTCCTGATAATTTCTCTGCTCCAAATTTTGCTCTTGGCGAACTGGCATCACTAACAATAGTGATATTTTGTGCTGTCGCGAAAGAGACATAAAAACATAAAAAAAGTAATTGTAAATATTTCATGATATGTTGTTTTTGGGTATCCATTCTAAAAATAATCTCCTAAATCTGCCTTTATCTATAAAAATCTGCGTGAAATTTTTTGTACGCAGATTAGGCAGATTTAAGCAGATTTTATTTTGATTTTTTTTGCCATAGATTAAAAAGATTTTCACAAATTAAAAAAAAATCATTTTAATCATTTTATCCCTATAGCTATCGGGAGTGGCTATAATATTAATTTTGAAAAACGCGTTTTAAATAAGCCACATTTGCTCCGTAATTGGCTTTTACATTATGAACTTGTGTCACATCACGAGAACGCTCTACAATAAGCCATCCGCTCCATTTCATTTCGTCCAAAGTTTGTTTGATTTTTGGCATGTCGATCGCTTTGTCGTTTTCTAACCAAAATTGATCGGTATTCGAAGCGTGAATTTGTGCTAAATATTTCTTTCCTAAAATTTTTAATTCCGAAGAAATATCTCTTTTATTATCTAAAGCATTTGCAAAATTGAAAGAGCTTTTAATATATTTTGAGCCAACTTCCTCTAAAAGTTTTTTCTCTTCTGTCGCACTCAAAGAAGTCTCAATTGCGATAACTCCGCCAATTTTCCCAACTTCTTTTCCTGCCCACTGCAATCTCTTGATCACTTCTGGACGTAATTCAGGATTCTTAACCAAATCGGTTTGAGTTCCTAAAGGCAGATACGTTACTTTAACCTTCATATCTTTCATGGCTTTGATGCAATCCGTAATCATTGGTGTAATTTCTCTTGTGGCAAAAGACTGTGCATAAAATCCAGACATGGCAATAGAACTGATTCCAACACCAGTTTCTTTCGATTTATCTAAGAATTTTTGTCTCTCAACTGGGTCGCCCAATTTGCTGTCAAAAGTGGGACGATTTCCTAAACCTCCCATGTCCAATTCGATTCCGTCAGCTTTTATTTCAGCTGCTAAACCAAAAGCACCTAATTTTTGTCTTTTTAAAATCATCCAGTCGCAAACTGCCACTTTATACTTTTGCTTTTTGCTCGAAGACTGAGCTGTTGCAAAGCTGTTGAATATTACTGATAGAACAACAAACAGTACAATAAATAAATTTCTATTAGATTTCATGGTTATATTTTTTTTGCCACGAATTACACCAATTTCACGAATTAATATTAGAGAAAAAATTAGTGGAAATTAGTGGAATTCGTGGCCAACTGTTCTTTACTCTTCTTCAGCTTTTACTGCCGTAACTACTTTTCCTTCGTCGCCTGGCCAAATTCCGTTTTTGATAGGAAGTGCAATCAGTTTACTTGGATCAACTTTTACATATTTAAGTTTTTCTCTTCTCCAAGTGTAAACGATATGCACCATTCCGTCTGAACTTTGAATCATGGAAGGATAAGAATATTGACTGATTTTTGAATCTTCTAAAACCAAAGCAGCGTTCCAGTGGATTCCGTCTTTAGAAACCGAAACATTCAATGGCGTTCTTGGTCCTTTTGCTTCTTTTCCTGGAGGAAGAACATGATTGTAAACTAACAAATGTCTGCCGTCTTTAAGTGTAACAGCATCTGTTCCTGAGTTGTTATTTGGAAGCCCGATTAACTTAACATCCGACCACGTTTTTCCGTTGTCTTTTGAGAATGTGCTGAAAATAGCTCTGTTTCTAGTTCTTCCGATAGCCTGAATACTTCCGTCTTTATGGAATAAAATACTTGGCTGAATCGCATTGATTTTTTGTTTTCCTCTTGGAAGCGTATCGCCCATTACCCAAGTTTTTCCGAAATCTGGAGTAGATTCCATACGAAGTCTCCAGCCATCGCCTTCAATACTTGACGGACATAACAATGTTCCGTTGCTTAATAAAACAGGTTTGTTTTTGATTGGACCTAAGAAACCATCAGGCATTTTTTTAGCCTCAGACCAAGTTTTTCCGCCATCAGATGAAGTTCTGATTACGCCCCACCATTCTGATGGTTTTGGTCCTATTTTGTAGAAAAGCATTAAATCGCCACCTGGAATTTGATATAACACTGGATTCCAAGTAGGTAATCTTGGTCCTTCTTTCATAACACCATCGGCAACTTTAACTCCCTCACCCCATTTATCACTTCCTTTAGGTTTGATGCTTACATAAATACAAACATCAGGATTTCTTTCGTGAGTTCCTCCAAACCAAGATGAAACTAAATCACCATTTGTCGCTTCGACAATTGTAACAGCGTGACAAGATGGATAAGGTGCTTTATCATAAATAAATTCATCTACTAAAATTCCTTCTTTCCAAGTTTTTTTTTCTAAAGCTGATTTACAACTTCCTAAAAGGAAAAGTCCAAACAAGACAAATGCTAATTTTGTTATTTTCATTCTCAATTTTATTATGAATTAAAATTTTCGATTATAAATACATACCTACTATTTTTTTAGGCAAAAATATTTATTAAGTGTAAAAATAACACTAAAAAATTAACAATGTATCCTGTACTGTCCCGAATTACTAAAAATGTAAATTATTTAACGTTTATAGCAAAATTTCCTGACGAAAGTGTAACAATTATTTGATTTTTTTCTGCAGAATGCACGTAAGAACTCTTATCTAACTTTTGTTTATTGATCGAAATAGCAGCCACGTCGTCTGTTGGAAGATATACAACCGCAGAAGTATTCGCAGGAATGGTAATATTCCAAACTAAAGATTTTTTGTCTTTTTTCCAATTACTTTTTATTGTTCCGTAAATTGATTCGTAAGAAGCATTTACATAAGTCAATCCTGCATTGAAGTCAGGTTTCATGATAATTTGTTTGAAACCTGGAGTTTCAGGATTGCTTTTGATTCCAGCCATATTTTCGTAATACCAAATCAATAAATCACCTAAAAGCATGACATGGTTTTGCGAATTCATTGCAGGATCGGCAGTATTTCCATTCCAAAGTTCCCAAATGGTTGTTGCACCATTTTCGACCATATAACCCCAGCTTGGATAGGTTTTGTTTGAAGCTAACTTGAAAGCCAAATCGCCACGCCCAAAATTGGTTAATGTTCGCATTAAAAACTGAGTTCCGATAACGCCTGTACTTACATGACCGTTTTTAGTCACTTCTACTTCATTAACCAGATTTTCGAAAACTTTTTGCTGTAATTCTTCTGGAACCATTCCGAAAGTCAAAGGCAGTAAATTGGCTGTTACCGTATTATTGGCGTAATTATTTTTTGATGCATTGAAATATTTCGAATTAAATGCTTTTTTGATTCTTGACGCTAATTCGTCATAATGTTTGATGTCATTTTGAGCATTGGCAATTACAGCAAACTTTTTCATGATGTTTAAAAGCTGATAATAAAACGCACTCGAAATCAATTCGCCATCTGTTAAACGAGAAGGATCTTTCGAACGAATTAATTCCAACGATTCTGGCGGCACACACCAGTCGCCGTATTTATCTTTGGTCATGATATTATCAACCAGATAATTTTCTTCCATATAATCCATCCATTTTTTCATAGACGGATATTGTTTTTCCACTACTTTTTTATCTCCAAACTGCTGATACAGCATATCTGCAACTGTAATATAAGTTCCCGGCCAGGTTACATTATCGCCATAGTAACGCCAGAAAGCCGGTGCTACATCTGGAATTCCGCCATCGATAGTTTGGGCATTTTTAATATCGTCTAACCATTTTGCATATAACGTCTGATTATCAAATAAAAAACTTTCGCCGTAAGCGCCTGTTGTTCTATCGCCCAGCCAAGGCTGACGCTCGTTTCTCTGAGGACAATCAATTGGCATTCCTTTATAATTTCCGCTGATTCCCCACCATGCATTCTTAAAAATTTGGTTCATTATCGGGTTCGAAGAATCGAAAGTTCCCGTGGTCTGAATATCATCATAAACTACTTTCCCAACAAAATTTTCTAAAGTAGGTTTTGTTTTGAAGCCGGAAATTTCAACAAATCGAAATCCGTGATAAACAAAACGAGGTTCCCACACTTCTTCGCCTTCGCCTTTTAACGTGTAAATATCAGTCGTTTTGGCATCACGAAGATTGGCAATATATAATGAACCATCTGGCTGTAAAGACTCTGCAAATTTCATCGTGATTTTTTCGCCTGCATGTCCTTTTACTTTCAATTGTAACCAGCCAACCATATTTTGCCCCATATCTAAGATATAAGTTCCTTTTGAAGTCTCTTTGATCGAAATCGGTTTTACTTCACGTTTCACCTTCATATTCGCTGACATCTGTCCTTCATAGAATCCGCCTGGTTCCTGAACATATTCTGCCAAAAGCCATTTTTTATCATTAAAATTAATGGTATTCCAGCCTTTCATTTCTTTACGAGCATCATATTCTTCCCCATCGTATTCGTTGTTGGATAAAATTGGTCCGTCAGTTGTGATTTTCCAAGTATCATCGGTTCTAATCACATCTCTGCTTCCATCTGTATATTCTACAAACAACTGCAAAGCCATTTTCGGATAACCAAAAGTTTTGATTTTATAAGGTTTATAATCCTGACGCATGGTAAAAAAACGTCCATTTCCTAAAATCGTTCCCAACGCATTTTTCCCCTCTTGCAATTGCGAAGTCACATCAAAAACATTGTATTTTACATTTTTGGTGTAATCCGTAGGAACGGGCGCCAGAACTTGATCTCCAATTTTATTTCCGTTAATGAATAATTCATACAAGCCCATTCCTATAATATAAACTTTGGCACTTTTGACTTTCTTTTTTAAGTCAATTTCTTTTCTCAGATAACGAGCTGACAATCTAGAATACTGCGAAATACTATCTCCTAGAGAAGTTTTTTCATACCCAATCCAGCGTGTCGATTTCCAATCTGCATAAGTCAAAATTCCTATGCTGAAATGCGCCGTTTCTGCCGATTTTACTTCTCCTTTATTGGTAAAAACAATTACTTTCCAGTAAACGTCTTGTCGGTCTTTTAGCTTTTTTCCGTTATAAATTACACTTACTGAAGCATCACTTTGTACTTTTCCGCTATCCCATAAATCGGTATTCCCTGCATTTAGTTTTTCTAAAGACGAAGAGGCTAAAATTTGATAAGCAGTTTGTTTTACATCGTTTACATCTGCTTTTATTTTCCAGCTCAATCTTGGCTGTAAAACATCAATTCCTTCCGGATTGGTCAGCATTTCGCACTTTAAATCACTTATAATGACTTTGTTTTGGGCTTTCGCCGAAATGGTGAAAAGTGAAATGATTAAGGTAAGATGTAAAAAAAACTTTTTCATAATGTTATTGTAACCAATGTAAAGTCCCAGAGGGACGATATATTTATAGATTTATAATAGTTAGTTCAATAAGCCCCAACGGGGCGATATAATTTTTCTATAGGTATCGCTCCGCTGGAGCTTTTTATCATTTGGGTTTGTATTTTCTATAAATATTATGCTTCTCCGAAGCTTAATACCTAATTAATTCTAAAAAAATTAAGCTTTTATAAATCGTCTTAATTTATCCAATGTGCTTAAACTTTCAAACGCAATTTTATTTTGTTCTAATATTTTACTTGATTCCCAACGCATCTTCCACTCAGGATCTTTCAGCTTTTGTCTCAGCTTTGATACTACAGCTGGATTACTCTTCAAAACCTGTTCATCAATCCAATCAGGAAGAAATTCTAGAGCATTTAAACGAGTTTCCAAATCCATATGATCCAAACCCTTTAATAATGTTTCCCTAACTCTGTCTGCATTATATGAACTTATATCTTCAACTAAAATCTCAATTAAAACAGACGAAAGTTCTTTAATTTTATTTTGGTTCAGTGCTATTTGATACACTCTGCTAAATTCATCGCATAGAAAATCTGCCCATTTATCAATATCTTCATCTTCGCTTAGCGAATAATAAACAAAGCTAACTTTATCAGACTGTGCAAAAAGTTGACTTTCACAGAAACGTTTTACTCCATCGAGATCTTTTACAGCTAATTTCTGAATATCTTTAATCGCTTTTTCTGATTCTTTATGTTCAAGTTCATAATACTCATCGAGAGTAATGATTTGATCAAAATCATGTATAGGTTTGTAAATTATTTTTTTTTCAATCATAAGTCTTAGAATAAATTTTCTATTCTGAAATTACTCTCTCCAATTTATCAGAAGCTGCAATTTCTCTTCCGTTTTTAAAGATTCTAAAACCTTTACCTTTTTTATATTTTTCTCCTGTCTTATCCCAAATAATTGTAATAATATTACCGTGATACAAAACATTATCCAGACAAAACCAATCCCATTTTTCTTGAGGAATTAACGGATTTACTTCAATTTTTTCATCTGCTCTCGGGCGCAACCCAACCAAACCTGTAATCACTAAATCGTTGAATGTTGAATGATTATAATAACGACTTCTTTCTCTGTCACCCATTAACCAATATCCTGTTGTTTCGTCTAAATACTCGCCAAGATAAGGTTTTCCTCTGTAATACTGCGACTGAACGTACAATTCCATCTGTTTGAAATAATCAGGTTTTGCTACATAATTCTGATTGTAATTATTCAAAACATTCGCCAAAGCCGTTAACGTCTGCGAACTTGCAAATGGCCAGATCGCTCCGTCCCATTCGCAGGTTCCCGTTCCGTGCGTTCTAAATCTTGGGCTTCTTCTCTCAGCCGTAGTCAAACCAAATGGCGCAGAAAATCCTTTTTCATCTTTAATCTGCTCCCAGGCTTTTTCAAAACCTTTACCTTTTTCAGGAAGGTTAAAATACCACGGAATAAATCCGATGGCTTCTCGAACTTGTGCTAATGTATCTTTTTCTGTAAAAGTTTCAAAAAACTCGCTTTTCTTATTCCACAATTT
This sequence comes from Flavobacterium sp. YO12, assembly GCF_004119495.1. Lineage (GTDB taxonomy): Bacteria > Bacteroidota > Bacteroidia > Flavobacteriales > Flavobacteriaceae > Flavobacterium. The sequence goes on from NZ_NRQU01000009.1 coordinate 49,638, forward strand.
CGTTTCTACTAATTGTTGCAAAACATCAGCTTTTGCCTTAAATTTTGCTTCAACTTCCTTATCGCCTTTCATTTCAGCCATTTTAGAAATTGCTACAGCATTTCCATACATATAACTGTTTATCGTTGGTCTAGCATTTTGCACCTTACGCCCGCCACTTAAAGATTCTTCCATTCCGTCTTTTACATCGTGCTGCCAAAACAAACCGTCCTTACGCTGACGCTCTTTTTCCCAAACGGCATAATCCCTAACCATATCCGGGTATAAATCCAATAAGAATTTCTCATCCTTATTTACCAAATAACGATTGTATAAAGCATCAGCCGTCCAACTGCTGAATTTATACAATTTGTTCATTGGTTTCCCATCATTTCCTCGGTACCAAAGTTTCACATCCTGCTCAATGTATTTCGGATCATGAACCCATCTGAATTCGTTAATATGATGTCCCAAAGCACAACTAATCATATTGTATTTATCGGCATAAGAACGATCTACTAAAAACTCTGTAATCGCAAATCCTTGTGGTGTATTTTTGATATGTTTACGAACGCTCCACCAACGGAAATAATAAATCTCCTCAAAATTCTGCTGCGGACATTCAAACAACGGAATATTCTTTTCCATCCAAGTCCACGCACTATCATTCGGAATCGCAAATTTTAAATTTTCGTCCTCCATCGTATTGAAATAATCAACATAATGTTTGAAGTTTTTTTCTTTTAAAATAACCGATTTTGCTTTTTGAGAATGTTCCGCAGTCGATTTGCAACCACTGTTTATACAAGCGACTACAATTGAAAGTGTTATTATTTTATGTTTGAAATATTGCAACATATTCTGTTTTTTATTTTGTTCTTTTCATACTGTTTTGTCATTTCGACCGAAGGGAGAAATCACACGCGGGATTCGACAAAGATTGGCGACATTCTGTGCGGAGTTTCTAGTGTGATTTCTCGTTCCTCGAAATTACAAACTAGACTTATAATATATTAATTCCCAGTAAAAATATACGTCTGTCCCGCTTTCATATTCACATCGTAAATATTGTACGTTGGCAATTGAACTTTAGGCAATTTTGCTTCATTAGAAATAATCGGTTTCTTCACTTCCACATCATAAAACAACGGATTTGAATTTTTCCCTTTTGCTTTTTTGATTGAAGAACCGCTTAATGTATTCTCTACTTTCAATCTACAGTTTCCTCCAATTTTAGAATAAATTTTTAAAGTCGAAACTTTGTTATTTTTCCAAGTCATATCGATTACGAAACCGCCTCTTGCTACTAAGCCTTTTATGCTTCCGTCTTTCCAAACCGTTGGTAAAGCAGGCAGTAACTGAATTGCATCTTCCTGACTCTGCATCAGCATTTCGGCAAAACCGGCAGTACATCCAAAATTTCCATCAATTTGAAATGGCTGATGTGCATCTAACATATTCGGATACGTTCCTCCTCCTTTTCTTTGATCTGCTGTTACCAAATGCAATTGATCCTGAATCAATTTATAAGCGTGATTTCCATCTAATAATCTTGCCCACAAATTCACTTTCCATCCCATTGACCAGCCTGTAGATTCGTCTGTTCTGTAAATCAATGATTGTTTTGCTGCTTCAAATAATTCTGGTGTTTTGATTGGCGAAATCTGATTGCTCGGATACAATCCGTACAAATGCGAAACGTGTCTGTGATTGTCTTTTGGATTGTCCCAATCGTCCTGCCATTCCTGTAATTGATTGTATTTTCCCACTTTCATTGGAGGCATTTTTGCCAAAGCATCGCTTACTTTTTTCACATAAACTGCATCTGGTGAAACTAAAGCTGAAGCTTCGATAACATGGGTAAACAAATCGAAAACTAGCTGATTATCCATTGTGGTTCCTGATGCAATAGTCGATTTTCCAGTTCCGCCTGCGTGTGTATTTTCAGGTGAACTTGACGGAACGACCACTAAATATTTTGTGTTTGGATCTATCACCATAAAATCCAAAAAGAAATCAGCTGCGCCTTTCATGATCGGATAAATTTCTGCTAAATATTTTTTGTCGCCTGTATATAAATATCTTTCCCATAAATCCTGACAAACCCAGGCGCCTCCTGTCGGCCACATTCCCGAAGCAGCTGAATCTACCGGAGCAGTAACACGCCAAATATCGGTGTTGTGGTGTAAAACCCAACCGCTGGCATTGTACATCATTCTTGCTGTTTCTGCACCAGTTACACTTAATTCTTTTGCCATTTGCACAAACGGTTCATGCATTTCTTGAAGATTCGTTACTTGTGCTGGCCAGTAATTCATTTCGGCATTGATGTTTGTGGTGTATTTACTGTCCCAAGGCGGAGTCACCATATCGTTCCATATTCCTTGTAAATTTGCTGGCTGACCGCCTGGCTGTGAACTTGAAATTAAAAGATAACGCCCGAATTGGAAATACAAACTCGCTAATTGTGGGTCAAATTGTTTCGAGAAATCTCGGATTCTTTCGTTTGTTGGTTTCTTAATCAAATCATTAGAACCTAAATTTAAAGATACTCTGTTGAAGAATTTTTGATAATAATCGACATGAGCTTTCTTTATCGTCTCAAAATCTTTTGTTTCCGCTTTAGCTAAATAATCTTTGCTTTTTGCAATTTCATCTCCTGAAATATCCTGATAGTTTTTGAAGTTCGTTGCAATCGAAATGTACAAAGTCACTTCATCGGCTTTGTTGATACTTAAAACGCCGTTACTTGCATCGATTTGGCCGCCTTTGTTTTTAGCGGTTAATCGGCCTTGGAATTTTACTTTTCCTTTTACATTTTCAAAATTTGTTCCAGTTCCCGAAAGTATAATCTGGTTTCTTTCTGTCGAAGCAACCGTTTTATCAATCGGACTGTTCATGAAAACATTACAAGTAATCTGTCCTGGCTGACTCGCAGTAAGTTTCACCACAATGACCTGATCTGAAAATGCGGTTAGAATTTCCCTTGTAAATTCAACACCGTTTACTTTGTATTTTACTTTCGCTGTAGCGTTACTGATATCTAAATCACGATAATAGTCAGTATATTTTTGATGTTCGTTGAACGAAATATAAACGCTTCCAAAAGTCTGATACGGCATTCCGTCATTCGTCTGCGACATAATATCCTGTGTTGCTAAATCCTGCGCTTCATCAAATTTTCCATCAAAAATTAACTGTCGAACAATTGGAAGTGCTTTTATTGATTTGGAATGTGCATTACTGTTTGGAGAACCTGCCCAGATTGTTTCTTCGTTCAATTGTAAACGTTCTACTGCTGGATCGCCAAAAACCATTGCTCCCAAACGTCCATTACCCAAAGGCAAGGCTTCGTTCCAGATGGATGCAGGTTTATCATACCATAATTTTAGGTCGCTTTGAGCTGTTGCTGTTAAGGAAAAAATCCCAAGACAAATCGCCTTTATTTTAATTTTCAATCTCATACTTATATTTTTTTTTCGCCACGAATTACACGAATTGCACTAATTTCTTTTTTAATTTTTATTTCAATTTCTCTAATTTGTTTTGCCACAGATTAAATGGATTATTTGGATTTTTTTATCTCCATAATCTGTTAAATCTGCGAGAGTAATTTTTCCCGCAGATTTAGCAGATTTAGCGGATTTTCTAATCAGTGGAAATCCTTTAATCTGTGGCAAAAAAAAAATAATTCGTGTAAATTCGTGAAATTCGTGGCTATAAATCTATTTTTTAACCTCGTAAACTTTCAGATTTTTTTCTCCGAACATTTCATATAATTTGTTGATGTCTTTCAATGCGTTTTTTGGTAGTTTTTCTCCTTTATCTCCAAAAACCAGCAGTTTTTCTTTTGACTCAATTACGCAAGTCGATTCGTCAATTTCGCCTTTATCGTTCTTCACTTTATTCAAATCTAAGTTTAAATATTTGGCCATAAACGGATACAAAGCCATACGTTTTGAAATTCCGAAATCGTGGCCTTCTTTTGCAAAATGAGCATTTTCGACTAAATCTTTCTTTCCGTACAATTCATACGTTCTTTGGATAAAAGGGAATTCCATTTCGGGAACTGCAAGCGTCCAGTCTTTTCCGTCAGAAACAATCAATTGTGGTTTTGGAGCCATCATAGCTGAGATTTCCGCATTATTGGTTCCATTTCCGCATAAGTGAATTCCACGTCCGCTTTCGCATGGACAACCGCCTGAAAAGTGAGAGGAAACCATTACAACCGGAGCCGAAACTTTTACACGATCATCAATTGCAGCTAAAAACATCGTGTGTGATCCCCCACCAGAACCTCCCGTTACACCAACTCTTGATATATCAGCATTTTTTACGGTTGCTAAATAATCCAATAAACGGATTCCTGTCAACAACTGGACTGTCGATGCGATGCTGTTTCTGTGTGTTTCTTCTGGAAATTGTAGTAACGATTCTCCCCAGGCAAATAAATCGTAACCGACTACAATGGCGCCCATTTTTGCCATCATAGCACAACGGTACTGTTCGTCTTTTCTGTATCTACCGTCTCCAAAATGCCCATCTGGTGTGATAATTACAGCTGACTTCTTATTCAACGGATACGGTTTGTAAATCGATCCTGTGGCATAAACGCCTGGCAAAACTTCTAAAGCAATATTTTCGACGCTATAATCTTTATAAATTCTTTTTGGAGTTAAAATAGGTTTTGATTTTGGCATTGGCGGCGCTTTGTCCAGACCAAACGAAGTGATCATACAAGCTTTTAACTCTGCTTTGCGTTTTTCCCATTGTTCTTTGGTCGAATAAAGGCTTTCTAAATAAAACAAACGCTCTTTTCCTTTATCTACCGAAACTTTATGGTTTTCATACTTGCGTATGATGTAGGTTCCATCGGGTTGTTTAAAATACATTAATTCAAACGGCGCTAAAATATTGGTCAGCGAAAGCGGCAGATTTCCTGATTCAATTCTCCAATCGGCATAATCCAGTTCTTTTCCTTTCAGTAATCCTCTGTCGTCGTTGATGGTTACGTTAAAAGTAGTTTCTATTTTCTTTAAAGTTTCTGAAACCGGTTTTCTAAAATTAGTATCAGAAGTACTTTGCGCATTGACAAATGTCAAAGCAAAAATAGAAACTAGGAAGATGTATTTTAAATTTTTCATTTTAATATTGTTGTGTGTTGGTGCGCTGATGAAACAGATTTACTTCGTAAAGACGCGGATAAAAACGGATTTTCTTTTCCTAAAACAAATAAAAAAATCCGTGTCAATCAGCGTTTTCGCGATAGCGAATCCGTCTCATCCGCGTTCCATTATATTGTGCATTCTATTATATAAATTCCAGATCCTAATTCTAAAAATGGCTTTTTATCTTTTTCATTATAACCTGCTCTAACCTTTTTATTATCAATTTTTATTTCTGAATTTTTAGCAACTGGTAATTTTACTGTCGCTGTTGTATTCACAGGAATCTGAACTGTCAGAATAAATTTGCCGCCTTTCTTTTCCCAAGAAGAAGCAATTTTTCCGTAAACCGATTGATAGTCCGCTTTTGCGAAAGTCATGTCGCCCACCACTTCCGGCTGAATAAAGAAATGTTTGAAACCCGGTTTATCAGGATCGGACATAATTCCGGCTAAACTTTGGTAAAACCATTCTTCGATTTGCCCTAACATAAAGTGATTCCACGAATTTCCTTTTCTCGGATCCCATTGTTCCGTTAAAGTGGTCAAGCCAAATTTAATCTGAAAACCGTAACCCGGCGCATCGTAATGATTGTGCATTCTGTACATAGTTTCGTTTTCGCCATTTCTTGCCAAAGCCTGAAATAAGTAACGATTTCCAACATCTCCCGTTGTCAAACGATCTCCTTTTTCTTTGATATCAGCTAGTAAATTCTGCATTACATCTTCTTTATACTGAGGCTCCACAATATCCATAAATATCGGAACGGCATTGCTAAACTGACTACTTGTTCCGTATTGTTTGGTTTCTTCATTGAAAAACTCCTTATTGAAAGCTGTTTTAATTTCTGAAGCCAACGTATTGTATTTCTCAAAATCTTCGGTTTTTCCTAGCAATTTTGATGCTTTCGCCGTTAAATATGCTCCATAATAATAATGAGAAGTGGCAGAAAGCGCAATCGGACTATTTTTAGAATATCCCGCAGGATGTGTTCCGTAATCGTACCAATCGCCTAATCCGTGCGAAACGATGTTGTTTGTCGCTTTCGTTCCTAAATAATCGACGTACTTTTTCATTATCGGATAATATTTTTCTAATAATGAAGCATCACCGTAATATTCATAATACATCCAAGGCAGAATTACGCCTGTAACTCCCCATTCTGGAGAATCGGTAAAATCGCCTCCAAAGATTACATATTCTGGAACAATTGTCGGAATTAAACCATTCTCTCTTTGTGAATCAGAAATATTCTGCATCGTTGCAGGAAGGAAAGTCTGAAGATTATAATTGAACATCAAACCTGGACCATTCAATTGAATTTCTTCGAGCCAGCCTAACTTTTCACGTTGCGGACAATCCGTAAAAACACTTTGAAAATTACTTTTGATTGAATTGTTTATCAATTCGTGTGTTTTGTTGAAAATGTCGTTCGAACATGAAAAACTTCCTGCTTCTCCAGCCGAATTGTAAATGAAATTCGATTTTAAATCAACCAAAGTTGGAAGATCTTTATTTTTATCTTCTTTGTAATTAATGTTTTCAATTTGAACATATTGATAACCGTAGAAACTAAATTTTGGCGTCCATTCTTCAAATCCATCGCCTTTTAAAGTGTAATCGTAGTAATACGGTTTTCCAGATCTTCCTTGCGCAATTGTTCCTTCTTCATTTAAGCCTTCAGCAACCCAAACACGAATCGACTGTCCTCTTTTTCCTTTTACTTTGATAGTCGGAAATCCTGAAAGATTCTGTCCCATATCAAAAACATAGAAATTTGGTTTCAGTTCTTTTACGGTTTTAACTTCGTATTGTTTCTGAATCGTAATCGGTGGCGCTGTCTGAGGTCTTAAAACTCCTTTTGGTACTTCCTGAATGACTACTTTTTTCCAATCTCTATCTTTGAAACCTTTACGATTCCAATCTTTCTGCTCTAAATTGGCATTGTAATCTTCTCCTCCAAAAATACTGTTATACGTAATCGGACTTTTGCTGTATTTCCAGCTTCCATCAGATTTTATAATTTCTTCTGAACCGTCATTATACTTGATTTTCATTTTAAAGAATAAAGTCGGCGGGCCAAAACTCACAAAAAATTTCGTATATCTTTCTGCCAATGTGTTGTACATTCCGTTTCCTAACAAAACACCAATTACGTTATCGCCTTTTTGAAATTCTTTTGTGCTTAATTCGTAAACATTGTAATTAACGGTTTTATCATAATCTGTCCACAAAGGCGCAAATTGGCTGTTACCCACTTTTTTTCCGTTGATGGTTAATTCGTAATGTCCCAAACCTGAAATATAAATAACGGCTTCTTTGATTTCTTTTTTTATTTCGAAAGGTTTACGAAGCATGATACTTCTGCGTGCCAAAGAATCAGAAGCATTGATAAACGAGTTCTTTTTTTCTCTGTTGAAAGTGGCGGTATGGTAGTTTCTGCCTTCCGGCAAATGACTATCGGCTTTGGTAATCGCACCAATCCAAGTCGGATTTAAATCTGATTCCAGCGGCGCCGTTCTGAACGAAGCGGTTCTACTCCATTTTGAAATTTTTCCTGATTGGTTCCAAACTTTAACCTTCCAGAAATATTTGGTTTCATTTTTTAATGGTTTTCCGTTATAAACGATATGCAGGTTTTTATCGGTATTTACTCTTCCCGAATTCCAAATATCTCCATCATCATTGTCTAGTTTTTCTGCAGAAGAAGCCACTAAAATAAGATAAGCTATTTGTGATGCATCAGATTCTTTTGAAACCAACTGCCAGCTCAATCTCGGCTGATTCTGAACCACTGCTAATGGATTTTCAGCCATTTCTGTTGTTAAACGTACAGGCAGAATTTGTCCATTTGAAATGAAAGTAATTAAAAAGCTAAATCCTAATAATATGTTTTTGAAATTCTTCATTCTAACTTTTAAAATTGAACACTGATGAAACTGATTTACTTCGTAAAGACGCAGATAAAACGGATTTTTTCTCTTTAAAAATATAAAATTCGTGCCAATCTGCGTTTTCGCGATAGCGAATCAGTTTCATCCGCGTTCCATAATTTTATAACTTTTTAGTAATCAACGATTCGATATTGAATACTGCTTCTGGTATTAATTTTCCGGTTTGAGGCAGGTCGTCGTAATCGTCTATGTCTGGCGCTGTATCCGGATCTGGTGAATGTCTCTGCTCTCCTGTTCGGAACATGATTCGCTCAAAACCATCTGTTGGCGCATAAAATATCTTTGTTGATTCTTTTCCATCGTTTACTTTTATAGTGTACTGACGGTTTTTAGCATCTAATTTAACTGTGATTGTATACGATTTGTTTGCTTCGTATTTTGTAACCGAACTCAAACGCGCACCATTTTTGACCTTTAATTCTCCATCCGAATCAAAAATCAATCTTACCGATGGCAAACCTTGTTTGTTTTGGAATTCAATCTGTAATAAACCGTGATTGTTTTGCTCTGGTTTTACTGTGAAAACGGCTTCCATTTTTGACGCAAAAGGAATTACTCTTTCAGCACGAGAGTAATCAAAATAATCCTGATCTCTTAACGTTAACCATTTTTTACCATCGGCTTTCTTTTCTATTTTGGTTGACGCCCAAGAAAGATCATAGGTATTCCATAATTTTAGTTCTTGCCCGTCTGGAAGATTATTGAAAACGTCATTCACATTTTCTGTTACTATCGAAGTAACGGGAACTGGAATCGATGCCACCCAAATATCTTCTTTGTTCATACTGTAACCCACCCAGATTTTTCCGTCTGGCGGAGTTCCGTTTTTCTCTGTGATTCCACGAACGTATTGCGGGCCAGCCGATTTGTAGTTTCCACCATAACGCATCGGACTTACTTCTCCGTGAACTAATAATAAATCTTTATAATTCAATCCATCATCACTTGTAGAAATCGCCAAAGGCCAACGATATTCTGACGGGTTATAAAGTGTCGCATAACGATTGTCTGACGTTTTTTGTCCCCAGATTTTAGCATTACTGTTTACAAATCCCGGCGCTCTTAACGGCATATAATCCCAAGATTTTCCTCCGTCTCTACTGATAGATGTTAAAGCATGTTTCCATAAACCCACTACATTTCCGTTTGGTAAATGGTAATAACTAAACGCTTTGTATGGTTTCTGTAACGGAATCAATTCGTCGTCACGATCGGCTTCTTCAACCCATTGCTGTAAAACTAAAGGTTCTGATAAAATTTCTTCACAGGCTTTTTTCAAACCTTTGTCTTTTGATGCGGTATAAAATGGGAATTTTGATTTCGATTTATCCCAAGTTTTATTGTATCTGATGAAATAGATTTCGCCAAAACTTCCGTCTTTCTTGATTTCACGGATGACACGTCCAATTCCTTTTCCGTCGTTTGGATCGTCTTTTTCATCCATCGCAATTCCGTAATACGCTAACGCAAAAAGTCGGTTGTCTTTAGACGTATAAAAACCCATTCTCTGGTGCATAATCGCATCCAGATTTTTGGCAACGCCTTCAACTCCTTCTTTCTTCCATCCGTCTGGAATTCTATAAATAGGGAAAATCACTTCAGGTTTTGTCCACGTTACGCCGTCTTTAGAAGTCATTAATAAAGTCTGGCTTGGCGGAATATGTTCGCCCGAAGGATCGCTTAAATAATGCAGATAAAAGGTATTGTTCCAATACGCCATCATCGGCTGGTGATTGTATGTCCATCCAAAACCATCTGCTTTTTCGGGATGTTCACGGCTTGCACGCATGATTTGTGTAGCGTGAACTCCAACTGCTGGACTCAACTGTCCGTGATGGTAATCGATGTTCGAAAGTGTTTTTCCAACATAACGAACAGTATCGTTTTGTGCATTTACAGCGGTACAAGCCAAAATAATTGTGGCTGTGATGATGTTGGTTTTTATGTTTTGGAAAGCAATCATTTTATTTATTTTTTAACTCCTAATTAAACCCGACAGGTTTTAAAAACCTGTCGGGTTTACGTTGAGAATAAACTCTTTATTTTCTATCAATTAATCCTTTTAAAACATCATCAGAGATTGTTGTAATCGTTCCGTGTTTGTGTCCTTCGGGAAGGCTTATTTTGGAGGATACATCTTCAAAATGAACAAAATCTGTTGTGCTTAACGCTTTATAATTTTTTGAACCGTAATTGTCATAATACAACAGCCAGTTTTTATCGACTTTCACTACTGTTGGACCTTCTGATAAATACTCGGTTAAAGGCTCTGAACTTTTTTGAAACGGACCTAAAGGCGATTTCCCGAAAGCTACTTTTATATTTCGCATGGGTCTTGTATTGTCTTTCAAAACCAAAACATAATCTTTCTTTCCTTTTTTGACGATTACGCAATCGATTACGCTGAAACCTGGATCGTAATATAATTTTGTATCTGAAAACGTTTTGAAATCCTTAGTCGTTACATAATACATTCTGTGGTTGTTTTTCTCTTCTTCCACTCCTTTTTCAAATCGGAACGGAATTGTAGATGCCCAGATAATGATGTATTCTTTTTTTACATCATCATAAAAAATTTCCGGAGCCCAAACATTTACCACTTCTGGCTCATTTTTCATGACAGGAATATATTGCTGTTCTGACCAATGAATCAGGTCTTTTGAACTGGCGTAACCAAAACCGTTTCCGCCTTTCCAATCGGTTGTCCAAACCATGTGATACGTTCCATCTGCTCCTTTTGTGATTGACGGGTCGCGCATGATTTTACTGGCTCCAATTTCGGGTTTTAAAAATGAGCCTTCTAATCCTTTCCAATTGTATCCGTCTTCGCTATACGCCAAATACAAACCTTCTGTTGCCGGTTCCCTAAACGACGTAAAAAGATATAGATCTTTCTTTTTCTGCGAATAACTAATCGCAAAAAGGGAAAGGGTTACTAAAATGAATATTTTTTTCATGATATAAAATTGAACACTAATTTCACGAATTATCACAAATTAAATTGGTGTAAATTCGTGAAATCTGTGTTATTATAATCTATTCTGTAATTGCTTTTTTATTTAAATCTTTTCCTTTTTTTATCGCTGTTGTTACATTGTTAAACACATTGTTTTTCAGGAAAACATTTTTAGTGTCTTTCCCATCAGCTTCGATAAAAATATCGGTTGGATTGAATGGAAAATTATTGTTGATCAAAGCATTCGAAACATTATCTAATTTAATAACCGGAACTCCTTTTATGGCTGTTGAAGATCCAACGTTGTCTAAAATCACATTTTTTGAATCTGATATTTTGAACGACGAACCTACAGTTGCGTTTACTTTTACATCATGAAATTCAACATCTGATGCTGTACTTACCGTAAAACCTTCTTTTCCGTCCATATTGATGTTGGAGAAAGTGATGTTTTGAATCGGCATTTCGGTAATTCCCAGAATTTGTCCGGCTTTGTTTACGTTTGAAGCCGTAATATTGCTCATGTGAATGTTTCTGAAAATTGGCGTTTTTTCGGTTACAGGTTCAACTTGTGTTCCTTTATCATAAAAAAGGCTCAACACGATGGCTTCTTCTTTGATGTTTTTCATGACAATATTATCGACACGAATATCTTCTACCACTCCCCCTCTTCCGCGAGCCGATTTGATACGGATTCCGCGATCTGTTCCATCGAAAACACAGTTGGATATCGTGATCTTTTTGATTCCGCCAGACATTTCGCTTCCGATAACCACTCCGCCGTGACCGCTTAACATGGTGCAGTTTGTGATGGTTACATTTTCTGTAGCTTTTCCGTATTTACGTCCGTCGCCGTCTCTTCCTGATTTAATCGTGATACAATCGTCTCCAACGCTGATATGGCAGTTTGAAATGTGAACATTGGTACAAGAAGAAGGATTGATTCCATCTGTATTTGGCGAATGCGGATTGAAAATCGAGATTCCGGTAACGTTTACATTATCACAGAATTCCGGGTTGATTGTCCAGAAAGGCGAGTTTTTAAAAGTTACGCCTTCAATTAAAATATTTTTGCAATTGTAAGCTTGGAAAAAAGATGGTCTGAAAAACTTTTTATCAACTGTTCTTTTATAATACGGTTCTGTGTAAAGTCCTTTATTTTGCTCTTCCCACATCGTTTGGTATTTTGTTGGAGGCAATGGTTCTTTGGCAGTTTCGATTCTGTAAACTTCATTCCACCATGCTTTTCCTTGTCCGTCGATTATTCCTCTTCCTGTTATGGTGATATTTTCAACATCTTTGGCGTAAAATAAAGGTTGGAAACTTTTCATTACAATTCCTTCGTAACGCATTTCTACGTAAGGCAGAAAATCATCGAAGTTCTCTGAAAACTTTAAAAGTGCTCCAGAATCTAAGTGAATCGTGATGTTGCTTTTTAGTGTTAAAGCTCCTGTTAAGTATTCTCCAGCAGGAAAAAAGATGGTTCCTCCGCCATTTTTAGATGCTTTTTCGATAGCATTCTGAATGGCTTGTGTACATTTTATTCCTTTGTTGTTTCCGCCTTCTTTTAGGATGTTAAGCCAGCCGTCTTGTGCGAAAGTGGTGTTTAATCCGGTTATGAAGCAGAGTATTATCAGTATGTTTTTCATAGTTGTATTTTTTGGATAATCGTACCTTTTGTCATTCCGAGGAACGAGGAATCTCACTAGAATTCCGTAAAGTAATTCGTCAATCTTTGTCGAGTTTCTTATGTGATTTCTCCTTTCAGTCGAAATGACAAGATTGTGGCTATTTTGATTAAACCTGACAGGTTTTAAAAACCTGTCAGGTTTCTAAACTCTTATCTTACTTTGACTTCAAAATCAAAACCCAGTCATTACCATCTTCTTTTTTACCAGCTGGTTGAAAATTCTGAGTTCCTTTGTTATCAAATGTTCCGATTTTTGTTTTCTTGCCATTTCTTGGATTGTACCAAGTCGCTTCGAATTTATCGCCAGCAATTTTTCCTAGTTTTACTTCTATTATTCTTCCATTATATGTGTAAAGTAAAGCGTATTTTTCTCCTCTTATAGCTGGAATATAATCGTACTTTTCTCCTTGATTGGCCACTAAAGAAACATCTGGAACTCCTTCTAAAAATGGCACTTCTTCCATTAATTTCTTAATAAAAACCATTTGTTTTGCTCCAGGAGCATTGATGGCTGATGTCCATAATTCTTTGTTTCCGTACGCTTGGTTATCGCCTTTTCTGAACATTTGCATTACAGCGTTGTGTCCGTATGTGTAACCTGCTGCACCTGATAAAACCGACCAATATCCGTAACGGCGTACGTCGCTGTCTTTCCATTTTGGTTGCAAAGTATCATGTAAACCATGTGGAATTCCTTCATAAGAAGGTTCTCCGTCAAGCGTTGGCTTGGTTGGTTTTAATTCGAAATCTCTTAAAACAAATTTGTAATTGTCTTCTTTGAAATTTGTTTTTACTGAATCTTGATCATATCTTCTGTGTCCCGATTGGAACATATTAAAATCTAACCATTTTTCGTTATGATAATTCTCTGAAGAATCAGTTCTTCCGAAAGGGTGAAAAGTCACTAATTGGTTTGGATTATTCGTTTTTAAAGTATTTCCGATGGCATTCCAAATATCCATAAACTCATTTCCATGAGTATCACCTCCGTTTAACCAAATTATGTTGGTTCTATTTTTGTACCTATCAGCTAAGAATTTAGCATAAACAATTGCTTGTTCTTTGCTTACTTTATTTCCTTTCGAAACGTTTGTTCCCCATACTGGAACCATTGCCAAGTAAATTCCGTTTTTCTGAGCTACGTCTAAAGTGTAATCTACGTGATCCCAATAATCGTATTCTTGCTTATTATTAAAGTTGTTTCCAGCTGTTGTTAAAGGTTTTGAAACATCCTCATTAATTAAAGCGGCATCGCCATAAACGTTAACGGCATTTATATTATGCAAAACCATCACCTGAACAACGTTGAATCCTTTTGCTTTTCTGTCTTTAAAATATTGATCAATTCCAGCTCTATCCAATTTACCGAATGCCAGCCAGCCTGTGTCGCCCAACCAGAAAAATGGTTTTTCGTTTTCGGTAACAAAATAATGCTGATTTTTAGATACTTTGATTTCAGGTAGAGATGCTTTTGTTTTGGCAGATTGCGAAAATCCGCTTTGTGCTGTTAACAGAAAGCCTATACTAAGAGCGTATAAAGATTTAATTTTCAGATTCATTTTGGTTTGTTTTTGAATTTATGTTTTTTAAGTTTGTTTGCCACGAATTGCGCTAATTTTCACTAATTTCTATTCTGCTTGTGTTTATTGTTTCACGCAGATCTTGGCAGATTTTCGCAGATCAAAATTTAAAAAATCTGTTGAATCTGCTTTTATCTTTTTAAAATCTGCGTGAAAAATTTACTCTCGCAGATCTTTCAGATTGAGCAGATTTAATTCAAAATTAAATTCTTGCTAATTCGTGCAATTCGTGGCTAACCCTTCTTTTACTTTTTCACTACAAAAAGCACTTTTTCTTTTATTTCAGCTTGTGGGATTACCATTTGTTTTCCTCCGCTGATGTTTGTTTTTTTGTTGTATTTCCTGTCGTTGCATTGATTGCAAATACTTCAAATGTTCCTTTTTCGTTTGATAAATCGATTGTGATATCCTGATCGTTTTTCAAGTAAAAAAGATAACTTTTTCCTTTGTTTTCTAACTTCCAAAGATTGTCTGAAAACGTATTTCCGTCAACTAATTTCATTTCGCTTAAAGCGGCATAAAACTGAGGCAGTTCGATTTTCGGAATATTTGGCAATGAAGCTCCAGCCATTAATGCTGGCCATCCGAATCTTGACGAACCGTCTGTTGAATATAAAATTACTTTTTCAGGATATTTTTCTCGGTATTCACGAACGGCGCGATATACCTGATTGTCGGTTTCTTTTCCGGTTTTTAGTTTTCTGGCGTGTTGTCTTGGTGCTAAATTTACGCCTCCCTGCGGTGCATAAGCTGAACCGTCTTCTTTGTAATACCAATAACGAATATCGATTACATCAACGGTTTTTACTCTTTTGGCGTCATTTAAAATAGCATCCTGAACATCTTTTGTGGCACTTAAACCAATTAAGCCTTTTTTACCTGTTTGGTCTTTCCATTTTTGGGCTTGGTCTAACCAGAATTCCATAAAATGTAACGGACCTGTATATTCGGCACTTGTTAACTGAATTACATTGCTGTTTTCCTGAAAGTTTTCAAATGATTTTCTAATAAACCCTTCGTGTAATTTTCTTCTTTGAGCATTCGTAATATCGTAAAACTGCTCCGCCATGAAAATGCGTTTGTCTCCTGCATAAGGCGGTGGTTCCGGAAAACCTGTGCTGTTTATGTTGTTTGCAGAACGCCAAGGTGAACTTGCCCAGTGTGCTCCCGCTTCTAAAATATTGTGCTGAAAATATTGCTGATTGATCAACATTTGTCCCTTTGGTTCTGCTAATGTTGCAAACTGCGCTAAACGGTTCCAATACCAATCGTTGAATTTTGTTAAATCATATTTACTCAAGTGATCCCAAGCAAAATCTTTTCCGCTTCTGGCAAAAGGTTGTTCGTAAAACGGAGGCCAAACATCATCATCAATTCTGCGTACGCGTTCGTGATCATCCATTCTTCTATCATACCATAATCCGTAATTGTGTTCTAAGGCAACAATATTGTTTTTAGTTAAATAATCAACTGTTTCCTGCACTTTATCAGTCAATCCGTTTCCTGTTCTTCCTGGAACAAAACGTGTTAAATGTGGTGTCGATTTATTTACGAAATCATCGGTTAAATCGCCTCTCCACCATGCTACATTGGTTTGTTTTCCAGCAATTACTTTTCCTTCAAAAGTTAACCACCCATTTTCTGTTGTTACTTTTGAAGTAGATTTTTCTGTTTTATTTGAAGCAACTTTTAAATCATTTGCATTTTTTAAACCTTTACTGTCTGTATTTATTGGATTTGCTTTTGAAGCTTCTTCAATCCATTCCTGCAAACTTTTTGCTGTTGTTGCCGAGTTTTTAGTCAGTTCTTCTGCCACTTCAATTGTTGGGCTTGAAGAAGGTTCTGAACCTAAATCGTAGATAAATGGCTGCACTGGAAGTTTTCCTAATCTAGCTTCTAATTGCGTATAAAATAAACTTCTTGGATTAATGTGGCCGTTTACGTCTTTCCAGTGTCCGTTGCCTCCAAATTGTCCCCAAACTCCAAAAGCCCAGTTTTGTGCTGTTGGCGGACTATAACATTCTACTTTTGATGCCGACGATTCCCATATTACAGAATTGGCTGCTGTCCATCCTGCGCCTCTTCCTCCTTGTTCTCGGTTATTATAACTTAACGCTTTTCCGTCGATATTGGCAATATCGAATAAAACTCCTGTTGCCCAGCTTCCGATTGCACCGCTGTTTTCGAATGGTAAATGTGATTCGCATTGAACGAAAGCATTTGGACCTGTTGTCCCGAATCCGCCAACGGCAAAATCATGATATCCAAATTCTGAATAACAACGCTGAAATAAAGTCTGCTGACCTTCGGTATAAAAAGTATGTCTTCTAAATGAAGCGATTTCAGAAATTGGTTCTGTGGCAATACAATCTTCAACCGTAATTTGCTGACTTGTTTTTAAAATCGTAACAGCTCCTCCTGCAAAGTGTTTGAAATTAACTTGTTTTACCCAAGCATTTCTGGTATTTTCAATACTGATTGCCTGCCAACGGTGTTCTTCGTCTTTTAAATTTGAAGGATTAAAAGTTGATTTTATTAAGATATTTTCAATTCCGTTATTTTCAATTCTTCCTTGCCAAGAATATACAGTGACTTTTGAAGTTCCGAAAACATCATCCAAAGACATTGTAATTGGAGCGTTGATGGTTACTTCGTTTCCGTTTATTTTGTTTACAACTCTATTCCATGTTGTAATCCAGTCGCCTTTTTTCCATCCAATCCAGGAAGTTTCTCCACCGAAATCCTGCATGTTTACTTCTTTAATAAAGTTATCCGTTAAAGGTTTGCTGATTTCGATTTCGTCTCCCACTTTTAATTTTGAAGTGTTTTTTAATTGGATTTTCTGAGTTCCAAGTGGTGTATAAGCGTTTGCAAATTCAAATGAATCTTTATACACTTTATCGTTTACACCTAAAATTCTAATTAAAGCTTCTCTTTCTAATCCAGTTCCTAAAAGTATTGTTCCGTTTTCCGAATTGCCACTTCCTCTTAAAACTACTCCAGATTTTCTGATGTATACTGTTCCGCTGATTTTGAAAGTTCCTTTGTCTAACAAAACTGCTCCTCTAAAACCCGATTTGTCTGGCTTTAATGAACTTACATAATCAATCGCATTTTGGATTTTTTGAGTTGCATCTTCTTCTTGGTTGGAAACAAAAATCTTGTTTTCCAGATTTGGAATGGCAACTTCAGCGTTTTTATATCCTGCAAAAGAAAAATCTGGGATTTGATTTCCTTGATTATCTGTTGTGAAAGAAAGTTTTCCTTCTTTGGTTTTAATGATATCCGGGAAAGTGTTTTGGGCTGTGATGTTTATACTAAAAAGCATCGCCAAACCAGATAAAACTATTTTATCTTTTTGAAGAGAGATTGTATTTTTTAACTGGATAAAATTCACCTTATTATTTTTTTAGACTTTAAAATTAAACCATATAAGTAATATAAGCTCATATAATTTTTAGGTTTGTCTTTTTCCACAATCTTGTCATTTCGACGAAGGAGAAATCTCACGCGAGATTTACGCACTCTTGTGGAGTTTCTAGTGTGATTCTTCGTTCCTCGGAATGACAAACTAGATTAATATATTACATTTAAGAGACCTAACAGGTTTTTAAAACCAGTTAGGTCTTCCCAATATTTGCTATTGCAACAATGATTTCAATCTAGCCAAAGTATCAGTATTATTTTCAATTTTCGTCCAATCAATTTTACTGTTTGGATCGATACCGTTAAAATATTTTTCGATGTTTGTATATCCGTCTCCGTTTGCATCTTTATTGGCATCTGAAGCATCATTTGGATTTAAACCAAATTTCTTCTCCCAAGCATCAGGAATTCCGTCATTATCTGAATCTTTATAGGCTTTTCCTTTATATGTTGGATATCCTCCAACTTGATCAGGATGTGTAATAATTCCTTTTTTGTATGAATCAGCAGGTAATCTTCTTTTGATAAACTCTTTTCCTATATTGTTTTCTAAACCATCTTTTACTTCGATTTTTCCTGTTCTAACTTGTTTCAGGATTCTTTCGTCAACAGCATCTCTTTTCGGAATTGTTGCTCCAACATTGGTCAAAACATATTCGTATGCTTCTTCTGCTTTCATAATTTTAAATGCAGGCATTGAAAACGGTTTTGGCTGTTTGATTGCGGCTAAAAACTCTTTAGTTTCAGCTTCAGGAAGACTTTCCAATTGTACTCCGCCATTCCAGTTATCAGCTGTTACTTCTGGAGAACCTACAATAAAGTTTCCTGAAACATAAGCTCTTCCATATTGTTTTGGTTCAATATATCCTGATTCAGGTTTTACTATTCTATACGCAATAGGTTCATTTGCCGGCGTTACTGGGCCTGGTTTAAAATAGTTGTTGATGATGTTCAACATCGAACGATAATCTCCTCCATCAAGAGTACGATTCCACCAATTAAATACTACGTTATTGACAAAATTAAAATCGCCATGCATTCCGATAGAAGCATTTCGAGAAATATTATCTGCCCATAAATTACGCATAAACGTACTATTTAATCCGCCAATTGTACTTCCGAAAGCATGATTATAAGTATCTAAACCTTCTGATGAAATAGTGTTCTGAATCGTGATATTACAAGCAGGCAATTTCTCCAATTTTGACTTTGCGTTAGGTGCAAATTGATGTCTGTATAAAGAAATATTTTCATCTAATCCCCAACTTACAGAACAGTGGTCAATTATGGTGTTTCCAATTACATTTCCGCCCAAGGCATCATCTCTTCTTGTAACTTCTGTTGCACCACGTCTAAAACGCATGTGTCTGATTATAACATCGTGTGTGTCAATTTCTAAAGTTTCTCCTGCAATACAAATTCCATCACCCGGAGCAGTTTGTCCAGCAATTGTAACGTATGGTGCACGCATGCTGATTCTTGATTTCAATTGGATAATTCCCGAAACATTAAAAACGATTGTTCTTGCTCCAACTGCTTCACAAGCTTCACGAAAAGTTCCTTTTCCGCTGTCTTCTAGGCTTGTTACAACAAATATTTTTCCGCCACGACCACCTTGTGTATAAGCTCCGCCGCCTTCAGCTCCCGGGAAAGCAGGAATATCTGCCACTACAAAATCTTTTGGGTATGAAGCCCAAGGTAAATAAGGTTTTCCTTGTTTTGCTTCTTCTTTTATAATGTGGTAATTGGCATTCCAAATTTCGTTCAGTCTTTTTTCTTCATCAGCTAAAAGAGCATCAGCTTTTTCTTGAACAGGTTTTGGAATCACGGGATATTGGGCATATGCCGATGACACTAGAGAACAAAATGACAATGCCATAAATGTTCTTTTTAAATTGTGGTTTGGGAAAAAATTTTGCATTGAATTGTATGTGGTTGTAGTTAATAGTTTTTGGTGCAAGTTTTAAACAGAAAATTATTCTTTCGAAGTAGAATCTTTTACTTTATTCTTCTCCCTTTCTTCAACACGTTTATGCCAATCAGCACTTTCTTTGTTTAAATCGTAACCTTGTTTTGATAAATAGTTATTGATTCTTCCTTTGTATTTACCAAACCAGCCGTGTTTTTCTTTAGATGAACCACCGTCCATTGCATGTTCTCTGGCTTCAACTAAAGCTTTGTAGATGTAGTCTTTTTGCTCTGTTGTTAAATTTGGCAACATATCGTTGTAACCTGCCACAGTAATAGGAAGTACGCCATAAGTCATTCCGTCTTTAACTTCGGTGATTTTATCTTCTGATAATTCTTTACTTAATTTTTTAATGTAAGATTTATGCAATTTTGCAATTGATTCGTCTGCTTTTGCTTTCAGTTTATCAATTTTCTCGTTTTGCTTTTCTTTAGCTAAAGAAGTATCTTCTTTTACTTTTTTGATTTCAGCATCTCTTCCGTCTTGGATTTCAGTTAAATCTCTAAATTGCTGAGCAATGATATTTGAAACTGCTTTTTCTTTTGCTTCGTTTTTTAAATCTAATTTGGTAACGATTTTTGCAGCTCTTTCGTTAGTAACTTTTACATATTCAGGATCCAAATGTTGTTGCGCATTTAAAGTTGAAAATGCAAAAACCAGCGATAATAAACCAGCATTTATTTTATTTAGTGCCATGATTTTTTTCCTTTTTAGCATAATTATTTTAAACACATAGAAACATAGTTTTTTATAACGTCTAAAGACGTTTCACTTATTCTAAATACACAGAGTAAGCTATGTGAAAGAAATGTATTTCTCTTTTTATTCTTTTAATAAAGCTTTAAATCTATGTTTCTGTGTGTTCAATAATTCTTTCTGTTTTTCTTATTTTAAATCTAATAAAGGTCTAACTAAAGTTTCTTTGTTATTAGCTAAATCTTTCCAGTTTACTTTTATTGCAGGGTTTACACCATTTATGTAATCTTCAATATTAGAGTAACCATCTCCGTTTAAATCTCCTTTTGCATCAGATGGATCGTTTGGATTTAAACCGTATTTTTTCTCCCATGCATCTGGCATACCGTCTTTGTCAGTGTCTACATAAGGTTTTCCTTTGTATTCTGGATATCCTCCTACTTGAGAAATATCTGTAATAATTCCTTTTTTATAAGAATCCATCGGTAAACGTCTGTGTTCGAATTGGTAGAATTCTTTTTTCTCTAATCCTTTTGCATATTCTGGAACTCCAGTTTTTACTGTTCTTACGATTCTTTCGTCAACTTTATCTCTAATTGGCAAAGTTGCTCCAACATTTTTAAGTACAAATTCATAAGACTCTTCTGCAGTCATGAATTTGTTGAACCATGGCATTGGGAAAGGTTTATCTGTTTTCATTTTAGCGAAATACTCTTTTGCTTCATCATACGCCATTAACTCTCCTTTTTTATTTTCTAACTGAATTCCTCCATCCCAGTTGTCTTTAGTCACTTTATCGTTACCGTTAACAACGTTTCCGTTTACGTAAGCTCTACCAAAAACCATGTATGGTAATTTGCTTCTTCCAGATTCTGGTTTTAAAATTCTATAACTGATTGGCTGTGTTAAATCAGTTACAGGTCCTGGTTTGTAAAAATTGTTGATGATGTTATAGTTTGCTGTGTAATCGCCGCCATCTGTAGATCTATTGTACCAGTTGAAAACTACGTTATTTACGAAATTGAAAATTCCGTTCCAACCGATAGAAGGGTTTCTTCCAGCATTATTCGCCCACATATTTCTCATAAAAGAACAGTTTTCCCCACCTAAAGTACTTCCGAAAGCGTGGTTGTAAGTATCTAATGCTTCTCCGAATAAACTGTTTTGGATTGTAATATTTACTGTTCCAACTTTAATATCTGGATAACCTGGTCCTGGATTGTACATATGTCTGTAGATTGACATATTTTCGTCTAATCCCCAAGTTGCAGAAACGTGATCGATCATAATATTTCCAACAGGATTTCCTCCGATAGCATCATCACGACGTCCTACGAAAGTTTCTCCACGACGGAAACGTACATGTCTGATAATTACATCATGCGTATCGATCCAAGTTGATTCTCCTGCAATACAAATACCATCTCCAGGAGCTGTTTGTCCTGCAATTGTAATGTAAGGCGCACGAATAATTAAAGGACTTTTTAATCTGATAATTCCAGCAACATTAAATACCACTATTCTTGCTCCTCCTTTTTCGCACGCTTCACGCAATGTTCCAGGCCCGCGGTCTTCTAGACTTGTTACCGTATAAACGTTTCCGCCGCGACCACCGAAAGTAAACATTCCACCTCCTTCAGCACCTGGGAAAGCAGGAATTTCTGCCTGAGGTAAATCTGTAGGTCTTGCTGCCCACGGAATATAAGGTTTTCCATGTTTTGCTTCTTCTTCAATAATAACTAAAGCTTTTTCCCAAGCTTCATCAGAAAGTTTTTGGGCTTCTTCTTTAATTGCTTTTTCCTGCGCTTGAACTTCCGGACTTATCTTTGGATATTGAGCAAAACATTTTGCACTTCCCAAAAAAAGCAGAGCTGTGATAAATAATGCGGAATTTTTCATGTTATTTTTTAATTATGGTAATTCTTTTTAAACAAATCACCTGTATTTCTTAAGATACAGGTGACTGTTTTTTGTATTATAAACTATTATTTAAGTGGGTCAAATGATCCGCCCCATCCTTGAGTTTGCTCTAAATATGGAGAAGAATCTAATAATGATTGATAAATTCCGAAGAAATAGTATTCATTATACCATGTAAACTTCCAATTGTTTGTTGTAGGATCTAAATTATCTCTTTCTACAATTTTAAAATAATTGGTATACATATAATCTAAATACGCATCAAAATTAGCCAATGTAGTTCCGTTTATTGTTACAGGAAACGAAGCTGGTTCTCTATTAAGCACAGGTGCATTACCCGTTGCTACATAAAATGGATCAGCAGTTCCGATGTAATTTGTACCATCAGCTTTCTTTGCAACAATGTAATAAGCTGTTCTTCTTGTTCCATTCAATGGCTTAACTCCAAGTCTTGATGTAGTTGCACCAGCATCAAAAAGTTTCCAACGTCTTAAATCATAAAAACGCTTATTTTCGTATGCAAACTCAATTGTTCTTTCGTTTAATACTGCCGCAAAATGTTGATCTCTTGAACTTACTGCAGCCAAACCATAATGTCCGTCACCGTTTGTAATTCCTGCACGGGCTCTAACTGATTCGATCAAAGTTTTTCCTTCTGCCAAACTACCAATACCGATTGCACTTTCAGCCAAATTCAAAACAACTTCAGCAAAACGCATTTCCATATAATCAGTTCCGCTGTTCAAATATCCTGCAGAACTGCTTGATGCTTCATTTGTTGCTTTTCTAAGATAAATACCACTTGAGTTAGCTCCTAATGTTTCTGTAAATTTATCAGGATTTGGTGCTGCAGTAGTTGGTGCTTTACTATACCAGCTGTAAGTCCATTGTTTAAATGCTGTATTTTCAGCATATTTCCAAGTTGCACCATTGTATGCAAAAGTTTTATAAAATCTAGGATCTCTATTTTTATAGAATAATACAGGATTGTAAGCTGGATTTCCAACTATGCTTTTACCATCTGCCATAGGAAAAACGTCAACCATTTGCTTTGTAGGTGAAATAGCTCCATTTCCTCCTGATGCTTTAGATCTTACCGCTCTTTCCCATCCATTATTTTTTTGAGCATTTACTATTGTAGAATTGTTAAATCCAAAAACGATAACTGCTTCAGGATTTCCTACTTCTGCAAGCCACATATTTCCCCATGCAGTTCCATTTGCTGTTCCTCCAACTGAGAAAAGGCCTTTTCCATCTGCTTCTAAAAGTGCTTTCGCTTCAAGATTTGCATCATAGGCACGTTTCCATCGTTGTGCATCATCTGTTGGATTAAAAAGCGGACTTGCCCATGTTAATAATACTCTTCCTTTAAAAGCTGCTGCCGCACCTGCTGTAATTCTACCCCAGTTTGCAGTAGTCCATTTTACATCTTTCAATAATTCTTTTGACTTATCTAAATCTGATACAATTTGTTCGATACATACTGATGTTGGGCTTCTAGGAATTTGAGAAACGGTAGATCCTTCATCGATAATAGGATTTTGAGCGGTTAATACAATTGGCACACCACCATACAATTTTACCATTTCATAATATTGATACGCTCTCCAGAAATACATCTGTCCTTTTAACGGATTTTTATCTGCATCCGCCATTCCGTTTTTATCAATTTGCTCTAAGAAGATATTAATCTGTCTTAATCTCGTCCAAGTATTGTTTGCAATACTTGAAGAAACTCTGCTTCCAATGTAAGGAAGGCAGTTTGCATTGTTTGGAGAAATGGTTGCCCAAATTTTATTCCAGTTTACTTCGCCCGTTAACTCTTCTGTTGTTTGCGAAAAATCGTCATTTCCACCAGCTGCTAAATCCCATGTATTAACTGCTGCATTATTTCCCGGCAAAAACAATCCATAAACATAATCAACATATCCAGTAGCTAATGAAGGAACTTTAAACACATCTTCATTTACACCGTTAAAATCTTTTTTCTCTTCAAGAAAATCATCATTACAGCTAGCCAAAGATAAAGCTGCTAAAACTGTAGTTAAACCTACTATTTTTATATATTTTATTTTCATAATATCGTATTTTATGAGTTATTAGAATCCTAAATTAAGTCCCAAAGAAATTGTTCGTAAAGTAGGATAATCTAAATAACTACCGTTAGCTTCCTGAAAACTATATGGATTATAAAGATTAAAAGGATTAAGCGCCACAAGATTTAACTTACAGCTATTCATTTTAAGAGCCTTTAAAGCATTTTCTGGCAATGCATAACTTAGTGTTATGTTTCTACAAGCGATTCTAAACGAATCAACTTCCCAAAATTTAGATGCAACTGAGTTTATAGATTCAAAAGCTGGATTTGGCATTGATCCATTTGGATTAACTGTTGGATCATATATATCATTCCAAATTGAAACTGTATTATCTACTATTTGCGGAATTTTAGTTTTTAAAGATTTTCTTGCTTGGCTTCCAATATCGCTCCATCCATTTCCAAACGAAGCATTAACAACTGTATTCAAACTAAATGATTTATAAGCAAAACGCAAAGTAGTTCCTATAGAATATTGAGTATTTGCTTTTGAAGCCAGCTGTACTTGATCGTTTACATCGATAATACCATCTGGAGCTGCAAATTTTCCATTTCCTAAATACGCACCTCTTACATCTGAGTAATACAACATTCCTGGTTTAAGATTTGCTACTGCTGTTCCAAACACCGAAGTAATATTATACTTACTCACATATGCATTTATATCCTCCTGAGTTTTGAACATACCTATGTAATCATATCCCCAAACTCCATTATCTGATGAATATCCAGGTTTAGGATTCCATGGTTTTAAGATGTCCTCATCATTAAAATCTCCTTTAATAACTTTATCACCTGACCAGCCAAAACGTAAATCAATTCCATAACTTGTGTCTTTACCAATTTTATCAGACCAGCCAACAGATAATTCATAACCATATGTATCTACCGAACCATAATTTTGTGCCGCTACTGTTCCTCCGATAGTAAAAGGAAGATTACCAGTTTTGTTTAAAAGCAAATTAGTTCCTACATTATAATACGATTCTGCTGTAACACTTAATCTATTATTTAAAAATCTAGCATCAACACCAAAGTTCATTTTAAGTTCATCACTCCAAGTTGCGTCAGGATTTGGAGAAGCCTCCATTTTCCATCCATTTGTCAAGTCTGAATTTCCTCCAAAAACACCACCTTTGTAACCTTGGAAAGTATAACGTTGTCTCCATAACCAAGCCTTAGTATCATCTTTTCCTAAAAGACCAACAGAATATCTTACTTTAAGGAAATCTATAACTGAAGATTTAAAAAAGTCTTCTTTTGACATTACCCATCCAACAGATGCCGAATAAAAATTACCCCAGTAGTTTGCAGGAGCAAACTTTGTAGAAGCATCAGATCTAAATAAGAACTCTGCTAAATATTTGTCATCATATGCATAGTTTACCCTTCCAACATATGATAAAGATCCTGATTCACTTTTTGTAGTAGAACCATCAATTGGCCCAGTCGCTGTATTAAACTGCCCATTTGTACCTTCTAGAACGTTTGATTTAAAAACAACTTCATTATTAGATGTTGCTTCAGATCTTTCTATTGCAAACAAACCACTTACATTATGTTTTCCAAAAGTACGATCGTAAGAAAAGTTTAAATTATACTGTTGAGATAAATTTGTTGTATTTGAAAAATACAAACGATTTCCGTTATCATAAAATTTTGATCTAAGCGGTGGTGTTGTGATATCGTCATTATAAATATGACCATTAGTTCCCAAACCTGTAAATTGATACAATGTGTATCCAGTACCAACTTGAGTTCCTCTTCCACTACCCATAGTTCTAGCATATGCTCCTCTAGCCATTAATCCTTTTACGAAAGGAAATTTGTACTCTGTGTACATATTAATGGTCATTGTAGTAGCTGTAGTTTCAGCAAGATTATTTAAACGTTTAATTTCGTTATAGTGATAACGCTGATTACCATCATTATTATTAGGAAGCTCCATTGGAAGTCCATTTACATAATTTGGAATGTACGGTACGTGCATCAATAATTTATTGTAATCATTCTCTTCAACCTCTCCTCCAATTTTATTGAACGTTTTAGTCTGATCTGAGTAAAAACCAGACAACTGAATTCCAGCTTTCCAATTACTAGATAGTTTAATATCAGTACCAGCTCTAAAATTCCATTTTTCATAATCTAGAGTACTTAAGTTACCATTTTGTTTATAGTAAGAAACTCCAGCAAAATAAGTAGCTTTATCTGTTCCGCCACTCACATTTAAGTTCTGTCTTAAGTTAAAAGAAGGCTTCCATTCATCATCTAAATAGGTGTTCTTTAAAGTTTTGAAATATTCCAATTCATCGTCTGAAAAGAAATACTGAGGATCTGTTACAGGCTGATTGTAACCATTAGGTCCATTCATTATATTCACATACTTTCCAAACTCATATGCATTTAACGTTTTTGTCTGGTATGTTTTGTCATTGATACCGTAAGAACCACTATAAGTAAATTTTGGATCTCCTTTTGTTCCTCTTTTAGTTGTTACTAAAACAACCCCTTGAGCAGAACGAGCTCCATAAATAGCAGCAGCCGCATCTTTCAAAAATGAAATACTTTCAACCTCAGATGCGTCTAAGTTATCAAACAAAGTACTGTCGTTTAAACCTTGCGCATCAATTTGTAACACACCATCAATTACATACAATGGATTAAGATTTCCACCATCTTTTGCTAATGAATAAGGCTGACGAATTGTTAAATTAGATTTTGCTCCAGGTCTTGTTGATCCACCTGAAACTCCAACCCCTAAAACTCGTCCTTGCAACGCAGTTCCTAAATCACCAACAGGCAGATCTGAAATTTCACTCATCTTAGCGGTCACTACTGAACCCGTAAGATGGCTTTTCTTCTGACTTGCATATCCTACAACCACAATGTTTTCTAATTGATTTGAATCTTCTTCTAATTTCGCATCAATTACTGTTCTTCCTGAAAGAGGTAATTCCTTCTTTTTCATTCCAATAAAAGAAAAAACTAATGTTCCTCCAGCTTTTACTTTAATCTGATACTGCCCATTAAAATCTGTAGTGACAGTATTTTTTGTAGACTTTTCAGTTACGTTTACTCCAGGCATTACTCCTCCTGAATTATCTGTAACCGTTCCTGTCACGGTTACAGTTCCTTGACTGTTTGTTGTTTGAGCATAACTCAGCACACTCATCAGTGTAAACAAAAGAAAACTACATCTTTTTATAAGTGCTTGTTTCATAAATGTTTTTGTTTTGGTTAGGTTATTATTTAATGTTAGTTAGTCATGGTAAATGTGCCTCTTTATTTCTCTAAGATTTTAATGAAAACTTAAAGCGATAAAATTAAATGTTAAAAACACATTTATTTTTTTGTATCCCAAAAATATAACGATGATACATTACAACCGTCCTGCACTATCCTGCTTTAATGGCATTATCTAAAAAAAAGCAACTCAAAAAAACAATATTAATAAAAAATAGAAAGAATATGTATGCGATATCGAAAAATTAGGCAATATGTTTACGCATAATTAAATAGAAAGATAGCAATTTTAAGAAATGCAGCAGTATCTTCATCAAAACTAAAAATTAGCTGTTAATTTTGCAAAATAACACTGTGAAGCACTGAATTTTAAAGCGTTAACTTTACACTTATAATTCAAATAAGAGGTTTTTACTTATCTTCAACAAGAGATATTAGAGTAATAAAACTTACAAATATTACAGCTTATGGGTTTTGAATATTCCTTAAAAATTTCACAAAAAATATTTTTTTTTTAAACGTAAATTCTGACCAATACTTTTTATAAGTGTAAAATGAACAAATATCCAGAATTCGCATCAAAAATAGTTCACCTAAAAACTATTAGAATAGCAGAACAATCAAATATTTTTGAAAAGGAAGTTTTTTTGTCGCGGTTAAAGTTTATTTACTAGGATTCCATCCGTTTAAAACTAAATCCCTAGTGTATTTTTTACCATCTGCTTTTTTTAGCTGATGCGACCATACAACTCTTTGAGACAAATCTTTTGCGCTCGATCCTTTACTTCCCAATTCAGCATAATACGCCGTTTTATCTTTATTAGGAAATCTGGTATCAATCCATGCGTTCCAACCTTCTGGTGCAATATGAGAACCAATATCAGTATTAATGAAAACTGTTTGAGCGTATGGTCGCCAAGGTCTTCCCAAAAACACTTTATCTACCGATTTGTCTTTTGCAGTAAGTTTGCAATCAACAAAAACAAAACCGTAAGCTTGTCCTTGTGGTGTTGAAGCTGCTGTTATATAAGAATTCGTTAAACTTTCGATAGTACATTTATAAAAATAAGCCGTTGCAGCACCGAAAATAAAATCGGTTGTTCCGTTGATAAAACAATTTTCAAAATAAACTCGGGTATTTCCTTCTGATAAATAAAGCGTATCTTGATTTGCTAAAAGATTGCAATTTTTCACCACAACCCTGTCGCTCTTTATGTGAAGCGCCACCGCCTGTCCTACTCTTCCTGCTGTGTTTTCGACAGTAAGATTTTCTAACGTACAATCATTTCCTTTAATTAAAAAAGAATACGAAGTTCCAGTTCCAAACTCTTTTTTGCCCGATGCATCAATTTCTCTTAATGGTTTTCCTGAATAATCATCAAATGAAATAATGGTTTTATTTCTGTCAAGACCTTTTAAAGTAATGAATGGCTTAGTCGCTGGAATCTCTAATTTCTCCACATACTTTCCTGGCTTTATCCTAATTACAACTCTTTTTTCTGAATTGTCTTTTACATTATTCACCGCTTCTTGAATAGTTTTAAAATCTCCAGAACCGTCTTGTGCAACGGTTAATGCTAATTTATTATCGAGCGTTTGAGCTGATAGGGAAAGTGTTGTTATTAAAAATAAGGTTAGAATGTATTTCATATGTTTTTTATTTTTTTGTCATTTCGACCGAAGGGAGAAATCACACTAGAAATTCTGTACTGAATGCAGCCAATCTTTGTCGAGTTACGAGTGTGATTCCTCGTTCCTCAGAATGACAAACTTTTCGCTTACTTCATTTTAATGCGACATCCAAACCGTCATTTCTCCTTGCCCTTTATTTCCCCAAGCAAAATACGGAATTAGTTTTACAGGTACCGAAGTCGCATCTTTAGAAGAAAGCGGTTTGTATAAAGTTTTATTCCATGAATTATTCGGATTTATAAAAGCTTCTGCTTCAATACTTACTAAGTCTCTATTGTTTAAAGTAAAATGGTTCGTTGTAAATTTAGAATTCAATTTTAAAGCAACATCATTTACGCTTGTTTTTGCAGGAAGCTGATCTGACTCTAAACAATACACCAAAGGCCCTCTTTTTACCGCAACTTGATTTTTAACTTCTTCAACCAACGGATTAGCTTCCATCAATTCAACTGGCATTGGAAGATTCAATTCAATAACATCTCCTTTTTTCCATTTTTGGTTTAATTTCAAATAAGTTCCAGAAACGATTTTATCATTAATTTTTGAATTATTCACCGAAACTTCAGCGTTCTGACTCCAACCCGGAATTCTTAAAAAGAAATTTTGTAAATCTTTTGGAGCTTTTACAATTTTCAACGTTATTTTTCCGTCCCAAGGATAATTAGTTTGCTGTTCCATTTCGATTTCTTCTCCATTTAAAGATTTTGTTTTTAATTGATTACTTCCGTATAAATTTACATACAATCCTTCTTTTGAAATATTGTAAGCGTAATTACCAACTTCAGCAATAGTTCTGGTTACGTTTGGAGCACAACAGTTTGATAAAGCGATATAACCTTCACGTTCATTTCCCCATCTTTGGTGAAATGGTAAATCGTTAGAAACATTTAGCGGATTGTTATAAAGGAATTTTTCTCCTTCTAAATCCATTCCCGAAAGTACACTATTGTATAATGCTAATTCAACGATATCAGCATATTTGGCATCTCCCGTAATTTGAAGCATTCTCCAGTTCCATAGAACATTTCCAATGTTGGCGCAGGTTTCTGTATGTGCTGTTGCATTTGGCAGTTGAAAAGGTCTTCCATACGCTTGATGGATTTTCTGAACTACCGTCGGATCATAAGACGTTCCGTCTGGAGAAACACCATCGTATAAAGAACCGCAAGCGCCTGTAATGTACATTTTGCGATACGTTACATCATCCCAAATAGATTCTAAATTGTCCAATAATTTCTTTTCTCCAGTTTCTGCATATAAATCAGCAACTCCGGCGTAAAGGTAATTCGCTCTTACAGCATGTCCCATTGCAGTTGTTTGCTGCCTGAACGGAATTCGATCTTGATTATCATCGGTTCCATCATTTGTAGTTCCGCGAATGTCAATTAAATTATTGGCCAATTCCAGATATTTAGGATTCTTGGTCGTTCTGTACATTTCGACAATTCCCATATAATGAGACGGACAAATTGCATTTCGAGTCAATTCTGGCGAAGCTTTTTTGTAGAAATCATATAAGAAATCTGCAACTCCTTTTCCAATATTCAAGAAGTTCGTTTTTCCTGTGGCACGATAATGAATACAAGCTGCAGTCATTAAATGTCCCATATTGTATTTTTCAAAACCCAATTGTTTTTTCACTTCTTCTGGCCCTAAAGTTCCCCAGCGTTCGTCAATTAAAACCGGCGTATGAATATAACCGTCTTTACGCTGTACTTTCGCGAAAAGCGCAATAGCTTTATCCATTTCCGCATCGAGTTTTTTATCTTTTGTAACGGCATAAGTCGCAGCCATTCCTTCAAAAATCTTGTAGAAATCACCATCATGAAACGAAGGTCCTTTAAAAGTTCCCTTGCTTATTCCTGCTGCAATTTCGAAGTTTTTGTAAGCATGCGAAACTTCATCGTTATGATACAAATCCCACATGTAAGGCAAGGTGTTTTTGGTTTCTACATCAAATTGTTCTTTCCAAAAACCGTTTATCCATTTTACATCTTGCAGGCCTACACTCTGCAGTTTCGAATACGGACTTTGTGAATTAGCAACCAAACCTTTGTTCTGCGCAAACATTACAGTTGAAAGAAATAAAGAGGATATGATGATGTTCTTTTTCATTTTGAATTAATTTTTTGTTTGCCACGAATTACACTAATTGCACTAATTTTTTCTTTTTCTTGCCACAGATTAAAAGGATTAGCATAGATTATTTAGTATAAAAATCATTCTAATCCTTTTAATCTGTGGCAAAAAACTAATTCGTGGAAATTAGTGCGATTCGTGGCAAAACCATTTTTTATTTAATAAAGAAATTAATGGTTCTGCTCATAGAATCTCCGTCTGCATCTTTTACCGTTACTACGAAAGAAGCAAATCCTTTTTCAACAGCTGTAAACTGAATTTCTTTTCCTTTTAAAACCACTTTTCCATTTTTAAGATCCGAGAAAGTATACACTGGTTTGTTTTCATAACCTTTGAAATAATCTGCAGCACTTAAAGTCTTTTTATCTCCAGAATTCACAAAATAATGAGGTTGAGCAAGCCAATCTAAATAATTATCCAATTGCGTAAATCCGTCTTTATCTGTATCTTGATTTGCATCTGAGAAATCTCCAGCTTTCGAATTTTCATTTAAACCAAAAGCTTTTTCCCACCAGTTTGGCAATCCATCGTGATCTGTATCCCAATCTGCTGGACGAGTTTCCGACGCAAAATTTGGCCATCCTCCTGCATCCTGTTCGTTATCAATCATGCCACCTAAACCACTTTTGCTTCCTTTGTAAGTGAAAGTTCCTTTTAAAGTTTCATCTACGATTCTATTATCGTGTTTATCAAAAAACGGCTGATTCGCCCCAACATCTGAAAGTACATTTTTATACGCCGCTTTCGCTGATTGTGTTTCTACGTAAGAAGGAAAAAACGGTTTATCTACGAAAGTTTCATATTCTACTTTCTCATTATGACTTATAGTCGATTTTCTGCCTTTATCCTGAGATTTCTCATCAAAATAACCCGGCATAATGTTTCCGACAAAATAATAACGCTGCATACCTTTTCCAACACCTTCATGCTGCGCATTTAATGCCACAAATATGGTAGTTGAAGCACCTGGTTTATAAAAATTGTTTACAAAATTTACTTCGTTAGCTCCTCCGTCAGTTGTTCTTCCTCCCCAGTTGTAAACCACATTGTTTGTGATATCCAATCTTCCTGTGTAATAACCGTCACCGTTTAAACCACCGCCAATACTCCAGTTTCGACCTTGATTATGCGCCAGTAAATTATGATGAAAACTACCAATATCACCGCCAATAGTCGCAGCAAAACCGTGCATTTTTCCAGTAGGATATTTATCATGTCCCGCCACATTTAAAGCTTCTGAAATTAAAGTTCTTTGCAACGAAATATGATGCGCACCACGTGAACTAAACGATTCATCGATCGTCCAGCTTATTGAACAGTGATCAATTATACTATAATCTGCACCTGTTAATCCCATTCCGTCAAAAGTTGTTCCTCCGCCAATACGCACTGTTAGAAAGCGAATTACTCCATCATTTCCTGTCAATCCAATTGGTGCTCTGCTGATTGTGATTCCTTCTCCCGGAGCTGTTTGTCCCGCAATAGTAATATAAGGCTGATTTGCCACTAATCTCGAAGCCAGTTTTATATTTCCCGAAACATTAAAAACGATCGTTCTTGGTCCAATTTCCTGATTGATCGCATCACGTAAACTTCCCGGTCCGTCATCATTTAAATTGGTTACTTCAATTACTTTTCCTCCACGTCCACCAACAGCATAGCGACCATAGCCTTCTGCACCCGGAAAAGCCAATTGTGCAGGTTTAAACGACCATACATTTCCTAAAGTCACTTCACCTTTAGTATCAACTTCATCGACTCTCCAATAGTAAGTTGTACCACTGTATAAATCAGAAACTGTAAAAGATTTGTCCGTTAGTTTTCCTTTAAATTCTTTTGAAGATTCAGTTGCATTTTCTACTGCATTTTTATCTTCACCGAAATAAATTTTATGCGATGCTACGTTTTTTACAGCGTCCCATTTTAGAGTTAAAGTTTTACCCACTTCAACATGTTCGTCTCTATTTTTAGGTTCCGGAGTTCTTGCCTGATTCATCAAATTTGGTGTATCAATTTCAAAACCGTTAATTACAATTTGCTTAACAACATCTGGATTAGAAGTCGGATCAATTTCAAAACGAACAATTACATCTTTTCCTTTTTCAGCATTAAAAGTAATATACGCCATCGAAGCATCAATTTTAGCATTGGCTCTCTGACTCGCATTTACTGTTTCCTGAAGTTTTCCGTTTATGAAGATTTTGATTGGAGAAAAAGTTTTCCCTGTAATGACATCAAAAGCGTTATGAAAAGTCAAAAGTGTATGTTTTCCCGATTTCAATCCACTGATTTTTAATTCCAAATTTTCGGAAGTAACCAAACCGTCGCTTCCTAATTTGTTGTAAAACGGAGCGCTCATTCCAACTTTGTACCATTTAGAAGTAAAGTTTCCTTTTAACTTAAATGATACATTATTAAATGATTTTTCAGCTTCTTTACCTTCATTAATCACCCACGAATCATAACTTGGGGCATGAACTTCTTCCAGTCTTCTTTGAAAAAAGTCAAAGTCAACTTTTACAATTTGTTTATCAGTATTTTGAACTGATTGTGCTTGTCCATTTGTGGTCAAAAATAGGGACAAAACTGCAGCACTTATTAATTTCTTTATCATTTTAATTAGCAATAGTTAGTTTAATTTCGTTTTCTCTGCTTCAGATTTTCCTAACAGATTTATAATGTCTTTTTTTCTTTCTTCTGGAATTACTTTTAAAACCTTCAATTCTCCATTCACGAGTTCGGCTTCAATCGTAGTATTTTGTTTAGCATGTAATTTAAAATGAACATTCCACTCTTTCGGCCACGCTGGAAAAAGATAAATTTTTCCGTCTGCTTCCTGCAAAAGCATTTCCTGCATTCCAATCATTCCCGAACCGCCCCAATTATGATCTGGAACCCAATCAAAACCTGGTCCCCAAAATGCTGGAAAACGTCTTTCTGAATTGGCCATTTTAAGTGTATTATATTTCATCGCTTCTTCAGTTAATCCCAAACGAGCCGCGAAAATATTGTCTTGTTTCCATCCAATATGGCTTCTAAATTTTAAAGCATCAGGATCGTATTTCCATGTATTTAAAGCCGTTTCTAAATCAGGTTTTCCAATGCCGTAAATTCCCCACGGATAAACGGGATACAATTGCGGAACTTCCGAATTATTTACTCTTTCCCAAGTTTTTGCAGGAAGTAAAACTTTATGATTTTCAATCTGCCCGAAATTTAAAGGCGGAATTCTGGTTTGAAATGCTTTTAAATATTCTGAATCTTCTTTGGACAATTGATTTCCAGAAAGGTTCAAAAGGCTTTCTGTAATTACCCGTAAAGCCGAAATCGTACTATTGGCATTATTCGCCATTTTATACGTTTCTGCACCAGAACCCGGAAAAAGAATTAATTTTCCGTTTCCATCCAAGGCTTTTCTTCCTCTTTGTTTCGCTAAATATTGATAATGCTCATCAAAAAATCGAAGACAGCTTATAATAAATTGATTGTATTTTTGAATATCTTCTCCAGCATATTCTTTCTGCTGCAACATCATTTGGCAGAATTCTAAAACCGTGTCCCATTCGTATTCCAGCCAGGCATTATATTCCATTCCCGGATCGTAATCTGCGGGACGTTTCCATTCGTATTCTGCTGGATTTGGAAGTCCGAAGTTTTCTAATTGTTCTGTGAATGATGCACCGTTATGTTTCCAGTAAACTTTGCTTCTTAATTCAGCATTTTTTTGAATAGTCAAATAATAATCCAATTGCGATTTCATCATATCAAAATCACCACTTTTTACCATCGGAAAATAGACTAATCGCTGGTTTTGAGCCGTCATAGTTCCTCCTCCCCAATTTCTAAAATCAGGCGTAAAATTCAGATCTTTATTCGTGTAAACAGGATCAACCGTAAAAAGTCCGCCATTGAATTTGGTTGGATATTTTCCGTAAGCATTGCATCCCAGCATGTATCGGAACAATTGATAATTCTGCCCAATTTGATACACCGAATCTTTAACAGTCGATTGATTTTTTTGAGTGAAAATAAAACTGCGATTCCAGAAATTATTCCACCATTTTTGAGTATTTTTTTCTGCTTGTTTTGTTGTGTTTTTGTTTGCCGAAATCAAACTTTTCAATCCATTATCCCAAGCAGTAAAATCAGATTGATTGGTGTTTAAATAAATTTCTAAAGAATGCTTTTTGGATGGTTTAATGCTTGTTAAATTAAAACCTTTAAAATCAGTATCCTGATATTTTCCCAGATACGTTCCATCTGGTTTTAAGTTATCGCCTTTCATAAATCCTCCGAAAGTCAAATTAGCAATCGGGTTCAACATTTGGTCTTTTACCGATTCCATTTTCTGTTGTTTAACCGCTGCATCAAAAACAGTATTTTCTCTGTTTCTATGATAAAATTTGATGCCGTCATTCTCAAACGAAATAGAATCTTTATAGGTAATAAGTTCTCCCTGAGGTGCCCATTTATAGGAATTAGCGTTATTTTCTTTCCCTTTCGGATAACGGTTTTGATAACGCCAGCTTTCATAAGAAGCCGTCATTTTCAACGCATTTTTACTTTCTAAATCAACATGAATAATCGGTTTAAAAACATCCACCCAAAGTTTGATTTTAGTTTCATTCTGCCCAACCAAAACATAGCCGTCTTTCAATTTCAATTCCTGATGAAAACCATCTTTTCCCTCAAACGGATTCGAACTTAAAGTCACTTTTACTCTTCCTAGTTTCAATAAAGTATTGTGTTCGTCGAAAGTCCCGCTTCGTGAAAAATAGAAATACAAATCGCCTTTCTCGACCCAAACATTCAGACCAATATCACCGCCTCCTAAAGGCATCGATTCTGATGAATTATTGCTCTGCGTCGTCCATATTTGATTGTAATTATCAAGCGCAGGAATCTGCGCTTTAAGGCAAAGCGTTGTGAAGAGAAGTAGTAATAGTATATTATTTTTCATCGTTTTCTTTCCTGCAAGGTTTTTAAAACCTTGTAGGTTTATTTTTTTAAAAAATTTTCTCTCGCAGATTTAGCTGATTTGGCAGATTTATTTTTATCTCCTAAATCTGCCAAATCAGCTAAATCTGCGAGAGTTATAAATAAAAACATTAAATCTTTGTCGAGCTACTCGCGAAGATTTCTCGTTCCTCGAAATGACAAACTAGGTATCAATTCACAATTTACAATTCACAATTAACCATTATAAATCACCATTCGTCTGTTCTAAACGAAGAAACTGGTAAACCTCCCGCACTAAACAATTCCGCTTTTGCGAAATCTTTCCATAAATAACGAACTGCCACTGGATTTTTTACTTTATCAGAACTCAAAACCACAGATTTTCTTCTTACAACCGTTTTTGCTGGATAAAAAACTTTGTCTGCTCCTGCGATTTCAAAACCTAAAACTTCTTTGTCATAAGATGTAATTCCGTTATTAACATCATCAAAAGAAACCGTTAAAGCACCATCTTTTATTTCCATCGATTTGTATTTCGGACTTTCGAATTCAAAACCTTCAATTCCGTACGTTCTTGCCAAAGCTTGAAAAGCCAGACGGTTTCCTCCTTTTTCCTTGTCCATTGGATGAATGTTATTTTCTTCTCCAACATCCATTAAAACTCCCATTGCTGAATTCGGAATTTCCTTTGAAGCCTTAAACTGCGCTTCTCTCAAATAAGCCGAATTGTATTTTTCTAAATAATCTTTTGGATGAAATGAAGCATAATTAAACGGCGCAATCTGGGCGAAATAAAAAGGAAAATCTCCCTGATCCCACAATGTTCTCCAACTGCTGACCATTTTCTTCATTAAAGCAGTATATTCAGAAGCTCTTTCGTAATTCGATTCGCCCTGATACCAAATACAGCCTTTGATTCCGTAACCAATTACAGGCGAAAGCATTCCGTTAAATAAAGTCGTAGGCACACGGTTTGGGGCTTTTGCTAATTCTTCTTTTGTAGTCGGAATTTTGGCGCTCGCGAAATCTTTCAGCATTTCTTTGTTCATCCACGCTTCCATGCTTGAACCTCCGTACGAAACATGAATTAATCCCACTGGAACATTCAAAACTTCATGTAAAAGCGATCCAAAATACCAAGCTGTAGCACTAAAATTCGAAGTCGATTTTGGAGAAGCTTCTTCCCATTTTCCTTCAAAATCTTGTGAAGGTTCTAAAACCGTTGCTCTTGGAACTGTAATTAAACGAATGTTTTTATTAGTTGATCTTACGATGATTTCGTTCCCGTTTTTAACTGGCTGTCCTTGAAATCCTTTTAACGGCATTTCCATATTTGACTGTCCTGAACACAGCCAAACTTCTCCCAACAAAACATTTTTGATGGTTACTTTTTCGTTTCCTTCTGAAACTTCAATTGTGTAAGGTCCGCCAAATGAAACAGTTTTCAATTCTGTATTCCATTTACCAGAATTGTCTGCTTTTACTTTGTAGATTTTAGAATCCCAAGAAGTTTTAATTACGACATTGGCGTTTTTTTCTGCCCAGCCCCAAATAGGTGCGTTTGATTTTTGTTGCAGCATCATGTTATCAGTAAACAAAGCTGGTAATTTGATTTTTGCATTGATTTGAAAACTTGCTAAAATCGTTAATAATGCAATAATTGATTTTTTCATATTGTATTTTTTTTCGCTACGAATTCACGAATTATTATTAAATTCAGATTAATAAAAAATTCGTGAATTCGTGGCTAACATTTTATTTTTCTTTTAAAATACTTACCGGCCCAAACAATCCCGCTTTTAACAACGGTTCTCCTTCTAATCTAAATGGCGCTGTTGTCCACGTTAATCTTTCTTCTTTTGGCAATTTTTGATCGCCGATTAATCTATTTGCCCAGGTATTTGTGACTTTAATTTCTATTGAATTTTTTCCCTTTTGTAAAGCTTTTGAAATATCAGTTTTGAAAGGGAAAGTCCAAAGCGTTCCACAGTCTTTTCCATTGATTTTGATTTCGGCAATATTTGAGATTTCTCCTAAATCCAACCAGATTTTATTAGAATCTTTTCCTTTCCAAACAAACTCTTTTTTATAAACTACTGTTCCAGAATAATACTTAATCTGATCATTATTTAAAGTGCTCCAATCAAAAAGTTTATTTGTTTTTACAACCTCTTTTGGACCTTTAAATTCAGCATCAAACTGCAATTCCCAGTTTTCATCTAAAGTCTCAACTTTTTCAAACTCAGATGATTTTCCTTTTGTTAAAACTTCTTTTGTTTCATCTTTAAAAATCACAAAACCAGATTCGTTGGCCTCTAAAGTTATGGAAACAATTGTTCTTCCGTTTTCTATTTTCCAATTGGACAAAGCCGTAGTTTGATCTGTTACGGGATTGTACCATTGCGGCACTTTTCCTGAAATTCTGAAAGATGCCTCGAAAGAACGTTTTTCCGCTTTTTGATTGGAAATGAAATAAATATCTTCTGTATTCGATTTACGATGTGTCCATGCCAATGTTTCAGCTTCAGAACGCTTTAAATTAGGGAAATAAATATCCTGAGTAATTCCGATTGAAGCAAAATCATTTCCTAAATACGGTAATTTAATAACTGTTCCTTTTCCGATTTTCCATGTTGATGAATTGGAATTATTCCAGATTTCATCAATTACATTTTGCCATTTTTTTTGATCGGCTTCTGATTGAATTCCCGGCTGAATATTTGGTTTTTCATCCACAAAAATGGTTGCTCCGTCTTTTAGCAATTGTAATATTTTTTCAGCTGAAGCCAAAGACAAAATTTTATTTGGTGCCATTTTGTGGCTTCCCGGAAAGAATAAAGCGCCATATTCTATTCCTCCATCAAATGTCACTTTTCCGTTTGTAACTTTCGCACGACTAATTAAAACATCAGCATTAAAAGAATCATATTGATAACCATTTAGCGGATTAATCCATTGTGATAAATCGGTTATGTTTTTAGAATAGGTCACTTCTTTTGGCATTTTAGCCGTTGGCTGACCTTCATTTTCTAAACGGATTTTCTCGCTTTCCAATCTTTCTTTTCCGAACACATTTGGGATAAACGGAACCAAACGATCTGGAACAAAAGAACGGGAAGGAAAATCTTCGCCAATAAAAACTGCTAGATCAATTACAGGTTTTCCTTTTTGCAATTGAAACTGCACTCTTTGACAATAATCAAACCAAGCTTGCCCAGGCTTCCACCAAGTTTGGTCTCTTTGGAAAAAGGTTCCAATATCGTCCAGAGTCATTCCTGGTTTTCTGTCCGTCCACGGATTATGCACAAAAACATGATAGAATAAACGGTTGATTCCTAAAGTGTAATTACGGTCTGCTGTTGTTTTTAGATTTCCGGGATGCTCGTCCCAATCCATCCTCAGAGCCGTAAAAGATTCAGCCTGAATAATATCTTTTCCGTAAATATGTCCTCCCGAAATGGCATCGACCATATCAAAAGGTTTGTCGTGCGTTGGGCTTTTCAGCCAAAATTCTCCACCCGGATAATCAACATATTTATAATGCAACAAAGCATCACTCATCATTGTTGGCGCAACGTTCT
This sequence comes from Flavobacterium sp. YO12, assembly GCF_004119495.1. Lineage (GTDB taxonomy): Bacteria > Bacteroidota > Bacteroidia > Flavobacteriales > Flavobacteriaceae > Flavobacterium. Next base: position 89,685 of record NZ_NRQU01000009.1, read on the forward strand.
CTGAACTTAACTTAACGTTATATTCTTTGGCGATTTGTGCTACAGTTCCGTAGAAATTATCGGCAACTAAATCGGCAATTGTTTTTCTAACATCGTATAAAACTTTCTCAGAAAAATCGGCACTTTCAACTGGAATTCCAGCCATTAAAGGCAAATATTCGACAATATCGTAACCACGTCTCTTTTTAAATTCCGCCTGAAAAACCGAAGACCAATTTTGACTTCCGCATTCCCAGCTGTCAAAATGAAGGATTTCCAGAACTTTTGAAGCCAGTTCTGGCCCAGCCGAACGAACAGCTTCTCCAAACCAATGATCTAGCTGAAAACGAATTAATTCAGGATTGAATTTATCTACTTCTAATCCTTTTCCTGCTCCGCCTGTTGCATTTTCATGTCCTGTAGAAGTATGTCCCATTCGGATGATTTTCCATTTTCCTTTTGGTGCTTTCCAGTTCAAATTTCCATCGGCATCAACGAAATTGGAAATATTGATAATTTCTGCTTTTTTGAATGCATCAGAGTTTGGAATTTCTTTTTCAGTAGTCTGCGGAGTCAAGCGCCAAATTGCTCCTGACTTTCCTTCGTAATTATTAATCAGTGATTGGTTCGAAAGTGTAATTTTACTCACTTTCAAATTCTGTTTCCACTTTGCAAAATCTAAATCTTCTGCTCCTGGCTCCGCTCCCTTTGGATCATAAACAAATCGGAAATATTTTGCTGTAACTGGCGTAATAGTATGTGTATTTGGGAAATCCATATCCTGCCAACCATGACGTGGTGCAATCATTCTTTCGTGGAATCTAAAATTGATTCCGTCATCGCTCACTTCTACAATAAGACGTTGTGCCTGAAAATCTCTTCCTTTTGTTTCAATGACAATAGATTTGCAGTTAAAAGGCTGTGCAAATTCGTATTGAATCCAACCTGCATCTGCAAACTTAAAGTTTTCGTCTTTCTTCGGATCAGCCAAAAACGAAGCATCAGTATTGTTTGATGTCGTTACTTTTGGCAGTTGCATCTGCGAAGTGATTTCGTATTCTTTAATCGGAATCGCAAAAGTGGCAATGTCTTTATAATAGTCTTTGTAATGGATTGGAACTGGCAGTTTTGAGGTTACTTTTTTTCCGCCTAAAATTTCAGTTGTTGACCAAACTACTTTCTGCATTGACATTTCTGGTGTAATCCACGGCCCGCCTGCAACAGCAAATCCGTCAGCTCCGTGAAAAGCTAGTTTCAAACCTAAACGATCTGCTTCTTTAAAAGCCCAATGAATCATATCCCAAAATTCAGGACTCAACTGTAAAACCGGCGGGTCTATCAATGGTGGATTTGCCGGGCCTTTAATAGTCATTAAATAAGCGCCTGCGATTCCTGCTTGTTTCATAGCTTCTAAATCGGCTGTAATTCCTGCTTTAGAATACGCCGATTTCATCCAATACCAATACACCCAAGTTTTGGAGGATTCTAATGTTGATTGAAAAGATTCTTTTTTATGGACTTCCTGTGCAGAGACAAAACTCGCCAAAAGGAGGATAAAAAAGAGGTGTTTTTTTTGAAACATTATTATTGCTTTATTTCGTTTGTAAACCCGACAGGTTTTTGAAACCTGTCGGGTTTATACATTAATTTGTTATTATTAGACATAGCCAATGGTTTCAACCATTGGGACGCAACGTGATTTAACAATACGTTTCCCGAGGTTGAAACCTCGGGCTATATTTGATAATCTTTGTCGAATTTCTTGTGTGATTTGCTTCGCCCGTTCGCTATCGCTCTGGTCTCGTTCCTCGAAATGACAAACTGTATCGCTTAATCTTTAGTTCTTAATTTTAAAATTATCAATTACTAATATTTAAACTTCTTCAAACTACTTTCCAACTGATTCTTAGAACCGCTGAAAGGCATTAAATAAAAACTATATTGATAATCTCCTGATTTAATCTGATATTGTTCCAATGGCTGTGCAACCAATGTCCAGCTGTCGTTTCCTCCTACTCCCATTTGGATTAAATCGATATTTACAGTCAAAAATCCTGGATCTTTCAAATCATACGTATGTCCTGATGCGCTTAGATTTTCTTGTGTGTATGGCCAAGCGCTCATACTTAAAACTTTGGTATCGTTTACTACTAAAAACCCATTATTTTTCTGAAGAGTACTTAATGCCATCCATCTTACATCACATCTGTTTCCGTTTTCTTGTGGTTTTGGATAATGTTCGATAAAATCATTTATTGGAAGCGAATATTTCCCAACAAACGAACCGAAACTTCTGTCGCTGTAGTTTTCCAATTCTCCTTTACCGTACCATGAAATTTGGTCAAATTTTCTTTGAACTCCCATCTGCATTCCAATTTTTGGAATGTTTGGCAATTTGTCCGAAGCTTTCAAACTGTAATCTACTTTTATCACTCCGTCTGGGCTTATATTGTAAACAACATTTACGTTCGCACTGTCTTTTATGATTTCGTAATCGCTTGTGATTTTGATTTCCGAAGCCGATTTATCAATAGCAATATTTACCAACTTTGGTTTTGCTTTATACCATTGTTTCAACAACTTTTGCGATTTCCATCCTCTTTTATCATTGTCCGTAAGTGGTCTTACGAAGTTTGGCAATAAAGGTGCAAAAACTTGTTCTTCTCCGTTAAAAACATACGAACTCAAAGCTCCGTTTGTTTTTCCAATTGTAATATCAAAAGTTTTTCCTTTGATTTTGAAATCTGAATCTGATTCTGAAACGTTTAAAATTTCTTTTTTGGATTCTAGCGAAACTGCCTCTTTCCTTTTCACCACAAACTGATCTTCCGCAACAGCGTAACCTTTTGAAGCCCAAAGCTCGTCTTTTGAGAGCTGGAATTCTATATTTAAAATATATTCGGCACCATTTTTCATTTTTGGCAGATACGAACTAATATCTAAAGTTATAGATTGTCCTGCCTCTACTTTTAATGGTTTTAAGATCTGAGTTTTGATAACATTTCCGTTTTCTAAAACTTTTAAAATCGGAGTATAATCTTCTAAAGATTTAACTGCCTGACGATTTTTGATTTCTAATTTATTGCCATTTAAAGTCGAAATCGCTGGCTGATACACCCATTTATTCTCAAAAATAGAGCCTTTTGGTTTTCCGTTAGAATCTACAATTCCTTTTGTGTTGAAGTTTCCGTCATGGTATTTTTCGCCAAAATCTCCTCCGTGAGCAAAATAATTCTGACCTGATCTGGAATCAAATTTCACTAATCCTTGATCCTTAAATTCCCAAATACAACCTCCAATAACTCTTGGAAGTGAACGGAATTCATCCCATAATTCTTTTAAATTTCCAACTGAATTTCCCATTGCATGAGAATATTCAACGAAAATAATCGGACGAGTATCTTTCTTTTGATCGACTAAAAATTTCGGTGTAAAAACGCCTGGATAAAAACGGCTTACCATATCGACATACGAATCATCTTGTGGATTTTCGAATCGGTAAGCATGATCGATTGTTTTTGGATATCCTGGATCAAGCGGATCAATATAACCGTCTAATTTTGCATTCCCTTGTGCAGGTTCGTAATGTACAGGACGCGTAATATCAAAATCGTGAACCCAACCTGACATTGCAGCATGATTAGGTCCTTTTCCACCTTCGTTACCTAAACTCCACATCACAATAGACGGATGGTTTTTATCGCGTTCTACCATTCTAATCATACGTTCCATATAAGCGTTTGTCCACTGCGGATCGTTGCTTAATTTACCTCCAATTCCGTGTGTTTCTTGATTGGCTTCGTCCATTACCATGATTCCGTATTGATCGCATAATTCGTAGAAATAAGGATCGTTTGGATAATGGCTCGTACGTATAAAGTTGAAATTAAATTTCTTAATCGTCGTAATATCTTGTTTGATATCTTCTCTCGTAACCGCTTTTCCTCTTGTTGGATGATGATCGTGACGGTTTACACCATAGACATAAGTCTCTTTTCCGTTGATAAGCATTTTTCCGTTTTCTTTCGAGAATTCAATCGAACGGAAACCCACTTTACAGCTTTTGGCTTCTGTAACATTTCCGTTTTTGTCTTTTATAGAAATGACCATCGTATATAAATTCGGTTCTTCTGAACTCCATTTTTTAGGATTTTTAATATTTTCTTGGAAGAATCCAAAGCGAACATTATCCAAACGAGGATAACTTTCGTTGATTAAATCGATTACAGATCTTTGAAGCGGTTCTTTGAACATTGCCGTATTATTGGCATCGTACAACTGAACATTCATGGTATAATCTTTCACTTTTTCTCCTGTAAGGTTTTCTACTTTTGGTCTTAGTTTAAAAATCGCGTCTTTATATTCTTTGTCTAGTTTTGTTTGAACAAAGAAATCCTGAATACGCAATTTTGGTTCCGCCATAATGAAAACTTCTCGCTGGATTCCGCTCATACGCCAATGATCCTGATCTTCTAAATAAGAACCATCTGTCCAACGAATTACGCGAACTGAAACTATATTTTCTCCTGCTTTTAAATATGGTGTAACATCAAATTCTGATGGTAAAAAACTGTCTTCTCCATAACCTAAAAATTCTCCGTTTAACCATACTTCAAAACCTGAACTTACAGCTCCGAAATGTAAAGTTACAGTCATATCTTTCCAGTTTTCAGGGACGGTAAAACTTCTTTGGTAAGAACCAACTCCATTATAATCTTTAGGAATATAAGGCGGATTTATAGGTCTAAACGGATAAACGGCACTTTTGTAAATTGGGTTATCGTGTCCTTTCATTTCCCAATTTGAAGGCACTTCGATTTTATCCCAACCTGAAACAGTATTTTTATAGAAATCCTTTGAAGCTAAATTTAAGTTTACTGCATATTTAAAGTTCCAATCGCCATTCAACATTTGGATTCGGCTTTTGGTTCTGTCGCCTTTTAAAGCGTCTTCAACACTTGTGTATGAATAGGCTGTTGCTCTTGAAGGCTGTCTGTTGATACTTGTAACTGTTGGATCTTCCCAAGGTGCAAATTCGTATTTTTTATGCAATTCTGGAACTCCCGCTGGTTCTCCTGTTACGGATTGTCCTTGCGTGTAAATTGTGAACAGTAAAATGTAAAATGTGAATACTGATTTTAGCATCGAAAATCGAAACCTTGAACAGTTATTATTTTGAATTGGTTGAAACATTCTTTTGTTTTTAGTTTTTTTGTCATTTCGAGGAACGAGAAATTCCGCAATTATAATCGACAGTCTTTGTGGTTACGAGTGTGATTTCTCCTTTCAGTCGAAATGACAAACTAGGTCTTAATACTTAATTCTCTATACTTAATTCTCTATACTTAATTCTTCTTTGCTTTCTTCTCCGGCGGTGCTACAAAATTCAATTTGCTTTTTCCTAAATCTTTAGAAGTGGCAATTGCAATTCCTCTTTGTTCTGCTTTGTTAACAGCACAGTAAAAATGATAGACAACGCCGTCATGTTTTACCACAAATGACTTATGCGCAAACATATCATCATAAGGTTCAGATGATTTCACTAAATCATCACCTTTCCAGTCGGTCCAGTTTACTAAATCATTCGAAACTGCAAAACGATTAAATGCACCTTGATTCCAACCCGTCCAGAAAGCTCCAAAATAGAACATTACCCAAGTATCATTAATACGCTGAATATAAGCATCTCCCGAAATTCCTTTATGATGGTTAATTAAAGGTTTATTACCATAACGCTCCCAGTGTTTCATATCATTTGAGACTGCCATAGCAATGCGTTCTGCACCTTTAGCTGGATTGATACTATCCCCACGGGCATTGTAATACATGATAAAATTGTGTCCTGTCAATTTATCTTTATCACGAATCACACTGTTTTTATACATTGTGCTGTTATCCCACCATTTAGCATCTTTGTCTTTTGGGGTTAAAACCGGATTTTCTAATCTTTGAAATTCGTGTGGTTTTGTAGGCGCTTCTTTGGTATATGCCATTCCGATTGATAAAACACCTGCTTCGTAACCTTTGCTGTCTCCGCCAAAATAACTTATCCAGTATTTGTCATCGTATTTTTCCCATTCGTAGCTTCCGCCCCAAGTCAGATCCTGCAACGAAATATATCCTGCTTTTTGGTTGACATCCCAATGTTTTTCGTTTTCTGAGAAAGACATTACTTTTCCTAGATGTTTCCAGTCTAAAAGATTGTCGCTTTCAGCTAGCCAGGTTTCATAACCTCTTCCGTCGTAAATTAAATACGTCATATACCATTTCCCGTCTTTTCTAAACACACTCGGGCAGTCCATTTTGTATGAGTTGTCTGTTGGAACCATCACCAAACCATATTTATAAGGCGTTTTGATTTCTTCGTAAATCTCCTGCATTACGCTGTCAGTAATTTCTCTTTTCTTGTATTTGGTTGCACAGCTGGTAATGGCAAGTGCTGAAATGGCAACGATTAGATATTTAATTTTCATTTTTATGTTTTTTTGCCACGAAGGCGCTAAGGCTCAAAGTTTTTTGTTTGGGAATTATTTAATCTCGCAAAGTCGCAGAGTCGCAAAGTTTCTATTTTCTATGCTCTATATTCTAAAATCTTGCTTCTTGCATCTTTCTTCTTTCCCACTCTCTTCTATTTCTTTAACTCTTTTAATTTAGATTCCATCACGTCTTTGTTTAATTTTACTTTTACCATTCCTGTTGGATGAAATCTTCTTTTTAGATCGATTGCATTGTATACGATTGTGTAAACATCATTTCCTTCTGGGATTAGACAAAGCGGAGTTCTCATAATATCCCACCATTTATCTACTTTGGTTTCGATTGGTAAATAATGCGCTTCTGCCCAATTAACACCGTCTGCTGATAATGAATAGGCAATCATATTTGGTAAATGATGTCCCCAACCGTCTGGGCCTCCATCGAAGATTGCAATGTACATTCCGTTTGGCAACTGACTTACAATTGGATTTTCAACAAACTGTGGATGCATGGTTTTAATGGGTTCCAAACCTTTATTCATTCTCAACCAAGGGCCTTCTAAACTTTTGGATTCGGCTAAAGCTACAAACCAGCCTTTTCCTGATTTCTTCGGATAATCTGCCCAAGAATTGAACGGATAAGCGCCACTATAAAATCCGAACCACTTATCGCCAACCTGATACGGAAAAAACGAAGCAACACCTTGACGCCCTTCCCAAGGCTGAGAATCTAATCCGGGTTCCATAATAATTCCCATATCTTTATAAGGCCCGCCAATTCCGTTGATTCCTTCTACAATCGATTCACAACGCCAAATTCTTCCAAAAGAGTGATTTGGTTCTATTGTTTTACTTACGGTATAAGCTAAATAATAGCCGTACCATTTGTTTGCTTTTTCATTGAAAACTGGCATGTATGACCAAATTGCACCACGACGATCGTTCATTGGGTTGTCATCTTCGGTAAAGGCGTAAGTTCCGCTTGCCTGATAGATTGTAGATTCTCTTTTCCAGTGAATGGCATCTTTACTTTTCCAATGCCCGATTTTGGTTTTTACGCGATCGTAATAATAATCAACGCCTTTTTCTCCTGCTCTTTCGGTTGGAAACATATGATAAGTGTCTCCGACTTTTACCACACGCCCGCCTTCAAAACCTCCCTGAATTCCTTCTGTTCCAGACATTCCTTCATCAATAACGGGCTTGTTTTCTCCGCCGATAACTTCGAAAAGTGGTTTTTCATCTGAAAATCCTTCAACGATAAAAGTTGGATTCCAAAGTTTACCATCTGGTAATTTAACATCTCTTGCATTCAATTGCTGGTCGCTTTTCAAAACTCCCAAAACAGCAAATAATCCTTTTTGATTTGGTAAAATAGTGTGAGTTCCTTTTCCGTAAGGTATTGCATAAACGCTTACTGGCGGTAAACCTGTAATCGTAACTCCGTTTTCTAGAATCTCATTATTATTTCCAATTTGATTGGATTGAAGATACTCAGCATTTTTATCCTGAAAAACACCAATCAAAACCGTAACAGGTTCTTTAAATTTTAATTGTAATGGAGAATTAGTTCCATTTTTATATTTATCTAAAGGAAGTTCAACGCCTGTTAAACCTTGTAATTCTGGGGCTAAACGAACAATATTGTGTTTGCTTCCTGAAAATACATGAGCGTATTGTGTCGTTTTGAAAGTTTTGTAATTGGATTTTACAATTTCAAATGATGCTGGTTTCCATGCGGTGGTTTGCGCTGTGGCTTGGATGCAGAAAGCTAATAGCATTAAGAAAGCAGTTTTTAATTTGAAGTTGTATTTCTTACTTTTTGAAAACATTGGTTTTATATATTTTTTTTGATTTCTAAATTTCCCCAATCTTGTCATTTCGACGAAGGAGAAATCTTCGTGCGAAACTCTACAAAGATTGGCGACATTCTGTGCGGAGCTACTTGCGAAGATTTCTCCTTCGTCGAAATGACAAAACTGGCATGACAATCTTTGTGATTACGAGTGTGATTCCTCGTCCCTCGGAATGACAAACTCGACGTTATAAACTATACACTAAGTACTATAGAACTTTGTAACTCACTTTATACTCCACATTGGGTTTTACAATCAACTGATATTTATTCTTTGCTAATTCTGTAATTATTCCAGAGTTTGTTTTTGGTTTTGATGTACTTTCAAAAATCAATTTTCCTTCTCCTTCACCTGCTTTTACTTTGATTTCTTTGGTACTGCAATACACGGCAACTTCTCCGTTTGGTGTTGGCACTTTTCCTTCCATCCATTTTAATCCTCCAAGATTTGGTTTGATTTCGTATTGGGAATAACCCGGAGCAGTTGGTTTTACACCTAAATAATATTTTCCCAATAAGTAAATTGGACTTGCGCCCCAAGCGTGACAAAGGCTTTTCCCGTAAGGGCGACCGTACATAGTTAAATGCTCAGTTCCTTTTTTGTTTGGATTGTATTCTTCCCAGAAAGAGGTTGCGCCCTCATTCAGCATTCCACCCCAATAATCTTTCATTTCTTTTAAAACGTAATTCTGTTCGCCCATCGCGCATAAAGCTTCTAACTCATAAAAACGCATATATGGTGTTGTGATTTGAAGAACATCTTTATTCAATAACACTTTATTTTTTACACTTTGTTTTTGTTCTTCATTAAAATAATTGAAGAAAATACCGAACATATTAGCATATCTAGTTACTATATTTTGGATTTTTCCATCGATACGCTGGTGTTTCATAACGTTTTCTTTTTTATCCCAAAAGACATCAAATAATTTGGTTTTTAAATCAGTTCCTAATTTTTGATATTGTTTTTGGTCTTCAGTTTTGCCAGCAATTTCAGCACTTACTGCCATAGCTTCTAAACTTCTGGCTAAAAGCATTTGCTCAAAACTAACTTCGCCTGTTTTTGGCAATCCGTCTGCCCAGTCGATGAAAACCCAATCACCTTCTAATGGCTCAAGGAATCCGTTTTTGTTTCTTCTTTCTAAACAGAAATCCATAAGTGATTTCATTCTCGGATAAAAAGTTTTGATGAATTTCGTATCGCCCGTATGCAAGTAGTAATCGTAAACACCCACAAACCAATACAGCGAATAATCCATTATGATATTGACGTGAGCTGTAACAGGATCTTTTCCGCGAAGTGCCAACATGGTTCGTTCTACCGAAGCCGAATCAAAGAATAAATAATAATTCATTAAATAACTCTGATAAGCATCGCCAGACCAAACCCAACGATCACGTTTAATTCCGTCAATAAAAAATTCGCGAGACGTTAAATGCATGGTGTAAGCTGAGACATCCCAAATTTGATTCAATTGTTGATCAGAAGATTTGAATGCACCACGATAGTCTAATGGCAGATACTCATAAAGCATCGAAATCGAATCATATTTTACGCCTGCATCTGCTTGAACCTGAACATAACGGAATGCTTTCGACCCATCGTGTGTATAGGTTTCAGACTGTTTTCCATCAAAAGATAAATGGTCTAAAGTTTCGCATTTAGCAGAATCCAAAGCTTCTTCACGAGATTCACCATAATAAAGTGCTAGTTTGCCTTTTCCTTTTAAACCGTGAATTTTAATATAGCCAAAAGTTTCTTTACCAAAATCTACCAACTGACCTGCTCCTATTTTTTCAGTTTTCTTTGCACTCAAAGGTTTGGTTGTTAATTTAAACTCAGAAGGCTTATTCTCTGACGAATTAAAATTCCAAGAACCAACAGGAACCCAAGGTGTACCAGATTGCTGTGCTTTTCCAGTTTCATCAATCCAAAGTTTATCCTCATTGGTAACTTTCCAAGAGGCATCAGATTTAACATATTTACCATTAATATAAATTGCAGGCAACACTTCTTGATTATACGCTTTAAAAGAAATTTTATGTTTTCCGGCAGGAATTGTTATAGATTTTGGCTGTCCGTAAATTTGAACGCCGTCTAATAGTAACTGAAAAGGGCCTTCTGAGAAGATTTTTACTTCGTCTGGCTGTGGAATATCTACTTCTGTTTGAAAAGTGACCAAAGCATAAGGACTATAGTATTGCCAAAGCGGAGGAAATACAGCTTCACGTTCTGTACGTCTTACCTGCATTTTATTGCTTAACCAAACTTCAAAATCTCCTGGATACCAGATCCATGTCGCTTCTTTTGATTTTTCCTGTGCTGATAATAGCGAACAATAAAAAAGGCCAGCAAAAAGAAGTAAAGTCCTAAAAATAGAAAAGCGGTTTAGCATAGTTAGTATATTTAGGGACTAAAGATAAGTGTTATTTTTACATTTCACAACCTGTAGTATCCTGTTATTTCATAAAAAAATGCAATGTTTGATAATTTTTTAAGGGAAAAATTACGAGTTATCACTTTTTTAGTACTAAAAAAAATGATGTTACAATTTTAGAGGACACGGATGAGACGGATTTACTTCGTAAAGACGCGGATAAAAACGGATTTTTTCTTTTTTTACTCTTTTTTGTCATTCCTGTAAAACTTGGAATTTCCATATAGTTTTGTCATTTCGATTGAAAGGAGAAATCACACGCGGGGTTACGCAACGTATGTCGCCAATCTTTGTAGAATTACTAGTGTGATTTCTCCTTTCAGTCGAAATGACAATGATTGTGGTTATTCTAGATAAAACTAAAAAAATCCGTGCAAATCCGCGTCTTTACGAAGTAAATCCGTCTCATCTGCGTTCAATTTTATGCTCAAAAGCTAAGCAATCATTCTATCTGATTCATTTTCATCTTCTAAAATATAATTAGAAGGTGTTTTGCCTAAATGCTTTTTAAACATATAAATAAAGGCGCTTGTAGTTTCGTAACCTAAATTAAAGGCGATTTCCTTTATGGATTGCTTTTCGCCTAAACGTTTTATGGCTTCGAGTAGTTTTAAACGTGTACGCCAGTCGCTGAAATTCATTCCCAGTTCTTTGATAAACAATCGGGATAAAGTTCTGGTACTCATAAAAGAAATTTCGGCGTAATATTCGATCGTGTTTTTGCTGGCAATATCTTCCATTAACAGTTCCACTACTTTTTGAAGTCTTTCGTGATTGGTTGTTGGCAAAAAAGTCGCACTTGGCTCAATTAAAGCTAATTCGTCCAAGAAAACTGCGATGATTCTTTTTTGTGGCGGAGTTAGATTTCCTTCTATTCCGAAAGAAATGATTTTGAAAACCAACTGCTTTAAAAACATCGGAATATCAAATGAAAAACTGTTTGTTGGCAATCCTTCCATTGCAGACGGATCGATAAAAACGCTGTAGTAATTAACGTCTTTCTGAAAAGTAACCTGATGTTCTACGTCACCCGGAAGCCACAAGCCCTGCAACGGATTCACAACCCAAATATGATTTCCAACGACAACGTTCATTACGCCACGAGTTGCATAAATAAGCTGACCTCTTGGATGTGAGTGCGAAATACACATTTCGTTTGTTACCATTTCGGTATAGCCAATAACAGGAATCGATGGATCTACTCTGTATCCATGTTCCTGCGCCATTCGATATGTCCGAATCTGGTTATTCATTGTCCAAATATAGCAATTCTGACATTAGTATTCTTTTAATCTTTGCAAAAAACAACACAATTGTTGTTTTAACACTAATTAAAATTAAAAAAATAACGCATGGACACTATTAAAGCAAATCCTGATATAGTAAAAAAAACAACCTACTCGATCTTATTCATTATAAGTTTTTCTCATTTAATTAATGATCTTTTACAGGCTCTAGTTCCTTCAATATATCCTCTATTAAAAGAAAATTTTAATCTAAGTTTTACTCAAATTGGTATTATCACTTTAACGTATCAAATGGTGGCGTCTATTTTACAACCATTTGTGGGGATGTACACTGATAAAAATTCAAGACCATATTCATTGATTATCGGAATGTGTTTTACAATGGTTGGACTTTTCTTTGTTTCTATCGCTTCGAGTTTTATCAATTTATTGTTATCAGTAAGTTTAATCGGAATTGGATCTTCGATTTTCCATCCTGAATCTTCTAGAGTAGCACACTTGGCTTCGGGCGGAAAAAGAGGTTTGGCACAATCTATTTTTCAATTGGGAGGAAATGCAGGAAGTGCGATTGGTCCTTTATTAGCAGCTTTTATCATTATTCCGCATGGACAATCTTATATCGCTTGGTTCTGTATTATTGCATTAGTTGGTGTTTTTGCTTTGTATAAAATTGCGATTTGGTATACTGCACATCTATCTGAAAGAAATGCGAATAAAGCTTCTCATAAAATTGAAACGCATCATTTGTCTAAAAATAGAGTAATCGGTTCGTTGATAATTTTATTGGTTCTGATTTTCTCTAAGTATTTCTACATGAGCAGTATTACAAGTTATTATACTTTCTTCTTGATAGATAAATTCCACATTACAATTCAGCAATCACAAGTATATTTATTCTTATTCTCAGGTGCTGTAGCTGCAGGAACTTTAATTGGAGGACCAATTGGCGACCGATATGGTAGAAAATATGTAATCTGGGTTTCTATTCTTGGCGTTGCTCCGTTTACATTGATGTTGCCTTACGTTTCTTTATTTTGGGTTGGAACTTTATCTGTAATTATCGGATTGATTCTTTCTTCGGCATTCTCAGCGATTCTGGTTTATGCAACTGAATTAATGCCTGGAAAAGTAGGACTTGTTGCTGGTCTTTTTTTCGGATTTGCTTTCGGAATGGGCGGTTTAGGTTCTGCTATTTTAGGGAAAATCGCCGATGCTACAAGTATAGAATATGTATTTAAAATTTGTGCATTCTTGCCTTTGATTGGTGTTATTACTGGGTTCTTGCCTAATTTGGAGAAGAAAAAGAAGGTTGAGTAATTTTTTTATGCCACAAAGTCGCTAAGGCGCAAAGTTTTATTTTAAAAATTAAGTTTTAATTGCGTCCCGATAAATCGGGATGAGAAAAAATATAAAGCTCAAAAGGCTTTAGCCAAATTATAGATATTTGGTTAAAGCCTTTTCTATTCTTTTTACATATACTTCCAGTTAAAACTGGAGGCAACTCATAAAAAACTTTGCGCCTTAGCGGCTTTGCGAGCAAAATTTTATCTGTGTATTTACAATCTTTTTCAAGACATAGCCCGTGGTTTCAACCACGGGAAACGTATTTTCGTAAACGTAATGTTATACATTGTGTTCCCGTGGTTGAAACCACGGGCTATACTTGAAATTCTTTGAATTTATTAATTTCCATTAAAAACCAAATACAAAACCAAAATCGTCAACCCTAGTAAACCAAACAAAAGTTTCACCTTTTTACTAGTTTTAGGAATATCCGTTTCATCTGAAACATTGACTTCAGGATTTTTATCGGTTAAAGAAATAATAACAGCTGTAATTAAAAGCACAGCAAAAATGTAAAACGAAATCAATAAAAAGTGAGGCCAAACTGGATATTTATCGGCAGGAAAAATCCATAAATACAAAACACCTACAAACAAACTAAAAGCCGAACCCCAGGAAAGCGTTGCATTTACGGCTTTTTTGGTAGTACGTTTCCAGAAAACACTCAAAAGGAAAACAACAGACAACGAAGGCGCCAAGAAACCTAAAACCGCCTGAAATATATTGAATAAATTCTGCCCTTTGATATTGTCAATCGCAACAGCAATTAGAATCGCAAAAACACATCCAGCAGCAATTGTTAAACGACCAATTTTAATTTGATCCTGAATCGTTGCCGTCGGGTTGATTTTCTTCACATAAATATCATTAGTAAAAACAGTGCTTAAAGCATTTAGTGAAGAGCCAATTGTTCCCACCAAAACAGCAATCATTACACAAATTACCAAACCGTTCATTCCACTTGGAAAAAGATTCGTAACCATTGTCATATAAGCTAAGTCGGAGTTGCTTCCTAATTCTGGATATAACGCATAACACAAAATTCCAGGAAGAATAAACAACGGCAAAGCCATTACTTTTAACCAACCAATGAAGTTTACGCCCAATTGTCCTTGCTCTAGATTTTTAGCTCCTAAAACACTCTGCACCATCGATTGATCAGTACAGAAAAAAGCAACTGCCGCAACAGGATATCCCAACAAAATAGCCGGCCACGGATAATGCGCATCATCTGAAGGACGGACTAAATTCCAAAAGTTTGAAGGTGTTTTAGCAATTAAAACATCGATTCCGCCCAGTTTTTGTAAACCTAAAAAAGAAAGAGTTAATGAAACGACAATCAACAGAATCATTTGGAAAACATTCACTTTTGCAATCGCTTTTAATCCTCCTGCAAATGTAAATATTCCAGAGAAAATCACTAAAACGGTAACGCTCTGCCACATCGGAATTCCCAGAATCTGACGTACTAAAACGCCTCCGCTGAATAATCCTAAAGACAGCCAGCTTACTAATATTTTTACCAAAGCGTACCAAGCCAAAATATTCTGCGTACTGTCGCCGTAACGTTTTCCCATATATTCGGGCATTGTGCTTACTTTACTCGCAATATATCTTGGTGCAAAAACCATCGCCAAAAGCAATAAAAACACAAAAGCGTACCATTCGAAATTTCCTGCTACAATTCCCGTAGCGTAACCAATACTCGCAAAAGCCAATAATGACGAAGGCCCAACGTTGGTTCCCCACATATTAAACCCGATGCTGTACCAGTTTAATGAATTGCCGGCCAAGAAAAGCGTTTCGTTTTTCTTTCTCTGTTTCATACTTACCACATATCCAATGACCAATAAAGCCACTAAATAAACGGCAACAATTACAAAATCTAGCGTGGTTAATTTATCGTAGATACTGTTCATAATCCATATTCATTAAGAATACTAGCAATTTTAACGGGAGCGCCACTTTGCAACGATCTATCCATCGCTTGAAGTAAAGCCACAGTTCCAATCCCTTCTTCCATGTTTGGATACGCTTCAAAACCTTGTTCAATACTGTCTACAAAATATTCTAAATAATTCTGATATTCACCGCCATGATGACTTTGTCCTTCAAAACGGAAATAATACTTTATCGTACTGTCGCCCCAAGTAATTACTTTTTCTTCCCCAGTTTTGTCTGTAACGGCATAACGCAATTCGTGATAATCAGCCTGACTTGCTCCTTCTGTGGCTCTTAAAATCGTGCTCATTCCACTGTCGCGTTGTGCTGGCTGAGTTGGCGAAGTATAAACTCCACTTACACGTGCAATTCTTCCATCGGTTGCTTTAAAAATAAAGTGCATCGTATCTTCATTCTTCAATCCTGCATTTTGTCCGTTACTGCTGATCATTCCGTACCCCATTACTTCCTGAATATTTGGCAAATACCATCTGATAAAATCTACAGGATGACTCAAGCCTCCATACAGCCATTTAAACGATTGCAAAAGCGACCATTCTTTCTTTAAAAACCATCTGTGATCGGCATGATATTGCGCTTCAATTGTAATTAAATCTCCTATTAATCCTGCTTCATAATCGGCTCTTTGTCTTTTGGCTGGCTCGAAAAAACGGGAACTTTGTCCGATAAAAACTTTCTTTCCTGTTGATTTACTTAATTCTAGTAATTCCTTTGCATCCGAAAGATCATCGATAAATGGTTTTGTACAAACAACGTGTTTTCCGTGCAACAAAGCTTGTTTCACATGTTGTGCGTGAAGATGATCTGGCGTATAAATGGCGATAATATCAATTGAAGGATCATTTAATAAATCATCGTAATTGGTGGTGTACGAATGAAAATCGAATTCTTTTGCTCGCTGTTTGCACAATTCTTCGTTTCGGTCGCATATCTTAACGAGTTCTAGTTTTGAACTTTCTATAGCAGCCGACATTGTGCTTCGTCCTTCTCCAAGTCCCAGAATGGCTATTTTTAACATGAGGTGTGGTTATTTTAGATTGTTGATTTTAGATTTTAGATTATTTCTGAAACCTACTTTGAGGTTAGTTTTTATTTTTTCACGCAGATTGAGCAGATTGAGCAGATTGAGTAGATTGAGCAGATTTTCTTTTTTCTTGATTCTCCAATAAATTCTTTCTTCTTGGCTCTTTCTTCTACTTTTTCTCTTCTACATTCACCTTATTCAAGAAAATCCATGTTTCGTCTGGTTTTGCACCTTCAATTCCCGATTGGTATTTTTTCATTAAAGCATTCCATTGATCTACTCTTGGATTATTTTCTGTGCTTTTTGGATTTAGTTTATCCAAGTTTTCGCCTTTCGGAATACTGATTACCAAAATTAATTGTCTCTCTTTTTTGAAAACCTGTAATTGCTGAAAATCGGCATTACAGAAACCTTTGGCAACTTCCGGCCATTTCTCGAATTGCGTTTTATGATACTCTATATATTCTTTTTGCAATTTTTCATCAGCAGGAAGATTGGCTGTTAAAACCACATTTTCCCAGTCTGATGCAGGTTTTGAATCTTTACATCTTTCGAAATTTTGGAAATCATAAACCAAATCTTCATAGATTTTAATTTCTAAAGAAGGAAAAGCGCCTGCCAACTTTCGCTTCGTTCTTTCCGGCTGATTCATTTTCCCGTAAATCACTAAATGATTTTTCCATTGATACAATTCCTGACCTACAATTCTAAAACCTGTTAAAGTCGATTTGATTTTTGCGATATCAAAATCAGAACCTATCAACTCGATTGCATACGGTTTTGGCATTTCCTGCAATCCCCATTTTTCATCTATTACGACTTCTTTTTCTAAATCTTTGTAAGGAGCTCTAATTCCTGCAGCATCTTTTATTTTAGCACTTACATACGGATCATTATGTTCCCAAATATTTCCTTTTGGACCATTATGATTTTTTAAGATTTTCTTTTCAGCAATCCAATTGTTTTTAATCGTAAAACCTTCACTACCTTCATCGGTATACAAATACAACCATAAAAACGGATCGTGTGCGTATGGACTATTGTAAACCTTGTCAATATAATTTTCTTCGATTCGGCTGTTTGGTTGAGCCGAAAGCGTATAAATTCCAGCAACATCATGTAAATGTTTTGCATAATGATGAATTTTATTGCCTAGAATTTTATTGTTCTGCATTACGTTTGGCGTGTGTGTCCAACCCCAGCCCATTGCCATTCCAGAATACGAAACATCCGAAATTTCGTTGTGTTCGATCGTAATATTTCTAACAAAACCAGCGCTGATTCCTAAAGTTCCCCAATCTTCATTGGTAACGTTTGTGATTAAATTATCTGAAATCACTTCATCCGAACACATTTCTCTTTCATCTTTTATGATTAAAGGCAAATGCGCTTCAAAAGCTTCTTCAGAGAAAACACCAACATTGATGGCGCTTCCGCCGATATCTTTAAACAAATTTCCTTTTACAGTATTATGATTTGTTCCTTTATTTAAATCTAAACCGGTCGAAGCCAAGTGTTCAAAACGACACGATTCAAACTGAATATTATTGGCATAATTTACTTCGACTGCCGAGCGAGGTCTTCCTACCCAAGCCTGATTTTCTAAACTCGCCTGATTTGGCGTTCCTGGCTGTTTCAATTTATAAGCATCCAATAAATACATACCAGACTGCAAAGGCACATGACCTTGTTCTGAAGGACGAAGCCAATTGCTGTATTGAAATGAAATTCCTTTAAATTGAAAATGATGTACAGGAGAATCAATCGTTCCTTTTACTTCAACCAGATTTTCTAAAACTGGAACAGTAACTTTAACCGAATTAATATCTTCACCCTGACGTGGAATATAATAGACTTTAGCATTCTTTTTATCTAAAAACCATTCTCCAGGTTCATTTAATAATGAAAGAGCATTGTTTAAATGAAAAGCAGAATTTCCGTTGTTTTTAGAAATCCACGGTGCAGGCCAAGGATGCTCACTTTGAATTCGGCTTTCAGGCTCTTCAAACGAAAGTCTGGCGCTGTCTTTCTGTACTTCAATATTTTTAATTCGAAGGTTCGCAATCGACCACCATTGCACAATAAACATTTCCATTCCCGGTTCGAACTTAACCGATTTATCTTTAAACGGAATCCAGCAAGTCTGCGATTTATGATCCCAAGACAAAATTCTGTCCATTGTATTTCCTGCCGTACTTTTGGCTCTAACGGCTTTTTTTCCGTTTACCCACAATTGTCTGTAATTAATTAATGAACCCGCTTTTTGAGGCGCATCGGCTACCCAAAACACACCTTTTTTACCATTTAAAATATTAACTTTTTTCCAATTTTTTATTTCAATTCCACCGCTTATAATGGGTTTAGCGTTTACATCGGCTTCAATTGTTGTTGGACTATCGAGAGTTCCTGAATCTTCTGGTCTTACAAACAAAGGTTCATTTAAATAATATGTACCATTCATTACTATAATATGAACACCATCTTTAATTGATGGATCTTTTAATCGGCGTAGTTCTCTGGCTTTTCGCATTGCCATATGAACAGTTGCCAGCGGATTTGATTTTGTTCCGAGGTTGGAATCATTTCCAGATGGTGAAACCCAAATTTCTGCAGCGTTTGCCGAAAAAATTGTAAATACCGTTAAAAAAACGATTAGTAATTTGTTGAAAGGAATTAAACGCATTATTTATAGTATTGATTTTTTTATTGGGATAAAATTACGAGGCATTAATTTTAAGTATTATTATCTTTACAAATAAATGTATTTTTAACACTTTTACCAAATAATTAGGACAATTTATAAGAATATAAAATGACAGGTATCCTGTACCCTCCTGTAACTAGGATAAATATCAGATTTTTGCTCTAGCTTTTAATCTAGAAATTCAAATGGAAATCTTAATCCATTTCCCATAAAAAAATCAAATTCATAAAAAATCTGTTATAATTAAATCAAAATTGTCGTTTGATAATATTTTTTTAATAAATTTGTGTAATCGATTACATTGTTAAATTATAGTTTATAACGGATTTTTTTATTCATCAAATAAAAAAATAGCAGATAAAAAATCTAACCGACATCAAAAGTAAATTTTAACCATAATACAATTCTAATGAAAACTAACCTGACTAACCTTTTCTGTACAGCTTTGACCATTCTGGCAGCAAGTTTTTCTGTACCAGTTTTGGCGCAAAAAGCATCTGACACTTACAAAGACATTGAATTTAAAATGACCAAAATAAAAGAGCCGGTTATTCCCAAAAACAGTGTAAACATAAAAGATTTTGGTGCCGTAAACGGCGGTTATGTTTTAAACACTAAGGCTTTCGCCGATGCTATAGATGCGGTTTCAAAAAAAGGCGGCGGAAAAGTTATTATTCCTCCTGGAATCTGGCTTACAGGTCCAATTATTCTAAAAAGCAATATTGAATTACATGCTGAAAGAGGTGCGCTAATAAAATTTTCTACAGATAAATCTTTATATCCTATTATCGAAACTAATTTTGAAGGATTAAACACTTGGCGATGTATCTCTCCTATTTATGGCAAAAACCTTGAAAACATTGCTTTTACAGGAAATGGTGTTTGGGATGGTTCTGGAGAAGTTTGGAGACAAATTAAAAAGAGCAAATTAACTGAGAGCCAATGGAAAGAAGCAATTTCAAAAGGCGGTGTTTTAAATGCTCAAAAAACGAGCTGGTATCCATCAGAAATATTTATGAATGCTTCTAAAGGCGCAGATCAAAACGTGCGTCCTGATTTAAAAACTAAAGAAGATTTTGAAAAAATTCATGACTTTTTACGACCTGTATTGGTGAGTATCCAAAACAGTAAAAGAGTTTTATTTGACGGTCCTGTTTTTCAAAATTCGCCAGCTTGGAATATTCACCCTTTTATGGTTGAAGATTTAATTGTGAGAAATGTAACGGTTCGTAACCCTTGGTATTCTCAAAACGGAGACGGTCTTGATATAGAATGCTGTAAAAATGTTTTGGTTGAAAATTCAAGTTTTGATGTTGGTGATGATGCCATTTGCATTAAATCAGGAAAAGATAAAGATGGTCGTGAAAGAGGTATTCCCAGCGAAAATATCATCGTAAGAAACAATATTGTATATCACGGACACGGTGGTGTGACGGTTGGAAGCGAGATGTCTGGCGGTGTAAAAAACCTGCATGTTTCAAATTGTACTTTTATGGGAACTGATGTTGGTTTACGTTTTAAAAGTGCACGCGGAAGAGGCGGTGTCGTAGAAAACGTATTTATTTCGGATGTTTATATGACTGATATTCCGTCGCAGGCTATTTCTTTCAATTTGTATTATGGAGGAAAATCGATAGCAGAAACTTTAGAAGAAGGGGGAGATAAAATCATTAATAAAGCAATGCCTGTAACGGTTGAAACGCCTCAGTTTAAAAATATTTCAATTAAAAATATTACGATCAAAGGTGCTCAGCAAGCGGTATTTTTACAAGGTCTACCTGAAATGAATTTAGAGAATATCGAAATTTCAAACTTGACAGTTACGGCTGAAAAAGGATTTTCGATTATTGACGCAAACGGAATCAAAATCACCAATGCGAGATTAGATATCGAAAACAGCAATGTATTTGAAGTTTACAATGTAAAAAATATGTCTTTAAAAAATGTCGAATTCAATTCTACATCGGCTAAAGCCGTAAATATAAACGGTGAAGGAAACGCAAATATTGAATTAGTTTCTTCTAAAAATTTAGATTTTTCAAAAACAACTACACTTGGAAGTGATGTTCCAAAAGGAGCTGTAAAATTTTAATCACGATTTCAAAATGAAATTTATCAATAGTTCAAAAGCAGTTGTTTTAAGTCTTTGTGTTTTCTCGTTTCTACATTCGAATGCACAAACTAACAAAGAGGAAAAATCAGTAATCAGTACAAAAGTTTTTACAGATGGGACCAATCATTGGTACCATATTAAAGACAAAACTAATATCGTAAATCCAATTCCGAATCAGCCTCAATATGCTGAAACGGATTACGCTAAAATTGCTGATAATATTTTGCTTTTTCAGCGTAATAATGGCGGATGGCCGAAGAATTACGATATGAAAGCAATTCTGACTCCAAAGCAAATTGATACAGTTATTGCAACCAAACCGATTCTGCATACTACTTTTGACAATGAAACGACTTACACGCACGTCAATTATCTAGCTCAGGTTTATACTTTGACTAAAGAAGCTAAATACAAAGACGGCGCGTTAAAAGGAATTGATTTTATTTTGGAAGCGCAATACGACAACGGAGGCTGGCCTCAATATTTTCCTTTAGAAAAAGGTTACAGCCGACATATTACATTTAATGACGGTGCTTATATGGGCATTATGAATCTTTTGAAAAAGATCGTCAACAATGATCCTGATTTTGCATTTATTGATGCTAAAACCAGAAAAAAAGTGACCGTTTCGTATGAAAAAGGAATCGACTGTATTTTAAAAATGCAGATTAAAGAAGATGGAAAACTAACGGCTTGGTGCCAGCAGCATGATGAAATTACGCTTTTACCTGCATGGGCACGAAAGTTCGAACCGCCAAGTATCTGTAACGCCGAAAGTGTTGATGTAGTATTGTTTTTAATGGCAATCGATAATCCCAATGAGAAAATAATTAACTCGATTCAAAGTGCTATTAAATGGTTTCAGGATTCTAAAATATACAATATCAGAGTAGAAAGTTTTCAAGCTCCAGAAATGGATTCCAAATACAAGAAAATCACCAACGATGTGCGTGTTGTAACTGATTCTACTGCACCGCCAATCTGGACGAGATATTATGAATTAGGAACTCACAAACCTTTATTCTGCGATAGAGACAGCCAGTTTTTGTATTCTTTGGCAGAAGTCAGCCGAGAGCGTAGAAGCGGTTATGCATGGTATACAGATAAACCTGAAAAAGCATTAAAAAAGTATCCCGCTTGGCAGAAAAAATGGGGCGCAGGAAATGATGTTTTGAAGAATTAGGAATATTTTGTCATTTCGACCGAAGGGAGAAATCGCACAAGGAACTCCACAAAGAGAATCGCTAATCTTTGTAGACAAACTAGTGTGATTTCTCCCTTCGGTCGAAATGACATACTACGACGAGATTAATCTAATTTCTCGTTTAAATCCATAGCCCGTGGTTTCAACCGCGGGGACGAAATATTGTAGCGTCCCGTATTGTGCTCTCGTGGTTGAAACCAAGGGCTATATTTGACAAGTTTGCGAGTAGAATCTTTGTCAAAATTTTGAACTTTGACAAAGAGGAAGAACAAAAAAAA